>NZ_JBPQFM010000009.1:0-272971 GCF_051373225.1 Amycolatopsis sp. w19 | reverse complement strand
GCCGCGGCCGGCCACGCCCTCGCCGGGCATCCCGGCGCCGCTACGGCCACCCATGCCAGGCTGCTGCCCTGTCCCGCCGGGCCTGCCTGTCGCGCCGGGGCCGCCTGTCGCACCTGGCGGCCTGCCGCCGGGACCGTAGACGCCGGGCCCGCTCGTCCCGGGTCCGTACCCGGGCGGGAAAGCGCCGGGCGTGTTGTACGTGGGGCTCGGCTTGCCGGTCGGCCCGAAGTCGAGGTTCGCCGCCGGCGGTACGACCGGCGTGGTCTGGGGCGGCGTGTACGAATTCGCGCGGGTCCCGTCGTCCGGCTGCTGCGCGCCGGGCTGATGCGGGCCCGGGTACTGGCCGGGCTGAGGCCCTTGTCCGGGCTGAGGGCCGCTGTCGGGCGCTGGGGCGCTCGGCCCGCTGGGGCCACTCGGAGTGCCGGGACCGCTGGGGCCACTGGGTCCGCTCGGTCCTCGGTAGGGCTCGCCTGCGCCGTGCTCGCGTCCGTCGGAGCCGTCGCCGAATCCCCTCGCAGCGGGCTTCCCGGCGCCGCCCTCGTCCAAGGTGACGCTGCCGCCCGGGTCGGTGAGCTGCGCGTACTGGGCAGGCAGCTCGTCGCCGTTGGCGGTACTGGCGGAGTGGTAAGACGCGAAGGTGTCGATGTTGTGCTGGCTGTCGGCCTGGTACCCCTGAACCCTGCTCCAGTAGCCGACCAGGCCGCCACCCATGACGGCCTTGACATCCTCGGCAGTCGGCGCGGGCTGCTCGGGCGGCACCGGTTTGACCGAGTTCTTGGCCGTGCCGAACGCGTCCATCTGGGAGCTGATGGCGGTCTGGGCCCGCGTCAAGTGCGTCACGTCGTCCGCCGCCGCCTCGACGACCGGCATCGTCGCGTCGATCGCGGCCATGCTGGCCCCACCCTGCCAACCCGCCAGGGTCTTCTGGGTGAGGGCGGCGAGCCGCTGCGCTCGGTCGTGGTGTCGCCGAGTCAGCTCATGGGCTGCACGCTGGGCATCGGAGAGCGAGCCAGTGCCCTCGCCCTTGGTGATCTGTTCGTAGATCTGGGTCGCGGTGAGCGGTCCTTCGGCGACCATCAGTTGCTCCCTCGGATGGTGGTCAGGACCCTGATCGCGGCTTCGCGGGCAGCGTCGCAGGGGTCCTTCTTGCCGATGTTGGCCTCGGACTGCTCCAGGACGATGTCGATCGTCTCGTTATCGCTGGTCCCTAAAGCTACGGAGCACTTTCCTCGACTGACGCGCTCGTCTTCCGTGCCGTAGGCGGTCACCGGATAGCCATTAATCGGTTCGAGGGGCTCGAACAACTTATAGGTCGTGCCCTTGGCCTCGTAAACGCTGGTCATCCCCCGGTCAGGCGACTTACTGAAGAGCACATTGACCGTGGGGCGGGTGGCGGAGGGGGGTGCCCACAAGCACGAAGGCCCAGTTGATCCGTCGAGCCGTTCCCTGGCTTCGGCTTTGGCCCCGAGGAGTTCCTCGGCTTGTGTCTCAGTGAGGGCGTTGCAGGGTGTCGGTTTGAATCGGGCCAGATCGATCGGATTGTCGACCTTAGGAACGCCAGGACCCGGGATCTGTCCGGCTGCGCTCGACGGGCTCGGGCTAGTACCGCCATTGGAGGGGGTAGGAGTGCCGTTCTTGGTCGAAGGCGAACACGCGACGAGGGTGACCGTGATGGCGCAGAGAACAAGGATGGAGCGACGCATCAGGCGATGCCCTTCGGCTGTTGATTGATGACTGAGGTGGCGTGCTCTTCCGCAGTCGCGTACTTGCCGAGTGCGGTCACGTACTTATTCGCCATGTTCTCGCAGTAGGCGATGCGCTGCCGCAGGGCACCCTCGAGTGCTGCCCCGGACAGCTTGGTGACGTCGGCATTGTTGCCACTGGCGTACTCCAACCCTGGAGGCCGGGCCCTGGCGATTTTTCCGGCTTCAGCGAGGTCAGCTTGGTATTGCAGGGCCAGGTCGCGCCACTCCGTCACCAGCTCATGCAGCGTCGCCTCGTCGTACTTGAACCCCGCGCCTTCAGCGACAGGCGTCCCGTAGGAGCCCCCGGTGTGCGGGGCCTTGCACACAGAGCCCGGGTCGAAGCCAGGTTGGTAGACAGGTGTCCCCTCAGGCACGGTCATGCACCCCCGCGGCGCCGAACCGTTCCCCGCTGAATGGCCGAAGCCGCCCCGAAGTCACCGTCGTCATGTGCCCCTCCCGTGGCTACAAGGCGCGTCTCCCCGATGCACCCTGCGTAATCCGACGCCGGGAAGATTACCAGGGTTCCCAGGCCGGTGAACCCGACTGCATAAAGCCACGTTCCCTGCTGAATAGCCGAGGGCAACTCGGTGACTACCCGTGAAAACCGATCGTGTGAATGCGCCCCAGGAAACGGGGTCCTACCTGGTAGGCGACACTCAAAATTTGCATACTCTGCGTAATGAAGTTTCGAAGAGTGATTCTCGGCGCAGTACTCCTGGGCCTGCTGACGGGTTGTGCGGAATCCGTGGATACGCCCCCTCCGCCACCGCAGTTTCCGAAATGGCAGCCGAAACAACCGCGTCCTGCGGATCGCGACGAGAAGGCCGTCGATGCGGCGCTCGCGACGCTGGATCTCTGCGAGTTGATCGACCTCGCCGTCTACGACCGCAGAAGGGGAGACGTTACCCGGCCGGTCGAGAGGAAAGCGGAGGTCAAGCACGGTAGGAAGCAGTGCTCGCTGTTCCGCGGGGGCTACGACCTCATCTCGGTCCGCGATATGGACCCGAGTCACCTCGTACTCCATCGGGTCGACGGCACCGTCATCGACTTGGGCGGGGTGAAGGGCTATCAGACCGAAACACGGCGCATGGGTGGTCTCGATGGTTGCGAGATCACGGTGCCGGTGAGCTTCGAGCGCGCGATCACGTTCGAGATCGGTAGGGCCAGTCGAGGTAAGGACTGCGGCCTCCTCCGCGACTTCGCCACCGCGGGCGCCGCGAAACTGCCCCGCGACCTCATCTACCCGCCGGACGGTCAAGACAGTGCCCGGGTCGGGGCCTGCGCCGACTGGGTCTCCACTGAAGAGGGTGAGACCTGCGATCCGGCGGTCGAGGTCGAAGTGCCGACCGGGGCCGAGGCGGTCATCGCCGCCGGCGCCGCAGATCCGAACGTCGAATGCGCGGTGTTCCGTGACGCGGTCCGGATGGCGTTCGGCCCGGACTTCGCGCCGATCGCCACGCCGGGATCGTGCTACTTCGTCGAGCCGAAACACCGGTTGCAGATCGAGGCCGGGGCCACCGCGAACGGCGGCGCTCCGGGGGAATGGCACGCTGACCCGAACAAGACCTACAAAGACCACCAGCTGATCACGTTCGGCGAGAGCCCTGGGGTCACGTTCCGTACGCAGGACGACCGCGAATTCGCCCTTTACGCCTCACCGCTCGGGAACATCGACGTCCGCGGGCATGTCCGGCTGCGGATCGTGCCCGAGCATGAGCGAGGCATCAAGGACTGGGACCGCTCGAAGGTCGTTTCGGATCTGGACGTCGGCAAGGCGCTCGCTGTGATGGATTTCGTGATGGCGACCCACTTTCGGGGGCCCAGGTGACGTCCACGCCGTCGTAAGCTTCCTCCATGTACATCGAGCGGGTCCGGCTGGAGAACATCCGCGGCTTCAGCGGCGCCCGCGCCGTCGACCTCCGGCTGCCCGGCCCCGGCTGGGTGGTCCTCGCCGGGCGCAACGGGTCGGGCAAGACGTCGTTGTTGCGCGCCATCGCGGTCGCGGCGGCGCCGGACGTCGCGTGGGGCCTGTTGTCGGACGCCGGAAGCTGGATCTCGACGGACCAGACATCCGGGTCGATCGAGCTTTCGGTGATGCGCGAGGAGGGCCCGGCGCCGGTCGAGGTCCGCTGGCTCGACTCCGGTCTGCTGCCGATCTCCGGACTTCCCCCTGGCCAGCCGTTCTGCGCGGCGTATGGGCCGTTCCGGCGGCTCGCGGGTGGCAGTGGCGAGGCCGAGTCGTGGATGCGCGGCGCGGGGTCGCTGGCGCGGATGGCCAGTCTGTTCCACGAAGACGCTTCGCTCGCCGAGGGGGTCACGTGGCTGATCAATCAGCATCTCCGTGCCCTGGAAGGAAAAGCGGGCGCGCGTGAGCTGAAGGACAAGGCGTTGGAGATCCTCGGGGATGGTCTCCTGCCGGGCGGTTACCGGATCCGGGACGTCGATTCGGACGGGCTCTGGGTCGAGTACCGGGGCGACCGGTTCCCGCTGCGCGAGATGAGCGACGGCTACCGCACGGTGACCGCGCTCGTGGTCGATCTGCTCAAGCAGCTCCACGGCGCCGGCCTCGATCACGAGAGTCCCGGCGTCGTGATCATCGACGAGGTGGACGCGCATCTCCACGTGTCGTGGCAGAAACGCATGGGGCCGTGGTTCAAGGCGCATTTCCCGCGTATCCAGTTCATCGTCACCACGCACAGCCCCTACGTCTGCCAGGCCGCCGACCCGGGCGGGCTCATCCGGCTTTCCGGGCCCGACGAAGAGGTTCCGCCGCGTGTGGTCTCCGAGGAGCTGTACGAGCGGGTCGTGTTCGGCTCCGGGGACGACGCGGTGCTGTCCGACCTTTTCGGCTTGGACACGCCCTATTCGCCGCAGGCGGTCGAACTGCGGGAGCATCTCGCAGAGCTCGAATTCCAGGTGGCGTCCGGGCGGGCGGACGCGAACGGCGTCCGGGAATGGGAACGCCTGCGCGGCATGCTGAGCAGTTCACCGCCGAGCCGGGTCGACGAGGTGGCCAGGCGGTTCGAGGCCGACGATCGGTGATCGGGATCCGCCGGATCGCGCTGCCGGGGCAGGTGGTGGCCGATCTCGAAGAGCTGACGGCGCGGATCCCTTCCGGTGACACGAAAGAAGCCCGGCGACTGTGGCGGGTTTCCCGTGCCGTGCGGCGTTCTTTGCGGGCCGGGCTGGACGTCATGGCCGCCGGCCGCGGCTACTGCATGTACTGCGGCGACGGCCTCGGGTCCACTGTGGACCATTTCGAGCCGATCGCGAGGAATCCGGGACGCGCCTTCGACTGGCTCAATCATGTGCTCGCCTGCGAATACTGCAACAGCCACCACAAACGCGACTTGTTCCCGGTGGACGAGGACGGCAACACCCTGCTCGTCGATCCGACCGCCGAAGATCCGCTGGAGCATCTGTTCCTGGTGCTGTCGATCGGGACCTACCGCGCACTGACCGAAAAAGGCGAACAGACCATCAAGGTGTGCGGGCTGAACCGCGCGCAATTGGCGCGGGGGCGGGAAACCGCGGTCAACCAGGTGAGTGCGCTCGTCCTCGCCTGGTGGACCGCGCGCGAACTGGGGGACGAGGCGAAACGGCGCGCGATGGTCTGGACCCTGCTCGACCAGCCGCACGCCGACGTCCTCCACGCGATGCTTCGCCAGGCGCGGATGCCGGGCGCCCGCGCTGTGTTCCGCGCGGACGACGAGCTCATCGACCTGCTTCGCGCCCCGGAACTCGCCGAAGATCTTCAGCTCTCCGGCGGCGCGGTGTAAGCGGCCAAGGTGGCGTCGGCGCGCGTGCGGGCGGTGGCGGGGTCCGTCCCGTTGGCGACGTCGGCCTCGTACCAGGCCTCGTTGCTCAGCGTCATGAACCGCACGCCTTCATCGCTGGTCATCCAGGCCATGGCCGCTTCGGGATCGGCGGCTTCGCCGGATTCGAGGTGGAGCGCGAGCCCGTTCAGCATCATGTCCCAGCCGATGCCCACCGCGCCGGGCCCGAACTGGTTCCAGTGCTCGTTGGGGACGGCGGTGTGGTCGAGTTCGAACCGAGTGCGCCCGTCGGCTTCAGGGCTCAGCCGGAGTTCGATCCAGCTGACGTCGCCGCCGTACTCCCAGGTCGCGGCGAAGCTCTTGGGTGGGTCGCAGCGTTCGACCGTCCCGCCCGCGTTGCCTTCGAGCTGGTACTTCCCGCCGACGCGCAGCTCGCCGCTGACCGGCAGGAACCAGCGTGGGATGCGTTCGGGATTGGTGCAGGCGTCCCAAAGGTCGTCGAGGCCGGTGTCGTAGACCTGGCTGACGGTCGCCGTCACCGCCTCGCCCGCTTCGATCACGCGCTTGCCCAGTTTGCGCTGGACGGAGTCGATCTGGCTGGTCACGTCGACCATCGGTGCCCTCCTCTGCTCGGCTGCCGTCAAGATATCAGCAGAGGCTTATATAAGCCAGAATGGAAAAGGGGCGCCCGGCAGGTTCCGGACGCCCCTTTCCCGGCGGGATGGCTACGGAGTGGGGGAGCAGGCCGTGCGCCCGATGACCACTTCGCCGGTGATGTTCGAGGCCGGGGCGAACTTGATCCGCAGCATGGTCAGCCCGATGCTGCCGTCGCCCGGCAGGTTCTGCTCGTTGAAGATCGCTTCGGCGAGCAGCGTGCCGTTGGACTTGGTGATCGGCTTGACGTAGCCGACCGGCACCGGCGACGGCAGGGTGCCGAGCCCGGTCGCGCCGCCGTAGGTCCAGCTGGCGTTCGTGCTGGTCTGGGTCGCCGTGCAGCTGACCGAGTAGGACCTGATCTTGATCCGCGGCCCGCTCGACGACACCAGCGCCGACAGCTCGAAGTTCTGTCCCTTGGCTTCCGACTTCGTCGTGGTCACGTCGTTTTCGGGGTCGACGACGGTGGTCGTGCACGTCGTCGTGCCGCCACCGAACGTGATCCCGGTCCTGGTCACGACCCCGGAAGAGTTGCTGGTCGGTCCCTCGACCGCGCAGTCGGCGAGCGAGGCGATCGAGATCGGTGCCGAGGTGCCCTTGGTGAAGGCGGCGGAGCCGAGCGAAGCCACTCCGGCCGGGTTCGACGCGGCGGCCGGAGACACCCCGGCGCCGAGACCTGCCAGCAGCAGTGCGCCGACGAGGCCTGCCCGGCTTGCCATGGTGATGCGCATTTCCACGTCCTCCTCACGTGACGGAGAGCGAGCCGGATGGCCGTTCTTCCTTTGTCATCACTATCTGCGTGTCGGATTCGCCCGTTGCGCGCGTGACGGGCGTTTCACTCGACCGTGGATCATGGACACCCGTTGGATATTCGGATTCGTATCCGGATACAGGTCTGTATATTCGTGCGTATGCCGACCTACCGCGTCCTCGTCAACGGCAAGTTCGACCACCCCGACGCCGACACCCGTGCCCGGCTCCTCGCGGAGTTGGGCGACCATCAGGCGATCGGGTTCACCGAGGACGGTCTGCTCACCTACAGCGCGCACCTCGGCGCGTTCACGTTCCGGATCACGCTGCAAGGCGAAGAAGAACGCGACGTGCTCGACGAGGCCGAGCTGAAGGTCATGGAACTGCTGGACGCCAAGGGCTATCCGTACCGCGACGTCGCGGGCAAGGCGACGTGCATGGACGACATCAAGATCCGCCGCCGCTGACCCGTTCGCGCCCGAGCGGGCGGGATACTCGGCGGGGGTGTCATCTTCGTCACCGTTTCCGCAGGACAGCACGTCAACAGGCCTCAGTGGGTAGCCACTACGCTGGGACCAACCCCGAACGGTGTCAAAGAGAGCGGAGCCGACGTGTCTGTGTCTTCACCTGCCCCAGGTGGTGCCATCGAGGACCTGCGCGCGTCCGTGGGGCTCCAGATCGCCGACGAGCAGCTCCTGCGCACCCTCGCGACCGGTCTCGCCGACGTCGAGACCCTGCTCCGCGAGGTCGTCCGCAGTGACGTCAAGGCCGTCGAGGACGCCGCTTCGCACCTGGTCGAGGCGGGGGGCAAACGTTTCCGCCCGCTGTTCACGCTGCTGGCCTCGCAGTTCGGGCCGAAGCAGGGCGACCAGGTGGTCACCGCCGCCGCGGCCGTCGAGCTGGTGCACCTCGCGACGCTGTACCACGACGACGTGATGGACGAGGCGACGATGCGCCGCGGCGCGGAGAGCGTCAACGCCCGCTGGGACAACACCATCGCCATCCTGACCGGCGACTTCCTGTTCGCGCACGCCTCGCGGCTGGTCGCCGACCTCGGCACCGACGCGGCCCGGATCATCGCCGAGACCTTCGGCGAGCTGGTCACCGGTCAGATGCGCGAGACGGTCGGCCCGGCCGACGGCGACGACGCCGTCGAGCACTACCTCACGGTCATCGCGCAGAAGACCGGTTCGCTGATCGCCACCTCCGGCCGGTTCGGCGGGATGATGTCCGGCGCGCCCGACGACTACATCGACGCGCTTCGCCGCTTCGGCGACATCATCGGGACGGCGTTCCAGATCTCCGACGACGTCATCGACATCGCGTCCGCTTCCGACGAGCTCGGCAAGGCGCAGGGCACGGACCTGCGCGAAGGCGTCCGCACGCTGCCGATGCTGTACGCGCTGGCCGACCCGGCCACCGACCCGCGCCTGGTCGAGCTGCTGTCCGGCCCGATCTCCGACGACAAGCTCGTCGCCGAGGCCCTCGGCCTGCTGCGGGCCTCGTCCGGACTCGAACGCGCACGCGAAACTCTTTCCGACTACGCTCGTCGGGCGCGTGCCGAGCTCGCGGCGCTGCCCGCGTCGCCCGCCCGGGATGCCTGCGAATCGGTCGCCGACTACCTGGTCGCGCGAACGCATTGACAAAGGGCAGGTTAGATGTCCATTTTCGGACAGGTTTGGCTGTGGAGTCTGCTGGCGTTCGTCGTCGGCGCGCTGCTCACCTGGCTGGTGCTGGTGATCCCGGCGCGCAAGCGCATCCGTGAGCTCGAAAGCTCGCTGGCCACCGCGCACGCCGAGACGTCCCGGCTGCCCGCCGGGGTGAGCCTCGGCGCGGGTGCCGCGGCCGTCGCCGGCGGGACCGCGTACCTCACGAAGCCGTCGCACGACGATCTGGACGAGGAGTTCGCGGCGGTCGAGGAGCCGAAGCCCGCGTACCCCGAGACGCTCACCGAGCAGGAGCCCGCGCAGCAGTGGACCGAACCCGCTGAGGAGCCTGTTCAGGACGTTGTCGAGGAGCCGGAGCACTCCCCGGCCGCGACGCAGACCTTCGAGCCCGAAGAAGAGTACGAGGCCGAGTACCGCACGGCGGAGCAGACGGAGCCGGAGCTCGAACCCGATCCGGAGCCGGAGCCCGCGGCCGAGCGGACGCAGTACATCCCGGCGGCCTTGCCGGAGCCGGAACCCGAGCCTGAGCCCGAGCCGGAGAACCCGTACGCCGCCGCGGCGACCGAGTACCTCCAGCCCGCGTCGCAGCTGGACCTTGAGCCTGAGCCGGAACCCGAGCCCCAGCCGCCGTTGCCGGGCGAAGGGCCGTACCGGTCCCGCCTGGAGATGCAGCTGGATCCCGAAGGCGCCGAGACGCAGCCGGAGCCGGTGTCGCTGTTCAGCCCCGCGTCGCGCGTGGAGACGGAGCAGGCGCCCGTCGAGACCAACTGGTTCGAGCGGGAAGAAGAGCTGCACGATCCGCCCGCGTATGCCTTCGGGTCGGACGAAGAAGCGAAGGCCGGTCTCCTCGACTCGGAGCCCGAGACGCCCGCCGAAGCCACGCAGGTGCTGCCCAAGCGCACGCCGCGGGGCGCGGTCCGGGGCGGTTTCGAGCCGCCGCAGCCGATCCAGCCGTCGATGCGGGCGATCGAACGCCGTGAGCCGGAGCTGTCCGGTGGGCAGAGCGGTTCGCTGTTCGAGCCCGCCGTCCAGCCTGGCGACGCGATGCCGGCGCCGGAGCCTCCGCCCGCGCGGCAGGTCTCCGCTCCGGTGGCCGAGTCCGTTCCGCCAGGCCCGTTCGGTCCCGGTTCGGCGATGCCGCGGCCGGGTGGTGGCCGTCCGGCCGACGACTTCGCGGTCAAGGCCAGCGTGACGGCTCTGCGGTACTGCACGGAGGACTCGCAGCAGTTCCCGAAGATGGTCGCGGAGGTCTGGTTCCGGACCGCCGCCGACGCGGAGCGAGTGGGCTTCCGTCCCCTTACCTGAGTGCAATGAAAGGTCCTTTCCTCGCAAAATTTGCGAGGAAAGGACCTTTCATTGCGTTCGAGGAGCGGTGACTTACACGACGGTCCAGGTGTCTTTGCCGCGCAGCAGGCCCTGCAGATCCGGCTTGCGGGCGGCCTGCGCCTCCGCGACCTGGGCACGCGCCTGGTCGTCGTAGGTGGGCCGCTCGACCTGCCGCAGGATGCCGGTCGGCACGTGGTTCAGGTTCTGGTCGCCGATCCGCGAAAGCGCGAATGCGTACGCCGTGTCCTCGACCGTGGGGTCGTGCACGACGAGGTTCTCCTCGCCGATGTTCGCGACCTTCCCGACCTCCAGCCCGGCCCAGCCGCTCCGCGTGACGCCGTATTCGCCCTGCGGCCCGAACTTGATCGGCTCGCCGGCCTTCAGCGGGATGAGCCGGGTGGCGGCCTCGTCCTTGTCCTTGAGGACGTCGAAGGCGCCGTCGTTGAAGATCGGACAGTTCTGGTAGATCTCCACCAGCGCGGACCCGCGGTGCTTCGCGGCGGCTTCCAGCACCTCGGTGAGGCCCTTGCGGTCCGAGTCGAGCGCGCGGCCCACGAACGACGCCTCGGCGCCGATCGCCAGCGAAAGCGGGTTGAACGGGGTGTCGACCGAGCCCATCGGGGTGGACTTCGTGACCATGCCCGGCCCGGACGTCGGCGAGTACTGGCCCTTGGTGAGGCCGTAGATCCGGTTGTTGAACAGCAGGATCTTGATGTTCACGTTGCGCCGCAACGCGTGGATCAGGTGGTTGCCGCCGATGGACAGCGCGTCGCCGTCACCGGTGACGACCCACACCGACAGGTCCGGTCGCGCGGTCGCGAGGCCGGTCGCGATCGACGGCGCCCGGCCGTGGATCGAGTGCATGCCGTAGGTGTTCAGGTAGTACGGGAACCGGGACGAGCAGCCGATGCCCGAGATGAACACGATGTTCTCGCGCTTGAGGCCGAGCGTCGGCAGGAACGACTGCACGGCGTTGAGCACGACGTAGTCACCGCAGCCGGGACACCAGCGGACCTCCTGGTCCGACTTGTAGTCCTTCGCCTTCTGCGGTTCGGTCTCGGTCGGCACAAGGTCCAAGCCGCCGAGGGTGGGGATCCCCAGGTCGATCGCGGTCACTTCGCCCCCTCCGTACTGGTGATGATCTCCGTGAAGACGCCTTGCAGCTCTTCGGCCTTGAAGGGCAGCCCGGCGACCTTCGTGTACGACTTCACGTCGACGAGATACTTGGCCCTCAAGAGCATCGAAAGCTGGCCGAGGTTCATTTCCGGGACGACGACGGTGTCGTACGAACGGAGTACGTCGCCGAGGTTGCCGGGGAACGGGTTGAGATGGCGCAGATGCGCCTGCGCGATCGGCATGCCGTCCTTGCGGACGCGGCGGCACGCGGCGCCGATCGGTCCGTACGACGAGCCCCAGCCGAGTGCCAGCACCCGTGCCTTGCCGCCGCTGGGATCGTCGACGACGAGGTCGGGGACGTCGACGCCGTCGATCTTGGCCTGGCGCAGCCGGACCATCTTGTCGTGGTTGTCCGGGTCGTAGGAGATGTGGCCGGTCTTGTCGGCCTTCTCCAGCCCGCCGATGCGATGCTGCAGCCCGGCGGCGCCCGGCAGCGCCCACTCGCGGGCGAGGGTCTCGGGGTCGCGTACATACGGCCAGAATTCCCCGGAACCGTCCTCGGCATTCGGCTCGGTGGCGAATTCCACGCGCAGATCCGGCAGGTCCTCGACGTCCGGGATCAGCCACGGCTCGGAGCCGTTCGCGATCGCGCCGTCCGACAGCAGGAACACCGGCGTGCGGTACTTGAGCGCGATCCGGGTGGCCTCCAGCGCCGCGTCGAAGCAGTCCGCGGGGGACAGCGGCGCGACGATCGGCACCGGGGATTCGCCGTTGCGGCCGAACATCGCCTGCAGCAGGTCGGCCTGTTCGGTCTTGGTCGGCAGGCCGGTCGACGGGCCGCCGCGCTGGACGTCGACGACGACCAGCGGCAGTTCGGTCATCACCGCGAGGCCGATGGCCTCGGACTTCAGCGCGACACCGGGTCCGGACGTCGAGGTGACGCCCAGCGCGCCGCCGTAGGAGGCGCCGAGCGCCGCGCCGATACCGGCGATCTCGTCCTCGGCCTGGAAGGTGAGGATGCCGTAGTTCTTGTGCTTGGACAGCTCGTGGAGGATGTCCGACGCCGGGGTGATCGGGTACGTGCCCAGCAGGATCTGCAGGCCCGACTGCTGCCCGGCGGCGACCAGCCCGTACGCCAGCGCGGTGTTCCCGGTGATCTGGCGGTACGTGCCCTGGTTCAGCTTCGCGGGCGCGACCTCGTACGTCGTCGCGAACGACTCCGTCGTCTCGCCGTAGTTCCAGCCGGCGCGGAAGGCCAGGATGTTGGCCTCGGCGATGTCGGTCTTCTTCGCGAACTTCTCGCGCAGGAAGCGTTCCGTGCCTTCGGTCGGCCGGTGGTACATCCAGGAGAGCAGGCCGAGCGCGAACATGTTCTTCGCGCGTTCGGCGTCCTTTTTGGACAGTCCGGTCTCTTCGAGCGCGCCCCTGGTCAACGTCGACATGGCGACCCGGTGGACTTGATAGGCCGAAAGGGTGTCGTCGTCGAGGGGGTCGTTCTCGAAGCCGACCTTGACCAGGTTCCGCTTCGAGAACTCGTCGGTGTTGAGGATGATCGTCCCACCGGACGGGACGTCGGCGAGGTTGGCCTTCAGGGCGGCGGGGTTCATCGCGACGAGCACGTCGGGCCGGTCGCCCGGGGTCAGGATGTCGTAGTCGGCGAAGTGCACCTGGAAGCTCGAGACGCCCGGGATGGTGCCCTGTGGTGCGCGGATCTCCGCGGGGAAGTTCGGCATGGTCGACAGGTCGTTGCCGAAGGCGGCCGCTTCCGAGGTGAACCTGTCGCCCGTCAGCTGCATGCCGTCACCGGAGTCGCCGGCGAACCGGATGACCACCCGGTCCAGCTTGGCGACCTCGGTGGGCCTGACGGCCGACAAGGAGCCGTTGCCGTTCGCACTCGTGCTCATAGGACAGGGATTCCCTCTCTCCCGACGTGCGTCGTCCCCGGCCGTGCCGGAGATCGGCGTGCCTCGCCCGGCGATGTCGGCCAGGTCACAGGTGCCATGTCCCGAGGTTAGTCCTCGGGACACTTCCCAGGTTGCCGTAAAAACGGGCCGGACCTACTTCTCGAGTGTCCTGAGCTCGTCGCTGAGCGGGGGTTGTCCGGTTTATCTGTTACCGATGGTAACGGTCGGCGATGCGGCTCGATTGTGAGCCGTATCTCCTTCCAGCGTAGTGAAGTCCGGTCGAGGAACGGTCAGCGGCCGGTCATCGACGCCCGTAGCCTGGCGAGCCTTTCGGTGAACGCGGGTGCGGTGAGTGACGCCACCTGAGGCTCGATCTCGGCGTCGACGGCGGCCGAATGGTCGGTCAGTGCGGCGGTGTGCCGAAGCGTGCGCTTCGTCGCCAGAAGGACGTCTCGCGGAGCGTCGACGGCGGGTTTCGCCAGTTCACGGGCCGCCTCGGCCAGGTCCCCTTCGACGAGCCGGAGCGCGAGCCCGCATTCGACAGCGGCTTCGGCGCCGACGACCTCACCGAAGAGTGTCATCGCCGCGGCCTTCTGCGGGCCGACGAGCCGCTGGATCATCCACGTCATCCCGCCGCCGGGATGGATGCCGAGATCGAGAAATCTGGCCACGAACTTCGCCTTCGGTCCCACGATGCGGACGTCCGCGGCGAGCGCGAGGTTCAGTCCGGCGCCCACGGCCGCCCCGCCGACGGCGGCGATCGTCGGCAGGGAACACCGCGCCACCGAGAGGAAACCGTCATAGATCGCGCGGAGTCCGTCCTCCCGGGCGCCGGCGAGCGTGTCCAGGTCGGCGCCCGCGCAGAACGCCGGCGGCGCGCCGGTGACGACCAAGGCGTGGACGCTCTCGTCGGCTTCGGCGCGCGAGACGGCCTCGGCCAGCTGGGCGGACAGGTCGAGGGTCAGTGCGTTGCGGGTCGCGGGCGCGTCGATGGTGAGCACGGCGACCCCGCCGTCATGGCTGGAGTGGATCTGATCGGTCACGCGGTCGAGGGTGTCACGCTTCGGGCGTCGGCGGGCGCTCCAGGAGCCGGGACAAGACGACGGTGGACACCGTGCGGTCGACGATCTCCAGTCCACGCAGCCGTTCCAGCGCGGTCTCCAGGTGGTGGATGTCCGAAGCACGCAGATGGACGATCGCGTCGGCCGCGCCGGACACCGTGTAGGCCGCGACGACCTCCGGCAACGGTTCCAGCCGGGCCCGGATCCGGGCCGGGGTGATGTTGCCGTTGCAGGTCATCTCGACGAACGCCTCGGTGCCCCAGCCCAGCGCCTCGGGGTCCACGACCGCGGTGAAGCCGCGCAGGACCCCGGTTTCGAGCAGTCTGTCGACCCGTCGTTTCACCGCGGGCGCGGACAGGCCGACGACTTTGCCGATGTCGGCGTAGCTGGACCTCGCATTGGCCATCAGGCATGAAACGATTCGCTGGTCGATGGTGTTCACACGCAATGTTTAGCAGGTATATGCGCAGCGAACAGCGATTGATTGCGGAATTAGGTGAGCCTTACCCTTCGGGTATGCCGGAACTGGAGCAGCAGCCCCGTGTACCCACGACGCGCCGCTACCTCATGTGCCCGCCGCGGTACTTCGCGGTGGACTACGTCATCAACCCGTGGATGGACCCGTCGGTCCCGGTCAGCGTCGACGCCGCGATGGCGCAGTGGACCGAACTCCGCGACACCTACCGACGCCTCGGCCACACCGTCGAGGAGATCGACGCCCAGCCCGGCCTGCCCGACATGGTGTTCGCCGCGAACTCCGGCACGGTCGTCGACGGGCGGGTCCTCGGCTCGCGGTTCCGTGCCCCGCAGCGCACCGCCGAGGCCGAGCACTTCCGCCGCTGGTTCGTCGAGCACGGCTACCGCGACATCACCATGCCTGAGAAGATCAACGAGGCCGAAGGCGATTTCGCCTGGACCGGCAAGGTTCTCCTCGCCGGCACCGGCTTCCGCACCGACCCGGCCGCGCACGCCGAAGCGCAGGAGGTCCTCGGTGTCCCGGTCGTCTCGCTGCGGCTGATCGACCCGAGCTACTACCATCTCGACACCGCGCTGTTCGTGCTCGCCGAGGCGACCGACACCACGTCCGCCCAGATCGCCTACTACCCGGACGCCTTCTCGGCCGGGTCGCGGAAGGTGCTGGAGCGGATGTTCCCCGACGCGGTAATCGCGGACCGTGCCGACGCGGAGTGTTTCGGCCTCAACGGGGTGTCCGACGGCCGCAACGTCGTCCTGCCGGTCGAGGCGACCGGTTTGGCGGCGCGGCTGACCGAACGCGGCTACGAGGTCGTCTTCCTGGACATTTCCGAGCTGCGGAAGGCCGGCGGCGGCCCGAAGTGCTGCACCCTGGAGATCCGCAAGTAATCCATTAGTGGACACCTTGCGGGATCATGTAACTACTCCATTCGCCAACGCGATTAATCGGGAAACACACTCGGTCCCGAATGAGGCGCGGATGGTGATCCTGGCGATTGGCGGCGTGGGCAAACCCGTGCGCGCGCTGGATCCAGGCGAAAACGAAACATGGGTGACCGTCGAGCAGTTCGAGCGGGTGCTCGACTCGGTGGCCGGACGCGAAGACGTCGGGCTCACCTTCGACGACGGCAACGTCTCGGACGTCGAGATCGCGCTCCCCAGACTGGTGGAGCGCGATCTCACGGCCGAGTTCTTCCCGCTCGCCGGCCGGATCGGGCAGCGGGGTTTCCTCGACGCCGACGGCCTTCGTGAACTGGTCGAGGCGGGCATGTCGATCGGTTCACACGGCTGGGAGCACCGCGACTGGCGGCGGCTCGACGGCAGGCACGCCCGGCGCGAACTCGAAATCGCGCCGAAACTGATCGAGGATCTGAGCGGCGAACCCGTGCGCGCGTACGCGCCGCCGTTCGGCGCCTACGACCGGCGGGTGCTCAGCAGGCTCCGGCGTTCCGGCGCGACGCGGGTCTACACGCACGAAGGCGGGGCGGTGTCACGCGACAGCTGGCTGCGGCCGCGCACGGAGGTCCGGTACGACATCGACCAGGAATGGATCGACGGGGTGCTCGGTAACCGGGATGGCCTGTACCGCCGAGCGGGACGGGCGATGGCGCGGGTCGCCAGGCTTGCCCGCTTTTGACCGGTTTTCTTTGTACGGTGGGAAAATAACCCTTGAGCTGAACCGTCGGCAAAGGCATTCTGAGCACCTTCGATAAAGAAGCTTTATTAACTAAGGGGTGCTCGGTATGCGGAAACTGCTCCTGTTCTCGGCGATGGTGGTGGCCGCCGGACTGGCTCCCGCGGCGACGGCCGCGGCCGCCCCTTCGATTCAGGCGGGTCCGACGGCGCAGCAGCTGCTGGCGAAGACCACCAGCTGCAAGCAGGTCTCGAACGGCAAGTACAAGACCGACGAGGAGACCGGCCGGACCGTCGCGGTCTGCGACGCGGGGAGTGCCGTGTTCTGGAAGGCCGACATGGACGTCGACTGCGACGGGCAGCCGACCGCGCGGTGCAACAAGAACACCGACCCGTGGTTCCAGGACGGCACCGCGTACCCGCGCTCCGACGGCAAGGCGCTGGTCGCCGACGAGACGCCCTACATCGTCGTGCCGAGCATCAGCAGCACGTGGAACTTCGAGAAGGCCGGCCTCAAGGGCGCCGGTTCGTGCGCGGTGATCTACAACAACAAGGTGCTCTACACCGTCATCGGTGACACCGGCCCGAAGAACATCATCGGCGAAGCGTCCTACGCGACCGCGAAGGCGCTGGGCATCAACCCGGACCCGAAGAACGGCGGCGTCGACTCGGGCGTCACGTACATCTGCTTCAAGAACTCGAAGGTCTCGCCCATCGAGAACCACGGGAAAGCGACTTCTGTCGGGGAGGCGCTCGCGGCGAAGTGGGTCGGGTAAAAGATGTCGTGAGTGGTAAGTGACGTTCTAACGTCACTTACCACTCACGACCACCGTGACCGTTCTACCGTTCTACCGTTCGCCGCACTGCGAACAAGTCGTCGTCCGTGCCCCTGCCGGGTTCCAACCTTCGCGAACCAGAATGGTGCGGACCTCGGCGGCCACCTCGCACGGCGAGGCCTGGATGTCGTGCCAGCCGTAGACGAGTCTTGCCCGTCCTGCCAGTTCGGCCGCATTGTCCCGTCGGCGATCCCGGAATGCGATGCCTGCCATCGCATGGGTCGCCCGACCGTCGAGCCGGACCGTCATCGCGGCGCCGTGATCGTCGTAGGTGACGTCCTCCCAGAGCGTTTTGCCGTCCACCTCGATCGGCGTCTGCCGGTTTCCACGCGGTAATCCGTGCTCGTCCTCGACCTTTTCCAGGTATGCCACTTCGAGAGCCGACATCAATCCCCCGCCGACGAGTGCGAGGCCGTATCGGATGGCGGGCCGATAGCGGAATGGCGGCCGGACCAGCACGCACGCCTCCATGGCGGCCACGGACGTCCTGGTCCGGCCGAGCAAGTCGACGATGGTGTTCGTCGCCTGGTGCGGGGTCCGCTGGGCGGCGGCCAGGTCGAGGATCGTGTCCGTCACGTTGCTTCGTGGGGGATTCGTTCCCGCGGCGATGTGCGGCAGCGCGCGAGACCTGTGCACGATGACAAAGGGAGCCTGCGAGATCGCGGAGAAGGTGTACGGAACCGTGATTTCGACAGGCCCTTCGATGACAGGGAGAATTTTCCATTCTTCGGCGGCCGTTCGATGGCTCAAGATCGCGTACCCGCCTCCGTAGAGCAGCGCGGCTTGGATCTTCGCCGAGCGTGACAAATCGCCGGTGAATGTCGAGTAAACCCTTGGGAGAACCCGCTGCCAGCGTCCGGCCGCGAGATTCGCCCTGATGTCCGACATGGTTTGACCGTAGGCGTGCAATTGCCGCCTCGAGACGATTCCCTGTTGCTCCGCCAGGAGGATCGGCCAGCTCGGGCGTTGTCCGGCTGGAACGGACTCTTCCGACCAGCGTTTGTTGATGGGCACCCTCTGACGATCGCCGGTGGAGGGTCGTGGCGGGTGGCTCGAAGCGGATCTGTGGACAAGCAGCGGGGGAGGGCGGTGGCTGTGGATAACCGAGGCGGGGTGGTCGTGAGTGGTAAGTGACGTTAGAACGTCACTTACCACTCACGACCACCCGGACCCAGCCCGCACCGCCGCCCGCACGCTCCCGAGATCGTTACGCGTCCCTTACGCGCGCCCTGTAGCGTTTCGCGCCCTTCGAACGATGAGTAATTCCCTTGCCGCACAGGCATTCCGCCAAAAGCAGGCGAACGACGGACACCGGTAACGAACCCGGTCCCACGGCCGACCAACGGGCAGCGGAATGCGGCTGGAGGAATTCGTCATGAAGATCAGTGTCTTCGGGCTCGGTTACGTCGGTTGCGTGTCGGCGGCGTGCCTGGCCGGACGCGGGCACGAGGTCGTCGGGGTCGACGTGAACCCGGTGAAGATCGAACTCGTCTCCAGCGGCAAGGCGCCGGTGGTCGAGGAGCGGATCGGGGAATTGACCGCGCAAGTGGTCGCCGAGGGCAAGCTGAGAGCGACCACCGACGTCAGACAGGCGATCGCGGACAGCGAAGTCTCCCTGATCTGTGTCGGTACCCCGTCCGCGCCGAACGGCAGCCTGTCGACGGCGTTCCTGGAACGCGTCGCCGAGGAAATCGGCGAAGCGCTCCGAGACAAGACCGAACGCCACACCGTCGTCTTCCGCAGCACCATGCTCCCCGGCACCTGCCTGGACCTGCTCGTCCCCATCCTCGAGAAGTCGTCCGGCCGCACCGCCGGCGTGGACTTCGGCGTCGCGGTGAACCCCGAGTTCCTGCGCGAGGGGAGCAGCGTCAAGGACTTCTTCGACCCGCCCAAGACCGTCATCGGCGAGCTCGACCCGGCCAGTGGCGACGTCGTCGCGGCGCTGTACGAAGGGCTTCCCGGCGAGGTCTTCCGCGTCGCGATCCCGGTCGCCGAGATGACGAAGTACGCCGACAACTCCTTCCACGGGCTCAAGATCGGCTTCGCGAACGAGCTCGGCGCCATCTGCCGCGCGCTGGGGCTCGACTCGCACCAGGTGATCGACGTCTTCCTCGCCGACCGCAAGCTCAACATCAGCCCCGCCTACCTCCGCCCCGGGTTCGCCTTCGGCGGCTCGTGCCTCCCCAAGGATCTGCGCGGCCTGGTCTATGCCGCGCACCGCGCGGACGTCGCCGTCCCGATCCTCTCGCACGTGCTGCCCTCCAACGACGAACACCTCCAGCGTGCCTTCGACCTGGTCGCGCGCACCGGAAAACGCAAGATCGGCCTGTTCGGCCTGTCGTTCAAACCCGGCACCGACGACCTCCGCGAGAGCCCGCTCGTCGAGCTCGCGGAGCGGCTGCTCGGCAAGGGTTACGACCTCCGCATCTACGACGCCAACGTCAGCCTTTCGCGGCTGATGGGCGCGAACCGCGAGTACATCGAGGGCAGGCTGCCGCATCTCGGCCAGCTGCTGGCCGGCTCCATCGACGAGGTCGTCGACCACGCCGAAGTCTGCCTCGTCGGCTCCTCCGACCCGGACGTCCTCGCGGCGCTCCCGGCCGGTGGCGGCCACACCATCATCGATCTCGTCCGCGTACCCGACGCCGCCGAGCGCCGGGCTGAAGAGGGATATGTCGGTCTTGCCTGGTAAAGCTCTCATCCTCGTCGAGAACCTTTCCGTCCCCTTCGATCGCCGCGTCTGGCAGGAGTGCCAGACCCTCCGCGACGCCGGCTGGGAAGTCCACGTCATCTGTCCACAAGGGACGAAACGGGACACCGAAGCCGAGGTCACCATCGACGGCGTCCACATCCTGCGGTATCCGCTGAAGGCCGCCACCGGTGGTCCGGCCGGATACGTCCAGGAGTACGGATCCGCGCTGTGGCACACGCTCCGGCTCGCCCGCAAGGTCGGCCGGGTCGACGTCGTGCACGCCTGCAATCCGCCGGACCTGCTGTTCCTGGTCGGGCTGTACCTCAAACGCCAGGGCGCGAAGTTCATCTTCGACCAGCACGATCTCTGTCCCGAGCTGTACCTCTCGCGCTTCGACCGCGGCGAGGACTTCCTGTACCGCGCGGTCTGCGCGCTGGAGCGCCGCACCTACAAGACGGCCGACGTCGTCATCGCGACCAACGAGAGCTACAAGGACGTCGCCGTGAAACGCGGTGGCAAGTCGCCGGACGACGTCTTCGTCGTGCGCAGCGCGCCCGTGGTCGAGCGGTTCCACATGGTGCCTGCCGAGCCCGAACTGAAGAAGGGCAAGCCGCATCTGCTGGCGTACCTCGGTGTGATGGGCCCGCAGGACGGCGTCGACTACGCGTTGCGCGCGCTCGCTTCGCTGCGTGACGAGGTCGGCCGCACCGACTGGCACGCCGTGTTCATCGGTTCCGGTGACGCCTTCGACGCCATGGTGGCGTTGTCGAAGGAACTGAAGCTCGACGATCAGGTCGAGTTCACCGGCCGGATCTCCGACGAGGACCTGCTGCGCTACCTGTCCTCGGCCGACGTCTGCCTGTCGCCGGATCCGCTGAACCCGCTCAACGACGTGTCGACCATGAACAAGATCATGGAGTACATGGCGATGAGCCGCCCGATCGTCTCCTTCGAGCTGCGGGAGGCCCGCGTTTCGGCGGGGGAGGCCGCGCTGTACGCGCCTGCGAACGACGAGCCGGAGTTCGCGAAGCTGATCGCGCATCTGCTGGACTCGCCGGAACAGCGGGCCGAGATGGGTGAGCTGGGCCGGGCACGCGTCGCCGGTCCTCTCTCGTGGGAGAACTCTCAGAAAGCCCTGCTCGCGGCCTATGCGGCCGCGGTCCGGTGATCGGCTTCCCGATCGCGTTTTGAACAAGACTCGGGCAAACCTGTAACCAACATCGCGGTCGCTCCGACGGGATTGATGCTGCACCCGCACGCACCGATGGGAGACCCCGGCTTTGACTGACGACACGGTGCGCCTGTCCATGATCGGACAGGTCTTGCGCGGGCGATGGCGGACCTTGGTGGTCCTCGCCGTGCTCGGTGCCCTGGCCGGCGCGGGATCGTCGGTGATCCTTTCGCCCGGCTATCGGACGACGTCCAGCGTGCTGCTGCAGGGCCCGCGTGAGGCGGACGAGCTGCTCACCCAGGCCGAGGTGGCGACCAGTTCGGTCGTGCTCGACCGGGCCGCCGCCGGGCTCGGCGACGGGATGTCCGGCGCGGAGCTGCGGGAAAAGGTGGCCACGTCGGTCGCACAGGGCAATGTCATCACCATCGAGGCCACCGGTGACACCGCCGAACAGACGCAGCGGATGGCCGATCAGATCGCGAGCGAGTTCGTGAAGTACTCGACGCAGATCATCGCCGGTTCCGGGGACGCGGCGGTCCAGCTGGCGCAGGAACGCCGCGAGACCCTGCGGCAGCAGGTCACGCAGACGAACCAGCGCATCAGCGAACTCTCCGCGAAGGTCAACGAAGGCAAGACGACCGTCGAGAGTGTCCAGCTCCGCACCGAACTGCAGGGGCTGCGCTCGTCGATCGAGTCGGCGATGTCGAGTTTGAACGCGGCCGACACCGCCAGCGGCCTCGGCAACATGGTCGTCCTCGGCTCGGCCGAGCTGCCGTCTTCGGCGGCCGCGCCCACCCTGCCGCAGCTCGCCCTCGGCGGCGCGGCGCTGTTCTTCCTCATCGGCCTGTTCGGTCACCTCTTCACCGCCCGCACCGACCGGCGGCTGCGGGACGAGGAGGAGATCGCCGCGGCGATCGGCGGTCCGGTGCTGGCCACCTTCGACGCCGTGGAGCTGCCGTCGGACGGCACCACCTTGCGGGCCAAGCTCCTCCGTGACGACAGGCCGTGGAACGTCCCTCGGGTCGACGTCTTCGCCGACGAGATCGACTCCGACGTCCTGTACCGACGCCTGGTCTCCCGGCTTCCGCGACGGCGGCTGATCGTCGTCGCCGCAGACGGCGATCGTGCCGGGCAGGCGGCCGCCGAACGGCTCGCCGCTCTCGCCGCCGGGTGGTTCACCGTCGTGACGGTGGCCCCGGCGCGGCCCGTCGTCGCGGACACCGACGCGGACGGGGTCCTCGTCGTGACGAGCCTCGGCTCCCGGTCCGCGTGGGAGCTGGTCGGGATCGCCGAAGCCGTCGCCGACGCCGGTCTCGCCATGGTGGGCACCGTGCTGATCCGGCCGGTCCGGCCGACGCGCACCCGGCCCGGCGCGCCCACCCCGTCCGACCACGAAGCACTGGCAGGTACCGCGTGACCAGCGCCGAGAAAACGAAGTCCGAGCCGCTCATCGACCTGCAGCGGCTGGTCGTCTCGGTACGGAGACGACGCCGGATGTGGGTGGCCACCGCCCTGCTGGGGCTGATCGCCGGCGGGCTGGTCGCGATGCTCCTGCCGTCGCCGCCCACCGCGGTCGCGCAGATCCTCGTGATCCACCCCGACGACTCGCCGACCGACAGCGGAACGCTGATGCGGACCGACGTCGCCGTGCTCGAAACGACGAAGACCGCGAGCGAGGCGCTCAAGAAGCTGAACAGCACGCAGGCGCCGGAGGAGTTCCTCAAGGATTACGAGGGGCTCGGCCTGACGAACAACGTGCTCCAGCTGACGGTCAAGGGCAAGACCAAGGACGAGGCGCTGGCCCGCGCGCGGGCGATCTCGGACGCCTTCATCGCCGAGTACATCGGCCGCAACCAAGCGGCCGCGGCGGCGCAGCAGAAGGCCCTGCTCGACCAGCGCAACCAGGCGCAGAACGAGCTCACCCCGATCGAAGCGTCGATCGTCACCGAAGAGGCCAAGGGCCGCAACGCCAACCCCGCCCAGCTGGAGCGGCTGTACTCGCGCCGCGCGGAGCTGACGTCCAAGATCTCCGACTACGACGGCCGCGCGCAGGAGGCGGGCATCGGCACGCCGAAGGTCGCCGCCGGGACGCAGATCGTGGACGCGCCGCGGATCCTGCCGCGTTCGCTGCTCAAAACCCTCGCCACCGACGCCGGGATCGGCTTCGCGCTGGGCTTGCTCGCCGGGCTGGGGCTCGCGGCCGTCACGAGCGTGGTGAAGGACCGGCCGGTGCTGCGCCGCGAGATCTCGCAGCATCTCGGCGCCTCCGTGATCGCGCAGCTGCCCAAGCCGCCGCGTTTCCTGCGCCGCTCGCGCGCGGTGACCCGGCGGCAGCGGGTCGCGGCGACGCTGGTCCGCGCGGTCCGGCAGGAGGGCGGCTCGGTGTCGCTGCTCGACCTCGGCGCCAGCCAGATCACCGCCGCGCTCGCCGTCGACATGGCGCGTGAACTGGCCGAGAAGGGCCCGGTCTCGCTCGTCGACGACCTGCCGAAGACGAACCTCCGCGAGCTGGCGGCCGAAGGCAAGGTCCAGGTGCTGGATCGCGGTGACACCCCGGTGGCCGCGAGGGAACGGCGCATCGGCGTCGGCTCGATCGAGCCCGGCACGGCGTGGACCGATCTCGAATTCCTCGGCAAGGAGACGATCCTCGTCGTACGCGCCGGGCACGCGAACACCGAATGGCTGCACACCGTCGCCCGTCAGCTGGCGGACCGGCGGATCCCGATCATCGGCGTCGTCGTGGTGGACCCGGATCCGCGCGACCACACCGACGGGACGCTGTGGGACGGCCTGCACACCGCGTTGCGCGGTCGCGCCGGTGCCGTGCCGGAGCGCACGGCCCCGCCGGAGCGACGGGCGCCGCGGCCGGTCGTGAAGCCGGTCGAGATGTTCCCGCGGGAGAAGAAGAACGTACGGCGGCATCCGACGCCGTACAAACGCGCCGACGACAACGCCGATGCGCCGACCAAACGATTCTCGCCTGTGTCACCGGATAACGCCGAAGCGCTTTAGGGAGCGAAAGTAGATGTGCGGCATCGCAGGGGCCTACTTCTGGCCGGACGGGGGACCGCTCACCGATCGGCTCACCAAGACACTCGCCCACCGGGGCCCGGATGGTTCCGGCAGGTACGACCACGGGGAAGTCCACTTAGGACATCGGCGCCTGTCGATCGTCGACCTGACCGAGACCGGCGCGCAGCCGATGGTCAAGGACGGGCTCGCGCTCACCTACAACGGCGAGCTGTACAACGCGCCGGAACTGCGGAAGGAACTCGAAGCCGCCGGCGTGCGCTTCCGTGGCACGTCCGACACCGAGGTCCTGCTGGAAGCCTGGCGCAAATGGGGCACCGAGGGCCTGCACCGGCTCCGCGGCATGTTCGCGTTCGGTGTCTTCGACGAGCGTTCCGGCGAGCTGGTGCTGGTCCGCGACCAGCTCGGCATCAAGCCGCTCTTCCTGGTGCGCCGCGGCAAGGGCGTCGCGTTCGCGTCCGAGCTGAAGGCGCTGGCCGCCGAACTGGGCGGTTCGCTGACCGTCGACGACACCGCGCTCGTCGCTTCCCTGCTCTACTACTGGGTCCCGGACGGCCGCTGCGCGTTCCGCGAGGCCGAGAAGCTGCCGCCGGGCAGCTGGGCGCGGTTCCGGCCGAACGGCGACGTCGAGCGCGGCACCTTCTGGTCGCTGCGTCAGGTCGCCGAAGAGGGCGCCGCCTATGAGGGCCAGTTCGACCTCAACGCCGTCATCGAAGACTCCACGCGCAAGCACCTGATCGCCGACGTGCCGGTCGCGACGTTCCTTTCCGGCGGGCTCGACTCCAGCTACCTGACCGCGCTCGCCGCGCGCGAGCGGCCGGGGATCTCCGCGTACACCATCGGTTTCCGGGCCGAGGACGCGAAGTTCGAAGCCATGCCGGACGACCTGATGTACGCGAAGAAGGTCGCCGCGAAGTTCGGCGTCGACCTGCACGAGATCGAGATCGCGCCGCAGGTGCTCGACCTGCTGCCGAGGATGACCTATCACCTCGACGAGCCGATCGGCGATCCGGCGGCGATCAACAGCTACCTGATCTGCACCGCCGCCCGCGAGGCCGGGGTGAAGGTGATGCTCTCGGGGATGGGCGCCGACGAGCTGTTCGCCGGATACCGCAAGCATCTCGCGAACAAGATCGCCGTCCAGTACCAACGGGTCCCCGGTCTCGTGCGGCGGCCCGTCGAGTCCCTTGTGGACAGACTGCCGGTGGCGACCTCGAAGCGCGGGTTCCGGTCGGTCCGGTTCGCCAAGCGGTTCCTCTCGTTCGCGGAGCTGCCCGAGGAGACCGCTTTCCGGCGCAGCTACACGATGTACGACCAGGCCGAACTCGCCGGTCTGCTGAACCCGGACCTCGCGGGCGCCGTCGACGACGTGATCACCGAACACGCGGACACCTATCACGACAACACGTTGTCGGATTTCGTGAACCGTATGTGCCTCGCCGATTCGAGGCTCTTCCTGCCCGGGCTCAACCTCGCCTACACCGACCGGTCCAGCATGGCCGCCTCCACCGAGGTGCGGACGCCGTTCGTCGACATCGAGGTCGTGAAGGCCGCGTTCCGGATCCCCGGGGACAAGAAGATCGTGAAGCGCCAAGGGAAGATGGCGCTCAAGGAAGCGGCGTTGTCCATCCTCCCCGCCGAGATCGTGCATCGGCCGAAGGGGCTGTTCAGCGCACCGCTGCGGGCTTGGATGAGCCGCGACCTCGCGCCGCTGGTGCGCGAGGTGACGAACGAAGGTGAATTGGTGAAGGCCGGGTTCCTCCGTCGTGAGGCCCTGCAAAAGCTCGTGGACGAAGACGCGTCCGGGCAGCAGGACCGGTCCAAGCATCTCTGGCACATCTTGACCCTCGAGTACTGGTATCGCGGCGCCGTTTCGGCCCGGACCACCTGATCGCTGAGGAGCGACGTGAAGCAGGTAGTGCAGAACTACAAGAG
The DNA here is from genome assembly GCF_051373225.1 of Amycolatopsis sp. w19. Lineage (NCBI taxonomy): Bacteria > Bacillati > Actinomycetota > Actinomycetes > Pseudonocardiales > Pseudonocardiaceae > Amycolatopsis > Amycolatopsis sp. w19. Next base: position 247,202 of record NZ_JBPQFM010000009.1, on the reverse strand, counting down.
CGGGGAGCTGGCGCTCCTCGACGTCGAAGTGCCCGCGTGCAAAGCGGGGGGTGTGCTGGTCCGCACCGCCTATTCGCTGATCTCCACCGGCACCGAGATGATGAAGGTGTCCGAGGCGAGTCTTTCGCTGGTGGGCAAGGCGAAGGCCCGGCCGGATCAGGTCGCGAAGGTGATGCAGAGCGTCGCCACGAACGGGCTGGGCGCCACCTATCGCAAGGCGATGAACAAACTCGACTCGTACACGCCGCTGGGGTATTCGCTGTGCGGTGTGGTCGAGGAGGTCGGCGCGGGCATCGACGACGTCGCCGTCGGGGACTACGTGGCGTGCGCGGGGAACGAGCACGCGCTGCACGCGGAACTGAACTGGGTGCCCAAGAACCTGTACACCAAGGTGCCCGACGGCGTCGACCCGCGGCACGCCGCGTTCGGCACGGTCGGCTCGATCGCGATGCAGGGTGTCCGCCAGGGTGAACCGCAGATCGGCGACATCGCGCTGGTCATCGGGCTCGGCCTGATCGGCCAGCTGGTCGTGCAGCTCCTGGTCGCCTCCGGGGTCCGCGTGGTCGGCGTCGACCCGGACCCGTCCCGGTGCGCGCTGGCCGAACAGCTCGGCGCCCTGAAGTGCGGCGATCCGGCGTCCGGCGTCGTCGACACAGCGGTGGCGGAGATCAGTTCCGGGCACGGCGTCGACCAGGTGTACCTCGCCGCGGGCGGCAGCACGAACGAGCCGGTGGAGCTGGCCGCGAAGCTGGCCCGCGACCGCGGCCGCGTGATCGACATCGGCAAATGCTCGCTGAACCTGCCGTGGAACGCCTACTACGAAAAGGAACTCGACGTCCGGTTCTCCCGTTCGTACGGCCCCGGCCGCTACGACCCGGAGTACGAACTCGAGGGCCGCGACTACCCGATCGGCCAGGTCCGCTGGACCGAGCGCCGCAACCTCGCCTGCGTCGTCGACCTCATGGGCAGCGGCCGTCTCGACGTCGAGCCGCTGATCTCTCACGTCTCGGAATTCTCCGACGCCGTCGAGACGTACCGGAAGCTGAACGAGGGCGAACTCAAGGCCGTCGCGGTGCTGTTCGAGTACGAGAAGCGCGCCGTCGCGGCCACCGAGCAGGTCTCCGCGGTGACCATGCCGAAGACCGCGTCGGTCCGGGCCGTACCCAAGGGTGGCGGCGTGCGGGTCGCGTTCGTCGGCGCGGGCAACTACGCGTCCTCGATGCTCTTGCCGCATCTCGCGGAGATGGAAGGCGTCGATCTCACCGAGGTCGTCACCACCTCCGCGCTCTCCGGCGCGAACGCCAAACGCAAGTTCGGCTTCGCCCGCGCCACCACCGACCTCGACACGATGCTCGAAGACTCCTCCATCGACGCCGTGTTCATCGTGACCAGGCACAGCTCGCACGCCGAGCTGACCAGGCGCGCGCTGCTCGCGGGCAAGGCGGTGTTCGTCGAGAAGCCGCTCGCGTTGTCGGAGAAGGAACTGGAGATCGTGCTCGGCGCGATCGAGGAATCCGGCAACGACCGCCTGCAGGTCGGGTTCAACCGCCGGTTCGCCCCGCTGCTGAACGAGTCGGTGCTCCACTTCGGACCGCGGATCGGCCCCGCTTCCGTGCGGTACCTGGTCAACGCCGGCCAGCTCGACGCCGGCAGCTGGTACAACCAGGCCGACAGCGAGGGTTCGCGGTTCGCGGGCGAGGGCGGCCACTTCATCGACACGGTCAGCTGGCTGCTCGGCTCCGACCCGGTCTCCGTGTACGCCACCGCGACCCCCGGCCACCAGGACCTGCAGATCCTGCTGCGCTACCCGGATGGCTCGACCGCGTCGATCGCGTACACCACCAGTGGCTCCTCGGCGTTTCCCAAGGAGACGATCGACGTCACCGCCGACGGCAAGGTGCTGAAGTTCGACGACTTCGCGCGCGCGTCGGTGTTCGGCCGCAAGAAGTGGGCGAGCTCCCGTATCCCCAAGGGCCGCGACAAGGGCCAGGCCGCCGAGCTCGAAGCGTTCGTCAACGCGCTGACGACCGGCGTCTCGATGCCGGTGTCGGTCGAGTCGCTCGTTTCGACGACGCTGGCCACGCTCGCGGTCAACCGCAGCCTCGAAACGGGTGCGCCGGTGCGGATCAACGCCAAGGAAGGTCTCGGCTGATGGATCCGTCCTGGTACCTGCGAAGACTGTCGAGGATGGGGCCCGCCGAGATCGCGGGCCGGGTCACCGACGTCGTGCGCAAACGCCAGTGGCGCGGGGTCGCGGGGGAGAAGGCGGTCTGGCTGCCGGACCGCCGGTTCGCGACGGTGCCCGGTGAGGACGTCCTCGCCGCCGTCTCGGGCGAAGCGGTGAAGGATCTGCTCGTCACCGCCGACCGGCTGATGGACGGGCGCGCCGAGTACTTCGGCGTCGAGCGGGACGACCTCGTCGCCCCGGACTGGTCGTACGACCCGAAGACCGGCCGCCGCGCACCGTCCGACGTGTACTCCTTCGACATCCCGTACCGGAGCGAGGACGCCGTCGGCGACATCAAGCAGATCTGGGAGCCGTCGCGGCACCAGCACCTCACCGTGCTGGCCGCCGCGTACGCCCTGACCGGCGAGGACCGGTACGCCGAACGCGTGGCCGCGCACCTCGGGTCGTGGTGGGCGGCCAACCCGCCGATGCGCGGGGTGCACTGGGTCAGCGGCATCGAACTCGGCATCCGGCTGCTGTCGTGGGTGTGGGTTCGGCGGCTGCTCGGCGGCTGGGCGCAGGCCCCGGCGCTGTTCGAGGACAATCCCGTGGCGCTCAACCAGATCTGGCATCACCAGCGCTGGCTGGCGGCGTTCCCGAGCCGGGGTTCGTCGGCGAACAACCACGTGATCGCGGAGGACGCCGGACAGCTCGCCGCCGCCTGCGCGTTCGCCTGGTTCCCCGAGTCCGGCCAGTGGCGGGATGCGGCACTCGCTTCGCTGGACAAGATGCTGCGGCACAACACCTTCGACTCCGGCCTCAACCGGGAGCTCGCCACGGAGTACCACGGGCTCGTCCTGGAGCTGGGCCTCGCCGGGGCGCTGGAAGCGAAGGCGGCCGGTGTCGCGGTGCCCGAGTCTACCTGGCTCGTGCTGCTCCGGATGACCGACGCGCTCGCGTCCATTGTGGACAACAAGCTGCGGCCGCCGCGGCAAGGCGACGCCGATGACGGCTTCGGGCTCATCGTCGACGGCGACGAGACCAGCCGCTGGGCATCGCTGATCGACACCGGATCCGTCCTTTTCGGACGGTTGGACTGGTGGCCGGAGACTCCGGGCGGGGACGTCCGGACCCAGCTCTTCTCCGCACTGGCCAAGGACATCCAGGTCGCCGGGCGGCGTCCGGCGCGGCGGCGGGACGACTTCGCCGACGCCGGGATGACCATCCTGCGCGACGGAGAGGTCTGGTGCCGGTGCGACGGCGGGCCGCACGGCTTCCTGTCCATCGCCGCCCACGCGCACGCGGACGCGCTCTCGGTGGAGGTCCGGCACGACGGCGTCGACATCCTCGCCGACCCGGGAACCTATTGCTACCACGGCGAACCGAAGTGGCGGTCGTACTTCCGGTCCACGGCCGGGCACAACACGCTCGAACTCTCCCGCACCGACCAGTCCGTCTCTGGCGGGCCGTTCCTGTGGACGAAACACGCGGTCACCACGGTGATCGCGGCGGGGACGCCGTCGCGCTGGAGCGCGGAACACGACGGCTACGCGCCGTCGGTGCACCAGCGTTCGGTGGAGCTTGACGGAACCGAACTGAGGATTCTCGACGAGGTCCGAGGCGGCGAGGCACAGCACTGCCGTCTCGCGTTCCATCTCGGACCCGCCGTCGAGGTCGCCCTGACCGGGAGCAGGGCCGTCCTGTCGTGGACGGCCGACGGCCAGGACAGGACGGCCACGTTCGAGCTCCCACCGGAGCTCACCTGGTCGGCGCATCGCGGCGAAACCACGCCGCCGATGGGCTGGTACTCGGCGGGTTTCGGCCGCCGCGAGCCCGCGTGGACCCTGCTCGGCAGCGGAACCGCCGCCACGTTCACCAGCGTGCTCACCTTCGATTCAGGTAACGAGGATCCACCATTGTGATCGCACGACCGCACCGCCTCCGCCGGGCAGCGCTTCTGGTGCTGCTCGGCTCGTCGACGCTCACCGCCTGCACGACCCCGGCCGAGGCGCCGGGACCGGATCCGGCCAAGGCGCCGTCCGGTTCCGTCGCGCAGATGTGCGACAAGCTGCCGGAGGGCCCGGCCGAAGCGCCGGCGGGGGCGGTGAAGATCGACCCCGCGGTGCCGGGTGATCTCGCCACGAAGACCCGCTCGAACCCGGCCGGGACGACGTTCTGGCTGGCACCGGGCACGCACCGGCTCGGCGATGACCGCTACGACCAGGTCAACCCGAAGCCGGGCAACGTCTACATCGGCGGTCCGAAGGCGGTCCTCGACGGCCGCAAGATCAACCAGTACGCCTTCTCCGGCAACGCCGCCGACGTCAAGATCCGTACCTTGACCGTGCAGGGTTTCGCCGCGCCGCACGACGAAGGCGTGGTCAACCACGACTCGGCCGACGGTTGGGTGATCGAGCAGAGCACCGTCCAGGACAACGACGGCGCGGCGCTGATGGCCGGCGCGCGGCAGCAGGTCCGCGGGAACTGCCTGCGGCGCAACGGGCAGTACGGGATGAACGCCTACGCGCAGGACAACAAGATCACCGGCCTCGTCGTCGAGGGCAACGAGATCACCGGCAACAACACCGGGGACTGGGAAGCCAAGATCGACGGCTGCGGCTGCTCCGGCGGGATCAAGTTCTGGTCGGTCGATGGCGCCGACGTCACCGGAAACTGGGTGCACGACAACCGTGGCGTCGGTTTGTGGGCCGACACGAACAACAACGACTTCCGCATCGAGGCCAACGTCATCGAGAACAACGACGGCTCGGCGCTGATGTACGAGACCAGCTACAACGCCGTCATCACCGGGAACACCATCCGCCGCAACAACTGGGTGGACGGCAAGCGCTACATCGACCGCGGCGACAGCTTCCCGGTGGCGTCGATCTACGTGTCCGAATCCGGCGGCGAGCCGAGGGTGAAGGCGCGGACGGACAAACTGGAGATCTCCGGGAACACGTTCGAAAACAACTGGAACGGCGTCACCCTCTGGGAGAACTCCGACCGGTTCTGCAACAGCCCGGCCAACACGTCGTCCGGTTCCTGCACCCGGCTGGTGCCGGAACAGGTGAAATGCGCGCAGCCGGCGATCGCGTCGGGCGGCCTGAACGCCGACTGCCGGTGGAAGACCCAGCGCGTCGAGATCCACCACAACCGGTTCGTGCTCGACCCGGCCGTCGCGGGGTGCGAGGAGAGCTGCGCGCGGATGGCGATGCTGGCGAACTTCGGCACGTACCCGGAGTGGTCGCCGTACAAGGGCGAGGTCGTCCAGCAGGCGATCACGTTCCGCCAGGGCAACCGGCTCTACGACAACGTCTACTCCGGGCCATGGAACTTCGTCGCGTTCGAGCCGAGCCGGGTGCTCGGCTTCGGTGAGTGGCAGGGTGCGCCCTACAAACAGGACCAGGGCAGCAAACTGACCCGTGCGGGAGGTGGCTGACATGCTCGAACCCGCGGTCCGTCCGGTGGCGGCGATCCGCAGCACCCCGAAGGCGGTCGGCATCGCCTGGACGTTGCTGATCATCAACACCTTGGGCTCGACAGGGGCGAAGACGGTCATCCCGCTGCCGAGGTCGGTCAGCCAGCTGATCACCATGGGCGCGCTGGGCGCCGCGTTCGTGATCGCGCTCGCGCTGAACGCCAGGCTGAAGGTCAGGCCGAGCGCCTATCTCTTCCTGCTCACGGTGCTGCTGGTGCTGAGCGTGGTCGCGAGCCTGAACCTGGAAGGCGGCTTCGGCGCGCTGTTCCGCTGCTTCCGGTTCGCGCTGTTCATCAGCACACTGTGGTTGCTGACCCGCTGGTGGAACGGCGGCCTCGACCTGGTCCGCACGCATATCCGCGCTTACGGTGTGGTGCTGGTGACTGTGGTGATCGGGCTCGCGCTGGGCCCGGGCAACGCGCTGCCGTTCGAATACGGCGGACGGCTCACCGGCACGCTGTGGCCGCTGACGCCGCCGCAGGTCGGCCAGTACGCGGCCATCGTCATCGGCCTCACGGTGCTGCTGTGGCTCGGCGGGAAACTGGAGCGGCGGAACGCGCTGGTGGTCATCGTGCCGTCGTTCGCGGTCCTGCTGCTGACCCACACCCGCACCGCGATGCTCGGCCTGGTGGCCGGGACCGTTGTGGCGCTGATGTCGCAGTGGATGTCCAGCGCCCGCGCGCGCAAGGTGTTCACCGGGCTGGTCCTCGCCGGGGTGTTCTGCGTGGTGGCGCTGGGCGGGCTGCTGCAGACCTGGTTCCTGCGAGGGCAGTCCGAGGAGAACTTCTCCAGCCTAACCGGCCGCGCGAAGGTGTGGGACGCGCTGCTCGACGCGCCGCGGACGACGCTGGAGTACCTGTTCGGGGTCGGGCTGACCGACAAGTCCTACGACGGGCTCCCGATCGACAGCAGCTGGCTCGCCGTCTACCACGAGCAGGGCTATGTCGGCATCGCGATCGTGGCCGCGTTCCTGCTCGTGCTGGTCGTGGTCGCGGTGCTGCGGCCGCCGTCGCCCGCCAGGGCCTGCGCGATCTTCCTGATCACCTACTGTCTTTCCGCCTCCTACACCGAGGCGGGCCTCGGCGACGCGTCGCCGTACCTGCTGCACCTGGCCTTGGCCGCGTCGCTGCTGGTGCGAGGCGACCCTGAGCTTTCCAAGGAGCCCGTGTGAAGGTCCTCGTGATCCACAACCGGTACCGATCCGAGCAGCCGAGCGGCGAGAACAACGTCGTCGACCAGGAGACCGCGCTGCTGGCCGAGGCCGGGCACGAGGTGGACCTGTTCGAGCGGCGCAGCGACGACATCGCGGAGATGTCGCTGCCGCGCAAGGCCGTCGTCCCGCTGCAGGTGCCGTGGAACCGGGCCGTGCGCGCGGAACTGGCCCGGCGCCTCGCCGACGACCGGCCGGACGTCGTCCACGTCCACAACACGTTCCCGCTGCTTTCGCCGTCCGTGCTGGCCGCGTGCGCGGACGCCGGGGTGCCGACGGTCGCGACCGTGCACAACTACACGCTGATCTGCCCGCCCGGCACGCTGTACCGCGAGGGCTACATCTGCACCGACTGCGTGGGACGTAAGCCGATCCCGGCGGTGCGGCACGGGTGCTACCGCGGTTCGGGGCTCGCGACCGTGCCGATGGCGGCGAGCATGGTGCTGAACCGCAACCGCTGGTGGTCCGGCGTCTCGAAGTTCTTCTGCATCTCGAAGGCGCAACGCGAGATCCTGATCGCCGCCGGGATGCCCGCCGACCGGCTCGCGGTGAAGTACAACTACGTCACCGACCCGGGCAAGACGCGCAAGGGCGCGGGGGAGCATCTGCTGTTCCTCGGCCGGATCACCGAGGAAAAGGGCATCGGCCTGCTGATGAAGGCCTGGGATCGGCTCGTCGCGGCGGGTGGCTCGCTGCCGCCGCTGGTGATCGCCGGCACCGGCCCGATGCAGGACGAGGTCGCGCGCTGGGCCCACGGCCGCGACGACGTCCGCTACGTCGGCCTTCAGTCCAAAGCAGAATGTCAAGACCTGATCGCCCGCTCGAACGCCGTCATCGCCCCGTCCGAGTGGCTGGAGGCGTTCGGGCTGGTCGTCGTCGAAGCGATGGCCGCCGGCGTCCCCACCGTCGCCGCGGCCCACGGCGCCTTCCGCGAACTCGTCGAGGACGGCGTCACCGGTCTGCTGCACGAACCCGGGAACCCCGAGTCGCTCGCGGCCCGCCTGCGGGAGATCGTCGGCGACGCCGAACGGAACCAGGAGATGGGCTGGGCGGCGCGGCTGGTGTACGAGCAGGAGTTCACGCCGAAGGTCGGTCTCGAACGGCTGGTCGGCGGCTACCAGGCAGCGATCGACGCGTGATCACCGGCCCGCCCGCGATCCCGCCGCGAGCGAGAATCCCGCTCTGGACCCTGGGCGCCTTCGGCTTCGTCGTCGCCGTCGTCCTCGGCCTGCGCTACGCCGGTAGTTCGCACACCGCCGGACTGGACGCCCTCGTGCTCCCCGTCGTCGACCGCGTCGAGGGCCCGCTCTGGTACCTGGCGACCGCCATCGACTTCGCGGGGGAACCGGTGGGCGCGGTCGTGGTGATCGCCCTGTTCGGCTGGCTGTGCCTGCGGCACCGGCGGCAGCGGATCGCGATCCTGATGGTGGCCGCGAGCGGCGTGACGGTGGCACTGACCACCGGGCTGAAACCCCTGTTCGGCAGGCTGATCCACGGCGAGTTCCTCTCGTATCCGAGTGGGCACACGGCCTTCGCGGTGACCGTCGCGACCGTCGTGGGGTTGCTGGTGGTCGACGTGCGCGGGCTCGGACCTGTCGGTGGTGCTTCGGTGCTGGTGGGGCTGATCGCGTTCGCGGGGCTCGCGATGGGGTGGGCCGAGGTGGCGCTGGGGGCGCACTATCCGACGGATACGTTCGGGGGGTTCGGGTTCGCTGTCGCGGTGGTGCCGGTGGTGGGGTGGGCGGTGGACCGGTTCACGCGGCCAGCTTGACGTTCGGCCGGGGCCGCGCCTGTGCCGTCCGGAACGCGGCCAACAACTCGTGCTCGACCTGCGCCGGCTCGGTTCGTAGCCGGGACGGCAACGTCTGGAGCACGACGATCCCCGCGGCGACATAACGGGCGTTGCGTGCGACGGTGGCGCGATGACCGTAGAGGTCGGCGTGGTGGCGGTAGGAATCGATCTCCCAGGCGAAGGCGCACTTGTCGCACCAGAAGTCCGGAGTGGCGATGTAGTTGCCGTTGGCGTCGAAGACCGGGACGTTCCAGTGGCCCGGCGGGAGGCCGGATCTTCGCCAGAGCCGCCAAGCGTCGGCCTCGGCCACGGATCTCGCTCCGGCGAGAAGCGGGGTCATGGCCCTTCTCGGTAGTGCGGTGCCGGTTCGACCCGCTTGGTCCAGTTCGTGGGTGAGCATGTCGGTGGTGCAGAACCGGCGTTGGACGGACTCGGCCATCATCGCCTGGATCTCGTCTTCGTCGGTGAGTCTTCGAGCGGCGTCGATGACGGCTCGGGGGACGGGGGCGACGGGGAGATCGCCGCGGAAGTGGGGCCGCGGCAGCCGTGTGGTGCGCTCGACGTGCACGAATCCTGCGGAGGCGATTCGGCGCTCCTCGGGAATGAGGATGTGAACATCCTTGGCGGGTGGCAGATTCTCCAGCCCCTGAAGGTGTAGAGCCCAGATTCCGGAAAGGACCGACCGGTCCCTGCCGTGCAGAAGCGCGGCCCGGATCCGTTGTTCCCTGGTTGGTGGCCCCGAGTGAAGCAGCACGATCCCCGGGAGCAGGCGTTGCCAAGGGCCGCCGGCGGCGCTCCGGCGTGAAATGGTCCGGCCGGGTACACCAGCGGCCTTCAGCTCGGCGACGCGAGCCACGTCGGCGTGGGTCAGGAGTGAGTCGTCCGACCAGGTACCTCTTCGCACGGGCTCACGATGCGCTCTTCCATAGCGAAGATCCACTCATTCTCCGCGTGACCGGACCTTTCGCTGCGAGTCTTCATGATCAACGGAAGATCGGGGACACTCAACGTCCCCGATCTTCCGTTGATCATGAAACGCGGAGACCGCGAGCGGACCGCTCAGCACCCACCGTCCCCAAAAGAACTGCAAGCATCCTGCGAGTAAGGAGCCCCCTGCCACCCCGAAACCCCCACAGTCCGCGAAGTGTCATGAACCACGAACCGCCACTCGCCCGAATAAGCGTTGTCGTACCACCGGTTCTCCTGCCGGAACGTCACCGCTTCCGAAACGGAAGAACCCCGATAAGGCGACCACTCCGGATAAGTCCCGAAGTTCGCCAGAAGCGCCATCCGTCCGCAATACCCTGAGCAGGAAGACCCATGGGAGAACTTGTTTCCGTGGATCGAAACCCGTTGCGTCTTCCACCGGCAGTCGTCGTACAGCGGACGCGACGAAATCCCCGGCGCGGAACACGAAGAGACCGAAGGAACCAGAAGCGTGCAAGAGCCGGAGGACGTGTTCGCCGGGCTGTTGCAGAAGCGGTCCGCGTTCTCCCACAGGGTGATTCCGGACCAGTTGTCCTCGAAGACGTTGTCGACGATCTCCACCAGCGAAGTCCGGGCCCGCAGCCGCGGCTCGCCGCCGGACTCCGAGATGTACACCGTCCCGACCGGGAAGTCGTCGCCGCGTGCAGCGAAAGCCCGGCCCTGCACGAGCGTGTTCCGGCGGAAGGTGTTCTCGCGGACCACGACGTTGTAGGAGATCTCGTAGAACAACGCCTCCGCCTCGTTGTCCTCGATCAGGTTGTCCTCGATGAGGAAGTCGTTGTTGTTCGTGTCCGCCCACAGTCCGGCGCCGTGGTTGTGGTGCACCCAGTTGCCGCGGATGTCGGCGCCGTTCACCGCCCAGAATTTCGCGCCGCCGGTGCAGCCGCAGCCGGGTTCCTTCGTCTCCCAGTCGTCGGTGTTGTTGCCGATGATCTCGTTGCCCTCGACGAGCAGCCCGGTGATCCCGTCGCCGGCCCGGTACGCGTTGATGCCGTACTGCCCGTTGTCCCGCAGGCAGTTCCGGAGGATCTCCTGACGCGGCCCCGCCATCATCGCGGCGCCGCGGTTGTCCTCGATCGTGTTGCTTTCGATGGTCCAGTGTTCGCCCGAGTCGTGGTTGACCACGCCCTGATCGCGCGGGGCTGCGAAACCGCGGATCGTGAGGCCGCGGATGACGACGTCGCGAGCCTGCTGGGTGAACGCGTAGCGGTTGACGCCGCCGCCGTCCAGCACGGCACCGGGGGCGCCGAGGTAGACGTTGCCGTCCTTGGGGATGATCTGCCCGAACTCGTCCGGGCCCAGCGTGTGCTTGCCGCCGGTCAGCCAGAACGTCGTGCCGGCCGGGAGTTCGCGGGTCTTCGCGGAAAGGTCCGTTCCCGGGGAGACGACCACGGCGCCGTCCGGTTTCCCCGGGCTCACCGGTCCCGCGGCGCAGGCCGCGACAGGAGCCGCCGAAGCCGGGACGACTCCTGTCGCGATCAGCATCAGAACAATCAGGAACGCGGGCACAAAGGCAACGGTAAGCCAGAATGGACCGTCCCAGACGGACACTTACAGGTGAAGTTTCAGCAGGTCACCGTCTCTCCGAAGCCGCTGCAGGTGTCCTGCAGATAGGGCGCCGCCTGCCACTGCGCCGCGGTCAGCCGCCGTGAGGTGTCGTGGGCGACGAACGTCCACGGCCCGTAGTACTGGTTGTCGTACCACCGGTTCTCCTGCCGGAAGGTGATCGCCTCCGAGATCACGGCACCCCGGTACGGCGACCAGGCCGGGAAGGTCCCGTAGTTCGAGAGCACCGCCATCCGCCCGCACATCCCGAGGCAGCCTTCCATCGACGAGTCGAATTCGAAGGTGTTCTCGTGCACCGAAACGCGCTGGGTCTTCCAGCGGCAGTCGCCGTACAGCGGCTCGGTCGCGATACCCGGGTCGGAGCAGGAGGACGTCGGTGAGACCAGCGCCGTGCACGAGAGCGTGGACGTGTTGGCCGGGCTGTTGCAGAACCGGTCGGCGTTCTCCCACAGCGTGATCCCCGACCAGTTGTCGGAGAACATGTTGCCCCGGATGTCGATGCGGCTGGTCCGGGCGGGCAGTCTTGGCTCGCCGCCCGATTCGCTGAGGTACACCGCCGCCACCGGGAAGTTGTCGCCCTTGGCGGCCCGGTTCCGGCCTTGCACCAGCGCGTTCCGGTTGAAGGTGTTCCCGATCAGCTCCAGGTTGTAGGAGATCTCGTAGAACAGGCCCTCGGACGCGTTGTCCTCGATCAGGTTGTCCTGGATGAGGAAGTCGTTGTTGTTCGTGTCGGCCCAGAGCCCGACACCGTGGTTGTGGTGGACCCAGTTCCCGGTGATGTCGGCGCCGTTCACGGCCCAGAATTTCGCGCCGCCGCTGCAGCCGCAGCCCGGGATCTTCGTCTCCCAGTCGCCGGTGTTGTTCCCGGTGATCTCGTTGCCCTCGATCACCAGATCGGCCAGCCCGCCACCGAAGCGGTAGGCGTTGATGCCGTACTGCCCGTTGTTCCGCAGGCAGTTCCCGATCACCCGCTGGCCGGATCCGGTCATCATTCCGGCGCCGTCGTTGTCCTCGATGACGTTGCCTTCGATGGTCCAGCGCTCGCCGGAGTCGTGGTTGACCACGCCCTGGTCGCGTTCGGCGACGAAACCGCGGATGGTCAGCCCGCGGATCACCACGTCCTTGGCCGAGGTGGTGAAGGCCGCGCGGTTGATCCCGCGTCCGTTGAGCACGGCGCCCGGAGCGCCCAGATAGACGTTGCCGTCCTTGGGCATCACCTGGCCGAACTGGTCCGGGCTCAAGTGGTGCTCGCCCGGTGACAGCCAGAACGTGGTGCCCGGCGGGCTGAACCGGGTCTTGTCGGTCAGATCGGTGCCTGGATCGACGACCTGGGCGCCTTCCGGGGCGGAAGGGACGCCGACGGTCGTGCCGCACACCCCTCGAGTCGGCTCTTCGGACGCCACCGCTGTGTTCTCAACGGCGACCTGGAGCAGCAGTACGGACAACGCGGCGTAGAGCACGCGCGTGCCGGTCGAGCGCTGTGCGATCCCTGAACTCATACCCTTCTCCGAAATACCGGCTTCACCGGACGGCCACCCAGCCACGGCGCCGGATCATCCGCGTCGAGCGCTTTGCGGTACACGAGGCAGGCCTGCGAGACCACTTCGACCGTCCGGTCGATGTCTTCTTCGGACAACGCGCTGCTGACCACGAAAGACGGCCCGAGGACCCCGCCCGTGACCAGTTGCCGCAGGAACAACGTTCGGTAGTCCTGCGACGGTTTCTTGTCGGCGTCGAGCGTGGCGAAGACGAGGTTGCTCGCCCGGCCGCGCACGACGACGTGTTCCCCGACCCCGGCCGAGTCCGCGACTTCGCGGACCCCGGCGGCGAGCCGGTCGCCGAGCGCGTGCAGCCGCGCGGCGATGCCTTCTTCGGTGTAGGTCTCCATGACCGCGATCGCGGCGGCCAGCGAATGCGTCTCGGCGCCGTGCGTGGTGGACAGCAGGAAGACGCGGTCCTCGCCGGTGCGCAGCCCGCCGAGTTCCATCAGGTCGCGTTTGCCCGCCAGCGCCGAGACGGCGAACCCGTTGCCGAGCGCCTTGCCGAACGTCGAGAGATCCGGAGTGACCCCGTAGAGGCCCTGCGCGCCCGTCTCGGACCAGCGGAAACCGGTGATCATCTCGTCGAAGATCAGGACGCAGCCGTACCGGTCCGCGAGCTCCCGCAGGCCGACGAGGTAGCCGGCGGGCGGCTCCTGCTGGGTCGACGCCTCCAGGATCAGGCAGGCGATCCGGCCCGCGTTCTCCCGCAGCAGCCGTTCCGTCGCCGGGAGGTCGCCGTAGGGGAACGACACGGTGAGATCGGTGATGCCGTCCGGGATGCCCGCAGACATCGCGGTGGTGCCGATGAACCAGTCGTCGATGGAGAAGAACGCGTGGTCGCGGCAGATCGCCACGAGCGGCCTGCCGGTGGCCGCCCTGGCGAGTTTGACCGCGGCCGTGGTGGCGTCCGAGCCGTTCTTGGCGAATTTGACCATCTCGGCGGTCGGCACGGTTTCGAGGAACTTCGTCGCCGCCCGTTCCTCCACGATGGACGGACGGGCGAAGTTGGCGCCCCGGTCGATCTCGCGGTGGGCGGCTTCGCTCACCCTCGGATGCGCGTGCCCGAGGCTGACCGCGCGCAGCCCCGAGCCGTACTCGATGTATTCGTTCCCGTCGACGTCCCAGACGTGCGCGCCGAGGCCGTGCGAGATGACCGGCGCCAGATTCTCCGGATACTGGTCGTCACCCTTGGCGTAGGTGTGCGCCCCGCCGGGGATCATCGCGTGGAGGCGCTCGTTGGCCCGCATGGACTTGGGCAGCTGACGGGTCATGCTCTCACCTCGTGTTCTGTAAGACGGCGGAAAGCGGGAGCGCGCGCCGGTCCCGCTCCGACATGAGCGCCACCGGGAGCGGCCACGGGATCGCCAGTTCCGGATCGTCGTAAGCGATCGCGACGTCCTCGGCGGGATCGTGCGCACGGTCGATCCGGTAGGAGACGTCGGCGTAGTCGGTGAGCGCCTGGAACCCGTGCGCGCAGCCGGCCGGGATGTACAGCGACACCTGCGTCTCCCCGGAGAGTTCGAACGTCTCCTTGCCGAGGTACGTCGGCGAATCCGGCCTCAGGTCGACGACGACGTCGAACACGGCGCCCCACGAGCATCGCACCAGCTTCGCCTCGCCGAGCCCCGAGCGGAGGTGCATCCCTCGCAGCACTCCCTTGCGGGAACGGGAAACACTGTCCTGGAGAAACCCGTTCGGGTCGATCCCGGCCGACCGGACGACGTCGGCGTCGAAGGTGCGGCTGAAGAAGCCGCGTTCGTCGGCGTGCGGCGTCGGCTCGAACAGGTACGCGCCCGCGATGGCGGGCACTCCGATCACCTTCATCGGACTCCCATCGGCAGGAAGGCGGCCGACAGCGCGGCGAACTGTTCGTCCAGCAGACGCGTCTGCTCCGCGCTTCGTTTCGCGACGATCTCGGTCAGTTCGCCCGCCCTGGACTCGAGTTCGGCGAACTGGCGCACCAGCGCGTCGAAGTCGATCTCCTTGGCGGACTGGCAGAACTCGCCGAGTCCCAGCGTGGTCATGAGGACCTCGTTCTTGCGGGCGTACCCGATGGACAACGTCGGTTTCGCCAGCTTCAGTGCGCACAGGACGTTGTGGTATCGGGTGGCGACGACGGTCTCGACCGCCGACATCGCCCGCATCACTCCGTCCAAAGTGGACGTTTCGGCGGCGGCGATCAGCGGGGATTCCAGTTCCCGCATGATCTCCTCGACGACCTGGGTGTCGGCCCGGTCGCCGATGAACAACCGCACCGGGCGGCCGTCGGCGACCAGTCCGGCGACGAACCGGGTCATCTTGTCCACATAGGACTCATAGATCTCGGTGGCGCGGTGCCGGTCGTCGTTCCCGCCGTGGTACGCCATCACCCCGACCCCGACGGACCGGGGCAGCACCGGTTCCGAAGGCGCGGGCAACGCGAAGGCGAGGTCGGGGTAGACGCGGTCGTTCGCGACGTCGACGCCCATCGTGCGCATCGCGTCTCGTGACGGCTCGTCCCGGTAGGACCGGAACGCCGCGAGCCGCGCGGCCCAGCCGATCACCGCCCGGGTGGCCCGGTGCGTGCTCACGCTGGCGCCGACACTCACCAGCGCCACTTTGGTGCCGACCAGGCGGCCGGACACCGAAAGCAGCAGCAGAGCGTACGGGAATCCCCACGGCCGCAAGGGAAGAGTGGATTCGAGGACACCCATCCCCGGCACGATCACCACGTCCTGCCGCCGCACCCACGCCGCCGTGCGGACGATGTCGACGAGTTTCCCGAAGGCCTTCATGACGATCGACAAGGGTCCCGATGCTGTTCGGTACTCGCCCTCGTACCAGTTCAACGCGGTCGTTTCGAGTCCGTGGCGTGACGCGACGATGTCCGGACCGCCGCACATCACGCTGAGCGCGGCGCCCGGATGCTCCGCGCGCAAATACCCGAGAACCGCCTCGAAGGAACCGTCGTTACCGAGGTTCCCTGATCCGAGGAGCCCGAACAGCCCGATTCTCACGGGCGGGGTCAAGGGACTCGTCCCTCCTGGCCGGCGACGACCGAGGCCACGGACACTTCACGGGGGCCCACTTCGGCCTCGGCCTGGACGGGCATCCGCCCCATGGCCGGGTTCCCCGCCCGGTTCAGCATCCATTGCCGCAGGTAGCGGAAGCATTCCCGCTTCTCCGCGCCGGAGATCGGCGCGTTGCGGATCGCCTTGACGTAGCCGAGCACGTACTCGCCGAGCAGCCGGACCATCGGGTGCCGCAGCTTGTCGGCCCGTTTCGGGTCGAGGTTGGTGGCACGCCTGCGCACGGTCGGGTGCTCGTGCTCGGAGCGGCCGGGGTGGTCGCGCCGGAAGTACAGCCAGTCGGGCACCTGGTGGAACGGGCCGTGCAGGGCCAGTTCCGAGATGATCGTGCGGTCGGCGTGGTGGTAGCTGTCCAGCGGCGCGACACGGCGCAGCACCTCGGTGCGGATGACCGCGCCGTCGTCGTCCCCGCCGGGCGCGAACAGGGTGCTGCGGAAGCGTTCCGCGGCGTGCGGCGAGACCGTGTTGAGCGGGTATTCCAGTGCCTGCGTGACGACGGCCTTCTCGTCGATCATCGCCGTCCACGAGTGCGAAAGGACGAACTCGGGATGCTCGTCGAGCGCCTCGATACAGCGCTCCAGCAGGTCACGCGCGTAGAGGTCGTCGTCGGACGCCCATTTGAACAGTTCGCCGCGGGCGACGTCGACGCAGTAGTTGTGGTTGGGCGCGCAGCCGATGTTCACCGGCTGGCGCACATACCGGACACGGGAGTCCAGCTTCGCGTACTCGCGGCTGATCTCTTCGGTGCGGTCCGAGGACGCGTTGTCCGAGATGATCAGCTCGAAGTTCTCGTAGCTTTGGCCGAGGAGTGCGTCCAGCGATTCGGCGAGGTAGTCCTCGCCGTTGTAGACCGGGAGCCCGATGCTCAGCCGAGGAGCGGTGCTCATGACGTCCTCATTTCTTCCTTCTCCGAAGTCAGATGCTCTTTGAGAGCGGAGTGGAGTTGCAGCCACCACACCGCGGACCCGCTGGTGATCGCCAAGGCGACCCCCCAAGCGGACCCGGACGCCCCGGCCAAGAAGGCGCCTATGAGCCCGAAACCGACGTAGCCGGCCGAGTTGATCAGCTGGGCGCGAAGGCTCCTTTTCGCAGCGCCGAGCGCACGCAATCCGGCGGCCGCCCCGGTGTTGAATCCCGCCGCGGCGATACCGATGGTCACCGGGAGGATCAGTTCGGAGGCGGGATCCCACACGTCGCCGAGGACGAACCGGCCGGCGTCGTGGGGTACCAGAAGCAAGGCGAGACCCCAGAGCAGGGCCGCGGCCGCCTGGCCGGCGCCGAGTACGGCGCAGAAGTGGCGGAGGCGATGCGGGGCCCGTTGGAGCACCCGCGCGCCTTCCGCCACCGTGACCAGGGAAAGTCCCATCAGAAGGGCGAAGAACGGTCCGAGCAGCAGTTCGGCGCCGCGGACCGCGCCGACGCTCGCGAGCCCGGCGATCGCGCCGAGCCCGTACATCCGCAGCTGGGTGGAGCCGCTGTTGCTGACGTTCTCGATCAGGTAGCGGGTGCCGAGGTCACGGTGGTGCTTGAGCCAGTCGAGCGTGCCGCGCGGCGCGGGCCGGACCCCGGCCTGCAGGCAGCCGTAGCCGGCGGCGACCGCCCCGGACAGTCCCCACGCCAGGATGAACGCGACGACCGTGTCGAACCACCGGTGCGCGATGAACAGCGCCGGGATCAGCGCGACACCCCAGACGACGTCGTTGACGAACGCCTTCTTCCCGTGCCCCGCGGCGAAGAAGGTGAACCGCCAGGCGTCCTGCAGCAGCAACGTCGGGATGACGAAGCCGAGCGCGACGAACGCGCCGCCGATGGGGCCACCCACCACGAGACCGGCGACCACACTGACGGCTCCGGCGGCGACACCCGCGGAGAGCGCCGTCCCGGTCGCCTTGGCGGTCGCGGTTCGCCAGGATTCCGTGGACACCCCGGAGAACCGCACCATGAGCGGATCCGTCGTCAGCCCGCGCGAAAGGTTGAGCACCACGCCGTAGCTGACCCAAGCGAGGCTGAACATGCCGAAGGCGAACGTGCCGAGCGAGCGCGCCACGAACAGCCCGACCACGAAGTTGGTGATGCTTGAGACGGCCTGGTCGCCGAGGCCCCAGCTGAGCCGTCCGGCCATGGCCCGGACGGCTTGGGAACGCAGAAGTGATCGCATGGGGCCTCTTAATCCTTGAGCAATCCGGCGTCGTGCAGCGCCCGAGCGGCGGCGACGACGGAATCGAACGGCAGCCCGGACCGCTCGGCGACGTCGAGCAGGCTGTGCTCGCCGTCCGAGAGGTTGAGCACCCAGAGCATCGCCATCTGGGCTTGTTTTGCGTCGCTTCGCCCGCCGAGCGAGTCGTACAGACCGCGCTTGCCGAGTTGCGGCTCGCCGAAGGGACTGAGGTTGACGTAGCTGCGGTTGCGGTCGAGGACGGCGAAGGTGTCCTTCAAGGTCTGAAGGGTTTCCTCCATGGCCTCCGTCGAGACGAAATCGAGGTTGTCGGCCGAGGTGTGGTACTCGGGATAGCCCGCGTACGGCGTCCTCGTCAGCGAGCCGACGCCGAGGTTGAAGCCGGGGGAGCAGAACTGGCGCTCGTCGTAGCCGTACGGCGAGAAGTCCACGATCTTGTGCGCGCGATCGGCGAGGACGTACGCGAGCACTCGGTCGATCTCGGCGTCGCCCCGGCGGCTTCGCTTGTAGGTCAACGATCCCGGGTCACCGGCGCACGCCAGCACGAGCCCCGCCTTGATCCGGCCGACGCGGTCGTTGTTGCGCGCGAGCCAGGTGATGGCGCCGATCGTGCCGGGCATGAACAGGAACCGGTACGTGTAGTGCGGCTTCTCCAGCGTCCGCGCGAACGCGGCGGCGATCGCGATCCCGGCGACGTTGTCGTTCGCCAGCGACGGATGGCAGGTGTGGCAGGAGATGATCACCTCGTCGGTGACCTCGCCCGGCACGACGTGTTCGGCGTAGGTGAGGCTCCCGTCGGCCAGCGTGGAGTCGATGCGGACCTCGTACTCGCCGTCCGGCATCGCGTCGAGCGTCTCCTGCGCCAGGCAGAAACCCCACGTCGGCGCGTAGTAGCTGGTCCGGTACGGCACCCAGGACGGCTGGTCGGGCAGGGTGTGCAGGTGTTCGCGCAGCTCGCTGAGCGGCATCTTCCGCGACACGGGGACGCTGTAGCCGACGACGTGCAGGTTCGACTCCTGGAAGTCGACCACGCGGCGGCCGGAGGCGTCCTTGATGTACGCGTCGCGGATGTTCCATTCCTGCGGCACCGTCCAGTCCAGTACCTGGGTGCCGGTGGGGACCTCGTGGACCTCCAGCGGGACGTGCTCGCCGACGATCTCCAGCGTGCGGCGGACGCCGTCGCCGGTGATGCTGCGGCACAGCGGATACAGGCGCTCGACCAGCCTTCGCAGGTCGGCGCCCGTCTCCAGGTCCCTGTTCGACATCAGCGACGCCGCAAGGTGTCGTCGAGTTCGCCGGCGGCGGTGCGGTCCTGCAGCCGCGCGAGCCGGGTGAACAGGCGCTGGAAACCGTGTTCGGTGAGGCCGTGGGTCTTGTAGGCCTCGATCAGTTCGAGCGCGCCGTCCTTGACGGACCAGTCGCAGTCGAAACCGGGGATCGCCGCGCGGAACCGGGAGAAGTCGACCCGGTACGAACGCGGATCCGCCCCCGCCTCGCCGGTGATCCGCAGCGTCGAGCCGGGAACGGCCTCGACGACCTCTTCGGCGATCTCGGCGACGGTCACGTTGTTGCGTTCGGTGCCGATGTTGAACGCCTTGCCGTGCACGGCTTCCTTGGGTGCCACCAGCGCCGCGGCGAAGGCCCGCGCGATGTCCTTGGCGTGCACCAGCGGCCGCCACGGCGTGCCGTCGGAGAGCACCAGCACCTCGCCGGAGAGGTGCGCGTGCGCGGTCAGGTTGTTGAGCACGATGTCGCCGCGCAGCCGCGGCGAGAACCCGAACGCGGTGGCGTTGCGCATGTACACCGGGCTGAAGTCGTCGTCGGCGAGTTCCTGGACGTCGTCCTCCACCCGTACCTTCGACTCGGCGTACGGCGTCACCGGGCGCAGCGGCGCGTCCTCGTCGACCAGGCCGTCGCCGCCCGAAGCGCCGTACACCGAGCACGTCGAGGCGTACAGGTACCGCTTGACCCCGGCGTCCTTCGCCAGCTTCGCGAGCTTGACCGAAGCGTGGTGGTTGATGTCGTAGGTCAGCTCCGGCGCCAGCGAACCGAGCGGGTCGTTGGACAGCGCGCCCAGGTGGATCACCGCGTCCACACCGGCCACGTGCTCGGCCGTGACGTCACGAAGGTCGACCTCGAAGCCTTCGGGATCTTCGGGCTTCGGGCCCAGGACGCAGGTGTCGTAGAGACCGGAGTCGAGGCCGATCACCTCGTGGCCTTCGGCGGCCAGCACCGGGGCCATCACCGTGCCCAGGTAACCCTTGTGCCCGGTCAGCAGCACACGCATGGCTTTCAGCCTTTCGGAGTGAGGTCGAGCGTCAGTTTCTTGAGGTCGAAGGCCTCGGCATAGCGCTGCCCGCATTCGATGCCGCGAATGCGGGCGAGGCCGAGGAAGGCTTCCCGGTCGTACCAGGGCCGGTGCCGCTGAGAGGCGTAATGGGCTTGCAGCAGACGGACTTTTTCCTCGGCGCACTCGGGCGACAGCGGCACGTACGCGGTGGGCTTGCCGAGGTCGCCGTCCCATTTCACGATCTCGTACTCCAGCTGGAGATGGGTGCGGAACACCGTCGGCACCAGCTTCGCCAGGCCGCGGTGGTCCTGGTGCGCGTCCGCCGTGCGCGGGGAGAGGACGAGGTCCGGATCGGTGCGGCGACGCAGCTCCTCCAGCCCGTTCTTGGCCTCCTCCCAATGCGCGGGAAGACGGCCGTCGGGCAGTTTGAGCACGGTGACCTCGACGTCGGCGCCCGGGCAGAAGGCCGCGAGCGCCGCGCGTTCCTCGGTCTCCCGTTCGGTGCCGCCGCCGGAAAGGACGAGGGCGTCCACCCGGACACCCGGATTGGCGGCGCAGATCGTCAGCAGCGTGCCGCCCGCCCCGATGGCGATGTCGTCACAGTGCGCGCCGAGCGCGACGATCCGCTGGACGCCGCCGGTGCCGAGCTCGATCACGCCGTGCTCGCCGCTTCGCGTTCCCAGCGTGCCCACGGACGGTCTCCGTGCGCGTACGCGTCGTCGAGCTGGACGCGCTCCTTGACGGTGTCGGTCGGCTTCCAGAACCCGCGATACGGATACGCGAGCAGCTTGCCCTGTTTGGCGAGCTCGCCGCAGCCGTCGGCCACCAAATCGCCGCCCTCGGGGATGTGGTCGAAGACCTCCTGGCGCAGCACGAAGTACCCGCCGTTCTCCCACAGCGGCATCTCGCTGACCGGGGTCAGCGCGCCGATGCGGCCGTCCTCACCCATTTCGACGCAGTGGAACGACGACTGCGGCGGCACGACCATCATCGACGCGCCGGCGTCGGATTCCGTGAACCGCTCGATCATCTCCGGCAACGGGGCGTCGGTGAGGACGTCGGCGTAGTTGGCGAGGAACATCTCGTCGCCCTCGAGATACGGGCGCACCCGGCGCAGCCGTTCGCCGATGGCCGATTCGAGACCGGTCTGCACGAAGGTGATCGACCAGTCCGCGATGTCGGTCGACAGCAGTTCGGCCTTGCCGTTCCGCAGGACGAAATCGTTGGAGGTGGTCTCCTGGTAGTTGAGGAAGAACTCCTTGATGTGGTGCGCGCCGTACCCGAGACAGAGGATGAACTCGGTGTGCCCGAAATGCGCGTAGTACCGCATCACGTGCCAGATCAGGGGTCTGGGGCCGACCATGGCCATCGGCTTGGGCACGTCGGACGCGTCACCGTTGCGCATCCGCATGCCGTAGCCGCCGCAGAAGAGGACTACCTTCACGACTTCACCTCGACGATTTCCAGGTGCGGGATGGGGAAGACCAGTTTCCCGCCCCATTCGTCCACAAAGGACAATTGGGCGGTCAGTTCCTTCCGGAGGTTCCACGGAAGGACGAGCACGTAATCGGGCCGGTCCGCTTCGATGCGTTCCGGCGGCAGGATCGGGATCCGGGTGCCGGGGGTGAACCGGCCGTGCTTGTACGGATTGCGGTCGACGGTGTACCGCAAGACGTCCGGGCGGATGCCGCAGTGGTTCAGCAGCGTGTTGCCCTTGCCGGGCGCGCCGTAACCGACGACGGTCTTGCCTTCGAGCGCCGCGTCGGTGAGGAACTTGTTCAGCTCCAGCCGGACCTTGGTGACCCGCTCGGAGAATTCGGTGTAGCCGGACATTTCGTGCAGTCCGGCCGCCTTTTCGGCGTCGAGGACCTGCATCATCCGCTCGCTCGGCTCGCCGGCGACGGCGTCCGGGCGCGCCCACAGCCGGATCGAACCGCCGTGGGTGGGCAGGAGCTCGACGTCCACAACGGACAATCCGCCGCGCGCGAGGGCCCGGCGCGCGGATTCCACCGTGTAGTACTGGAAGTGCTCGTGGTAGATCGTGTCGTACTGGTTCTCCTGGATCAGCGTCAGCAGGTGCTGGACCTCGATGCTGACCCAGCCGTCATCGGCGACCAGGGCGCGGAGCCCGTGCGTGAAACCGATGATGTCCGGAATGTGCGCGTAAACGTTGTTCGCCACGACGAGGTCGGCGGGACCGTGCTCCTCGCGGACGTCGCGTCCGCTTTCGGGGCTGAGGAAGGCGGTCTTCGTCGGCACCCCGGCGTCACGCGCGGCTTGGCCCACGTTCACCGAAGGTTCCACGCCCAGACAACGGATCTGCTGTGCCACAACGTGTTTGAGGAGATAGCCGTCGTTGCTGGCGACCTCGACGACGAACGAGGACTCGTCGAGCCCCAGCCGCTCGACGGCGCCGTCGACGAACGTTTTGGCGTGTTCGACCCACGAGGCGGAATACGACGAGAAGTACGCGTATTCGGTGAAAGTCTCTTCCGGGGTGATCAGCGGCGGGATCTGGGCAAGCCAGCATTCGGTGCAGATCCGCAGGTGCAGAGGGTACGTCGGCTCCGGCTCCGCCAGCTGTTCCGCGGTCAGGAAACGTTCGCACGGCGGCGTCGCCCCGAGGTCGACGACACTGGCGAGATGGGCCGAGCCGCAGAGTCGGCAGGTGGTCATCGAGAGGCTCCTTGGCTCGCGTCACGTATCCCAGACGTCGGCACCTCGGGTCGCCTCGTTACATGCCTTCCAGGGGTCTCACGCTTCCGTCTCACAACCGAAACCTGGCGTCTCGGCCATCGGCGCAGACGCCTCCGCCATCCGGGCGCGGGCAACCCCGCCCGATCGCGTTCCGCCGACTAAACGCGACCCGCCAGACCCCGGCCCGGATCGCGTTTAGCCGGCTAAACGCGATCCGGCCCGTCACACCGTCAAGAAACCACCAACGCGTAGTCCGCATCGGTCGCCGAGGTCTCCGGGTGACCGTCGGCGTTCACCTGGGTCGCCACGACCTCCACCGTCCACGTACCGGCGGCCGGCTTCTCGAGGATGACGTTCTCCACCGTGTCGACGGTGTTCGGCGACCCGCCCGCGGTCGAGAAGTTGCCCGCCTTCAGGCCGTTGTTGCCGTAGTAGACGGTCCCGTTCGGCGCGGTGACCTTCAGCGTCAGGTCGTTGACCCTGGTGACCGACGCGCTCGGCGAGCCCGCCGGGTCGGTGTAGGCCAGCGTGGCCTTGAACTGCTTGGTCCCGTTCACCGTGACCGTGTACTTCTTCGACTGCCCGGTGCCCAGCAGGTCGGTCTCGTTCACCAGCACCGGCAGCTTCCACCCGTTCGCCTTGGCCTGTTCGTGCAGGTACCGCACGTTCGCGGTGCCCCAGCCCTGATGCGTCCGGGTCATGTCGTGCGAGGTGCCGCTGAACGTGAACTGGTCGGCCCCGTTGATCAGCAGCGCCTTCGCGGTCGCGGCGTGCGGGCGGCTCGCGAAGACGTCGCGGCCCTTCCCAGGGCCGCCGTCGAACACGCCGTCGGCCCACATCTGGAACAGCAGCCCGGCGTTTCCGCAGGTGATCGGCGTCGCCCCGCTCGTGCCGCCGAACGACGTCGTGTACGAGGTGTCACTGCCGGACGACGTGGTGTCGATCCGGTCGTAGTAGTTCGACAGTTCCGGTTTGATCCGGCCGTCGGCGGCCGGGCCGATGCTG
Source organism: Amycolatopsis sp. w19 (assembly GCF_051373225.1). Taxonomy (NCBI): domain Bacteria; kingdom Bacillati; phylum Actinomycetota; class Actinomycetes; order Pseudonocardiales; family Pseudonocardiaceae; genus Amycolatopsis; species Amycolatopsis sp. w19. The sequence continues at coordinate 223,222 of NZ_JBPQFM010000009.1, read as the reverse complement.
GCGCCGCCGTTCCACTTGTCGTCGGTGCGGCCGAGCGTGTTGTAGTGGTACTGCCCGCCGACCGAGAGCACGTTCTTCGACCAGGCCTGCGGCCGCGACTGCTGGGTGCCCGCGTTGCTCTGCGACTGGCAGATCAGCAGGTCGTGATCGAAGACGATCTTGTCGAGCTCGGCGGAGACCGAGTTGTAGGCCGTGGTCAGCCCGCCGCCCCAGCTGTTGCTCTGGAACACCGCGCGGTACTTGCCGGCCGGGTCGACCAGTTCCTTGGTGTGGGCGTAGCGGTCCGGCTTGTTGTAGGTCGCGAAGATCCCCTGCGCCTCGGGCAGCAGCCCCCGCTGCGGCGCGCTCACCCCCGACGCGAAGATCTGGCCGTACGTGGAAGTCCCGTGGCTGGTGCTGGTGGAGTTCGACCCGTGCATCACCGTCGGCCGAGCCTTGAACTCCTGGTGCGTGACACGCAGTCCGCCGTCCATCACCTCGCCGCGCACGCCCTGGCCGCGGTAGCCGCCGACACTCTCGATGTAGTTCGCGCCGCCGCTCTCCCTGGCGTTGGCCATGTCGGTCTCGGGCGCGGTGATCGCGCCGACCGCGAGCACCTCGGCCCCCTGCGCCACGGTGGCGGCCTGACCGGGGCCGAGCTTCGCCACGATGTGCTGCCCGCTCTGCGAGATCGCCTCGATGCCGCCGCCGAGCCGCAGGATCCGCTCGGCCACCGCGCGCTGATCCCGCGCGTCCGATTCGACCAGCGTCACCAGGTAGCCGCCCGTCGCGGCCGATGAGATCTCCACCTTGTCGTCCGCCCGGTATTCGCCGAGCCAGCGGACGAAATTCAATTTCGCGACCGATTCGCGGTTCTCCGGCTTCAGCCGGACCACGTAGGCGAAATCGGGAATGTAGGTCCCGATCCGCACGCCGAGTGAACGCAATCGCCCACGCTGTTCGTCGGTCAGCGCGCTCCGGACCTGGAGCAGGTAGGCGCCCTTCCAGTCCTGGCTCGCGGCCGTGCGCTGGCTGAGCGGATCGAAGGTCCTGCTGGCCAGGCGGATGAACTGGGGGTCTTCGGCGGCCGGGGCGGCGACGGCCACCCCGCTCGTCAGGAGCATCGCGCCGACCAAGGGCGCGAGAAAGCGGACAGACTTCGACCGTGGCATGAAATACCTCCGGGGAGCTCTGCAGGGGAGAGGTCTTCCGAAGGTACCGGCCGAAAAGCGGGATGATCAGCCGCTGAACGGCCCAGCCGTTTTCCGGTGCTGCGGGAAATGGAGCATAAACGGTTAAAAACTGATTCAGGAGAGCTCGTCGATCGCCCCGCTGAACCGCGTCAACCGCTCGCGTTCCTCGTCGCCGAGTCTTCGCGTGCTGCCTTCGGGCAGGACGCACGCGACCCAGATGGTGCGGCAGCGCGCGTAAACGGCCCGCTCGTCACGCAGCCTGCTGTTCACCACGACGTCGCAGGTCCCGATCCGGCCGACCACGGTCTCCACCTCGACCGGGCTGTCGCGGAAGGTCAGCCTGCGCAGGTAGCTGACGTTGTGCTTCGCGATGAGATACGCCGGTCCCTTGGCCTGGAAGACGTGCTCACGCCGCGGGTCGAGCATCGCGACCTGGGCTTCCTGGAAATAGTCGAGCAACCGCACATTCCCGACGTGGCCGAGATGGTCCAGGTCGGCGACACGCAGGCGATGGCGGTGGAGGTGGATCTCGGGAGCGGGACGCGCACTGGTCGTCCCCAGCGGATGTGCGTGCACGAAGTGGATCTTGAATGATCGCGTGGTGTTCCGGCCGCGCGGCGCAACGGACACCGGCCCGGTTCACTCCATCAGGGCTTCGGAGAGCTCGCGGATCGCGGCGGTCTCAGCGGTATGGATGTCCCGGAGCAGGGTGCCCATCGTGCTGAAAAGCTCACGGGCTTCGACGTCGGTGAACGGTGTTTCGTCGTTGTAGTGCGCGCGCAATTTCCACATTTCCTCGCCGGCGGCCGCCGCGGCTTCCTGCCCCGCGTCGCCCTCGCGGACACCCGCTGAAACCGCGCTGACGAGCCCGCGCATCCAGGCGAATTCGGCGTTCGCCACCGGAACGGCCGCCTCGGCCAGCTCCGCCCAGCGCTCGGCGATCCCGCGCCAGGTCGACGCCTGTTCGGCCAGCGCCGGGAGTTCGAGCAGGGCGGCGGCCTCGGTGAGCGCGTCGGCGAACAGCCCGCGCAGATGCCCGCCCTCCATCCCCGCCGGAGTGACGCTCTCCCACACGGTGAACAGCGCTCCGACGAGCCCGCGCCGCTCACCGAACGCGCGCGGCCAGCCCTTGGGGTCACGTTCGTCGGTCATCGCCTTCGCCCAGCGCCCCCAGGCGGGGAGCGAGAACGACTTCGACGGCTCCGAGAGGTTTCGTGCGCAGTCCGTCAGCCCGCCACGCACGGCCGCCCGCCAGTCGGGGACCTCACCGGGCTCGATCGTGGCGAGCAGGTTCTTGTACGAGCCGACCCGGCCCCGCGCGGCGTCGAACGTCTTCCGGTCGACCGTCAGCGGGGCGAGGTTCCGGTCGTCGACCAGCACCCGGCCGTCCTCTTCGCCGTACGCGACGACGAAGTGGCCGCCACCGCCGGACATCTCCGGCGGCAGCCGCCAGTAGCCGAGTGATTCGCGGTCGGGGAGGACGATCGACGGCCGTCCCGCTTCGAGATTCGCGGAAAGCCGTTTCGCGGCGGCACGTTTGCCGCCGGTGGTGTGGATGTCGGCGGCGAGCCCAAGGCGGTCCACTGTGGACTTGAGCCATTCCTGCGGATACTGCCAGCGCGCGCGGAAGCCGAACACGATCGTCGACGTCGTCTCGTGCGCGAAGTCCCACAGGATGTAGCCGGCGCCGATCCCACCGGACGCGGCGAAGACCAGCGCTTCGCCGGGTGCCTGACCGTCCGGCCCTTCGACACCGTGATGGGTCAATACGGCGGTGACCGCCGAGACGTCGGGTTGCAGCCCGCCACGCAATGCGTACTCGCTCACCCCGCCATCATGCCCGTTCCAGCGTCAGAAGTCCCTGATGAGGGAAACCCTGCCGCGTAAGGGATCCGCCACGTACACCGTCCTGGTGCGCTGGTCGATCGCGACCGCGCCGGGGTTCACACCGAGTGACAGGTCGCCGGTGAGCAGGCTCGTCCTGCCGTCGATCCTGGCGATGCCGTTGGGGCCGCCGTTGGCGTAAACGGTGTTCGATCCTTCGTGGACCGCGAGCGCCGAAGACTCCGAGCGCAGCAGCACGGTCGCCTTTTCCTTGCGTGTGCCCGTGTCCACGATGGACAGATGATGGATGGCCGAATTCGCGACGAACACCGTGCCGGTGGCGCCGTGCACGGCCACGCCGGTCGGCGACTTGCCGACCGGGATCCTGCCGGTGAACTCGCCCGCGCCGATGTCGAAGACCTCCAGCGAATCGGTGGCGGTGCTGGTGCAGTAGGCGAGCTTGCGCCCGCTGTCGACCGCTGTGGAGGACAACCCCCGTGTCGGGCCCGGGACCAGGTCCAGCAGGCGGCAGCTCACGCCGTCGATGACGGCGAGCGTCCCGGTGAGATCACTGACCGCGTAGATGCGGTTCGCCTGCTCGTCGACGTCGACACTGGACGCGCCAGGGCCTGCTGGCACCACGCTGACGACGTCGTTGGTCCGCCCGTCCAGGACGAGGACGGTCCCGGCGGGCGGATTCGCCACGAAGACCCGGTTGGTCACCGCGTCCACGGCCAGCCCGGCGGGTTCGCCGCCGACCGGGATCACGTCACCGACCGTGCCGGACCGCGAGTCGAGGACGACGACCGTGCCGGTGGACGGGTCCGAGACGTAGGCGAAGCCGGTGACGGAATTCACCGCGACCGCCTCCGGGGCGCCCCCGACCTCGACGAGGAGCACTTTTTCGGCTCTGGCCGCCGGTGCGAAGGCGACCGCGGAGGCGCCGGCCGCGGCCAGCGTGAGCAGGGCTCGGCGGCTCAGTTCGGGTCCTCGCACAGGCGCCTCCCGATGATCGTTCCCGGCTTCGACGATAACCCGCGATCCGAGCACGCGAAGGAACTTCGCGTCCCCCGATCGCGTTGTTTCCGATGAGTAACCCCCACCCTGAGAAAGAAAGGAGCAGGACGCCGTGCACAAGCACCAGAACGGGCTGAAGACCGTCGTCCTGCTCGGCCTGCTGTCCGCGCTGATCGTCGGGATCAGCGGTTTCTTCGGGCGGGGCGCGCTGGTCATCGGCCTGGTGGTGGCGCTCGGCGTCAACGCGTACGCCTACTTCAACTCCGGCAAGCTGGCGCTGCGGGCCATGCGCGCGCGGCCGGTGTCCGAGGCCGAGCAGCCTGCGATGTACCGGATCGTGCGGGAGCTGGCGACCACGGCGCGGCAGCCGATGCCGCGGCTCTACATCAGCCCCACCGTCGCCCCGAACGCCTTCGCCACCGGCCGCAGCCCGCGGCACGCGGCGGTGTGCTGCACGACCGGCATCCTCGACCTGCTCGACGAACGCGAACTGCGGGCGGTGCTCGGGCACGAACTGTCCCATGTCTACAACCGCGACATCCTCATCTCGTGCGTCGCGGGCGCGCTGGCGAGCGTGATCAGCGTGATCGCCAACATCGCGATGTTCACCAGCGTCTTCGGCGGCGGCGACCGCGAGGACGGCGACAGTCCGCTGGTCGGGCTGCTGCTGGTGCTGATCGGGCCGATCGCGGCGGCCGTCGTGAAGCTCGGGGTGAGCCGCTCGCGGGAGTTCCAGGCCGACGCGTCGGGCGCGGAACTCACCGGCGACCCGCTCGGCCTGGCGTCCGCCCTGCGAAAACTTGACAGCGGGACGCGCGCGGCGCCGCTCGTGCCGGAGCCGAAGCTGGTCTCGCAGTCGCACCTGATGATCGCGAACCCCTTCCGTCCCGGCGAAGGCCTCTCGAAGCTCTTCTCGACCCATCCGCCCATGGCCGAACGCATCCGGCGCCTGGAAGACATGGCGCGCCGCCCCTACTGACCCCGTCCCCCCCCCAGACCGCGTTTAGCCCGCTAACTGCAGGTGGCCCCCCAGATCGCGTTTCGCGGGCTAATCGCGACGCGCGCCCCTCCGGATCGCGATTAGCCCGCGAAACGCAGGTCGGGCCGGAGATCTCACGTCGTGGGAGCGGGAATCGAGGGCCGGGCGCGTGAGTTCCCCGGGCATGGGTTCCGCACAGCAGTTGCACCTCGGGGTCGCGCTCGACGGGGCCGGGCAGCATCCGGCCGCCTGGCGGGTCTCCGACGTCCGCCCGTCCGCGTTGTTCACCGCCGCCCACTACCTCGCCCACGCGAAGCTTGCCGAAGCGGCTTCGCTCGACTTCGTCACCCTCGACGACACACTCGCGCTCCAACCAGGAGGCGAGGAAGTTGTTCGAGGCCGACTGGACGCGCTCCTCACCTTCGCCGCGCTCGCCCCCGTGACGAGCGGAATCGGCCTCGTTCCCACGGTCACCACCACGCACACCGAGCCGTTCCACATCTCGACGGCCGTCGCTTCGCTCGACTTCGCGAGCCGCGGCCGCGCAGGCGTCCTCGCGGTGCCTTCGCGCACCGAAGCCGAGGTCGCGCACTTCGGCAGGCGCACCTTGCCGACCGAGGTGGACGCCGAAGCGGAGAACGCCGAGGTCGTCGACGTCATCGCCCGCCTCTGGGACAGCTGGGAGGACGGCGCGATCATCCGCGACGAGCCGACCGGCCGCTTCATCGACCGCGAGAAGCTGCACTATGTCGACTTCGAAGGCCGCTTCTTCAGCATCAAGGGCCCTTCGATCACACCACGTCCGCCGCAGGGCCACCCCGTCGTCGCGGTTTACGGCGACTCGCCGTACGCGCACGGCGCCGACGTCGTCCTGGTCGACGAGATCCGCGGCGCCCGCGAGCGCTTCCCGGACGCGAAACTCCTCGCCGGCCTGTCGATCGTGCTCGCCGAGACCGAGCAGGCGGCCATCGAACGCCGCCGGGCGCTGGAGGCCTACGCGCCCTTCTCGCCGGGCCCGAGCTTCACCGGAACTCCCGCCGACCTCGCCACCGAGCTGCCCCGCCTCGCGGCGTCCAACAGTCTCGACGGCTTCCACATCCGGCCCGCGATCCTGCCCGACGACCTGGCGCTCTTCACCGCCGAGACCGTGCCCGCGCTCCAGGCGGCGGGCGCGTTCCGGCAGACCTACACCGGCGCCACCCTGCGCGACCATCTCGGCCTCGGGGTCGCCGCCAACCAGTACGCGGAGGCGTGACAAATGCCCAAACAGGTCAAACTCGCCGCGCACTTCCCCGGCGTCAACAACACGACCGTGTGGAGTGACCCGCGTTCGGGTAGTCAAATCGACTTTTCGTCCTTCGAACACCTCGCGCGCACGGCCGAGCGGGGCAAGTTCGACTTCCTGTTCCTCGCCGAGGGCCTGCGTCTGCGCGAACACGCGGGCAAGATCCTCGATTCGGACGTCGTCGGGCGGCCGAACACCACCACCGTGCTGGCCGCGCTCTCCGCGGTCACCACCCGGCTCGGCCTCGCGGGCACGCTGTCGTCCACCTTCAACGAGCCGTACGAGGTCGCGCGGCAGGTCGCGAGCATCGACCATCTCTCCGGCGGCCGCGCCGCGTGGAACGTCGTCACGTCACCGGACGCGTGGACGGGCCAGAACTTCCGCCGCGGGGGCTTCCTGAAACGCGAGGACCGCTACCGCCGCGCCGAAGAGTTCCTCGCCACCGTGCGCGAACTCTGGGACAGCTGGGCGCCCGACGCGGTGGTGGGGGACAAGGAGAACGGCGTCTTCGCCCGCGGCATCGAGCGCTTTGTCCACAGGGGACCGCAGTTCGACATCCGCGGCGAGTTCACCGTGCCGAGGACCCCGCAGGGGCAGCCGATCGTCATCCAAGCAGGGGACTCCGACGAGGGCAGGGAGTTCGCCGCCAAGACCGCCGACGTCATCTTCAGCCGGCACGGTTCACTCGAGAGCGGCAAGGAATTCTTCGCCGACGTCAAGCGACGGCTACCCGCCTATGGCCGCGAGCCCGGCGAGCTGCTGATCATGCCCGCCGCCACTTTCGTCCTCGGCGACACCGAGGAGGACGCGCACGAGCAGGCCCGCGAGATCCGCTATCAGCAGGTGCGGCCGGCGACCGCGATCCAGTTCCTCGAACAGGTCTGGAGCCGCGACCTCTCCGCCTACGACGCCGACGGCCCGCTCCCCGAGATCGACCCGGACCCCGACGCCGAGCCGCTGACCTGGGGCCGTGTCCGGCACGAGAAGGATCCGCTGGCCGTGGCCGCGAAATGGCGAGCGATCGCGGAGGAGAAGAAGCTGTCCATCCGCGAACTGGTCATCGAGGTGACCGCGCGCCAGCAGTTCGTCGGCACCGCCCGGCAGGTCGCGGAATCGATCGACGAGTACGTCCAGAGTGACGCCGCCGACGGCTTCGTGCTGGTGCCGCATCTGACCCCGGGTGGGCTGGACGCGTTCGTCGACGACGTCGTCCCGCGGCTTCAGGAACGGGGTGTCTTCCGGACCGATTACACCGGCGACACCCTGCGGGAACACCTGTTCAGCCGGTAGCACCCTGGGTGCGCGCGACGTTCATCAGATATTCGCCGTAGCCGGACTTCGCCAGCTTCGCCCCGAGCGCGAAGCACTGTTCCGCGTCGATGAAGCCCATGCGCAGCGCGACTTCTTCGAGACAGGCGATCCGGACACCCGTCCGGTGCTCGAGGACCTGCACGAACTGGCCCGCCTCCAGCAGCGAGTCGTGCGTTCCGGTGTCGAGCCAGGCGAACCCGCGGCCGAGGTCGACCAGGGTCGCGCGGTCCTGCCGCAGGTAAGTGAGGTTGACGTCCGTGATCTCCAGTTCGCCGCGTGGGGAGGGCTTGAGGTCACGGGCGATCTCTACGACCTGGTTGTCGTAGAAGTACAGGCCGGTGATGGCCTTGTTCGACTTCGGCTTCTCGGGCTTCTCCTCGATGGAGAGGAGCTTGCCGTCGGCGTCGATCTCCCCGACGCCGTACCGCTGCGGGTCCTTGACCGGGTACCCGAACAGCACACAGCCGTCGAGCGCGGACGCCGCCGCCTGCAGCCTGCTGGAGAACCCCTGGCCGTAGAAGATGTTGTCGCCCAGCACGAGCGCGACGTCGTCGTCGCCGACGAAGTCCGCGCCGATGACGAACGCCTCGGCCAGCCCGTTCGGGGCGGCCTGCTCGGCGTAGCTGAAGCTGAGCCCGAACTGGCTGCCGTCGCCGAGCAGGCGCCGGAAATGCGGCAGGTCGACGGGGGTCGAGATGATCAGGATCTCGCGGATCCCGGCGAACATCAGCACCGAGATCGGGTAGTAGATCATCGGTTTGTCGTAGACCGGTAGCAGCTGTTTCGAGATCGCCTGGGTGATGGGATGCAGACGCGTCCCACTGCCCCCGGCCAGCACGATGCCCTTCATGCGATGCCCCCGCTTCGTAGCCGATCGCTCGGGACCTCACACTACCGGGTGGCTCAGAACGCCGGGCCCTTCGCGAAATACGCCTTGCAGCCGAGGTTGTACTCGGTGGAGATCTGCAACACGTTCTTGCCGCCGTCGACCGGCAGCAGCGTCGAGCTGTAGTTGGGGCAGAAGTTGTTGTGGATCCCGACGACATGCACCGGCGCGGGCAGTTCGTACCAGTGCCCGGCACCGAAGTTGTCGTTGGCCAGCAGGACCTGGCCGTTCTTGGCCTGCGGGACCCCGGCGGCGTTGGTGTAGATCTGCCCGACCATCACCAGCCGCACCCCGTTCGGGCCACCCGGGAACAACGTGATCGTCTGCGCGTGCTGGAAGTAGTTGCCGCTGGCGGTGGTGACGCGGGTCCCGGGGTCGAGGGGATCGCCCCAGTTGGCGCCGTCGGGGGAGATCTTGAAGTACGGATCGCAGTAGCGATCGCGGTAGTTGCAGATCTCGTAGGCCAGGTAGTACCGGCCGTCGGGGAGGCGGCGGATGATGGGCATCCCGGGCCGCACCCGATGCGGCGGGATGGCCATCGTGCGCTGCTTGGTGCCCCAGTTCACCCCGTCGGTGGAAGCGACCCGGTTCATCACCTGCGCGAACTGCGGCGCCTCGGTCTCGTCGGCGTAGTGCAGCCAGAGCGTGCCGCCCGCGTCGACGACGAACTCCGGCTCCCAGATGCCGTCGTGGTTGTGCGAGCGCGCGGCCTCGGACAGGAAGGCCCACGAACGGCCGGCGTCGCGGCTGTACCAGATCCTGATGCCGATCCGCCGTTGCGGACCGGCGTCCTGCCGGTAGCTCGCGGCCCACAGCAGGGTGCCGGCGCGCAGCCTGCCGACCCGCTGCGGCAGTTCGTACAGCGTTCCGCAGCACATGCCGCGGCGACCGTCGCGATCGCGGACCTCGCCGATCTTGTGGAAGGTCTGGCCTTCGTCGGTGCTCTCCATGATCGGGGTGAACTTGCCGCTCGCGTCTTCGCTGGTCAGCGACGAGAGGATGCGGCCGCGGCCGATCGGGGAATGCTCCAGGCGGATCAGCCGCGGGTATGAGCCGTAGCCGGGCACGAGCTGTTGGCGCTCCGCGGCCTGCGCGGACGTGAACAGGGACGCGATCACCGTGAGTGACAGCGCGAAGGCGAGTGCGGAGCTGAAACGGCGTCTCATCGTGACCTTCCTCGAACGCGATCGCCGGATTACAACACGGGCTTTTGTCCCTTTCGGACTCTCGCGGAGGCGTTGCGGCGGAAACCCACGTCCGAGTGGCCTGAATCGCTCGGCCGAGTGATCCGGTAACGCTGGGCTATCGGTCGGCGAAGATCGGATGACGGGTTCGACTAGGGGGAAACACGTGATCAGGCGCTTGTGCGCGGCCGCGAGTGCCGTGCTGCTGACCGCGGGCCTGGTGGCCTGCTCGCCGCCGGCTCTGGGCCGTGTCGTCCCGCGGGCGGCCGCCCCGGAAGGGCTGCGTTCACCATCGACGACGCCCACGCCGACCACCACCCCGAAGCCCGGCCCGCAGCCGGAGGAGAAGCACTCGGGGAAGGGGAACGCGTCGGTCCCCATGGCCTGGCCGTCGCGCATCGGCTTCGTGACCTTCGAGTGTCCGAAGTGCTCCGGGCACGTCGCGGTCAACACCGAGAACGAGCTGATCGTCAACGACATCGGCCCGTACAAGGGCACGCAGTGGATCAACGACATGCCCGGCCGTCAGGCGAAGACGTTCACCGTCAAGGCCAACGCCGCCTGGACGCTGACCATCACCGACGAAAGCGGCCTGCCCGTACTCACGCTGGGCAAGCCCCTGTCGGGCAAGAGCGAAGCGGTCTTCGCCGCGCCTGATGGCGTCTCGGCGGTCGCCATCACGACCAAGAACAGCGGTCGCACGGCGGTGTGGGTGCACAGCGGCGACTACTCGGAGCTCCCGGTGAACCAGCTCGGCGACTACAAGGGCAGCGTTCCCGTGTCCGGACCGGCCTTCGTGTCGGTGGAAGGCGACGGGAGCTGGACGGTCACCGCGTCCTAGACATGACGAAGGCCACCTTCTGCCGAAGGTGGCCTCGTCGTCGCCGTGCTCAGCGGTAGTTCGTGAACTGCAGCGCGATCTCGAAGTCCTTGCCCTTCAGCAAGGCGATCACGTCCTGCAGCTGGTCCTTCTTCTTGCCGGACACCCGCAGCTGGTCGCCCTGGATCTGCGCCTGGACGCCCTTGGGGCCTTCGTCGCGGATGAACTTGGCGATCTGCTTCGCCTTGTCCGACGCGATCCCCTGCAGGATCTTGCCGCCGATCTTGTAGATCTTGCCGGACAACGCCGGCTCGTCCGCCTCGAAGGCCTTCAGGGAGATGCCGCGTTTGATCAGCTTCTCCTTGAACACCTCGACCGCCGCCAGCGCCCGCTCCTCGGTCTCGGACTCGATCGCGATCGCCTCCTCGCCGGACCAGTCGATCTTGGTCCCGGTACCCCGGAAGTCGAACCGTGTACCGAGTTCCTTGCTGGCCTGGTTCAGGGCGTTGTCCACCTCCTGGCGATCGACCTTGCTCACCACGTCGAAAGAGGGATCCGCCACGTGTTCTCACACCTCGTACTCGCTTGTCAGGAGCTTCCACCCTAGCCCTGCGGAACCCGGTTGACCGGCCCGCCACGGCATTGGGTATTCTTTCGTCTCGGCCGGGGACACCCGGCCACGGCGAGTTGCCCGAGCGGCCAAAGGGATCTGACTGTAAATCAGACGGCACAGCCTTCGGGGGTTCGAATCCCTCACTCGCCACACCAGAGCGGCCCCGTGACCCAGTCACGGGGCCGCTTTGTTTGTTGTGCGGGACACCTTTAGTTAGTGGTTAGTAACCAGTAACTTAGAGGGATGGCTGGACGGATGAGCGGACCCGAACGACGTGCCCAAGTACTGGCCATCGCCGCGGAGGAGTTCGCGGAACACGGGCTGCACGGGGCGTCGACGGAAGCGATCGCGAAGACGGCGGGGATCACGCAGGCGTACGTCTTCCGGATGTTCGGGACGAAGAAGGCCCTGTTCCTGGAGCTGGTCCGAGCCGCGTTCGAGCGGCTCAGCGACGCTATGCGAGACGCGGGCGACGGGAAGACCGGCCTGGACGCGCTCTCAGCGATGGGCGCGCAGTACTACGACCTGCTGGCCGACCGGACCGGGTTGTTGTTGCAGCTTCAGGGCTTCGCCGCGTGTGGTGACCCGGAGGTGCGGGACACGGTGCGGTCTTGTTTCGCGCGGATGTGGGGCACGGCTGAGGACGGCACCGGGCTCGACCCGGTGACCGTGAAGACGTTCCTCGCCTTCGGAATGCTGCTCAACACCGGCGCCGCGATGGACGTCGAGCAGGTCGGCGACGCCTGGGCCGAAGGCGTCCGCACCCGGATCCAGCCTGGGCTGTTCACCCACATCACGACCGAGACGAACCGATGAGTGTCCCCGTCCGGCACGACGAGCGGCTGAGCCCCGCGCTGGTGTGCACGGCGTTGGCGGGCGCGGTGATCGGCAGCGTCGGGGCGCCCCTGATCACTCCGGTCGCCACGGGCATGCACGTCTCGCTGGACGCCGCGCAGTGGACCTTGACGGTGACGTTGTTCAGCGGCGCGATCGCGGGCCCGGTGCTGGGCAGGCTCGGCAGCGGCCCGTACCGCCGCGCCACGATCCTGGGCACCCTGGCCCTGGTCATGACGGGTGGGTTGCTGACGGTGCTCCCGCTCCCGTACGCGGCGCTGTTGATCGGACGCGGCATGCAGGGCCTCGGGGTCGCGGCCGGGGCGCTGTTGATGAGCGTCGCCCGCGCACACCTGCCGCCTGAGCGCGCGACATCGACGATCGCCGCCCTTTCGGTCGCGTCGACGGTCGGCATCGGCGTCGGCTACCCGGTGGTCAGCCTTCTCGACCAGCTCGCGGGACTACGTGTCGCATACGGCTTCGGCTTCCTCCTTTCCGCTGTCGCGTTCGTCATCGCCTGGCGGTTCCTGCCCGCCGAAGCACCCGGCGAGCTTCCTCGGATCGACGTTCCCGGCACGCTGTTGCTCGCACTCGGCACGCTCGGGATCCTCCTGGTCATCGCCGAGCCCTCGATCTGGACGACCGCGTGGCTGGGCTCCGGTGTTCTCGCCGGGTCCGTCGCGGTCCTGGCCGTGTGGGCGTTCATCGAACTGCGCACCACGGCGCCGCTGGTGAACCTCCGGTTGCTCGGCCAAGGTGGCATCCTCCGCGCGAACCTGGCGATTCTCGTGGCCGGTGCGGGTTTGTACCTGCTGTTCAGCTTGTTCACCCGTTACGTGCAGACGCCATCCGGCGCCCACTACGGTTTCGCGCTTCCTGGAGTCGCCGCGGGTGCGGCGTTGATCCCGTTCTCATTGCTCGGGTTCGTTGCGGGAAAAGCGATCCCGCGGCTCATCGCACGCCTCACCGAACGGTGGACCTACGCGTTCGCGGTCGTGATCGCCGTGGCGAGCGCGCTGCTGTTCGCCATCGGCAACCGGTCGTTCCTTCTCGTCCTCGTCGCGATCGCCCTGCTCGGTTGCGCCGTCGGAGGTGTCTTCGCGGTGATGCCCAAACTCGTTCTGGCCGGTGTGCCCCAAGGGGAAACGGCCAGCGTGCTCTCGATCAACCAGATCGCCCGCAGCATCGGGATGGCCGTGGGCAGTGCTCTCGCCGGTCTCCTGCTCGCCGCCGCCACCCCGGACGGCACGTTGCTCCCTTCCCGGGCCGGCTACCTCACGACGGCACTGTGGGCTTTGCCTCTCCTCGCCGTCAGCGCGGCCATCATCCTCACGAACCGCGCTCCCAGACCGACACGTGCTTCGTGCTCTCGGCAGTGAACTCCGAGCGGTCCCAGTCCGCCCAACGGCGCTTCAGGCGCATCCCGGCGATGCGTGCCATGAGGTCCAGTTCGGCAGGCCAGACGTACCGGAAGGGGATGCGGCGGAACCGCCCCCTTCCATCCGGTGCCACGGTGACATGGTTCGACGTGAACTCCTGCGTGACCACGTCGTACTGGTCGAAACCGACATAGCCCGGCGCCATCGCGAACGGGACGGTGTCCTGTCCGGGCGGCAGGCGGCGCAGAGCGGGCAGGCCCACCTCGACGAGGAACAGCCCGCCCGGCCGCAAATGCGCCGCCGCGTTGCGGAAGACGTCGACCTGCCCGTCCTGGGTGGTCACGTTGCCGATCGTGTTGAACACCAGGTAGACCAACGAGAACTCGCCGTCCACCCGCGTTTCCGTCATGTCTCCGATCGTGACGCCGACCGCGCCGCCACCCGGCTTGCCCGCGATCCGTGCCGCCATCGCCCGGCTCAGTTCGATACCGCTCACCGGCACGCCACGCGCGGCCAGCGGGATCGCGATCCGTCCGGTTCCGACGGCGAACTCGAGCACCGGGCCGTCGGCCAGGTCTTCGAGGACGTCCACCGCGGGCGTCACCACGTCGGGTGCGTTCGCTCCGCCCGGCTCGTCGTAGTTCGCGGCCACGCTCTCGGGGAACCAGCCGTCCGAAGGGTCGTCTCCTGTGCCCGTCTCACCGATCACGGTCGCCGACGCTACGCGCGGGACCGTGCGCTCCTCATCCGGTTTTCTTACGGGGGACGCTCACCGGCCACGCCCCCGCTTTTGCGGCCATGCGGGACGCGTGTTCGGGTCGGCCAGGTCTTCGAGGTAGGTGTACTCACTGAAGTCGTCGTCCGTCGTCGGTGCTCGTCGCGCGCGCCGGGGTTCGGCGGGCGGAGGCTCCGACTCCAGTTCGGCGGCGACCTCGGCCAGCAGCGGCCACAGCTTCTCCTGGGCTCTGGGCGCGAACAACGCCTGCGCGAGCGGGTGCTCGCAATTCCCTGTAGCGACCTCCTCCCAAGTGAACTTGCCTTCCCGGACGCAGGTCGCCGCCCGGGCCAGCCTCGGTGGGACCTCAGGCCGTTCCGACGCGCGACGGAACACCTCCGCCGTGAACTTCGACGCGTCGGCCATGCGCGCCACCTCCGTCGTTCTCCCGTCGCCGAACCGGAGCACGACCCTACCCAGCAGCGGGTGAGCAGGGAATTCCCGCCGCACGACCCGGTGAAGCCGTCAGTTCGACGCCGCCCGGTAGCGCAGTAGCACGATTCCCGAAGCGAACGACCTCTCCTCCACCAGCCGAAGCTTCGGGACACCGGTGGCGCCCTCGAACAGTCGACGGCCTTCGCCGACCACGACGGGATAGACGAACAACCGGTACTCGTCGACGAGCCCCTCGGCGATGAGCGATCGCACCAGCGAGACGCTGCCGGTGGTCACGATGTCCTTGCCCTCACCGGCCTTCAGATTCTCGATCTCCGAGCGCAGCTCACCGGAGAGCACAGTGGTGTTCTCCCACTCCGGCTCTGTGAGCGTGCTGGAGACGACGTACTTGTTCACGGTGTTGAGATAAGCGGAAATGCCTGTCGTGTCTTCGGTTTGGTGCGGCCAATACCCGCGCATGTCTTCGAAGGTGACGCGTCCGAGCAGGAATGCGTCGGCATTCTCACGTTGTTCCCGGAGCGTGGCAAGAACGTCGGACCGGTCCACGTCCGGATCGGTGTCGCCCGGGCTGAACCAGTCGCTCGCCAGTTCGATCACGCCGTCGATCGTGCAGTTCTCGGTGACGATCAGCTCCCGCATGGATTCGAAGGTACCGCCACCCACCGACAAGAATGGACCGATGACCGAGCCGCCCGCTCACGGATCCGTCGTCCTTCGCGAGTTCACCGACGCCGATGTCCGGCTCGCCCTGGAACTCGGCGAAGATCCCTACATCCCGCTCATCGGTGGCCTTCCCGCGCATCCGACCCGGCAACAAGCCGAGGAATGGGTGCGGCGGCAGCGAAGCAGCAGGGCAGAGGGGCGGGGCTTCCCCTTCGTGATCGTCGCGGACGGAACCGCCGTCGGCACGATCGGACTCTGGCTGCGAAAGCTGTCCGAGGGTATCGGGATCTTGGGCTATTCGATCTCGCCCGAGCGCCGGCGGCGCGGCTACGCGACCGACGCGCTCAAGGCGATCACCGAGTTCGCCTGGACCGTGTCCGGCGTCGAACGGATCGAGCTGTACATCGAGCCGTGGAACCGCGGTTCCCGGCGCGCGGCCGAGAAGGCGGGATTCCGCTGCGAAGGACTTCTGCCCGCCCATCACGAGATCGGCGGCGTCCTGAAGGACATGCTCCTCTATGCGTCGCCGTGAACCGCTCGCCTCGACGGATACCAAGCCTCGCCCGCGGGTTCGCCCGCCATGTTCCAGCTCCACGACACCTTCGGCGTCACGCGCGAGTAGATGCCCTGGCCGACGATTCCCATCCGTTCGACCGGGTCGGCGGCCTCTCCGTAGATCCGGACACCGCGCGCGATGAACGGGTCGAGCGAGACGATGTCGTCGACGAGCAAGGCGACTTTGCGTTGTCCCGCTTGGATATTGCGGAACTTCCGGGTCGCCAGGACCGATGCGCCCGCGCCGCCAACCCAGAAATCCGTTCCGTCGAATTCGAACGCCAAGGGGACGACGTCGGGCTGTTCACCGTCCTCCGACAGGGTCGCGAAGCGGGCCAACGGTTGCGAGCGCAGGTACGCGATCTATTCTCCGGTGAAGGTCATGGCGCCATGATCCCCGCTCAGGCCGTGAGGATCCGGGCACGGTTCAGGATCAGCATGTCGGTGACGAAGCAGACCGGCGTGCCGTCGGCGGCCCGGCCGATCCAGGTCGGATAGCTGCCGTCTCCCCAGCCGGTGGTGAACGCGATGATGTTGCCGTCGGCGCCGTCCGGGGTGACGTCGATATGCGGGTCCACCTCCTCGAACCTCTCCAGCAGGTCGTCGTCCATCTCCTCGGGGAGGGCGTCGGCGTCGGCGAAGCAGCCTGTGCCGCTGTCCACGCCGTAGCCGTAGAACTCCCCGTCGCCGAGGAAAAGCGCGTTCTGCCCTGGCCAGAGCGCCGCTTCCCAGGTGGTGACGGGGACGTCGGCGACGACGAGTTTCGCGGCCACGACCCGTTCGTGGGACGGCTCGTCGACGAACCGGATCACCGAGACCGTCACCCGGTACTCGCCGGGAGGCACGGTGACCGTGAAGTGCGCGGCGTCCGAATCCAGGAAGGCCGGATCCGCCGCGACGAGCCTGCCGCTCGTCATGCGGAGGGTCCCGGCGTCCCGAAGCCCGATCTCGACGACGCCGTGGCCGCCGCTCAGGGAGAAGCGCGTGCCCGCCGTGAACATCTCGTCGATACCGAAGGGGCGCAAGGGAACGGAGGGTCGCCAAGGGCGTTCCTCGACCGGAAGCGGTGGATCCGTGACCGGGGTGTCCGGCGCCCGCAGGGTCATCTCTTTCGAATTCGTGAAGGGCTCCCAGTCGCCGAAGGCGGGCTTCGGCATCCTCAGCTCGGACAAAGGCTTTCGCACGCGGCCGCTGCTGGAACCGCCGCCGTAACCCCGAGGAGCCTTGTGCATCCAGCCGTCGCCGTCGGGGCCGAAGGACAGCTCGACACGGCCGGCGTTCTGCTCGTCGAATTCCTCCTGGTCATCGAAATGGTAGGTCCACTGTTCGACCTTCACGAGGAACAGCGAGCCGTCTTCGAGCACACGGAACTCGAACAACCCACGGCGTCTGCTCCGCTCGTCGAAGTGCGCGGAGCGGGCGAAGTGGTGCTTCCAAGCGACTTCGACCAGTACCAACGGAACTTCGGAACCGGGACGCACCAACGCGACGGCGTACTGCTCCCCGGAGGCGTCGCGTTCCCGCGCGATTCCGGGGGAGAACCTTCCGATCAGCGCGCGGGCGGCCGGGTCCCAGCCTTCGCAGTAGACGACGTCGAGCAAGGTCCCCTCAGACATGAGGCGAAACCTAGCGGTTACCCCCGACAAAACCCAGGGCTATTCGCGGATCGCGTAGTCGCCGAAGGCGGGCTCCAGCAGCTCGAAAGCTCGCTTGGTCGCCTTCGTCAGCGCCTCGGCGATCTCGTCGTTGCTCTCGCCGGCGTGGGAACGCCGGAGGACCTCGCGAAAGAGGACGCGGTCGATCGCGTTGAGCTCGGCGGCGGCCATGACCGGCGTGACGTCGTCCGCGTCGGCTCCGGTCTCGGTCGCGAGCAGTTCGGCGAGCGCGGCTTCGCGCAGTTCGTGCAGTTCACGCAGCCGTGCGGTCAGGGTCGGGCTCTCCAGCACCATTTTCGCGAAGACCGGCCCGGTGAAGCCGATCACGGGAGAGTGCTCCGCCACCGCGTCCAGGAAGGTTCGCCGTAGCGCGGCCAGCGCCGACTCACCCGGCTTCCGGTCGCGGACGGCGTTCGCCAACCCGTTCGTGAACTCCTCGTGCTGGTCGAGCGCCAGGTCCTCCTTGCGCGCGAAGTAGTTGGTGACGGTCTTCTTCGCGACTCTCGCCGCGGCGGCGATCTCGGCGATCGTCGTCTCCTCGAAGCCCTTCTCGATGAAGAGAAGCGTCGCCTGGTCGGAGATCAGCTGCCGTGTCTCCTGCTTCTTGAGCTCCCGAAGGCCCACATCCGCGCTGGTCATGAGCGAAGTTTACCACCGTCGTAAAAATATCCTTGACTTCCGGTAGGTCGGGTGTAAACTTACGTCGGTACTACCGACCACGAGAGAAGAGGCTCCTTGACCGCTCGAATCCCCCAAGGCAACGAAGGCACCAACCGCGCCCAGGTCCGCCGGAACGACCGCCGTCATCAGCAGCCGTTCCCCGGCCGCTCGATGCCGGTGCGCCGCTCGATCGGCGTCCCGCGCCGCCGGTCGTACTGACCGCTCTGCTCGTCCGAAAACTCAACGCCGACCGAAGGGGATAGCCCATGAACGTCCTTGCCTCCACCATCTCGTTGACCGTCGACGACGTCACCGCGTCCAGCCGTTTCTTCACCGAGCACTTCGGTTTCACCGAGCAGATGGCCGCGGAGGGTTTCGTCTCACTCGGGCACGAAACCGCGAAGGTGAGCATCGTCCTGCTTCAGGCGGGGATCGAGGTCTTGCCGGAGAACCTGCGGCAGCAGCGCGCGTCCGGCGTGATCGTGGCCTTCACGGTCGAGAACCTCGAGGCCGAGGAGAAGCGCCTGCGCGACGAAGGTGTCGAGATCACGTTGCCGCTGCGGGAAGAACCGTGGGGAGAGCGTCTCTTCATGGTCACCGACCCGAACGGCGTGCCCGTGGAGCTCGTGGAGTGGGTGCAGCAGTAGGGAAACGTCAAAGCGGGGCTTGGTCCACAGTGGGCCAAGCCCCGCTTTGCCTCGCCGGGTCTACTTCATCGTGGCGAGCTGGATCAAGTTGCCGCAGGTGTCGTCGAAGACGGCGGTGACCACGGGGCCCATGTCCACGGGGTCCTGGGTGAACTCGACGCCGAGCCCCTTGAGCCGCTCGACCTCGGCGTACACGTCGTCGACGGCGAACTGGGTGAACGGGATGCCGTCGTCGGCCAGCGCCTTCTTGAACGGCTTCGCCGCGGGGTGCCCGTCCGGTTCCAGCAGCAGTTCGACGCCGTCGGGATTGGCCGGGGAGACCACGGTGAGCCAGCGGGCGTCCCCGGCGGGTACGTCGTTCTTCTTGATGAATCCCAGCTTTTCGGTGTAGAAGTCGAGGGCCTTGGCCTGGTCGTCGACGAAGACGCTGGTGATGTTGATCCGGATCAAGGGTTCGGTTCCTCTCGGTCGATGGGCCACCGCTCGACGATCGACCGCAGTGGGCTCGTGTCGATGTGGTGGAACTTGTAGCGGCCCTGTCGCCGGGTGCGCACCAGGCCCGCCTGTTCGAGCATCGCGAGATGCTGCGAGATGGCCTGCCGTGACGAGGTCAAGCCATGCTTCATGGTCAGCCTGCCGCAGATCTCGAACAGGGTCTGACCGTCCTTTTCGGTCAGCTCGTCCAGGATGGTGCGTCGCGTCGCGTCGCCGATCGCCTTGAATAGGTCGCCGTCCACGACCCAGTTATAGGCAAGCCGTCACTTGCCTGTCAACTCGGGATCAGGACCCGAGGTAGCGCAGGATGGCCAGGACCCGACGGCTGTAGCCGGCGGTGTTGGCCAGTTCGAGCTTGTCGAAGAGGGCGTTCACGTGCTTCTCGACAGCGCTCAGCGAGATGAACAACGACTCGGCGATTCCAGGATTCGTGTGTCCCTGCGCCATCTTTTCCAGCACTTCACGTTCGCGGACGGTCAGTTTCGCGAGCGGATCGGTGTGCGTGGTCCGCGCGAGCAGCCGTCGCACCACCTCCGGATCGAACGCGGCACCTCCTGCGGCGACCCGTTCGAGCGCGTCCAGGAATTCGCCCACCTGGGCGACCCTGTCCTTCAGGAGATAACCGACGCGTTCGCTGTCACCGGTGATCAGTTCGGTGGCGTAGCGCTTCTCGACGTATTGCGAGAGCACCAGAACCCCGATCTCCGGCCAGCGTTTCCGGATCTCGAGCGCCGCGCGAAGGCCCTCGTCGGTGTGGGTCGGCGGCATCCGGACGTCGGTGACGATCACGTCCGGCCGGTAGGCGGCCGTCGTCGAGAGGAGCGCGTCGCCGTCGCCGACCGAGGCCACGACCTCGTGTCCCTCTTCGACCAGCAGCCGGACCAGCCCTTCGCGCAGAAGGGTCGAGTCCTCCGCGAGGATCACTCGCACGGCAGCACCGCGGTCACCACGGTCGGGCCGCCGAGCGGACTGTCCACTGTGAACCGTCCGTCCGCCGCCGCGACGCGCATCGCGAGGCCGGAAAGCCCGCCGCCCGACTCCCTCGCCCCGCCTGTGCCGTCATCGGTGATCCGTACCCGCACCCTGCCCCCGTCCCGCTCCACTTCGATGTCGATCCGCGTCGCCGCGGCGTGCTTGATCGTATTGGTGACCGCCTCGGAAGCGACGAAGTAGACAACGGTCTCGATGGCCGCCGGTGGCCGTTCCGGCAGGTCGACCCGCAGGTGGACCGGGATGCCCGAGCGTTCCGCCAGCGCCTCCAGCGCGGGATGCAGCCCGTCCGAATCCAGCGCGATCGGATACACCCGCCACGAGACCTCTCGCAGGTCCACCAGGGCGCGCTGGGATTCCTCGTGCGCTTGCCGGAGCAGATCCGACGCGTGTTCCGGGTCGGTCGCGCGACGGGCCCGGCCGAGCAGCATCCCGAGCGCGACGAGCCGCTGCTGGACGCCGTCGTGCAGGTCACGTTCGATCCGGCGGCGCTCACCGTTGACCGCCTTGACCACTTCCGCCCGGCTGGTCGTGAGTTCGGAGAGCCTCCGGCGCAACTGTTCGCTCTTGCTGGGACCGAAAAAGCGCTTCGCCAGCCTGGCGTCCAGCGTCGCGGCTCCGATAAGTCCTTGCAAGGCAAGGAAAACAAGCAACCCGCCGAAGAGGGCGGTGGTGACCGGGTCGTACCAGTCGGCCGGTGCTCCTCCTCCGGGCGACCGACCCTCGAAGAGCTGAGCGGCGATGATCACCCCGGATCCGGCGCCCAGCAGGATCAGGACGAAGATCGCGGCGCAGAGCAGTCCGATGACGCACCGCGGGACGAGGTAGGCCATCGCACGGCGATCGGTGTAGTTCGTGGCGTTCTCGTCGCCGAAGTACTTCTCCAGCCGTCGCCGTTCCACTTCGGACAGCACACGCGCACCGGCCAGGACAGGCTGCCGTAGCGCGGGAACCGTGAGCGCGAGGCCGCCGAAAAGCACATAGAAGAACTCCGCGACCGCGGTCATGGCGCCGATCGCCAGACCGAGTGTGCCGCGGAGTGCTCTGCGCAGGTAGCGGCGCATCGCGGGCGGAATGGGCATAACGCGAGGTTAGCGGGGTAGCCGGAAATGGGTACTGCGGTTTACCGCAGTGATTTGTGCCGCTTCACCCCAGTGTGCGGAACCCGGGCGATTCGTACGTTCGTTGACATCCGCAGACGACCACGAAAGGCCGCCATGAACCTCCTCCTCGCCCAAACCGCCAGTGAACCGATGGGAGGACTCGCCGGCTGGGCGGTGTCACTGATGGACGCGCTGGGCGGTCCTGGAGCCGCGATCATCGTCGGCCTGGACAACCTCTTCCCACCGATCCCCAGCGAACTGGTGCTCCCGCTGGCCGGGTTCTCCGCCAGCCAGGGCACGTTCACGCTGATGGAGGCACTGGTGTGGACGACGTTCGGCTCGGTCGCGGGCGCGATCATCGTGTACTACCTCGGCCTGTTGCTGGGCCGCGACCGAACACGGCGCTGGATGGCGAAGATCCCGCTGGTCAAGGCGTCCGACTTCGACAAGACCGAAGCCTGGTTCAAGAAACACGGCACCAAGGCGGTGTTCTTCGGCAGGATGGTGCCGATCTTCCGCAGCCTCATCTCCCTGCCCGCCGGAATCGAACGCATGCCGTTCTGGCGGTTCCTGGCCCTGACCACGCTGGGCAGCCTGATCTGGAACACGGTGTTCGTCCTGGCGGGCTACGCCCTCGGGGAGAGCTGGCATCTGGTCGAGGAATACGCCGGGTTCTTCCAATACTTCGTGATCGCCGCCGTCGCGATCGCCCTGACCCTCTTCGTGGTGAACCGGCTGCGGGAGAAGAACCGCACCAACGCCTGAGCCGTGCGGGGGCGCCGGGCCGGCGACGCCCCCGCACGCCGGTTTCAGGAACGGAAGGGGCCGGTCACCTCGTAGGTGATCCCGCCCGAGGACGAACCGGAGGTACCGCGTTGCGAGGAGAAGTACAGCCGGTTCCCCGCCGGAGTGAACGCGGGGCCGCAGATCTCAGACGAGCTCTGGCCGTTGATCCGCAGGAAGGGGGCCACGATGTCGTTCGGCGTGATGATGCAGATCTCCATATTGCCGCCGTCTTCGGCGACGTACAGGTCACCCGACGAGGTCCCGGTGACGTTGTCGACACCCGTCAGCGGGGCCGAGCCGGGGCTGACCAGCGAGTCGTCGTAGGCCAGCTCGTAGGTGCTGTTCGTCAGGTTGAGCTGCCAGACGCGGTTGTCGCCCTTGGTGGTGAACCACGCGGAGTCGTTGGCGTAATGCAGTCCTTCGCCGCCGTTGAACCGCTTCGCACCGGACACCTGGTTGCGGGTGGCGGTGGGGGAACCGTCGGGGTCGGGCACGTTCGCCCAGGTGAAGCTGCCCGAGGTCGCCGTGCCCGCCTTGAGCACCTGCAACGTCCCGGCGGAGAGGTCGCCCCAGGTCGTCGGGACGAAGCGGTAGAAGCAGCCGTCGGAGGTGTCTTCGGTCAGGTAGACGACCTTGCGCACGGGGTCGGCCGCCGCGGCCTCGTGCTTGAACTTCCCCATCGCGGGCCGCTGGACGGCGGCCGTGGCCGGGCCGTTCGGCTGACATTCGTAGACGAACCCGAGGTCGGTCTCCTCGCACGAAAGCCAGGTGTTCCAAGGAGTCTTGCCGCCCGCACAGTTCTGGCGGGTGTTCGCAAGGATGCGGTGGGCGCCGGTGATGTTCCCGCTCGCGTCGAATTTGACCGCGCTCGCGCCCCCGCCGGGGGTGATCTCCGAGTTCGACACGTAGATCCAGCCGCTGCCGTCGGCGAACACCGCGCCGCCGTCCGGGGCGCTGTGCCAGGTGTACCCGGTGCTCGCGACCTTCTGGCCGGACCTGGCGATGACACGGCTGGTGAATCCCGCCGGCAGCTGGATCCCGTTCGCGTCGGCGGCCTGGAGCGCGCCGTACGGGCTGGGGCCGTTCTGGGCGGGCGCGGCGAGAGCCGCTCCCGAGAGCCTGTTGCCGAACGCCGTGACACCGGCGCCGACCACGGCCGCGCGCAGGAAATTCCGTCGCTTCACTCGTGCCTCCGAGACATCCGCTGATGTGGTGGTGCGGGATGGAGCGGGTCGGAGAGTACGGGCGGAACGGGACATCCAGGTGAATTCGCGGCGTATTCACCGCGAGGAGGGAACTTTCGTAGGGAACCTTCGTGCAGCACTATTTCTTTCGCTTTGCGTAGGCCCGGTGCGTCGGAGCCGCCGCGCTGTGCCGCGATTTCCAGTGCGACGAGTAACCGGTCGAGCGGTGCGCATCCGCCATTGCGGTGGTGGCGACGTCCGATCAGGTGACGCCAGTCGGCGAGATACTCGTCGACCCCGCGCTCGTCGGGGACCGTCCGGAGCAGGGCGCGCAACAGGACTCGCATCTGGTTTTCGTTGCCGGGCAAGGTGTTCCGCGCCAACAGGTCGGCCAAGGTGCTGCGGGACCAGCCGGTCGCGGCGGCCAGCGCGCGGATGCTGAGGCCGCTTCGGTCACGGAGTTCGCGCAGTCGCGCCATGAACTCCGTTTCCGTGTTCATCGGGGTGCCTTGGCGGGCGCGGAGTGACGGAGAACGGCGCCGAACAGGGTGATGGCGATCCCCGCGGCGATAGTGGCGCTGGTGCCCGCGAAGGTCAGCGTCGCGGTGAATCCGGTGAGAATGCTCAGACAGACGATCTGACCGGCCGAAACGCACCTGCGCCTCGGCCGCAACGGGGAAAGAATTCCTTGACTCATGACCTTGCCCTCTCAAGGATCACGCACCCCGGCTGGGTGGCACGCAATGTACGTTATCAAAACGTGATAGGGAGTTTAAGGCGAGTCAATGTCCGGGTTCGTCCGGATCTCGGAAAGCCGAAAGCCCCGGACCCACGAAGGGATCCGGGGCTTCGGCCTCGCGCCGTTACGCCGCTTGGGCGACCGGAGCCGTCGCCGGGGCCAGCGCGATGTCCAGCACGTCGCGGACGTTCGCCACGGCGTGGACGTCCAGCTGTGCCAGCACTTCGGCCGGGACGTCGTCCAGATCGGGCTCGTTGCGCTGCGGGATGATCACCGTCTTCATCCCGGCCCGGTGCGCGGCCAGCAGCTTCTGCTTGACCCCGCCGATCGGCAGTACGCGCCCGGTCAGCGACACCTCACCGGTCATCGCGACGTCCGACTTCACGACCCGGCCCGAAAGCAGGGACGCCAGCGCCGTCGTCATCGTGATGCCCGCGCTCGGCCCGTCCTTGGGCACCGCGCCCGCGGGGACGTGCACGTGGATGCCGCGATCCTTCAGGTCACCGACCGGGAGTTCCAGCTCCGCGCCGTGCGAACGCAGGTACGACAACGCGATCTGCACCGACTCCTTCATCACTTCGCCCAGCTGGCCGGTCAGCTGAAGCCCGGTGGAGCCGGACTCCGGATCCGCCAGTGACGCCTCGATGTAGAGGACGTCACCGCCGGCGCCGGTCACCGCCAGCCCGGTGGCCACGCCCGGGGTCGACGTGCGCTGGGTCGACGCGGGCAGCGAGGACTCCGGCAGGTGCCGTGGGCGGCCGAGGTAGGTCTCCAGCCCGTGGGCGTCGATCGTCAGCGGCAGCGCGACCTCGTCCAGCGCGACCTTGGTCGCCACCTTGCGCAGTACCTTCGCGATGGTCCGGTTCGCGTTGCGCACCCCGGCCTCCCGCGTGTACTCGGCGGCGATGCGGCTGAACGCGCCGTCGGTCAGCGTGACGTCGTCCTTGCCGAGACCGGCGCGCTCCAGCTCACGGGGGAGCAGGTGGTCGCGGGCGATGGTGACCTTCTCGTGCTCGGTGTAGCCGTCGAGGGTGACCAGCTCCATCCGGTCCAGCAGCGGGCCGGGAATGGTCTCGAGCGCGTTCGCCGTCGCCAGGAACACGACGTCGGACAGGTCCAGCTCGACCTCGAGGTAGTGGTCGCGGAACGTGTGGTTCTGCTCCGGGTCCAGCACCTCCAGCAACGCCGCCGTCGGATCGCCGCGGTAGTCGGCGCCGACCTTGTCGATCTCGTCGAGCAGCACGACCGGGTTCATCGAACCCGCTTCCTTGATGGCGCGGACGATCCGGCCGGGCAGCGCGCCGACGTACGTGCGGCGGTGACCGCGGATCTCCGCCTCGTCACGGATGCCGCCGAGCGCGACGCGGACGAACTTGCGGCCCATCGCCTTCGCCACGGACTCGCCGAGCGAGGTCTTGCCGACCCCCGGAGGACCGGCGAGCGCGAGCACCGCGCCCGAACGCTGTCCGCCGACCGGGCCGAGCCCCGACTCCGCACGACGCTTGCGCACGGCCAGGTACTCGATGATGCGTTCCTTCACATCGTCGAGGCCGGCGTGGTCGGCGTCGAGGATGTCGCGCGCGGCGGCGATGTCGTGGACGTCGGTGGTGCGCTCGTTCCACGGCAGTTCGAGGACCGTGTCCAGCCAAGTGCGGATCCAGCCGCCCTCGGGGGACTGGTCGGAGGTGCGCTCCAGTTTGTCCACTTCGGACAGTGCGGCCTTCTTGACCGTGTCCGGCAGCTCTGCGGCCTCGACGCGGGCGCGGTAGTCGTCGTCGTTGGCCGTGCCGTCGAGCTCGCCCAGCTCCTTGCGGATCGCTTCGAGCTGGCGGCGCAGCAGGAACTCCTTCTGCTGCTTCTCCATGCCCTCCTGGACGTCCTTGCGGATGGTGTCGGTGACTTCGAGCTCGGCCAGCTGCTCGCGGCTCCATTCGAGGGCCTTCTCGAGCCGCGCCGAGACGTCGAGGGCGGAGAGCAGTTCGAGTTTCTGCTCGGTCTTGAGGTACGACGAGTTGCCCGCCAGGTCGGCGAGCGCGGACGGGTCCTCGACCTCCTGGACCGCGTCGATCATCTGCCAGCCGCCACGCTGCTGGAGGATCGCGAGGACGACGCTCTTGTACTCGGACGCGAGCTTCGCGGAGTTGTCGTCGGTGGTCTCGGTGGCGACCTCGGCGTGGACCCAGCGAGCGGCGCCGGGACCGTCGGCGATGCGGCCGACGACTGCGCGGCGGGTACCGCGCAACAGTACTGCGGTCTTGCCGCCGGGCACGCGCCCGATGCGCTCGACGGTCGCGATGGTGCCGAGTTCGGCGTACTCGCCGTGGACGCGGGGGACGATCAGCACTTCGGCCTTGGTGGCGGCGCTGGACCGGATCCCCGGGAAGGAAGCCTGGGCAGGCGTGTTGGCCTGGGCGGACTCCACCGCGGCGCGCGTCTCCGTGTCGGCGAGGTCGAGCGGGACGATCATGCCCGGCAGCACGACGTCGTCATCGAGCGGGAGGACGGGCAGGAGGCGGTTGTCGGTCATCTGTGCACTCCTCGGTTAGTTGAGTCTGTCTAGCTCAACTCTCCGATCGACCTGTTTGTTTCCTTTCCGCGTTCGCCGTCAGCGATCACCCATTCATCCGACCTCTGCTCGGTTCGCGTCGCCTTTAGCCCCCTAAACGCGACGCGAACCGGCGAGAGGTCGGAGGTCAGGGGTGCACCGAGACCCCGCACCAGGCGAACGGGCGGGCGCCTTCCTCGTCCCGCCGCAGCTCCCGCACGGGCCGCCAGTCGGGCAGGTGGACGACGCCGGGTTCCAGCAGCGGCCAGTCCCCGAAGAGCGGCTCGATCTCTTCGCGGTCCCGCATCCACACCGGGTTGCTCGTCTTCCGGTACTGCTCGACCATCCAGTGCAGCCCGTCGGCGTCCTCGCCGGTCTGGCCGCCGAAGCTCATGTGCGACAGCCCCAGCCAGCTGCCCGGCGCGAGCGCGTTCCGGTACGTCGCGACCAGCGCGGGCGGATCGTCGTGCGGGCCGGCGAAATGCAGGACGGCCATCATCATCAGGCACACCGGCTGGTCGAAATCGATCAGCCGCAGCGTCTCCGGATGCCGCAGGACGTCCTTCGGCCGCCGCATGTCCGCATGGACGATCCCCGCCCAGTCGGTCGCCTCGTGGCGTTCGAGGATCAGCTCCGCGTGCGCCACCGCCACCGGCTCGTAGTCGACGTACACGACCTTCGCCGTCTCGCCCGGCTCCAGTTCTTCCTGCACGATCTCGTGCACGTTCCCGGCCGTCGGGACACCGGAGCCCAGATCGATGAACTGCCGGATCCCCGCGTCCAGCGCCGCGCGCACGACCCGGTTCATGAACTCGCGGTTGTGCCGCGCGCCCGGTTTGACCCAGCGCCACTGCTTTTCCAGCGCGCGGGCGAACTCGCGGTCGACCGCCCAGTTGTGGGTCCCGCCGAGGAACCAGTCGTAGATCCTCGCCGCGGACGGCTTTTCGGTGTCGACCCCGGTCGGCGCCACCGGGGCCGCGTCATCGTCCCTCTTCACGAGAACGAGCCTATCCGGATCAAGGCACCGCGGGTCGCCGCTGCCAGTACGTCCACAGCGGCCGGTAGCCCTGCGCGTACCAGAACGGCGTCGAGCGCGGATTGGCCAGCGCGTGGTGCAGCAGCACGGCGTCGGTGCCGCATTCGTCGAAGACCTGGTGCGCGTGCGCGGCGAGCGCCGTCCCCACCCCGCTCGACCGCGCCTGTTCCGCCACCGCCAGCGACGACAGGTAGCCGACCTTCTCGGCCGCGACCCGGCCCCGGATCCACGCCGTGTCGCCGGGGAACTGCACCCGCACCATGCCCAGCGGACGGCCGTACAGCTCGGCGATCCACAACGTCGGATTTTCCCGGCCCAACTGTTTCGACAGGTCCGCCGTGATCGTTTCCTCCGCGCCCTCGCGCAAAGTGACAGAACCGAACTGCGCGTCATAACGCTGCAATTCCAGTTCGAGCCCGACGGCGGTTTCGAGATCATCCGCTTCGGCGGGCCGGATGTGCACCCCGGGAGTGGCGGGCGGTCCGGTCACGGCGAGCCGGTCGGCCGGGCGGACCGCGATCACCAGCACCGGCGCGAAGCCGCGGCGCAGCAATTCGGCCGAGCCGGGGGAGTCCCGGCTGGGCCGCACCACGGTCGCCGCCGTCTCGACATCCCCAGGTGGAGCCACAGACTTCAGATGTTCATCCCATCGGGTGAGTAATGCGTCGAGGGCGGCTTCCGGGCGGGGTCCGGTGAGGCGGGCTTCGAGGCGATGCTCGACGAGGGCCCGCCACGGAGAGTCAACGGAATCGGGACCCGCCTCGGTCCGTACCGACAATCCGGCGGCGGCCGAGTCGCCTGCCGTCGCGGAGAGTGACACGGAGCCCTCGACAGGCTCCAGTGCAGGCATTTCGGGGAGCAGGGCGTCCACGGTGGCGAGCCGCTCGGCGTGCCCGGCGGCGATGGCGTGGCTATTCATAGGGCTATTCAAGCCCCTACTGACGGGTCCGCCGGGAACTTCACGAGATTGGCCGGAGCGTGGCGCCAGGTGACTTCCGGTAGTCGGAAGGAACGCGAATAACGCTCCCATTTCACCCCTTGGTCCACGCAGGTCAGCGCGACGCGCCCATTGTTAACCCTGGGGTGATCTCATACTGTCTCGAATGGGACTTGGGTACGCCCTCCGGGGTACTGTATTGCCCTCGTCCCCGAGGTCGCGGTAGGACAAGACCGGTTGGGCAGCCGGGAAGGAAGGTCGGATGCCGGACACGAACGGCAGGCCCGGGAGCGCCGCACAGGCGGCAGCGGGCAAGGGAGGCGCCGTTACGGAGGCTCGTACCGACGAGCGACGGTTCCGCGTCTACACCTTCGCGGTACTCACCATGGGCATCGCCGCCGCGGCCGCGGTCAGCCTCTGGCTGGACTTCGAGGCATCGGACGATCTGCTGTGGATCGGGCCGATCCTCGCCCTCGCGTTCCTGCTCGCCGAACAGCTCGGCATCAACGTCGATGTCCGCAGCGGCATCTCGTGGACGATCTCGTTCACCGAGATCCCGCTGGTCATCGGTTTCTTCGTCGCTCCCTTCGAAGTCGTGCTCGCCGCGCATCTCGCGGCGGGGATCGGGACCTTGCTTGCCCGCAAGGTCGCCGGACGCGTGCTTTACAACGCCGGAGCCTTCCTGCTGGAGATCACCGGCGCGTTCGCCGTGGCAGGACTGGTGAAACAGGCCTCCGGCGCCCACGACATGACCTGGATCGCCGCGCTGGCCGGGACTTTGACCGCGCCGCTGGTCAGTACGTTGCTCGCGCTCGCCGCCGTCCGCGTGCTGCGCCGCCGCATGCGCGTCAGCACCGCGATCCGGCTGACCGGCCGCATCCTCGTCGTCGGCTTCGTCAACGCCTCGGTCGGTCTTTCCGGTTATTTGGTCATTTCCGGGACGCCGAAGGCCTGGCCGCTCGTGCTCGCCGTCTTCCTCGGGCTCACCGCGTTGTACTGGGCGTACTCGGATCTGCTGCGCGAGCAACGCGACATGGAAGCGTTGTCCGACGTCAGCCTGATGGTCGCGCGGTCCGGTCAGCAGGCCGCCGCACGGCCCGCGGGGCGCGCGGACGAACTCGTCGGCGGCGTCGATGTCCGCGAGTGGGCGACCATCGCCGAACGCATCAAGGACCAGCTCGCCGCCGGCCGCGTCGTGCTGAGGCTTCGACTGGAGCCGAAGGACACCATGCGGATGGTCGTCGCGGGCGACGAACTGCCGCCTGTCGACCCGGCCGCCGACGACCCGCTGCTGCGCCTGCCCGGCGCGCACGTCCGCCACTTCCGGATCACCGAAGCCAATCCCGACGTCCGCTCCGCGTTGCTCGACCGCGGCGCGCAGGAGGCGCTGGTCGTCCCGCTGCGCAGCGCGAACCAGCTCCTCGGCGTCGTCGAAGCGCACGACAGGCTGAGCCGCTGGCGTGGGTTCGGCAAGTACGACGTCCAACTGCTCGGCACGATGGCCAGCCACCTCGCGACGTCGCTGGACAACCGGCGCCTGCTCGCGACCCTGCGCCACGACGCGTACCACGATCCGCTGACCGGTCTGCTCAACCGGCCGGGCTTCCGCCAGGTCGCCAAGGAACCGTTGCGGGAACAGGTCGACGCGGTCGTGCTCCGGGTCGACTTGGACGTCTTCTCCACCGTCAGCGACGCACTCGGCTACGTCTGGGCCGACCGGATGGTCATCGCCGCGGGCCGCCGGATCCGCGACGCGCTCGGCCCCGACGTCCCGCTCGCCAGGCTCGAAGGCGCGTCGTTCGCGGCACTCCTCGTCGGCTGCGCGCCGGAACGCGCCCAGGCCGCCGCGGAACTGCTTCGCGCGGAACTCGTCGCCCCGTACCCGGTCGACCGGCTCTCCGTCGAAGCCAACGCGATGATCGGCTACGCCACCTCTTCGGCGGAAGACGACGAGCAGGTCGACGTCGACGGGCTCCTGCAGCGCGCCGACGTCGCCGTCCGCGCGACCAAGGGCGGCGAAGAGGTCCGTGGCTACATGGCCAGCATGGGCCAGATCTTCATGCGCCGGTTCCAGATGGTCACGCAGTTCCGGCAGTCGCTCGAAGAAGGCCAGCTGAGCGTCCACTACCAGCCGAAGATCACCTTGCCGAACCGGCAGATCCAAGGTGTCGAGGCGCTCGTGCGCTGGGTTCACCCGGAGTTCGGCAGGCTCGGCCCGGACGAGTTCGTCCCGGCGATCGAAGCCGCCGGCCTCATCGGCGTCCTGACGTCGTTCGTGCTCGAAGAGTCGTTGAAGCGCGTGCGCAAGTGGCTCGACGAGGGCCTGCGCATCTCCGCCGCGGTGAACCTGTCCGTGCGGAACCTGGCCGACGAGGACTTCCCGACGAAGGTCGCGCGCGAGCTCGACCGCTTCGGCATCCCGCCCGAGCTGCTCACCTTCGAGCTGACCGAGTCCGGTGTGATGTCCGACCCGCAGAAGGCGCTGCCGATCCTGCGGGAGCTGCACTCGCTGGGCATCGTGCTCGCCGTCGACGACTTCGGCACCGGCTACTCGTCGCTGGCGTACCTGCGGCAGCTCCCGGTCGACCAGGTCAAGATCGACAAGAGCTTCGTCCTCGGCATGGGCACCGACCTCGGCGACCTCGCCGTCGTGCGCTCCATCGTCGAGCTGGGCCACTCGCTCGGCCTCACGGTCGTGGCGGAGGGTGTCGAGGAGGACGTCGCGCGGGATCAGCTCGAAGCGATGGGCTGTGACGTCGCGCAGGGCTACCTCATCTCGCGGCCGCTGCCGGAGGACCGCCTCGAGGCGTGGCTGCAGGCCCGCACGGCGCGTTCGCCCGGACGCCACTCCGAGACCGTCCTTACCCTGCTGACCTGAGGTTTCGCGGTAACGTACCCCCCTGTTTCAGGCCCGCGCGAGGACTTGCTAATCTTTCCAAGTCCTCGCGAGAGGCCAGGCCCCTTTAGCTCAGTCGGCAGAGCGTTTCCATGGTAAGGAAAAGGTCTACGGTTCGATTCCGTAAAGGGGCTCAGAACCTCAGCCGCGTCACGCAAGCGTGTCGCGGCCAGGTTCATGTAAGGCGGTGTAGCTCAGCTGGCAGAGCAAGCGGCTCATAATCGCTGTGTCGCCGGTTCAAGTCCGGCCACCGCTACGCGGTAATCCTGGGTATCCCAGGCCTAGTAGAGAAGGAAATGCTGTGGCTGCCACTGACGTGCGACCGAAGATCACGCTCGCGTGTGAGGAGTGCAAGCACCGCAACTACATCACCAAGAAGAACCGGCGCAACAACCCGGATCGCCTGGAGATGAAGAAGTTCTGCCCGAACTGCGGTACGCACCGGACTCACAAAGAGACCCGCTGAGCGTCTAGCGGTTCTACCTGTCTTACCCGAAGCCGCCCTGGTCACCAGGGCGGCTTCGGGTATTTTTCGGGTTCGGTAGCCTGCTCGGGTGGCCTTGGACCAGTCGTTCACCGGGCGGGTGTACCCGCCGACCAGTACCTATGAAGTGAGTCGCGAGAAGATCCGGGAGTTCGCCGACGCGCTCGGCGACACGAACCCGCTCTACCGCGACCCCGAAGCGGCGAAGGCGGCCGGCTACCCCGACGTCATCGCGCCGCCGACGTTCCTGACGATCATCAACCTCGCCTCGATCAACGCGATCGTCTCGGACCCCGAGCTGGGTCTCGACTACTCGCGGATGGTCCACGGCGATCAGCGGTTCACCTACACGCGGCCGGTGCACGCGGGCGACGTCCTGTCGCTCACCACGCATATCGACAACATCATGGCCCGCGCCGGGAACGACTTCATCAACCTGCGCGCCGAGATCTCCGGCGCCGACGGCGGCCTGATCGCCACCACGAACGCCCAGCTCGTGGTCCGAGGGGAGGACGCGTGAGCACGTTCACCGTCGGGGAAGAACTGACGCCGCTGACCATCGACGTCACCCGTGACCAGCTGGTGCGCTACGCCGGCGCGTCGCTCGACTTCAACCCCATCCACTGGAACGAGGCCTTCGCCAAGGAGGTCGGCCTTCCCGACGTCATCGCGCACGGGATGCTGACCATGGCGCTCGGCGCGCGACTCGTCACCGACTGGCTCGGCGACCCCGGACGCCTCGTCGACTACTTCGCGCGTTTCACGCGTCCTGTGGTCGTGCCGAACGAGGGCGCGGCGACGATCGAGTTCACCGGGAAGGTCGCCGTGGTCAACGACGACGGCACCGCCCGCGTCGACATCACCGCCAAGTTCGAGGGCAAGGCCGTTCTCGGCAAGGCGCAGGCGGTCGTCCGCAACTGACGCTCAGGGGAGCAAGGGACCTTTGCTACCACTCGCTTAGCGTGCCTAAGTAAGTGGTAGCAAAGGTCCCTTGCTCTACGCGAGCTTGAGCAGCTTCTCGAGGACTTCCGCCATCCCCGCCGCACCTCGGGCGTTCGGGTGCAGCGGCGCCGCGGGTACCGACGGCGCGGGGCCTTCGACCCAGCGCCGGTTCGCGGCGCTGCACATGTCCCGCCCCTTGCTCGCGGTCGACATGTCGGCGAAGCCCGCTTCGTGCGCCTTCGCGGTGTCCTGCAAGGCCGTGTTGAGCCGTTCGAGCGAGTCGCGGAAGTACGCCACGTCCCCCGCACCGACCGGCAGGACGGGCCAGCAACCGGCGTCGTCGTCCGGAAGCACCGTCGGGTACCCCACGACCACGATGCGCGCCGAAGAGGCCTTCGCGCGGATCTGGTCCAGGATCCCGCCGAGCCGGTCCGCCGCGGCGGTGATCCGTTCGGCGAGCTGGTCGCGTCCGCCCGCGGTCAGCTGGGTCTTGCAGGGCGAAGCGGTCTGCACCTGCGTCGCGCACTGGCTCGCGAAGCCGACGAAGCCCACGTCGTTGCCGCCGATCCCGACGGTCACCAGCGTCGTGTCGCCGTCGACGGCGTCGAGCTGGGGAGCGTTCGTGCCGTCACGGGTCTTCTGCTCGCCGGTGAGATGCTCGATCGTGGCGCCGCCGCAGCTGACGTCGACGAACTCGGCCGGACGCAGCTTCGCGGCGAGCAGGCTCGGGTAGTTGTTGTCCGAGCGATCGCAGCCCGCCGGCGCGCCCGCGGGCCGTCCGGTGCCCGGCGAGGCCGTGTAGGAGTCGCCCAGCGCCACGTACCGGCCCGCGCCGTCCGAAGTGGTGACCCCCGGCGGAGTCACCGCCGTTCCACGCTCCCAAAGGTGGTAAGCGATCCCCAGGACGGACAGCACGATCACCAGGAAGAGGCAGCCGCCGCCCGTTCTCCGCTGCGTCACCCGTTCGTTGTACGCGACCTGGGTCACGTTTGTCATCGGTCCGACCGTCGGTGAACTGAGCGTGAACGGGTGATCTCCGGTTGCCTGAGACGTGGATCACGTTCAGGGTGGAGCGCGTACCTGCCCCGAGGAAAGGCGGAAAACCGTGAGCCTGAACTTGAACAAGCTGGTGGACAAGGCATGGGAGGACAAGGGCATCGGTGAGCTGCTGGACGCGCCGCCGTCCGCGCTCGAAGGCCTGACCAAGAAGCACGACGAACTCCTCGCCGAGCTCAAGATCAAGACCATCCGGGATCTCGGCAACTGGAAGTACGCCGCGAAGGCCCACGCGCTCGTCCAGCTCGCCGACGGCGAATCCTGACCTTCTGAAGGCCCTTCCCGGCGAACGGGGAGGGCCTTCAGCCGTTCGGGACGAGGTCGCGCAGTTCGGCGGCGAGATCGAGGGCGTGCGTGACGTCCCGCGCGAGGTAGTGCGGGTCGACGAAGGCTTCGGTGATCCCGGTTTCGGCGGCCGCTTCCAGCTGGGCCGTGACGTCCTTGAGATCCGTCCCCGGCTTCGGGTTGATCCGCAGCACCCGGCGCAGCGTGCCGGGGTCGCGGCCCGCCTTCTCGGCCGCGGTCACCACGGTTCCCCAGAGCTTCGCGAGATACGGCGCGGGCAGTCCCGCCGGGAGCCAGCCGTCCGCGCGACGGCCGACACGATCCAGGGCAACGGGGGACAGCCCGCCGAGCAACACCGGCGGATGAGGGCGCTGAGCCGGTCGCAACCCCACTTTCGACGCCGGGATCCGCCAGCGTTCGCCTTCGTGCTCGACCGGGTCGCCGGTCCAGAACTTCCGGAGGACGTCGAGAAGCTCCTCCAGCTGCCCGCCGCGCCCCTTCCAGGGTGTGCCTGTCGCCGTGTACTCGTCGCGAAGCCAGCCGATGCCCAGCCCGACGTCCAGACGGCCACCGCTCACTTGATCCAGTGAAGTGAGCATCCTGGCGAGCACCACGGCCGGGTACACCGTCCCGGTGAGCGTGCTGGTGCCCAGCCGGACCTTGTTCGTGACGCTCGCGGCGACGGTCAGCAGGATCAGCGGATCGGCGAACGTGACGAATTCGGGCGGGTACGGCCGTTCCGGTGTGCCGCCGGGGTAGAAATCCGACGGCGAGACCGGCGCCAGCACCCGATCCCCGACCCACAAGGACTCGTAGCCGAGCTCTTCGGTCGCCGCGGCGAAACCGGTGACGGCGTCCATCGACGCCAGGGGACCGTACTGCGGAAGAGCGATTCCCAAGCGCACCACGGTCACCGTGCTTCCGCGAGCAGGCGGCCCATCCTGGCGATCCCCTCGGCGAGATCGTTTTCGTCCAGGGCATAGGAAATCCGGAAGTAGCCCGGTGTCCCGAACGCCTCGCCCGGCACCACGGCGACCTCGGCCTCGCGCAGGATCAGATCGGCCAGCGCCACCGTGTCGGCCGGACGTTCGCCGCGAATCTCCTTGCCCAGCAACGCTTTCACCGACGGATAAACGTAGAAAGCACCGAGGGGCACCGGAGTCTCGACTCCCGGGATCTCGGAAAGCAGGGACAGCGCCTTCTTCCGCCGGGCGTCGAACGCTTCGCGCATGGCGAAAACTGCGTCGAGCGGCCCGCTCACCGCGGCCAGCGCCGCGCGCTGCGCGACGTTCGAAACGTTGCCGCACAAGTGGGATTGGTACGCGGTCGCCGCCTTGACCACGTCCTGCGGGCCGAGCAGCCAGCCCACCCGCCAGCCGGTCATCGAGTACGTCTTCGCGACGCCGTTGAGGACGATGGTGCGGTCGGCGAGTTCCGGGACCAAGACCGGCATCGAGGGCGCTTCGGCGCCGTCGTAGACCAGGTGTTCGTAAATCTCGTCGGTGATCACCCAGAGGCCGTTTTCGTGCGCCCAGCGCCCGATTGCCTCGACCTGCTCGCGCGGGCAGACCGCGCCGGTCGGGTTCGACGGCGACACGAACAGCAGCACCTTCGTGCGCGGCGTCCTGGCGGCTTCGAGCTGCTCGACGGTGACCAGGTAGCCCGTCGTCTCGTCCGCCGTGACCTGCACCGGGACGCCGCCGGCGAGGGCGATCGACTCCGGGTACGTGGTCCAGTACGGCGAGGGCAGCAGCACCTCGTCGCCGGGGTCGAGCAGCGTCGCGAACGCCGAGTAGACCGCCTGCTTGCCGCCGTTGGTCACCAGGACGCGGCCGGGGTCGACCTCGAACCCGGAGTCGCGAACGGTCTTCGCCGCGATCGCCTCGCGCAGCTCCGGCAGCCCTCCCGCGGCGGTGTAGCCGTGATTGACCTTGTCGCGGACCGCCGCTTCGGCGGCTTCGAGCACGTTGGCCGGGGTGGGGAAGTCCGGCTGCCCCGCGCCGAACCCGATCACGGGACGGCCCTGCGCCTTGAGCTCCCGGGCCTTCGCGTCGACGGCCAGCGTGGCCGACGGCGTGATGCCGCCGATGCGGGCCGAAACGCGAGCGGCGGGCGAAGGCGAGGGTGCGGGAGCGCTCATGGCGACATCGTGGCACGATCATGGGGTCGGCCGTGGGGGAGTTTCCCCGCGGAAGGCTGCTCCGCGCCGCTTTGAGGGGCGCGGTTGCGAAGCTGTTCGGGGGTTGCCGTAGACTTCTGGTCTCGGAACGCACTACGGTCATCCCCGCCACGGCGGTGGGGACGATGGAATGCGTCCTCGGGAGCTCCAGAGCATCGGGGTTCCAAAGGGGTGTAGCTCAATTGGCAGAGCAGCGGTCTCCAAAACCGCAGGTTGCAGGTTCAAGTCCTGTCACCCCTGCGTAAGCGAACTGGTGAAGGCGGAGGAGTGGTCGTGAGCGACAGCGACGCCAGCGGTGAGAAGGCGCAGGACGACGCCGGGCAGAAGCCCGACGAGCAGTCCCGCCCGGTGACCGCCGCTGCCCGGCGTGAGCGCCGTGCGTCCGCGCGCCCGTCCGGTAAGGCCGACGCCAAGTCGGACGACAAGACCCGCCCCGCCGGCAAGGCGAAGGCCGGGGACAAGACCGAGAAGTCCAAGGACGCCAAAGGCACGGCGACCCCGAAGCGCGACCGCAAGCCGAAGCAGGCGTCGATCTTCGCCCGGCTCATGCGCTTCATCCGTGAGGTCTGGGCCGAGCTGCGCAAGGTCATCTGGCCGAACCGCAAGCAGATGGTCACCTACACCGCGGTGGTGCTGGTCTTCGTGGTGTTCATGGTGGCGCTGGTGAGCGGCCTCGACCTGGCCTTCAAAGAGGTCGTCGGTGCCGTCTTCGGCAGCTGAGGCAGCCGTTCGCGGTGTCTGAGGGCGCCGCACGGTGGCCTCTGCGCCACGGCAACCGATCAACTGAGAGGACGGAACGTGACCTCCGAGAACGGCACAGCAGCCGGTCATGAGCTGACCGAGCTTTCCGACGAGCAGGTGCACGCGGCACTCGGCGACGAGCAGTCCGAGCACCTGGACTCCGTCGAGGTGCCCGCCGCAGGCGACGAGGTCGACGAAGCCGGAGATGTCGCGGAGGCCGACGAGGCGTCCGTCGAGACCGACGACACCGAGGACGACGACACCGCCGCCGCGCCCGAGGCCGACGAGGACGTCGACCCGGTCGCCAAACTGCGCGCGGAACTCAACGCCGCTCCCGGTGAGTGGTACGTCGTGCACTCGTACGCGGGTTACGAGAACAAGGTGAAGACCAACCTCGAGACCCGGACCCAGACGCTGGACGTCGAGGACTACATCTTCCAGATCGAGGTCCCGACCGAAGAGGTCACCGAGATCAAGAACGGCCAGCGCAAGCAGGTGCAGCGCAAGGTGCTGCCCGGCTACATCCTGGTCCGCATGGACCTGAACGACGCCTCGTGGAGCGCGGTGCGCAACACGCCGGGTGTCACCGGGTTCGTCGGCGCCACGTCGCGTCCGTCGCCGCTGACCGTGGACGAGGTGCTCAAGTTCCTCGCGCCCAAGGTCGAGACGGCCGCCCCCGCCAAGCCCGGCAAGGGCGAGGCCGCTTCCGCCGAGTCGCAGCTGGGTGCCCCCGCGGTCGAGGTGGACTTCGAGGTCGGCGAGTCGGTCACCGTCATGGACGGCCCGTTCGCGACGCTGCCCGCGACGATCTCCGAGGTCAACGTGGACGGACAGAAGCTGAAGGTCCTGGTGTCGATCTTCGGCCGGGAGACCCCGGTCGAGCTGTCGTTCAACCAGGTCTCCAAGATCTGACGGCCGCCAGACGGCCGGCAGTCCCCGCGTACTGGCAGGTGTGCGGGGGACTCAAGTCAGTAAGAAGGAACAAACGAAATGCCACCCAAGAAGAAGAAGCTTGCGGCGATCATCAAGCTGCAGATCAAGGCGGGTGCGGCCAACCCCGCGCCGCCGGTCGGCCCCGCGCTGGGTCAGCACGGCGTCAACATCATGGAGTTCTGCAAGGCCTACAACGCCGCGACCGAGTCGCAGCGCGGGGACGTCGTCCCGGTCGAGATCTCCGTGTACGAAGACCGCACGTTCGACTTCAAGCTCAAGACGCCGCCGGCCGCGAAGCTGCTGCTGAAGGCCGCGGGCGTGGAGAAGGGTTCCGGCGAGCCGCACAAGACCAAGGTCGCCAAGGTCACCTGGGACCAGGTCCGCGACATCGCGAAGACCAAGGAATCCGACCTGAACGCGCACGACATCGACCAGGCCGCGAAGATCATCGCCGGCACCGCCCGTTCGATGGGCATCACGGTCGTCGACTGAGTTCCACCCAGCACCACCGTGGGAGAGCCAGTGCTGGCTCCAACACCACACTGATCCGTTGAAGAGTTAAGGACAGAAGCAATGCCCAAGCACAGCAAGGCCTACCGTCAGGCTCTTGAGCTGGTGGACCGCGAGCGGCTCTACGCCCCGCTCGAGGCTGCGAAGCTGGCCAAGGAGACCTCCTCCAAGAAGATGGACGCCACCGTCGAGGTCGCCATGCGCCTCGGTGTCGACCCTCGCAAGGCCGACCAGATGGTCCGCGGCACCGTGAACCTGCCGCACGGCACCGGTAAGACCGCCCGCGTCATCGTTTTCGCCGTTGGCGACAAGGCCGCTGAGGCCGAGGCCGCCGGCGCGGACGTGGTCGGCACGGACGAACTGATCGAGCGCATCCAGGGTGGCTGGCTCGAGTTCGACGCCGCGATCGCGACGCCGGACCAGATGGCCAAGGTCGGCCGTATCGCCCGCATCCTCGGCCCGCGTGGCCTGATGCCGAACCCGAAGACCGGCACCGTGACCCCCGCGGTCGCGAAGGCCGTCTCGGACATCAAGGGCGGTAAGATCAACTTCCGCGTGGACAAGCAGGCCAACCTGCACTTCGTCATCGGCAAGGCCTCGTTCGACACCGACAAGCTGGTGGAGAACTACGCGGCCGCGCTGGACGAGATCCTGCGTGCCAAGCCCTCGTCGGCGAAGGGTCGCTACCTGAAGAAGGTCACGATCTCCACGACGATGGGCCCGGGTGTCCCGGTCGACCCGGCCCGCACCCGCAACCTCCTCTCCGAGGACGCGTGAGTCTGAGTTAGACATCACTGAGAAGGGGGCGGTCCCGCTACGGCGGGGCCGCCCCCTTTTCGTGTTTGCTGGAGGGCATGCCTACCTTCGCGTCCTTCGACGGGCTTCAGCTGAGCTACACCGTGTGGGAAGGCCGTGGGCGCCCGGTACTGCTGCAACACGGCTTCGCCGCGGACACGAACGCCAACTGGATCGCTCCCGGCGTCGTCGACACCCTCCAGGACGCGGGGCTGACCGTGATCAGCCTGGACGCGCGCGGCCACGGGCGGTCGGCGAAACCGCACGACGAGGCGAGCTACGGCGATGACGCGATGGTGCGTGACGTGTCGGCGCTGCTCGACTCCCTGGGGCTCGACGAGGTGTCGATGGTCGGCTACTCGATGGGCGCGATGATCGCACTCGGCGCGGTGGCCGCGGACCCGCGGATCCGGTGCCTCGCGATCGGCGGGGTCGGGTCGGGGATCGTCGACTTCGGCGGCGTCGACACCCGCGTCGTCACGCCTGAGGCGATCAGCGAGGCGCTGCTCGCTTCGGACCCTTCGACGCTTCCGCCGTCTTCGGCGCCTTTCCGGGCGCTGGCCGACGCGTTGCGGGCGGACCGGATCGCGCTGGCGGCCGTCGCGCGCGGGACGGCGAATCCGAAACTGGACCTGACGGCGATCGCCGTGCCGACCCTGATCCTCGCCGGGGACACCGACCCGCTGGCCGCGGAACCCGAACGCCTGGCCGCCGCCATCGCCGGCGCCCGCCTCGTGCGCGTCCCCGGCGATCACATGGCCGCCGTCATGCACCCCGCCTTCGGCTCCGCCCTTACCGGCTTCCTGACTTCGCACGACCTCTGACGCGACCTGCGTTTAGCCCCCTAATCGCGATCCGGCGCCCGCACCTGCGTTTCGCGGGCTAATCGCGATCTGGGGTGCGGACCTGCGTTTCGCGGGCTAATCGCGACCTGGCGGGCGCGTCGCCTTTAGCGGGCTAAACGCGATCTGGGGGGAAGACGTGCAGGTCAGTTGCCGGTGGGTGGGGCGGGGCAGGGGTCGGGAGAGTTCGCGTGGCCGGTGATCAGCCACTGGCCCATCTCGACTTCCTGCAGGGTGAAGCTGCCCAGCAGAGGGCCACCGCGGATGTTGTACCAGCACGAGTGGATCGTCAGGTTCTGCCGTGGGACCACGCTCGACATCGGGCGCACCGCGTAGATGTACGGCGTGATGTCGGTGACCTTGGCGTTCAGCGCCGGCACGGCGGTCGCGCAGTCCGGATAGCCGAGGTCGCGGGCGAACTGGGCCTGCGCCTGTTCGCTCATCGACAGGCAGACCTTTTCGACGCGGGTAGCGGGCGGGTACGGCTTGCCGATCGTGTCGTAGATGGCCCGCACGGCTTCCCAAGGATTGGTCGAGAGCACCTGGTTGGTGTGGTGCTTGCCGCCGCCGCCCTGGACGAACGTCGCCGTGTCCTGCCCGGCGTCGCTCGGGAAGATCTGCCGATAGACGATGGTGGCGCCGACGCAGAGCAGCACGATCACGATGATCCAGGCGAGAAGTTTCCCGCCCAGACGTCGCAGCCAGCGCGGCATGCGCGGGCGAGGGGCGTGCACGAGTTCGCCGGGCGGCGGTCCCGGAGGTGCCGGTGGCTGCCCGCCGTAGTGCTGGGTCACGGGCTGCGTGGTCTGTGACGGCACGAGGCCCTGCTGCTGCGCCTCGGTGAACTTCAGATAGTCCTGGAACTGCTGAAACTGCTGGAACTGGCGCAGTTGCTCCTCATCCAGCCGGGGCGCGGGCTGACCTCCCGCCTTGGGCTCGATGTCCGTGCCGGGCTCGCTACCCGGCTTTCCGTCATCACGCTGCTCCGCCACGTCACCATGATGCCTCGCGAGGCCTCCCGCGCACTCCGCCGGTCGCGTTTAGCCCGCTAAACGCGCTCCGGAAGGGGGTCCGTGCGGAGGGCGGAAGAGGGTCACGTACTCTTGTCAAGGTTCTACCGAAGACCGCTGGTCTTCTCCTGGTCATACGGCCTGGAGAACGAAGGCCCCGCTAGGGCGGGCGACCCGCGCAGGAGGAACGAGGCTCGTCCACGACGCACGTCGTCGTGTGCCCTGACGCCCCGCGCCTGTCTGCGCCGGGGCGTTTCGTCGTTTCAGGGCTCTCAAGGCCAGTGGACCACTAGCCAAGAGAGGAGGCGACCATGGCGAAGCCCGACAAGGAGGCGGCCGTCGCCGAGATCGCGGAGAGCTTCCGCAGCAGCTCGGCCACAGTCGTTACCCAGTACACCGGCCTCTCCGTGTCCCAGCTGTCCCAGCTGCGCCGCGCTCTCGGCACCAATGCCAAGTACCGGGTCGCGAAGAACACCCTCGTCAAGCGTGCCGCCACGGACGCCGGCATCGAGGGTCTCGAGGACCTGTTCGTCGGCCCGACCGCGATCGCCTTCGTCGAAGGTGAAGCTGTTGACGCCGCGAAGGCGCTTCGCGACTTCGCGAAGGACAACAACGCGCTTGTGATCAAGGGCGGCTACATGGACGGCAAGACGCTGTCCGTGGACGAGATCACCAAGATCGCCGATCTCGACAGCCGTGAGGTCCTGCTCGCCAAGGCGGCGGGCGCGTTCAAGGCGAAGCTGTCCCAGGCCGCCGCGCTGTTCCAGGCGCCGGCGTCCCAGGTCGCTCGCCTGGCTGCCGCGCTGGAGGAGAAGCAGCGCAACGCCGGTACCGAAGCAGCCGAAGCACCCGCCGAGAGCTGAACACCCCCCACCCCGAACTTTTAGTTCGTTTCAGAGAGGAAAGCCACCATGGCGAAGCTGAGCACCGCCGAGCTGATCGACGCTTTCAAGGAGCTCACCCTTCTTGAGCTGTCCGAGTTCGTCAAGGAATTCGAGACCACCTTCGACGTGACCGCGGCCGCCCCGGCTGCCGTCGTCGCCGCCGCCCCGGGTGCCGCCCCCGCCGCGGCCGCCGAGGAGCAGGACGAGTTCGACGTCGTTCTCGAGTCCGCCGGTGACAAGAAGATCCAGGTCATCAAGGTCGTCCGTGAGGTCGTCTCGGGTCTGGGCCTGAAGGAGGCCAAGGAGCTGGTCGAGGCCGCTCCCAAGGCTCTCCTGGAGAAGGTCGACAAGGAGGCCGCCGAGGCCGCCAAGGAGAAGCTCGAGGCCGCGGGCGCCAAGATCGCCATCAAGTGATCTCGGGCGCGTCAGCGCCTACCGCAGCACCGTCGAAGGGGCGGGCATCCACACGGGTGCCCGCCCCTTCGCTGTCCCCACGACCTGCGTTTAGCCCCCTAATCGCGACGCGTAGCAAGGCTAAGCATTCGGGTGCGTCAGGGCACCGGATCGCGTTTAGCCCGCGAAACGCGATCCGTGTGGCGCGGAGGTGCCCTGGAGGCCTGACCTGCGTTTAGCCCCCTAAACGCGATCCGGCCTGGGCGGGGCTGGTCGTGGATCTGCGCGTGGGAGTGACGTGCACTACGGTGCTGCAAGCGGTGCACGGGCAGGCGGCGGGCTGTGCGAAAAGTTACCCGCGGGTCTGGCCAGAAAAGAAAACTGGTGAGTAACCTGTTCGCACTCAGCTCGTTGCACCTGGTTGACGCGGGTATCGCTGCGCGAACGCATGCGTCCTCTCGGGCCAGTGGCACGGGAAGGCAGTGCGCGACGACGCGGAACAGCTCCTGGAGGTGCGATGGGTGCCGAGGTGGTCATCGAAGGTCTTTCCAAGTCCTTCGGTAAGCAGGCCATCTGGCGGGACGTCACGCTGACCCTGCCTCCGGGCGAGGTCTCGGCGATGCTCGGTCCGTCCGGAACCGGTAAGTCCGTCTTCTTGAAGTCGATGATCGGTCTGCTCAAGCCCGACAAGGGCCGGTGCATGATCAACGGCGTCGACATCGTGACGTGCTCCGAACACCAGCTCTACGAGGTGCGCAAGCTCTTCGGCGTCCTTTTCCAGGACGGCGCGCTGTTCGGTTCGATGAACCTCTACGACAACGTGGCCTTCCCCTTGCGGGAGCACACGAAGAAGTCGGAGACCGAGGTCCGCCGGATCGTGCTCGAGAAGCTCGAGATGACCGGTCTCAACGGCGCCGACAAGAAGCTGCCCGGCGAGATCTCCGGCGGTATGCGCAAACGCGCCGGTCTCGCCCGCGCGCTGGTGCTGGACCCGCAGATCATCCTGGTCGACGAGCCGGACTCCGGTCTCGACCCGGTCCGCACCACCTACATCTCCCAGCTCTTCCTCGACGTCAACGCGCAGATCGACGCGACGTTCCTGATCGTCACGCACAACATCAACCTCGCCCGCACCGTCCCGGACAACCTGGGCATGCTCTTCCGCAAGGAACTGGTCATGTTCGGTCCGCGCGAGGTGCTGCTGACCAGCGAGGAGCCGGTCGTCAAGCAGTTCCTCAACGGCAAGATGGACGGCCCCATCGGCATGAGCGAGGAGAAGGACTCGGCCCAGCTCGCCGCGGAGCGCGCGATGTTCGAGGCCGGTCACCACTCGGGCGGTGTCGAGGACGTCAGCGGGGTGCCGCCGCAGATGCAGCCGACGCCCGGCGTGCCGACCCGGATGGGCGCGGTCCGCCGCAAGGACCGCGTCATGCAGATCCTGCACGGTCTCCCGCCCGAGGCGCAGCAGAGCATCATCGAGTCGCTTTCCCCGGAGGAGCAGCAGCGCTACGGCGTCCGCCCGCAGCGTCTCGCCACCGTCGGCCACCGGTCGGCGCCGGTCGACAGCTCGATCCCGAACCACCACCAGGGCCAGCTGCCCGACGACCAGGTCGCCCACATCCCGCATCCCGGGAGAGCGGGCAACCACCGCTTGCGGCCACAAGATCCGGGGTCAGGTGGCGCGTGAGCTCTCCCGCTTCATCGGCGAAGATCCCCGGAATCGGCATGGTGCGCGAGACCGGGAACCTGTTCGCTCTCGGCCTCGACATCGTTCGTGGCATCTTCCAGCGCCCGTTCCAGCTGCGGGAGTTCATCCAGCAGGCCTGGTTCATCGCGAGCGTCACGATCCTGCCGACGGCGCTCGTCGCGATCCCGTTCGGCGCGGTCATCTCGCTGCAGTTCGGTTCGCTCGCCCGCCAGCTCGGCGCCCAGTCCTACACGGGCGCCGGGTCGGTGCTCGCCACCGTGCAGCAGGCCAGTCCGCTGGTCACGGCGCTGCTGGTCGCGGGCGCCGGCGGTAGCGCGGTCTGCGCGGACATCGGCGCGCGGACCATCCGCGAGGAGATCGACGCCATGGAGGTGCTCGGCGTCTCCGCGGT
This sequence comes from Amycolatopsis sp. w19, assembly GCF_051373225.1. Taxonomy (NCBI): domain Bacteria; kingdom Bacillati; phylum Actinomycetota; class Actinomycetes; order Pseudonocardiales; family Pseudonocardiaceae; genus Amycolatopsis; species Amycolatopsis sp. w19. The sequence continues at coordinate 178,703 of NZ_JBPQFM010000009.1, read as the reverse complement.
GCAGCGGCTGATCGTGCCGCGTGTGCTCGCGATGATGCTGGTGGCGCTCCTGCTGAACGGCATGGTCAGCGTCATCGGCGTGCTCGGCGGGTACTTCTTCAACGTCGTCCTCCAGGGCGGGACGCCGGGTGCGTACCTGGCGAGCTTCTCCGCGCTGGCCCAGCTGCCGGACCTCTGGGTCGGCGAGCTGAAGGCGCTGATCTTCGGCTTCATCGCCGCGGTCGTCGCCTCCTACCGGGGACTGAACCCGTCCGGCGGCCCGAAGGGTGTCGGCGACGCGGTGAACCAGTCGGTCGTCATCACGTTCCTCATGCTGTTCGTGGTGAACTTCGTGATCACGCTGATCTACCTGCAGATCGTGCCCGGAAAGCTGGACTGACGCATGACCTTCCTTACACGCGCCAAGGGGGTTGCCAACCGTCCTTTGCAGACACTGGACAACCTCGGTGACCAGATGTCGTTCTACGGCCGCGCGTTGCTGTGGACGCCGAGGACGCTTCGCCGCTACATGAAAGAAGTCCTGAGGCTGCTCGCCGAAGTGAGCTTCGGTTCCGGCTCGCTCGCCGTCATCGGCGGCACGGTCGGCGTGATGGTCGGCTTGACCCTGTTCACCGGTGTCCTCGTCGGTCTCCAGGGCTACTCGGCGCTGAACTCGATCGGCACCTCGGCCTTCACCGGCTTCCTGACCGCGTTCTTCAACACCCGCGAGATCGCCCCGCTGGTCGCCGGCCTCGCGCTTTCGGCGACCGTCGGCGCGGGCTTCACCGCCCAGCTGGGCGCCATGCGGATCTCGGAGGAGATCGACGCGCTCGAGGTCATGGGCGTGCCGAGCCTGCCGTACCTGGTGACGACGCGGATCATCGCCGGTTTCGTCGCGGTCATCCCGCTGTACGTCATCGGCCTGCTGAGTTCGTATCTCGCGTCGCGGTTGGTCGTTATCTACATCTACAACCAGTCAGCGGGTACCTACGACCATTATTTCGACCTGTTCCTACCACCACAGGATGTGTTGTATTCGTTCATCAAGGTGCTGTTGTTCAGCGTCTTGATCATCCTGTCCCATTGCTATTTCGGATACCGGGCCTCCGGTGGCCCCGCCGGTGTCGGCGTGGCCGTCGGTAAAGCGGTCCGGCTGAGCATCGTCACGGTGTCCATCATGAACTTCTTCATCGGTTTCGCGATCTGGGGAACCGACGTCACGGTGAGGATCGCAGGATGATCGCGACAGTCCGGCGCAGGCTACTGGGCCTGCTTCTGGTCGCCGTGCTCATCGGCGGAGTGGCGCTGAGCATCGCGCTGTACCAAAGGGCGTTCACGCCCGTCGTCAGCGTGAAGCTCCAGTCGGGCAACATCGGGAACCAGTTGCTGAAGCAGTCCGATGTGAAGGTCCGCGGCCTCATCGTCGGTTCGGTCCAGGACATCGCCGCGACGCCGGACGGTGCCGAGCTCACGCTCGCGCTGAATCCCGAGTCGGCGAAACTGATCCCGCAGAACGTTTCGGCGCGATTCCTGCCGAAGACGTTGTTCGGTGAGCGTTTCGTTTCCCTGGAGATCCCGGACGCGCCGTCGGAGAAGACGATCGCCGAAGGCGACGTGATCACTCAGGACCGTACGTCCGGCGCGGTCGAGCTGGAGCAGGCCTTCGCTCATCTGATGCCGGTCTTGCAGGCGGTCCAGCCGCAGAAGCTGTCGAGCACGCTTTCGGCGATCTCCACCGCCCTCAACGGCCGCGGTGACCAGCTCGGCGACACCCTCGCGCAGCTCGGTGACTACGTCGGGCAGCTGAACCCGCACGAGCCGAAGCTCCAGCAGAACCTCAAAGAGCTCGCGAAGTTCTCGGACAACCTCAACGCCGTCGCCCCGGACCTGGTGCAGACCTTGGACAACCTGAGCACCACCACCCGCACCGTGGTGGACCAGAAGATGAACCTGGCGAACCTCTACGGCAGCGTCACGCAGGCTTCGGTCGATCTGCAGACGTTCCTGCAGAACAACGCCGACAACCTGATCCGGCTCGCCGACACGGCCCGCCCGACGGCGGAGCTGCTCGCGAAGTACGCGCCGGAATACCCGTGCGTGATCGGGCAGATGGCGGCCAACCTGCCGAAGATCGACAAGGCGCTCGGCAAGGGCACCGACCGGCCCGGTCTGCACGCGACCATCGAGGTCACCGTCAACCGCGGGCCGTACCTGCCGGGCAAGGACGAGCCGCGGTTCGAGGACAAACGCGGTCCGCGCTGCTACGACCTGAAGCAGTTCCCGGACCCGTTCCCGCAGTACCCTCCGGACGGTCCGATCAAGGACGGCAGCACGGTCAAACAGCCGGCACGCTCGGCGAACGACGGCCTTTCGCCGTCGAACGGCTTCGCGAACATCGGCGGTTACAACGGCGGAGGTGCGCCTGGCGGTAGCCCGTCCTACAGCGCGTCCGAATCGGACTTCCTCGCGCAGCTGGTCGCGCCGCAGGTCGGCATGTCCGCCTCGGACGTGCCCGGCTGGGGATCGCTGCTCGTCGGTCCGCTCTATCGGGGAGCGGAGGTGCACGTCCAGTGAGGGGATTGGTTCTCGCGCCCCGCTGCGAAAAGGTGATCGACACGCGCGCGCCCCGGCCGAAGGCCTCGCTATCGCGATCGCGCGCGGACGGGGGGAAGGCATGAGGGGATTGCTCGCTCCGCTGATCAAGCTCTGCGCCTTCATCGTGGTCACCGTGCTGTTCACGACCATCCTCGGGATCAGCATCGCCAACGTGAACACCACCAGCACCAACGCCTACAAGGCGCGGTTCAGCGACGCCACCCTGTTGCTGCCCAACGACGACGTCCGCATCGCCGGCGTCCGGGTCGGGCAGGTCAAGGACGTCCGCATCGTCGACCGCCGCCAGGCCGAGGTCGAGTTCGAAGTGGACGCCGGGCGCAAGCTGCCCGCCGGGGTCACCGCGCAGATCAAGTTCCGGAACCTGGTCGGCCAGCGCTACGTCTCGCTCGGGCAGGGCACCGACTCCTCCGGCAAGAACCTGGAGCCAGGCGGGAACATCCCGCTGGAGCGGACCACGCCCGCGCTCGACCTGACGCAGCTGTTCAACGGGTTCAAGCCGCTGTTCACCGCGCTCAACCCGGACGACATCAACAAGCTGTCCTACGAGGTCATCCAGGTCCTGCAGGGCGAGGGCGGCACGGTCGAAAGCCTGTTGAAGCACACCGCGTCGCTGGCCACCACGATCTCCGACAAGGACAAGGTGATCGGCCAGGTCATCGACAACCTGAACTCGGTGCTCGACACGGTCAACGCGCACACGCCGCAGCTGAACGACCTGATCGTCAAGCTGCAGCAGCTGGTCTCCGGGCTGGCCGCGGACCGCGAGCCGATCGGCGACGCCATCGACTCGCTCGGCACCCTCGCCAAGACGACCTCCGGTCTGCTCGGTGAAGCCCGTGAGCCGCTCAAGCAGGACATCGCCGCGCTCGGCACGCTGACGAAGAACCTCAACGACAGCCAGCCGATCGTCGAGCATTTCATCCAGTTCCTGCCGCAGAAGGTGACGGCGCTGACCCGCACCGCCGACTATGGCTCCTGGTTCAACTTCTTCGCCTGTGAGATGACGGGAGCCGTCGCCCTGCCTCCGCTGATCAACGAGCCGATCAACCTGCCGCTGCTGCCGGTGAACCGGGCGAGGTGCACGGCATGAAGTCGTTCCGGAAACGCAATCCGATCCCGATCGCGCTGGTCGGTATCTCGGTGCTGCTGCTCGGTTTCATCGCCGCGCTGAACTCCGAGGACCTGCCGGTCATCGGCGGCGGGACGACCTACACCGCGGACTTCAGCGAGGCTTCGGGCCTGCAGGAGGACAACGACGTCCGGGTCGCCGGTGTGAAGGTCGGGAAGATCTCCGAGATCAAGCTCGACGGCGACAAGGTCCGGATCTCGTTCAAGGTCAAGGACGCCTGGCTGGGCGACAAGACCAGCGCGGCGATCAAGATCAAGACCGTCCTCGGCCAGAAGTACCTGGCGCTCGATCCGCAGGGGCAGCGCACGCTCGACCCGAGCGCGACCATCCCGCGTGAGCGCACGATGTCGCCGTTCGACGTCCTCGACGCCTTCCGCGGTCTTTCGCAGACCGTCGACGACATCGACACGACGCAGCTGGCGAAGAGCTTCGACGTCATCACGGAGACCTTCGCCGACACCCCGGCCGACGTGAAGGGCGCCCTGACGGGCCTTTCCCGCCTCTCGGACACCATCGCCAAACGGGACTCGCAGCTGTCGAGCCTGCTCGCGAACACACGGCAGGTCTCGCAGACGCTCGTCGACCGGGACGCCGAGTTCCAGAAGCTGCTGGCCGACGGCAACAAGCTGCTCGGCGAGGTGGCCAAGCGCAAGGAGGCGATCTCCGCGCTGCTGGACGGCTCGCGCAATCTCGCGACCCAGCTCAAGGGCCTGGTCGACGACAACGACGCGCAGCTCGACCCGGTGCTCGCCCAGCTCGACCAGCTGACCTCGATGTTGCAGCGCAACCAGGACGCCCTCGGCCAGGGCATCGCGCGGTTCGCGCCGTTCATCCGGGTGTTCACGAACACGATCGGCAACGGCCGCTGGTTCGACAACTACATCTGCGGACTGGTCCTGCCGTCGTTCGGGCCGATCAACGACAAGGGGTGCTACGAGAAATGAGTACCCGTCTCGGTTCCAGCCTCGCGCGCGGCTTCACCATCGCGATCGTGCTCGCGCTGGTCGTCGCCGGCGCGCTGTGGTGGACGCTCAAGGACGCCGGCCGCAATCACGTGACCGCGTACTTCGCGGGCACCGTCGGCCTCTACGAAGGCAACAGTGTCCGCATGCTCGGCGTGGACATGGGCACGGTCACCAAGATCCAGCCGATGGGCAACCAGGTCCGCGTCGAACTCGAATACGACCGTTCGGTGGCGGTGCCCGCGGACGCGAAGGCGATCATCGTGTCGCCGTCGCTGGTCAGCGACCGCTACGTGCAGCTCGCCCCGGCGTACAAGGGCGGCCCGCGGATCGCCGACGGCGCCGTCATCGGCCTCGACCGCACCGAGGTGCCGCTGGAGGTCGACGAGCTCGCCGCCAGCCTCTCCCGGGTCAGCAAGTCGCTCGGGCCCAACGGCGCCAACAAGAACGGTTCGCTGTCGAACCTGCTCGACACCGCCGCGAAGAACTTCGACGGCAACGGGCAGGCGCTGCACGACACGATCACGAAGCTCGGCCAGGCCGCGGGCACGTTGTCGGGCAACAAGGACGACCTGTTCAAGACCGTCGAGAACCTCGGCTCCTTCTCGAAGACGCTGGTGAACAGCGACAAGCAGGTCCGCGACTTCGAGCGGCAGCTCGCCGACGTCAGCGGATTCCTCGCGGGGGAGCGGGAAAACCTCTCGGCGACGGTGAAGCAGCTGTCGGACACGCTCACCGCGGTGCAGGCGTTCATCGAGAAGAACCGCGACCGGCTCAAGTCCAATGTGGACAAGCTGGCCAGCGTCACCAAGGTGCTCGTGGACCAGCGCGGCGCGCTCGCCGAGATCCTCGACGTCGCCCCGGTCGGCCTCGGGAACCTGGTCAACACCTACAACGCCTCGTCGGGCACGCTCGACGCGCGGGCCAACCTCAACGAGCTCACCCAGCCGCCGCTGGTGATGGTGTGCAACCTGCTCAAGCAGACCCCGGACGCGCTCGACGCGCTGGGCGACGCGTGCAAGGGCGTCGCCGGGCTGGTCGACGGGCTGGTTCCGTTGCCGTCCATCGCGCAGGTGATCCAGTCGTCGCAGGCGGGCCAGCTGCCGCCGCTGCCGCTCCCGATCGCGGGTCAGCTCTACGGAACGGCGGCGAAGTGATGAACAGGAAACTTGCCCTCGTTGCCGTCGGGACCGTCGCGGCGCTGACGTTGAGCGGCTGCGGGTTCAGCGGGATCTACGACGTCCCGCTGCCCGGTGGCGCCGAGCTCGGCGACCACCCGTACACCGTCAAAGTGCAGTTCCGCGACGTCCTCGACCTGACCCCGCAGGCCGGGGTGAAGGTCAACGAGGTCGCCATCGGTCGCGTCGAAGCGATCGGCCTGACCCAGGACGGCTGGAACGCCGAGGTCACCCTGCGGGTCAACGGCGACGTGAAACTGCCGGCGAACGCGCTCGCCAACGTCAAGCAGTCGAGCCTCCTCGGCGAGAAGTACGTCGAACTGGCCGCACCCCCCGACGGACAGGGCAAGCTCGCCGACAACGCGGTGATCCCGCTGGCCCGCACGAACCGCAGCGTCGAGGTCGAAGAACTGCTCGGCGCGCTTTCGCTGCTGCTCAACGGTGGTGGGGTGGAACAGCTCAACACCATCACCAAGGAACTCAACAACGCCACCACCGGCCGCTCGCCGGAGCTCAAGGCGCTGCTGAACAACACCAACGAGCTGGTCACGAACCTCGACAAGCAGTCCGCGAACATCACGCGGGCGCTCGACGGGCTGAACCGGCTCTCGCTCACGCTGAACGGCCAGAAGGACAAGCTGGTCGGCGCGGTCGACAACCTCGGCCCCGGGCTCGGTGTCCTGGAGCAGCAGCGCGGTCAGCTGGTGACCATGCTGAACGCGCTCAACCACCTCTCCGGTGTCGCCGTCGACACGGTGAACAAGAGCAAGGAAGACCTCGTCGCCGACCTCAAGGCATTGCAGCCGACGCTGCAGAAGCTGGGCGAAGCTGGCGCGGATCTGCCGAAGGCGCTGGAGATCCTGCTGACCTTCCCGTTCAGCGACGCCGCCTACGACGGCGTCAAGGGCGACTACTTCAACCTGTTCGCGAAGATCGACCTGAACCTGAACGAGATCCTCAAGAACCTCGGCCGCAGCCGTCAGAACCCGCTCCAGGACGTCATCCCGGTGCCGGGTCTCACCGGCGGGACGGAGGGACCGGGGGCGAATCCGCCGCTGCCGATCCCGGACAGCGTCGGCGGTGTCGCCGGCGGCCAGGCGAGCGCGCCGCAGGGTGGCGGGCAGCCGCAACAGACCGGACCCGCCGGTATCTTCGGCGTGCTTTCGGGAGGTGCAGGCTGATGCTGGTCCGTAGGACGAAGATCCAGCTGGTCGCGTTCGCGATCATCTCCGTGGTCGCCATCGTGTACGCGCTGATCCGGTTCGCCGGGCTCGGCCAGGTCTTCGGCGACGAGGGCTACACGGTGAAGCTGCAGCTCAAGCAATCCGGCGGCATCTTCACCAACGCCGAGGTCACCTACCGCGGCTTCAACATCGGCCGGGTCGGCGAGCTGCGCTTGACCAAGACCGGGCTGGAAGCCGACCTCAACATCGCGCCGGACGCCCCGCAGGTGCCCGCCGATCTGGACGCCGTGGTCGCGAACCGGTCGGCGGTCGGCGAGCAGTTCGTCGACCTGCGGCCCAAGGGCGAGAAGGGGCCGTACCTCAACGCGGGTTCGGTCATCCCGGCCGACAAGGTCAAGACGCCGGTGCCCACCGAGCAGCTCATCGGCGACCTCGACAGCCTCGCGGCCTCGGTGCCGACCGACTCGCTGCGCAAGGTCGTCGACGAGTCGTACAACGCCTTCAACGGCACCGGCCCGGACCTGCAGCGGCTGCTCGACACCGCGCGGAGCTTCACCACGACCGCGCAGGAGTACCTGCCGCAGACGATCCAGCTGCTGGAAAAGGGCGGGCAGGTCCTCGAAACGCAGAACGAGATGTCGAGCTCCATGAAGTCGTTCAGCGCGGACCTCAACAAGCTCTCCGGCACGCTGAAGAACTCCGACGCCGACATCCGGAAGCTGATCGGGATCACGCCGCAGGTGGCGAACCAGATCAGCTCGGTGCTCGCCGAATCCGGACCGGGGCTGGGCGCGCTGACCGCGAACCTGCTCACGACGTCGAACCTGCTGGTGACCCGGCTCGACGGGCTCGAACAGGGCCTGGTGACGTACCCGATGCTGGCCGCGGGCGCGAACAGCGTCGCCAACGACGGCACCGCGCACCTGGGCCTCGCGCTCAACCTGTTCAACCCGCCTTCGTGCACCAAGGGCTACATCGGCCTCGACAAGTACCGCGAAGGCACCGACACGACGCCTCGCGCGCCGAAGGACGACGCGTACTGCGCCGAGCCGAAGGGCAGCCCGATCAACGTGCGCGGTTCGCAGAACGTGCCGTACAACGGGGTCCCGCAGATCCCGTCGGAAGGCGACGTCGCGGCGAACGCCGGCCGCTCGGCCGAGGAACTGGCCAGCCTGCGCGCGGCACAGGGCATGCCGAGCGTCCTGCAGAGCCCCGGGGTCAGCCTGCCCACCCTCGGCACGCTGCTGGGCCTGCCCGGCTGAGCCCGAGACCGTATACCTACCCTGGAGTGTCATGAGTTCTTCTCGATCGCGGACCCTGGTACTGGGGGCGGCGGCGTTCGCGCTGGCCGCCTTCCTCGCCGCGGCGATCTTCGGTGTCATGTGGGCCGTGGCCGCGTCGGACGACAACGCCGACCTGGCGCGCTCGCGGGACGACGTGGTCAAGGCGGGCGGCACCGCGATCAAGGCGTACACCGAGGTCGACTTCGAGAAGCTCGACGAGTTCTTCAGCAAGCAGAAGGCCGTCTCCGACGAGAAGATGAGCCAGCAGCTGGCCCAGCTGGAGCCGACCTACCGCAAGGCGCTCGGCGACGCGAAGACCAAGGTCGTGACCACCATCCAGGACATCGCGGTCGAGGAACTCGACGACCACGAGGGCAAGGCGAGCTTCCTCGCCGCCATCTCCACCCAGGTCACCCAGGGCGACAAGGCGAGCTCGAAGGCGTTGCGCCTGGAGGTCTCGATGACCCGGGTCGGCGATGAGTGGAAGCTGTCCGGGATCGACAACGTGCCCCTCGTCGCGGCCGGTCAGTAAGAGCGTCACCTAGAACGGAGCCACGTAGTGCCCCCCTCCCGTCGCCAGCCCCCTCGCAGCACTCCGCCGGTGCGCCGCCCCCGGGTGGCCGGTCTGCGACGGCCCGGTGCGTCTCCTGCTTCCGCTCCTGTTTCGGATGTTTCGGAGGCGCCTGCCTCGGAGGTCGAGGTCGACGAGACGCCGGTGGCGAAGCCGGCGCCGGTTCGCCGTCCGTCGCCGCGTCCGGCTCCGGCTCCGGTTCCTGAGCCGGAGCCCACGCCTGAGCCGGAGCCTGAGGTCGCCGAGGACGCCTCGGACACTGAGGCCGTTGAGGCCGTTGAGGCCGTTGAGTCCGCTGAGGACACCGAGGTCGCTGAAGAGCCCGACGCTGCCGAAGAAGAGGTCGTCGCGAAGCCGACCCCGCGTGCGAAGGCCCGCGCGGTCGCCGAGGAGAAGCCGGACGACCTCGAAGAGGCCGAAGCCGAGGTCGACGAATCTTCGGAGGACGAGAAGAAGCCGGGCTCGAAGCAGCTGATCCTGGCGGGCGCGCTGGTCGTCGTCGGGTTGCTGCTGGCCGCGACCGCGGTGCTCTTCAAGATCCAGGCCGACGACGTGTCCAGCTCGACGAACAACACGGCGCTGCTGGACGTCGCGAAGACCGCGCAGGTCAAGGACCAGGTCGCGAAGGCGACCGAGGCGCTGTTCTCGTACGACTACAACAACATCGCGAAGACCGAGACCGCGGCGGCCGATCTGCTGGTCAACGACGACGTCCGGGCGAAGTACAACCTGCTGATGGGCGAGGTCAAGCGGCTGGCTCCGCAGCAGAAGATGGTCGTGACGTGCAAGGTCACCCGCAGCGCCGTCATCCGGCTGGAAGGCGACCGGGCCGACGTGATGGTGTTCGTCGACCAGAGCTCGACGCGGGCCGACACGAACAAGACCACCGCCGGGAGCGCGCAGCTGCACTTGAACGCGGAGCTGCAGGGCGACAAGTGGAAGATCACGGCGATGAACACCTACGCCGCTCCGCCCAACCCCACCGCTTCGTCGGCCCCCGCTTCGCCCCCGGCCTCCCCGGCCCCCTCGAAGTGACCCGCCCCGGATCGCGTTTAGCCCGCTAAACGCGATCCGGCTCCGCCCGACCCCGCTGACCTGCGTTTCGCGGGCTAAACGTCACGCGTCGGCGCGCTGACCAGGGGGCTCAGGCACCACCGCTCGACCGGAGCTTGTAGCTCGCCGTGCGTGCCTTCTTGGCCATCTTCGGGTCCGGGTGGTCCGTGCCGACGACGTTCAGGAGCTGGAGCCGGTCCGGATGGCCGGAAGACGTCAGCAGGTCCACGATGTCGAAGCGGTCGTCCATGTCGGCGAGTTGATGGACGAACGCGCCGAGCGCGTGCATCGCCGCGTAATGGTCGGCCATCCCGAGGACGACCTCGTCGCGGGTGATCGTTTCCCGGTCGACCGCGCCACGTTCGGACAGCCACATCGCGGCGGCCGCGCCGACCAGACCGCCTTCGGCTCGGACTCCCGTAGCGGTCTCCAGACCGATCTCACCGGTCTCTCCGAGCGCGATCAAGGCGAACAGCCGTTCTTCGGGAAGCCGTGCCGCACGGAGGAACTCGCTCGCCTCGGTCGCCGCGTCGGCGGGTGACCGGTACCGGACCCAGGCCTTCAGCTCCGCGTCGATGATCTCCGGTGCGGAGTCGACGAGCCGGGGGCTCAGCTCGCCGAGACTCTCGCCCGCGGCGTCACCGATGACCGGTGCGTCGATTCCGGCCTCGCGGAGCTCCCTGTTGATCGCCCAGACGGCGATCGGGGTGAGGCTGAGGAGGAACGGGGAGGGATCGGGTTTCCCGGCGATCTCGGCGATCAGCGCGAGCCAGGCCGGGTCCGCGGTGTGCTTCTCGAGCGCGCCGAGCCGTTCCAACAGGTCCAGCGCGACGCTTGTCGCGTACGGCGTCGACTCGTCCGGTGCCTGCCCGAGTGCGACGGCCTCGAAGAGGAGCTCGACCGGCACAGCCACCGGACCTGACCGGTAGAGCGTGAGTGAGATCGACGCGACCAGGCCGAACGGCAGACGCTCGGCCTCGCCGATCGTCGAATACAGCCGCTCCCAGAGCCGGAGAGGGTCGTCGACGAGCGTCGCGTTCTCCTCGACGGGCACGTGCTTGCCGTCGACCTCGCGGACCAGCCCGGCCACCTCCGCCCACCGAGGGATCAGCGGGTCGACGGCCTCCGACCCGGCGACGTAGCCGCGGATCTCGCCGAGGAGGGGGCTCCGCTCCGCGGCTTGCCGCAGTTCGGCTTCCGGCCGCAGGAAGACCGGGGGCATCTCGGCACTGGCGTCCTGCTCCCACGTTTCGCTCACGCCGCCCAGTCTGGCAGCGCCCGCCGGGTGCGCGTCGCGATCAGCCCGCGAAACGCAGGTGCGTCGCGTCGCCTGTGCGCCGCACCAGACGGCCCACCGGTCACAACGGTCACACGGGCCGAGGCCGCTCGGGGCACCCCGCCGATCGCCTGGACCGACCCGGTGACCGTCCGGGAAGCCCCGGCGGCCGGATCGCGTTTAGCCCGCTAAACGCAGGTCGGCGCGCCGGCGCCGTCACCTGCGGGTACCGGGCGGTAACCAGGATGATCGTCCTGTGAAGCGCCCGCTGCGGAGCTACTTCCACGCTGCGCCAACCGGCGGGACCACCGCGCGGCATCTTGACTCAGAGCCCCTGTGGGGTCACGCTTACTGGCAACGGTGAGAACCGGCGGTGCCCTTGCGGGAGGGACGGCCCGGGGAGGCCGAGGAGAGGCATACCTGAAGACGTTGCGATGCAGGCTGGGCCCCATCGGGAGCGCCCCCTGGACAGACCGCGACGTTCGGGCTAGACTGCTTCTTTGCGCTGCCCTCTTTCAGGCTGCCCGGAGCCGGTAGTTAGGATAGTGGGCACACGGCACCCTTGACAGACCGCATCAGCTGTTGCTGACGCGGCTGCTCACCGCTCATTGTCCCCGGAAGGACGCATCTTGGCAGTCTCTCCCGCGAACCAGGCCACTGCTGCGACCACCTCGGCTGTATCTCGCTCGGAGTCCACGGGAATCCCGGGAGCCCCCAAGCGGGTCTCCTTCGCAAAGATTCGCGAGCCGCTCAGCACCCCGAACCTGCTCGACGTGCAGATCAGGTCCTTTGAATGGTTCACCGGCGACGAGGCGTGGTTCGAACGCCGCGTCGAAGAAGGTGAAGAAAACCCGGTCGGCGGCCTGGAAGAGGTCCTCAACGAGATCTCGCCGATCGAAGACTTCTCCGGATCCATGTCGCTGTCCTTCTCCGACCCGCGCTTCGACGAGGTCAAGGCCTCCGTCGAGGAGTGCAAGGACAAGGACATGACGTACGCGGCCCCGCTGTTCGTGACCGCCGAGTTCGTGAACAACAACACCGGCGAGATCAAGAGCCAGACGGTCTTCATGGGCGACTTCCCGGTGATGACCGACAAGGGCACCTTCGTCATCAACGGCACCGAGCGTGTCGTCGTGTCCCAGCTGGTCCGTTCGCCGGGTGTGTACTTCGACACCAGCGTCGACAAGACCACCGACAAGGACGTCTTCAACGTCCGCGTCATCCCGAGCCGGGGTGCCTGGCTCGAGTTCGACGTCGACAAGCGCGACACCGTCGGCGTCCGCATCGACCGCAAGCGCCGCCAGCCGGTCACCGTGCTGCTGAAGGCGCTCGGCTGGACCACCGAGGCGATCCGCGAGCGCTTCTCCTTCTCCGAGACGCTGCTCGCCACCCTCGAGAAGGACCACACCGCCGGCACCGACGAGGCGCTGCTCGACATCTACCGCAAGCTGCGCCCGGGCGAACCGCCCACCAAGGAGAGCGCGCAGACGCTGCTGGAGAACCTGTTCTTCAAGCCGAAGCGCTACGACCTGGCCAAGGTCGGCCGGTACAAGCTGAACAAGAAGCTCGGCCTGACCACGCCGTACGACACCGGGACGCTGACCGAAGAGGACATCGTCTCGACGATCGAGTACCTGGTCCGCCTGCACGCGGGCGAGGACAAGGCGACCGTCGGCGACCAGGTCATCCCGGTCGAGACCGACGACATCGACCACTTCGGCAACCGTCGTCTCCGCACCGTCGGCGAGCTCATCCAGAACCAGATCCGCGTGGGTCTGTCCCGGATGGAGCGCGTCGTCCGCGAGCGGATGACCACCCAGGACGTCGAGGCGATCACGCCGCAGACCCTGATCAACATCCGTCCCGTCGTGGCGGCGATCAAGGAGTTCTTCGGTACTTCGCAGCTGTCGCAGTTCATGGACCAGAACAACCCGCTGTCGGGGCTGACGCACAAGCGTCGTCTGTCCGCCCTCGGCCCGGGTGGTCTGTCGCGTGAGCGCGCCGGCATGGAGGTCCGAGACGTCCACCCGTCGCACTACGGCCGCATGTGCCCGATCGAGACGCCGGAAGGCCCGAACATCGGCCTGATCGGTTCGCTCTGCTCGTACGCGCGGGTCAACCCGTTCGGTTTCATCGAGACCCCGTACCGCAAGGTCGTCGAGGGCCGCGTCACCGACCAGGTCGACTACCTCACCGCGGACGAGGAAGACCGTTTCGTGAAGGCGCAGGCGAACGCGCCGATCTCGGAAGACGGCACCTTCGTCGAAGACCGCGTCCTGGTCCGTAAGAAGGGCGGCGAGGTCGAGCTGATCGACCCGCTGGACGTGGACTACATGGACGTCTCGCCGCGACAGATGGTCTCGGTCGCGACGGCGATGATCCCGTTCCTCGAGCACGACGACGCGAACCGCGCGCTCATGGGCGCGAACATGCAGCGTCAGGCCGTTCCGCTGCTGCGCAACTCGGCCCCGCTGGTCGGCACCGGCGTGGAGCTGCGTGCCGCGGTGGACGCCGGTGACGTGCTCGTCGCCGAGCAGGCCGGTGTGGTCGAGGAGCTCTCGGCCGACCTGATCACGATCATGCACGACGACGGCACGCGGAAGAGCTACGGACTGTACAAGTTCCGTCGCTCGAACCACGGCACCTGCTTCAACCACCGCCCGATCGTCAACGAGGGCGACCGGGTCGAGCAGGGTCAGGTCATCGCCGACGGCCCGTCCACCGAGAACGGTGAGATGGCGCTCGGCAAGAACCTGCTCGTCGCGGTCATGCCGTGGGAGGGCCACAACTACGAGGACGCGATCATCCTCTCCGAGCGCCTGGTGCAGGACGACGTGCTCACGTCGATCCACATCGAGGAGCACGAGATCGACGCCCGCGACACCAAGCTGGGCGCCGAGGAGATCACCCGGGACATCCCGAACGTCTCCGAGGAGGTCCTCGCCGACCTCGACGAGCGCGGCATCATCCGCATCGGCGCCGAGGTCCGCGACGGCGACATCCTGGTCGGCAAGGTCACGCCCAAGGGCGAGACCGAGCTGACCCCGGAAGAGCGCCTGCTCCGCGCGATCTTCGGTGAGAAGGCCCGTGAGGTCCGCGACACCTCGCTGAAGGTGCCGCACGGCGAGACCGGCAAGGTCATCGGCATCCGCGTGTTCTCGCGCGAGGACGACGACGAGCTGCCCCCGGGCGTCAACGAACTGGTCCGCGTGTACGTGGCCCAGAAGCGGAAGATCCAGCCGGGCGACAAGCTCGCCGGCCGCCACGGGAACAAGGGTGTCATCGGCAAGATCCTCCCCGCCGAGGACATGCCGTTCATGGAGGACGGCACGCCCGTCGACATCATCCTGAACACCCACGGTGTCCCGCGTCGTATGAACATCGGCCAGGTCCTGGAGCTTCACCTGGGCTGGCTGGCGTCGCAGGGGTGGAAGATCGAAGGGCAGCCCGACTGGGCGAAGAACCTCAACGAGGAGCTCTACGACGTCGACCCCGGCACGAACACCGCGACCCCGGTGTTCGACGGCGCCAAGGAAGAGGAGCTCACCGGGCTGCTCGGCGCGACCAAGCCGAACCGCGACGGCGAGCGCATGGTCAAGCAGAACGGCAAGGCCACGCTGCTGGACGGCCGCTCCGGCGAGCCGTACCCGTACCCGGTCTCCGTCGGCTACATGTACATCCTGAAGCTGCACCACCTGGTCGACGACAAGATCCACGCCCGGTCCACCGGTCCGTACTCGATGATCACGCAGCAGCCGCTGGGTGGTAAGGCGCAGTTCGGTGGCCAGCGGTTCGGCGAGATGGAGTGCTGGGCGATGCAGGCGTACGGCGCCGCATACACCCTGCAGGAGCTCCTGACGATCAAGTCGGACGACGTGGTCGGCCGCGTCAAGGTGTACGAGGCCATCGTCAAGGGGGAGAACATCCCCGAGCCGGGTATCCCCGAGTCGTTCAAGGTGCTCCTGAAGGAGCTCCAGTCGCTCTGCCTCAACGTCGAGGTGCTGTCCAGCGACGGCGCCGCGATCGAGATGCGCGACTCCGACGACGAGGACCTCGAGCGTGCCGCGGCCAACCTCGGCATCAACCTGTCCCGCAACGAGTCGCCCTCGGTGGACGACGTCGTGCACTGACCCGCGATGAGGCGGGAGCCTGCCTCCCGTGGGCTCCCGCTTCCGCTCGCCAACTCCTCTAGTCGCATCAACCCCAAGGGGATGTAAAGACGTGCTGGACGTCAACTTCTTCGATGAGCTCCGCATCGGCCTCGCCACCGCCGACGACATTCGTCAGTGGTCCTTCGGCGAGGTGAAGAAGCCGGAGACCATCAACTACCGGACGCTCAAGCCCGAGAAGGACGGCCTCTTCTGCGAGAAGATCTTCGGCCCGACCCGGGACTGGGAGTGCTACTGCGGTAAGTACAAGCGGGTCCGCTTCAAGGGCATCATCTGCGAGCGCTGTGGCGTCGAGGTCACCCGCGCCAAGGTGCGCCGTGAGCGGATGGGCCACATCGAGCTGGCCGCTCCCGTCACCCACATCTGGTACTTCAAGGGTGTTCCCTCCCGCCTGGGCTACCTGCTCGACCTGGCGCCGAAGGACCTCGAGAAGATCATCTACTTCGCGGCCTACGTGATCACCGGTGTGAACACCGAGCTGCGGCACAACGACCTGCCGACGCTCGAGAACGAGATCGGCGTCGAGCGCAAGAACCTCGAGACCAAGCGCGACGCGGACATCGAGGCACGGGCGCAGAAGCTGGAAGCCGACCTGGCCGAGCTGGAGGCGGAGGGCGCGAAGTCCGACGTCCGCCGCAAGGTCAAGGAAGGCGGCGAGCGCGAGATGCGTCAGCTGCGTGACCGCGCCGGTCGCGAGCTGGACCGTCTCGAGGAGGTCTGGACGACCTTCACCAAGCTCGACGTGCGTCAGCTGATCGCCGACGAGCTGCTCTACCGCGAGCTCGTCGACCGGTACGGCGAGTACTTCACCGGCGGCATGGGCGCGGAGGCCATCCAGAAGCTGGCCACCGAGTTCGACGTCGCGGCCGAGGCCGAGAGCCTGCGCGACACCATCCGCAACGGCAAGGGGCAGAAGAAGCTCCGCGCGCTGAAGCGGCTCAAGGTCGTCGCGGCCTTCCAGGCCACCGGCAACGACCCGCGCGGCATGGTGCTCGACGCCGTCCCGGTGATCCCGCCGGACCTGCGCCCGATGGTCCAGCTCGACGGTGGCCGTTTCGCCACCTCCGACCTGAACGACCTCTACCGCCGGGTCATCAACCGGAACAACCGGTTGAAGCGGCTGATCGACCTCGGCGCGCCCGAGATCATCGTGAACAACGAGAAGCGGATGCTGCAGGAGGCCGTCGACGCGCTGTTCGACAACGGCCGCCGCGGCCGCCCGGTCACCGGTCCCGGTAACCGCCCGCTGAAGTCGCTGTCCGATCTGCTCAAGGGCAAGCAGGGCCGGTTCCGTCAGAACCTGCTCGGCAAGCGTGTCGACTACTCGGGCCGTTCGGTCATCATCGTCGGCCCGCAGCTGAAGCTGCACCAGTGCGGTCTGCCGAAGGACATGGCGCTCGAGCTGTTCAAGCCGTTCGTCATGAAGCGGCTGGTCGACCTGAACCACGCGCAGAACATCAAGTCCGCCAAGCGGATGGTGGAGCGGTCGCGTCCGCAGGTGTGGGACGTGCTCGAAGAGGTCATCACCGGCCACCCGGTGATGCTGAACCGTGCGCCGACCCTGCACCGCCTCGGTATCCAGGCCTTCGAGCCGCAGCTGGTCGAAGGCAAGGCCATCCAGCTGCACCCGCTGGTCTGTGAAGCGTTCAACGCGGACTTCGACGGTGACCAGATGGCCGTGCACCTCCCGCTGTCCGCGGAGGCGCAGGCCGAGGCCCGCATCCTGATGCTGTCGGCGAACAACATCCTTTCGCCGGCGTCGGGCCGTCCGCTCGCCATGCCGCGTCTGGACATGGTGACCGGTCTGTTCCACCTGACCCGGTTGAACGAGAACGCCGACGGTGCGGGCAACGCCTACTCCTCGCCCGCCGAGGCGATCATGGCGTACGACCGCAAGGCGCTGAGCCTGCACGCCCCGATCAAGATCCGCGTCACCGACCGTCAGCCCGCCAAGGCCGACGAGGCGAGGCTCGCGGAGAACGGCTGGGAGCCGGGCAAGGCGTGGCTGGCCGAGACCACCCTGGGCCGCGTGCTGTTCAACGAGCTGCTGCCGGCGGACTACCCGTTCATCAACGAGCCGATGCCGAAGAAGCGTCAGGCCGCGATCGTGAACGACCTCGCCGAGCGCTACTCGATGACCCAGGTCGCGCAGACCCTGGACCGCCTGAAGGACGCCGGTTTCTACTGGGCGACCCGTTCGGGTGTCACGGTCGCGATCTCCGACGTGCTCGTCCCGGCAGGCAAGAAGGCCATTCTGGACGAGTACGAAGGCAAGGCCGACCAGGTCGAGAAGCGGTACCAGCGTGGTCAGCTGTCGCACGCCGAGCGCAACAACGAGCTCGTCAAGGTGTGGACGCAGGCCACCGAAGAGGTCCACAAGATCATGGAGACGGCGCTGCCGGACGACAACCCGATCGCGATGATCGTGAAGTCGGGCGCGGCGGGCAACATGACGCAGGTCCGGTCGCTGGCCGGTATGCGTGGTCTGGTGTCGAACCCGAAGGGTGAGTACATCCCGCGTCCGATCAAGGCCAACTTCCGTGAAGGCCTGTCGGTGGCGGAGTACTTCATCGCGACGCACGGTGCCCGTAAGGGTCTGGCGGACACGGCGCTCCGTACCGCCGACTCGGGTTACCTGACCCGTCGTCTGGTGGACGTGTCACAGGACGTCATCGTCCGCGAGGTCGACTGTGGCACCACCCGCGGTATCAACATGCCGATCGGCGAGGACATCGGCGACGGCAAGGTCCTGCGCGACCAGCACGTCGAGACCAGCGTGTACGCACGGAACCTGGCGACCGACGCGGTCGACGCCAAGGGCAACGTCGTGCTGAACGCCGGTGACGACATCGGTGACCCGGCGATCGACAAGCTCATCTCGAGCGGGATCTCCAAGGTCAAGGTGCGTTCGGTGCTGACCTGCGAGTCGGCCGTCGGTATCTGCGCCACCTGCTACGGCCGGTCCATGGCGACCGGTCAGCTCGTCGACGTCGGCGAGGCCGTGGGTATCGTCGCGGCCCAGTCGATCGGTGAGCCGGGTACGCAGCTGACGATGCGTACGTTCCACCAGGGTGGTGTCGCCGGTGACGACATCACGACCGGTCTGCCCCGTGTCCAGGAGCTGTTCGAAGCCCGGGTCCCGAAGGGCAAGGCGCCGATCGCCGACGTCGATGGCCGCGTGCGCATCGAGGAGAGCGAGCGGTTCTGGAAGATCACGCTGATCCCGGACGACGGCAGCGAAGAGATCGTCTTCGACAAGCTGTCCAAGCGTCAGCGGCTCGCGAACACCCCGAACGGCCCGCTGGGCGATGGTGACCGCGTCGCGGTCGGCCAGCAGCTGCTCGAAGGCACGCCGGACCCGCACGAGGTCCTGCGGGTCATGGGGCCGCGCGAGGCGCAGATGCACCTGGTGGACGAGGTCCAGAAGGTGTACCGGGCGCAGGGTGTGTCGATCCACGACAAGCACATCGAGGTCATCGTGCGGCAGATGCTGCGCCGCGTGACGATCATCGATTCCGGTGCCACGGACTTCCTGCCGGGCGAGCTGCCCGAGCGGACCAAGTTCGAGGCGAAGAACCGCGCGTCGGTCGCCGAAGGCGGCGAGCCGGCCTCGGGTCGCCCGGTGCTGATGGGGATCACGAAGGCTTCGCTGACCACGGACTCGTGGCTGTCGGCGGCCTCGTTCCAGGAGACCACGCGTGTCCTGACCGACGCGGCCATCAACGGCCGTTCGGACAAGCTCGTGGGCCTCAAGGAGAACGTGATCATCGGTAAGCTGATCCCGGCCGGGACCGGGATCAACAAGTACCGCAACATCCAGGTGCAGCCGACCGAGGAGGCGCGGGTCGCCGCTTACGCGATCCCGTCCTACGACGACGGCTACTACACCCCGGACGTGTTCGGCTCCACGCCGGGCGCCGCGGTGCCGCTGGACGACTACGACTTCGGCCGCGACTTCCGCTGACCGAAGCGAAATCCACGGGAAGGGCCCTCGCCGATCCGGCGGGGGCCCTTCCCGTTTTCGAGACACCCGAAATGAGTACAGGCCCCTGACGAATCCGGTTAAGGTGATCCGGTTCTACGCGATTCGGGGGCTATGCGCATTTCCATCTGGTAATCAGGGGTGACTCTGCGTGAACAAATCGCCAAGTGGTAGATCCCGCTCACGTACTGGGGCGATCTATCTCGCGACTTTCGCCGCGGTAGCGGCATTGACCGGCGTATTCGCCGCGCCCGCCGGAGCGGATCCGGCACCTTCGTCACCGGCGTCGAGTGCGCCGGCGACATCCGAAGCACCGGCGAGTTCCAGCGCGCCGCCTAGTTCGTCGGCTGCGGAAAGCGCACCTCCGGTGGCGCCGAAGCCGCAGGCCGAGCGGCTGCAGCTCGTATCGTCGGTCGCCTTCGACAAGGGCGAATTCCGGACCGACGAGAACGTCACCTTCACTTTCAAAATCAAGAACACCGGCACCGTCCCCGCCGTGGGTCTCAAGGTGTTCCAGTTCATCAGCGATCCGTCCGACCTGTCGGTCCCGTTCGATCCCGGCTGGGGAGAACTGGAACGCGTTAGGTCCGGTAAGACGCTCCAGCCAGGAGAGACTTACGAGGTCAAGGTCGCCGGACAGATCCAAGATCTCACGTCCGCCAAGACCGTCGTCCGCGGCTTCGTTCAAGACAGCACCGGGGCAGGCGGCGGGGAATTCCAGGAGTCTGTCGGCATCGTCAAGGTCTCCGGGCACGCGGCGGGCACCGTGTTCGGTGACAAGAACGGCAACGGCCGAGCCGACGACGGCGAACAGCTGTCCGGAATCACCCTCACCTTGAAGTACTTCAACGGCTCCGCCAAGTACGAGGCCACGAGCGACGCGGCCGGGAAGATCGACTTCGGCGATGTTCCGGCCGCCAAGTACTACCTCGGCGGCGTCGAGCTCAAGGGTTGGCAGTTCCCGTTCGAGATCGTCCGGATCGGGCCGGACTCGAAGGATCTGCTCGTTCGCGGAGCGCCGCCGCTGAACGGTGCGTTGAAAGCGTCGATGGCCTTCACCGAGGACAGCTACAAACCCGGCGATCTCGCGCATGTCACCGTGACCTTGACCAACTCCGGTTCGGTCCCGCTCACGGGCATCGTCTCCGGTTGTGACCGCTTCGGATCCGACTACGCGTTGAAGGGCGGCGCGGGTTGGGGAGACCTCGACTACGTCGGGAACGGCGTGACGATCGCGCCCGGCGAGACTCGCGCGATCGACGTGTCCGAAAAGGTCCCGGACGCCACTCTCGACCGGGGCTTGGTCACGGTGAGCTGCGACTTCGGTTACCGCGACGTCGACAACGAAGGTCACGCACACGCCTACGACCAGGCAGCCGTCCCCGGGGCCTTGGCCACCGTCGTCGGTGACGTGGTCCACCTCGCGGGCCAGGGTGATCCGAAGGGCGTGAGCGGGGTCAAGGTCGTGCTCGTCTCCGACGGGAAGTGCCCTGTCATCGGTGAGCGGATGACCGACGCCGAAGGCCGCTTCGAATTCCGCAAGGTGGTGCCGGGGCCCACGTACAAGCTGTACCTCCTGACGCCGCAGGGATGGCGGATCCAGTACGAGAACCCGAGGCCGATCCATGTCGCCGGGCCGGAGGACAAGCCGTCGCAGGTACGAGTGGAGGCGGAACCTGGTGAGGCGCCCGCGCCCACCGTGCCCACGCAGCCCGCGGACTGCGGCAAATCCGAAACCCCGGCGCCGACGACCACGCCCGCCGGGCAGGGCAGCGGCGGCGGCGGACAGGGTGGTTCGGGGCTGGCCAGCACCGGTGCCGACGTGATCTGGCTCGGCGCGCTCGCGCTCGCCGCACTGGGCCTCGGAGCGGTTCTGGTATTCGGCTCCCGCCGCCGTCGTCAGCCTGCCGAATAGCGACCAACACCCCGAGAAAGCCCCCGGTCGATCCCAGACCGGGGGCTTTCCCTTTGCCCGCCCCGACCTGCGTTTAGCCCCCTAATCGCGATCCGGCCGACGATCGGCGCGGTATCCGCCTGGATGCGCGACGGATGGCGGGCGATCCCGGGACCGCCGGTCGAAAGGATGGTCGATATGGAATCCCTTGTGACAGAAGAGAACTCGGCCACGAAGAACCTGCGGTCCGCCTTGGACGACGTCCATCGGGCGGGGGTACCGGGGGTGTTCGCCGAGGTGCGGGCGGATGGGCGGATCTGGCGCGGCGCCGCCGGGGTCGCCGATCTGGAAACCGGGCGCCCCGTCGGGACCGGGATGCGGCAGCGCGTCGGCAGTATCACCAAGACGTTCGTCTCGGCCGCGGTTCTGCGTCAGGTCGAGGCGGGGCGGCTCGACCTCGACGCGCCGATCGGCGACTTCCTGCCGCAGCTGGTCCCCGGCGAACGGGGCCGGACGATCACGATCCGCATGCTGCTCAACCACACCAGCGGCCTCGCCGAATACCTGCCCTACGCGTTCCCGTCGCTTCAGAAACTCGCCCCCGAGAGTCTCGACGACAACCGGTTTCAGGAGTTCCGCCCGGCGGAGCTGATCGCGATCGGTGTCGGTGCGCCCGCCACCGGTGAGCCGGGCAGCACTCCCGGGATCTACTCCAACACGAACTACCTGCTGCTGGGCGAACTGCTGGAGCACCTGACCGGTGTCCCCATGGAGGAGCACATCTCCCGCGCCATCATCGAACCCGCGGGTCTCGCGAACACCGGCTTTCCCGCCGGTCCGCGTATCGAGGAGCCGCACTCGCGGATGTACGAAGCGCTGTTCGGCGCGATCGATCCGCCGCGCGACTACAGCGTCTACAACATGTCCTGGGTGATGGCTGGCGCCGGTCTGGTCTCGACCGTCGACGATCTCAACCGCTTCTACCGCAAACTGCTGGACGGGGAGATCGTCAGCCCGTCTTCGCTGGCGGAGATGCAGCGTCTGGTGCCGGTCATCGCGCAGGACGGGCGGCTGATCGACTACGGGCTCGGCCTGTACAAGACCGAGATCCCGGGGCACGGCGTCTTCTGGGGTCACGACGGCACGGTCTGGGGAGCGTTGACGATGGCCTGGGCCGGCCCCGACGGCGGACGGCAGTTCTCCGCCGCGATGAACCTCGTGCGGTGGCGCAAGCCGGACCCCGAAGGAACCCCGCACCCCATCGACGACGCCCTGGCGACCCTCAAGCACCAGGCCCTCAGCGGCCCCGCCTCCGACCTGCGTTTAGCCCCCTAATCGCGATCCGGCGCCGACCTGCGTTTCGCCCCCTAAACGCGATCCGGGGCGGGCGGGCGCAGGTCGGGGCCGGGGCGTAGCGCGAGGAGGGGCGTGAAAGCTCCGATGGCAACTTCGTCCCTGAGGGCGTCGCGGCACCAGAGTTCCCGGGATTGAGTAACGAACTCATAACGCCGCTGCGAGGGCTGCAGGCGGGTTACTGGTCCGTTGTGACCTGCGGTAGTGCCGCCAAGTGGTCCAATTCCCACTGCTCGGAAAACCGCCACCCGTTCGGCCCAATGGCCCATCCGCATCGTGGGAAAATCACCCGGCCGTGTCATGTCTCATTCTTTGATCACGAGATTGACACTCCGGCGGGTTCACACGAGTATTTCGCCCATGCAATCCCCAGTCGCCTTGGTGTGGCGCCGGCACGTTGACTTGCGGCAGCAAGCAAGCGCGCTGTGTATGGATTCCTGACCTATTCCGGGTTTGTCGCGACGCAGGTTGATTCGCGTATCCGAAACGGATGCGCCGGTTCCCGTGCGCTGACGTTTTCCACTGTGCCGCAACGGTTCCCTGGGTGAACCGGCGGTTGATTGCTTTCCCCTTCGGTCCGTGCGGTCACGCCTGCGCGGAATAGGGGAGAGGTGTGCCGATTGTCTGGCGCTTCGGTAGCGAAAACAGGGAGAAAGAATGCTATCCAACTCGCCCAAGTGGCGAAAAGTGGTGATAGGCGCCTTGGCGGCGGCACTCGCCGCGGGCACGGTGACCTATACCGGTTCCTCGACGAGTGCCTACGCCGACGTCCAGGTCGTCAAGGACGCGAAGAAGGCGGCCGACGGCAAGGAGTACTGGGTCCAGAACCATCTGGTGTCCAAGGACGTCGCGGCGTCCCGGAGCGCGGACGGCAAGCGCAAGAAGTGGCTGCTGGTCTGGGCCGGTGACGAGAACATCGCCGACACCCTGGTCAAGGACATCAAGAATCTGCCGGGCTCGCTCGGCGGTGGCCTGAACAAGATCAAGAACGCGTTGCCCGGTCCGGACTTCCTCGCCGTGATCGACGCGACGCAGGGTTCGCCGACCTACGGCAAGGTCGTCAACACCGCCACCGTCGGCCCGCTCGTCGAGAACGAGCCGCACCACATGCAGTACGTGTGGCACAAGGGCGACACGATCTACGCCGGCGCGCTGTTCGCCGCCGCGACGTACGCCTTCGACGTCTCCGCGTTGCCGCAGCTGAAACTCAAGGGCGTCAGCCTCCCGACCCAGACCCTCGGCGGTTCCGTGCCGGACGCGTACTGGGTGCTCAAGGACGGCACCGCCTACGGCACGTACATGGGCGGGCCGGTCGTGCCGGGCCCGCACACCTACGCCAACGGTTCCACCGTGGTGGGCAACGGTTTCGCCGGCAGTCCCGGTGAGGTCGTCCGCTTCGACCAGAACGCGCAGGTGCTTTCCGAGTCCCCGGCCGCAACACCGCAGGGCGACAACAAGAAGCTGTGCGACAACCTCCCGCAACTGGACAAGCCGACCTGCGCCAACCCGCACGGCATCCAGGCGCGCGAGGACCTCAACACCCTGGTCACCAGTGACTACGCCGAGCCGCGCAACATCATCCTCGACCCGGTGAAGCAGCCGTCGCCGTATCTGCGGCGGCCGACCGTCCGCACGTGGGACATCTCCGACCGCAACAAGCCGAAGCTCAAGACGGTCTCGTATCTGCCGGACGGTCCGAGGGCCGATCCCGCGGACCCGCTGCACGCGGAAAGCCGCGCGGTCATGGAGACCACGGTGACCAACCTGCCGGGGCACAAGGGCGCGTTCGCCCAGACCATGCAGGGCGGTGCGGTGTTCTACACGCCGGACATCACCGCCAAGGAACCGCACTGGATCCAGGTGTTCGACGATGGCGCCGCGAACAAGGCGATCCACCCGAACAACGACTCCAACGGTGGCGGGTCGAACGGTGGCTGGATCCAGACCAGCCCCGACGACAAGTACCTCTACCGCGCGATCACCGGCCGCTCCAAGGGCGCGCTCGGCCCGGACGACCCCGGCACCACCGGTGGCGTGTACGTCCTCGACATCCAGAAGCTGCTCGCCGCCGGCGACAAGGTCGAGAACATCAAGGGCCGGATCGACACGAAGGAGAAGTCCCAGCAGGGCGGTGGCGGCGACCTGCCGACCGTCGTCGGCGCGGCGCCGATCAACCCGGGTACCTCCGGCGGCGGCCCGCACTGGGGCGCGTACGACAACTTCGTGCTCGGCGACGACGGGTACTACCACGAAACCGACAAGCCGCAGCACCTCGCGGTGTCGAACTACTTCGTCGCACGGTCCGGTTTGGACGGTGACCACAAGGTGAACCTGCTGAACCTCGGCGAGGACGGGAAGGTCGCGGTCGACCAGAACTTCCGGGACGAGTTCACCGGGCAGGTCGGGATCAACTTCAACCGGAAGACCTGGCCGCACGGGTCCTTCGGCAACGCCAAGCCGCACTCCGAACTGTTCGTCGTGGCGGACGCGGATCTCAAGTAACCCTGTTCGGCGCGGAAGGTCGTGGGTGGCGGGCACACTCCGCCACCCACGGCTCCGCCGATCTGCTCGGAGAAGGTCCCCATGGATCACCACGTCATCCCGGCGAGCTCGGGTTCGGCCGGAGCCGACATCGCCCTCGTCCTGCTCCGGCTCGGACTGCTGCTGGCGACCGCTTTCCTTGCGGGCACAGGCATTCTGCGCCCGTTGGTAGACGAACTGCCCAGCCGCCTTCGCCTCACCATCGCCGCTCTCGGCGGGGTTTCCGCCGTGTTCGCCGCGGTTTCCGCCTTCGCGACCGACGTCAACGTCATCGCGCTGATCGTGCATCTCGTGCTGGCGCTGGCGATTCCCGTCCTGGTCCGCTGGCCGTCGGCAGGCCGCTGGGCCTCGCTCGCGCTCGC
Source organism: Amycolatopsis sp. w19 (assembly GCF_051373225.1). Taxonomy (NCBI): domain Bacteria; kingdom Bacillati; phylum Actinomycetota; class Actinomycetes; order Pseudonocardiales; family Pseudonocardiaceae; genus Amycolatopsis; species Amycolatopsis sp. w19. Next base: position 153,171 of record NZ_JBPQFM010000009.1, on the reverse strand, counting down.
CGCGTTGGTCGTGCTCGAAACCTCGCTCGGACGGACAGGTGTCGAATTCGCCATCGACACCGTCTACGTCGCGGCCGCGGCCTTGTGGTTCGGCGTCACCGTTCTCTCCATCTGGGTGCCTGCCGGGCAATGGCGCCAGACGAACTTCCGGCTCGGCCCGCTTTCCCTGACGCTGGGCGGACTTCTCGTCGTGGCGGGGGCGGTCCAGCTGTTCTCCTCCGGTCTGGGGTTCGACCGCCGGATCTACGGCACGCTCTTCGGCCTGACGTTGCTGGTGATCGCTCTGCTGCCGATCATCGCCACCGTCGTCGCGGGTTTCTTCTTCTCGGACAAGGAATCCACGCGTGCCTATCGGTTCGGCGCGGCCGCCGTGGCCGTCGGCTTCGTCGCCTGGAGCGCCCTCGCGGCCATTCCCGAACCGCCCAAGCTGCCGACTCCCGGTGTCGCGCTGCTCGCCGACGCCGCCATCGGCGAGCAGCGGTTCCCCGTACTGGTGAGCCCGCAGCGGCCCGGCAAGAACCTCGTCCATTTCCCCGCGAGCGCGGGAGAAGACCTGTCCGCCGGGATCGAAGGCGGCCTGGTCGGCAAGGCCATCGTGCGCCCCGGCGCCGAAGGCACCTGGGCCGAGGTCGACCTGCCGAAGGGCCGCAGCGACCTCATCATCAGCCGAGGCGGGGAGAAGACGACGATCGAGGTCGACGCGGGGGAGGAGCCGGGCCTCGCCATCGAAGACGCGGACGCGCCCGAATGCGCTTCGGCCGCCTTGGGCGGCTTGATCGCCGACCGCCGCGAAGTGCTCACGTCCTGCCCCGCGGACGCGCTTTCCCGTGAGGACAGCGGTTCTCTCGTCAAACTCGTCGAATTCCTCGCCGGGCGCAAACCTTCCGCGCTCACCCTCGTCGAGGACGCCTCGCCGCGCAGCGTGGCCGCCGCGAAGCTGGTTCGTGACACCGCCGCGCGGGCCGGCCTGCCGGTGCAGGCCGAGGCGGGGCCGAACACCGCGTTGCTCGTCGTGTCCGGCTGGACGGGCGGCTACACGGCGATGACCCGCGCGGCCGAGTCCCAACGACTCAAGCCGACCCACCAGTACGGCCTGTACCTGGCGCCCTGGCTGCTGAACGGGCCGATCGTCAACTCCGTCGCGAGTTCCTCGATACCGCTGAGGTTCGACCCGCGCGAGCAGGTCGCCGTCAGCTTCGCCGTCGCCGCGGGCAACGCCTTCGGCGGCGAAAGTCCGACGCTCGGCGGCTTCCGTGGCTGGCTGGGCGACCAGTGGCGGTCGATTAACGGCGATGTCCAGATCTTCGCGGCGGCGCAGGTCAACGCCATGCCGATGTACCCGGGCGAACCGCACGCCGTCGGGATGATCGCCGACCGGAACTACGCCGGGCAATGGATCCCCGACGGAACGATCGTGCCGGTCAGTTCGGTACTGCGGTGATTTCAACGAAAGAATGGGAGAAGAAATGAAGCGAATCGCGGCCCGTGTGCTGCTGCCACTCGCCCTCGCGGGCGCGCTGTCCGGACTCGCCGGCGGTGTCGCCTCGGCCGAGCCGCTGCCGGGTCTGCCCGCCGGAGGTCCTGCGGTCTGGCTGATCCCCGGCCTCGACCTCGGCGGACTGCTCGGCCCGGCCGTCCCCGTGCCCACCGACGTCCTCGCCCCGATCTACGGGATCATCACGCCCATTTCGTAAAACCGTTACCAGCAAAGGAGAATCCCATGAAGAAGACCTTCGTCCGCGCGGTCACCGGCGCCGCGCTCGCCGGCCTCGTCGTGCTCGGCTCGGCGGCTCCGGCACTCGCCGCGCAGGACGCCCCGAACGATGTCGTGGTCGTCGACGAACCCGACACGAGCGATCTCAACAACATCTGGACGTTCGCGCCGCTCGGCGTCCCGGTGCTGGGGCTGATCCAGTCGCTCAACGGCGTCCCCGGCCGGCTGCTGCCGTCCTGACTTCCGTGGCGGCGCGGCTCACGGGCCGCGCCGCCGCTTTCGGTGAGGAGACCGATGGCCGACAGACAACTGATCGGGCGCATCGCCATCGCGGGGATCGTGGTGGCCGCGCTCGCGACCTGTGTGGTGCTGCTCAACGGCGGTGAGGAGCCGCGGGCCGAGACCGTGGCCGTGGTCGGCGAACCGGCCGAGGCCGCGCCGTCGCGGGGACCGGACCGCACGATCACGCGGACGCTCAGCCAGGCGCAGCCGCAGCCGGTGTCGAACGACTGGCAGATCGCGTACGAGCTCATCGGGACGGGGACCGCGACCGTGGTCTACGACTCCAACGGGCTGGGGCTCGTGCACCAGGAGCTGCAGGTGACGCTGCCGTGGCGCAAGGAGCTCACGTGGAAGAGCACCGGCACCCCGCCGACCGTCCAGCTGATGGGGCAGGGCGAGGGTGCCGTCGAATGCCGGGTGGCCGTGGGCGGCGCCGTGGTCACTTCGGAGAAGTCCGCCCCCGGTGAGGTCGCCACCTGCGCCGGCCGCCTTGCCCCCTCCTGACCTGCGTTTAGCCCCCTAATCGCGATCCGGCGGCAGGGGGAAAACCGGTGGCCAGGGTCGGCAGAATGTAGTCATGACCTGGAGCTTCGAAGTCACCCCCGTCGATCACCCGGACGCCGCCCAGTTGCTGCGCGAGTACCTGGACGAAATCGCGTCCCGCTTCTACGAGCGCCAGGTCACCGAAGAGGAGCTCGACGGCTTGCTCCTGGAGCACCACAGCCGTGATCTGGTCCCGCCGACCGGCACCTTCCTCCTCGCCTGGCGCGACGGGGTACTCGCCGGGTGCGCCGGGCTGCGGGTCGCCTCGCCCGACATCACCGAGCTCACCCGCGTCTTCCTGCGGAAGTCCGAGCGCGGCAATGGCGGCGCCGCGCTGCTCGTGGCCGCCGCCGAAGACGTCGCCCGCGGCCTCGGCGCCTCGTTGATCCGTCTCGACACCAGGCGCGACCTGGTCGAGGCGAGGGCCCTGTACGCGCGCCTCGGCTACGACGAGGTCGAGCCCTTCAACAACGAACCCTTCGCCCACCACTTCTTCGCGAAGTCCCTGGAAGTCCCGGATCGCGTTTAGCCCGCTAAACGCGATCCGGTGGGGTGGAGGTGAGCGGGGCCCGGTCGGCGACATCGGCCAGGTAGTCCAAAGTGCGCAGGAGTTGCTTCCCGCTCGGCAGCACCTTCGGGACCACCGCCACCGTCCGCCCGGACGTGTGGAACTCGCGGCACCGGCCCGCGTTCGCCGTCAGCCACTCACGGACGTCGGGACGCAGGACGAACGCGGGATTCGAGCAGTCCACTTCGGATCCGCTGATCGAGAGCGTGCAGTTCGGCATGGCCGCGCCCGCCTCGACGTGCACGACCGTCCGCAGCGAACCGGACTCGCGGGTGCCGTCCTGGCGGAACCCGGCGCCCGGCCGGTGATACCGGTAGACGCCGAACGGCTTCCCCCGGTGCGTGCCCACCACCGCCTGGTCGATCGACTCGCCCGCCCGCCGCAACGGCGCGGGCGCCCGGCCGGTCGCGGGCTGCTCGTGCCGCCCGCCCGCGGCACCGAGCCGGGCACCGCTGTAGAAGTCCCAGCCCCGTTCCCGCGCCAACGTGGCCAGCCCGCGTTTCTTCGCCGCCCCGGCGAGAATCCACCAGACGGCGAGCACGATCGGCAACGCCACCGCGACGATGGCGATGATCCACGCGGTCACGGCTCAGAAGTCCAGATTGTCGGAGGCTTCCTCGGGTGTCTGTTCGTCGTCACCCACCGAACCGTACTGGCCTGCCTTGATCCCGCCCGACGTGTACGTGCCGGCCTTCCCGGCGACACCCGCCGCGACCTCACCCTTCTCACGGCCCGTCTCCGGCGTCTTCCAGCTGCCGTCCGGATTCGTGGCCTTGCCGAGCCCGACGGTGTTCAGCGCGGCCTTCTTCGTGGCCGACGTCATCCGCTCACCGAAGCCGTCCGCGAGCCTGCCGCCCATGGCGCCGTCCTTCGAGGCGAACTTGCCCCACGCGGACGCGCCCGGCCCCGCCGCCAGCTGCGCGGTGGACTTGTTGTGGGCCATCAGCTCCTTGTAGTTGCCCTTCCACTTGCCGAAGAACTCCTTGAGCTTGCCGAGGAACTGCTTGATCTTGTCGAGCAGCTGGCGGAGCTTGTTCAGGAACTTCTGCACCTTCGACGTCGTCGAGACCGCGCGGGTGGCCGTCAGCCCGCCCGCCGTCGCCGTCGAACCGCCGCAGGTCGGGACGGCCGCGGCCAGCGCCGGGATCCAGATCATGATCAGCCAGGTGATGAACTCGGTGAGGATCGCCTTGATGAACTCCTCGATCACCGTCATCACCATGCTGGAGATCTGCAGCAGCTGGGCGATGTCCCCGGCCTGTGCGGCGATCCCGTCGATGCCCTGCGCGAACTTCGCCAGTTTGTCGCCCGCCGCGTTCGCCGCGTCACCGGTCCACTGGGACAGCGACGTCTTCGCGTCCTCGTCGAACTTCTTGCTGTAGTTCTGCAGGTAGACGCCGATGTTGTTGAAGTTGCCCGCCGCGTTCGACAACGCCGGACCGTCGCCGCTCACCATGTGGATGGCGTCCTGGATCGGCTGGCACACGTTCATCAGGAAGCTGAGCCCCTGGCCGACCAGCCAGCCGATCGGGTCGCTGGCGATGTCCGCGACGCCCATGCACGAGCTGACGAAGCCGGCGCCGCTGGCCGCGATGGTCCCGATGTCGCTCGCCTGGAACCCGTCCGCGGTCGCCTTCTTGACGGTGTCGAAGGTGCTGAAGCCACTGCCGATCGGCCCGGGCAGCGAGGTCAGCATCTTGTCCGTGCGGATGGTGTCCGGGTTGTAGTCGTTGATCTGGATCTTGGTGTGTTCGCCGGTGATCTTCTGATCGGCCACGATCAGTCCCCCTCGCTACTTGGCCGGCCCCATCTTCGGTGTCCTCGATTGCGCCGGCTGCTCCAGCAGCTTGAGGATTTCGTTGAGCGCCTTGACGTTGTCGTCTTCGTTCCGCTCGTAGGCGGTGGCGGCGTTGCCGAGCTTCTCCGATGCCGCGGTCAGCCCCGCGGACATCTCGATCAGCAGATCCTGCAGATCGGTGAGCATCGACGTGTACTCGTGCTTCACGAACAGGCCGACGACTCCCCATGACTCGTCGCCGACGTCGGACTGCTGCGTCAGCCGTCCGACCTCGTTCGGGATCTGGACGTCCTGCCCGAGCTTGCCCGAGTAGGTGCGCAGAGCGCTGATCACCACCTCATGCCCTCCGGCCATCGGCGGTCCCTCCCTTCGCGCACCTTCCGATGCGGCTCGTCGTGATCGGCGCCTTGGACCCGGCTGCCCCGCCTGCGGTTCCCAGCGCCGCGGATCGCGTTTAGCCCGCTAAAGGCGATCCGGTCCCGGGTCAGTGGTCGTCGTCGAACAGGTTCTTCAGGAAACGGTCGCCGTCCGAGGCGCTCGACGCCGGGGGTGGCGGGGTCTGGGGCCGCTGCGGTTCGTCGGCGGATTTGAGGACGGAACGCTCGGAGTAGTCGTCGGCCTGCTGCTCGGCGGCCGGCCGCGACGGGGACTCCTCTTCCATCCGCGCCCGCATCTCCTCGACGGTGGTGCCGAACAGGTCCGCCTGGGTCTCCAGCACCTGGTCCACCAGATTGAGGTCGTCGCCCATGTGCTCTTCGACGATCGTGGCCTGTTTGCGGGCCGCTTCGGCCACGGCCTGCTGGATGGTCGACATCAGCGCCGCGGAAAGCGCGTCCGGACGCTGGCGAAGGGCGTCCTCGGTGAATTTGACGTTCATGATCGCGCCGCCGGGCCCGGCGACCACCGTCACCGAACGGTCCGAAGAGGACGCCGTCGCCTCGATCCTGCTGAGCTCGTCCTGCATCCCGCCGACGTTCGCGAGCCGGTCGTCGACGTTCTGGAGCTGGGACTGGAACTTGTCGAATTGCGCGACCAGCTGCTCGAACTCGGCGGACATGGAGCCTCCCCATACTTGCGGTACGCCGGGGTGAACCGACGCTGTGACCAGTCTCATCGTGACTCATTCACCGGTTCGACGCGACGGGGTGGTTATCGGATCCATCCGGCTCACCCGATAGGGGAATAGGTAGCGTGGTCCGCCGAGCAGGGCGGTATCAGTACTAACGAGGGGAGGCGTCATGGACGCCGAGCAGCAGGAAAGCACCGAGGAACCCAAGCGGGGAAGTCACGCGGCGCCGGAGGGGGCTCCCGTGCATCCGTTGATCGATCTTTCCCGTGACCCGCACCCGGGCCGGGCGGACCACGCGAAGCCCGAAGAGGAATAAGAACGGCCCGAAACGCCGTTCCATCAGGGTGGCCGCGGCGTGACGCCCGGCACGATATAGTTATCGACCCCCCGATTTGGCCGGTCCGGAAGTGGCCGGGTATCTTTGGAGACCGTGCCCGGCAGGCGTCGGGCCGTCCCGTGTGCCGTGCGGCACGGACGGGGTGCTCAGGCATCCGGTCCGAAGGCTTCGCCCACGCGGGATCCGACGGAAAATCCCTACGGGAAGTTACCGGTCGCAAGACCGTGACGCGGGCCGACACGCCCGACCGCGGGGGCCGGAGACAACACGTAGTAGCAAGATCGCGAACAGAAAGCTGGTCCATTGCCCACGATCCAGCAGCTGGTCCGTAAGGGCCGCCAGGACAAGGCTGCCAAGCAGAAGACCGCGGCCCTCAAGGGGAGCCCGCAGCGGCGTGGCGTGTGCACTCGCGTGTACACCACAACCCCCAAGAAGCCGAACTCGGCGCTTCGCAAGGTCGCTCGTGTGAAGCTGACCAGCGGCATCGAGGTCACCGCCTACATTCCCGGTGAAGGCCACAACCTGCAGGAGCACTCGATGGTGCTCGTGCGCGGTGGTCGTGTGAAGGACCTGCCGGGTGTCCGTTACAAGATCATCCGCGGTTCGCTCGACACCCAGGGTGTCAAGAACCGTAAGCAGGCGCGCAGCCGGTACGGCGCGAAGAAGGAGAAGAGCTAATGCCCCGCAAGGGTCCGGCCCCGAAGCGGCCGCTGATCTCTGACCCCGTCTACGCATCCCCGCTGGTCACCCAGCTGGTGAACAAGGTGCTGAAGGACGGCAAGCGGTCCCTGGCCGAGCGCATCGTCTACGGCGCCCTCGAAGGTGCTCGCGAGAAGACCGGCACCGACCCGGTCGTCACGCTGAAGCGCGCCCTCGACAACGTGAAGCCCACCATCGAGGTGAAGAGCCGCCGCGTCGGTGGCGCCACCTACCAGGTGCCGATCGAGGTCAAGCCGGGCCGCTCCACCACCCTCGCGCTGCGCTGGCTCGTCTCCTTCTCCGCGGCCCGCCGCGAGAAGACCATGATCGAGCGTCTGCAGAACGAACTGCTCGACGCGAGCAACGGCCTCGGCGCCAGCGTGAAGCGGCGTGAGGACACCCACAAGATGGCCGAGTCCAACAAGGCCTTCGCGCACTACCGCTGGTGATGACCGCCCGGCTGCCGATCAAAGCCTTGCCGGGCCCCAATTTTGAGACAGGGGAACACTCTCGTGGCACGTGAAGTGCTGACCGACCTGAACAAGGTCCGCAACATCGGCATCATGGCCCACATCGACGCCGGTAAGACCACCACCACCGAGCGGATCCTGTTCTACACCGGGGTCAACTACAAGATCGGTGAAGTCCACGATGGCGCCGCCACCATGGACTGGATGGAGGAGGAGCAGAAGCGGGGTATCACCATCACCTCGGCTGCCACCACCACGTTCTGGGCCGACCACCAGATCAACATCATCGACACTCCGGGCCACGTCGACTTCACCGTCGAGGTGGAGCGTTCGCTCCGCGTGCTCGATGGTGCCGTCGCCGTCTTCGACGGCAAGGAAGGTGTCGAGCCGCAGTCCGAGCAGGTCTGGCGTCAGGCGGACAAGTACGAGGTTCCTCGTATCTGCTTCGTCAACAAGATGGACAAGCTCGGCGCGGACTTCTACTTCACCGTCCGCACCATCGAGGAGCGCCTCGGTGCCCGTCCGCTGGTCATCCAGCTGCCGATCGGCGCCGAGAGCGAGTTCGAAGGCGTCGTCGACCTGGTCCGCATGAAGGCGCTGACCTGGCGCGGCGAGGTCCAGAAGGGCGAGGACTACGCCGTCGAGGAGATCCCGGCCGAGCTCGCCGACAAGGCGGCCGAGTACCGGGAGAAGCTGGTCGAGGCCGTCGCCGAGACCGACGACTCGCTGATGGAGAAGTTCCTCGAGGGCGAAGAGCTCACCGAGGCCGAGATCAAGGCCGGCATCCGGAAGCTCACCGTCGCCCGCGAGGCGTACCCGGTGCTCACCGGTTCCGCGTTCAAGAACAAGGGCGTCCAGCCCATGCTCGACGCGGTCATCGACTACCTTCCGTCGCCGCTGGACGTCCCGGCCGTCGAGGGCACGCTGCCCGACGGCGAGACCCCGGTCACCCGGAAGCCGTCCGTCGACGAGCCGTTCTCCGCTCTGGCGTTCAAGATCGCGGCGCACCCGTTCTTCGGCAAGCTGACCTACATCCGGGTGTACTCGGGCAAGGTCTCCTCCGGCGCGCAGCTGATCAACGCCACCAAGGAGCGCAAGGAGCGCATCGGGAAGCTCTTCCAGATGCACTCCAACAAGGAGAACCCGGTCGACGAGGCCCAGGCCGGCCACATCTACGCGGTCATCGGCCTGAAGGACACCACCACCGGTGACACCCTCGCCGACCCGCAGAACCCGGTCGTCCTCGAGTCGATGACGTTCCCGGCGCCGGTCATCCGCGTCGCGATCGAGCCGAAGACCAAGGCCGACCAGGAGAAGCTGTCCCTGGCGATCCAGAAGCTGGCCGAAGAGGACCCGACGTTCCAGGTCAACCTGGACGAGGACACCGGCCAGACGATCATCGCCGGTATGGGCGAGCTGCACCTCGAGGTGCTGGTCAACCGCATGAAGTCCGACTACAAGGTCGAGGCGAACATCGGTAAGCCGCAGGTCGCCTACCGCGAGACGGTGCGCAAGACGGTCGAGAAGCTCGACTACGTGCACAAGAAGCAGACCGGTGGTTCCGGTCAGTTCGCGAAGGTCATCGTCAAGCTCGAGCCGCTCGAGTCCACCGACGGTGCCCTCTACGAGTTCGACAACAAGGTCACCGGTGGCCGCGTGCCGCGGGAGTACATCCCGTCGGTCGACGCGGGCGCACAGGACGCCATGCAGTACGGCGTGCTGGCCGGCTACCCGCTCGTCGGGTTGAAGTTCACCTTGTTGGACGGCGCGTACCACGAGGTCGACTCTTCGGAAATGGCCTTCAAGATCGCCGGCTCCATGGCGATGAAGGAAGCCGCGAAGAAGGCCGGTCCGGTCATCCTCGAGCCGCTGATGGCCGTCGAGGTCACCACGCCCGAGGACTACATGGGCGATGTGATCGGCGACCTCAACTCCCGCCGTGGCCAGATCCAGGCCATGGAGGAGCGCGCCGGTACCCGTGTCGTCAAGGCACTGGTCCCGCTGTCGGAGATGTTCGGTTACGTCGGCGACCTGCGTTCGCGTACGCAGGGACGTGCCAACTACTCCATGGTGTTCGACTCCTACGCCGAGGTTCCCGCGAACGTCGCGAAGGAAATCATCGCGAAGGCGACGGGGGAGTAGTTCCCGTCCGCTCGCGGGCATAAGGAACACTCCTGAACGTCCGCAGCATCCGTCAAGAAACGAATCCCCGTCCGACAGCCACGTTGGCCGGTGAGTAAGCAAAACAGTCCAGGAGGACATTCCAGTGGCGAAGGCGAAATTCGAGCGGACCAAGCCGCACGTCAACATCGGGACCATCGGTCACGTCGACCACGGTAAGACCACTCTGACCGCGGCGATCACCAAGGTTCTGCACGACAAGTACCCCGAGCTGAACACCGCTTCGGCGTTCGACCAGATCGACAACGCGCCGGAAGAGAAGCAGCGCGGTATCACGATCAACATCTCGCACGTCGAGTACCAGACCGAGAAGCGTCACTACGCCCACGTGGACGCCCCCGGTCACGCGGACTACATCAAGAACATGATCACCGGTGCGGCGCAGATGGACGGCGCGATCCTCGTGGTCGCGGCGACCGACGGCCCGATGCCGCAGACCCGTGAGCACGTGCTGCTCGCGAAGCAGGTCGGCGTGCCCTACATCGTGGTCGCGCTGAACAAGGCCGACATGGTCGACGACGAGGAGATCCTGGAGCTCGTCGAGCTCGAGGTCCGCGAGCTGCTGTCCTCCCAGGACTTCCCGGGTGACGACGCTCCGGTCATCAAGGTCTCCGGCCTGAAGGCCCTCGAGGGCGACGCCAAGTGGGGCGAGAGCGTTCTCGAGCTGATGGAAGCCGTCGACGAGAACGTGCCGGACCCGGTGCGCGAGCTCGACAAGCCGTTCCTGATGCCGATCGAAGACGTCTTCACGATCACCGGCCGTGGCACGGTCGTGACCGGCCGTATCGAGCGTGGCCGCGTCAACGTGAACGAAGAGGTCGAGATCGTCGGCATCAAGGAGAAGTCGACCAAGACCACCGTCACCGGTGTCGAGATGTTCCGCAAGCTGCTCGACCAGGGTGAGGCCGGCGACAACGTCGGTCTGCTGGTCCGCGGTATCAAGCGCGAGGACGTCGAGCGCGGCCAGGTCGTCGTGAAGCCGGGCACCACCACCCCGCACACGGAGTTCGAGGGCTCGGTCTACATCCTGTCGAAGGACGAGGGTGGCCGTCACACCCCGTTCTTCAACAACTACCGCCCGCAGTTCTACTTCCGTACCACGGACGTGACCGGCGTCGTCACCCTCAAGGAGGGTGTCGAGATGGTCATGCCGGGCGACAACACGGACATCAGCGTCGTGCTGATCCAGCCGGTCGCCATGGACGAGGGCCTGCGTTTCGCCATCCGCGAGGGTGGTCGGACCGTCGGCGCCGGCCAGGTCACCAAGATCATCAAGTGATTTAGGCGCCCCGCCCGGGGGTAATACACCCCCGGGTTAGGGGCGTCAAATCACGTGTGCGACACTATTCAGGTTGCTCGTCCTGGGGCGGCCGAACTCGTACTTCTTTCCGAAGACAGGTTCCGGCCGCCCTGGTATGAGCGGCCACGGTCCGCGGAGCACTTCCTTCGGGTGAGGCTAGCGGGCAAGGGCGTTTGAGACGGCGATTCAAGCTTTTCCGCCGGCTCGATGCCTCCTCACGTTGAGGAAGACCAGGCAAGACGAAGATCCCGCGGGATCCGTCTGTGCGTCGGGCACGACACGCCCGACCGCGTGGACCGGGGACAGGGCCGTTGAACTGGGAAAACCTCAGCCAGGCTGAGGTTTGAAAAGACAAAAGCGGCACGAGACGACAAGGAACGAGCAGCCACCATGGCGGGACAGAAGATCCGCATCCGGCTCAAGGCCTACGACCACGAGGCGATCGACACCTCGGCACGCAAGATCGTCGAGACGGTCACGCGTACCGGCGCCCGTGTTGTCGGGCCGGTGCCGCTGCCCACCGAGAAGAACGTTTACTGCGTCATCCGCTCGCCGCACAAGTACAAGGACTCGCGCGAGCACTTCGAGATGCGCACGCACAAGCGTCTGATCGACATCCTCGACCCGACGCCGAAGACGGTCGACGCGCTCATGCGCATCGACCTGCCGGCGAGCGTCGACGTCAACATCCAGTAGCAGCGGCTGGCGAGCGGCGGAGAGTAAGAGACTCATGTCTGACAGGCAAGTGAAGGGCATCCTGGGCACCAAGCTCGGCATGACCCAGGTCTTCGACGAGAACAACCGGGTCGTCCCGGTGACCGTCGTGCAGGCCGGGCCGAACGTGGTCACCCAGGTTCGGACCCAGGAGAACGACGGCTACAAGGCCGTGCAGCTGGCTTTCGGCGCGGTCGACCCGCGCCGGGTGAACAAGCCGCGCACCGGCCACTTCGACAAGGCGAGCGTGACCCCGCGCCGTTTCCTTGCGGAGCTGCGTACCACCGACGCCGAGACCTACGAGGTCGGCCAGGAGATCACCGCCGAGGTGTTCGAGGCCGGTATCGAGGTCGACGTGACCGGTACCAGCAAGGGCAAGGGCTACGCCGGTGTCATGAAGCGTCACGGCTTCAAGGGCCAGGGCGCGAGCCACGGTGCCCAGGCCGTGCACCGCAAGCCCGGCTCGATCGGTGGCTGCGCCACCCCGGGCCGCGTCTTCAAGGGCCTGCGCATGGCGGGCCGGATGGGCAACGACCGGGTCACCACGCAGAACCTGACCGTGCACGCGGTGCGTGCCGAGGACGGCCTGCTGCTGATCAAGGGCGCCGTGCCCGGTCCCAAGGGCGGCCTGCTGTTCGTTCGCAGCGCCGCGAAGGGTGGTAACTGAACATGACCAGCGTCGAGCTGAAGACCCCGGCCGGTAAAGCCGACGGCACGGTCGAGCTCCCCTCGGAGATCTTCGACGTGCAGGCCAACGTGCCCCTCATGCACCAGGTCGTGGTGGGCCAGCTGGCCGCCGCGCGCCAGGGCACGCATGACACCAAGACCCGCGGTGAAGTCCGCGGTGGTGGCAAGAAGCCGTACCGCCAGAAGGGCACCGGCCGCGCCCGCCAGGGTTCGACCCGTGCGCCGCAGTTCACCGGTGGTGGCGTCGTCCACGGCCCCACGCCGCGTGACTACACCCAGCGGACCCCGAAGAAGATGAAGGCCGCCGCCCTGCGTGGCGCCCTCTCCGACCGGGCCCGTGCCGGACAGCTGCACGTCGTCACCGAACTGGTGACCGGCGAGAAGCCGTCCACCAAGTCCGCCAAGGCCGCCATCGCCGCGCTGACCCAGGCCAAGCGCGTTCTCGTGGTCCTGCACCGCGACGACGAGCTGAGCTGGAACTCGCTGCGGAACCTGGCCGAGGTCCACATCATCACGCCCGACCAGCTCAACACCTACGACGTGTTGGTCAACGACGACGTGGTGTTCACCAAGGCCGCTTACGACGTGTTCGTCGCCGGCCCCGTCCGGGGCAAGGGCGCGAAGGCTTCGGCTCGGTCGAGCGAGGTTGAAGGGAGTGACGAGCAGTGAGTGCGATCGCCATCCCCGATCCCCGCGACATCTTGCTCGCGCCGGTGATCTCCGAGAAGTCCTACGGGCTGCTCGAGGACCACAAGTACACGTTCATCGTCCGCCCGGACGCCAACAAGACCCAGATCAAGATCGCGGTCGAGAAGGTGTTCGGCGTCAAGGTGGTCAGCGTCAACACGGCCAACCGCCAGGGCAAGCGTAAGCGGACTCGCGCCGGCTTCGGCAAGCGCAAGGACACCAAGCGCGCCATCGTGACTCTTTCGGCTGAGAGCAAGCCGATCGAGATCTTCGGCGGACCCACCGCGTAAAGGACTGAGCTGACACATGGGCATCCGCAAGTACAAGCCGACGACCCCGGGTCGTCGCGGTTCCAGCGTCTCCGACTTCGCCGAGATCACTCGGTCCACCCCGGAGAAGTCGCTGCTGCGTCCGCTGAGCAAGTCCGGCGGCCGTAACTCCAGCGGCAAGATCACCACCCGGCACAAGGGCGGTGGCCACAAGCGTGCGTACCGGCTGATCGACTTCCGCCGGAACGACAAGGACGGCGTTCCCGCCAAGGTCGCGCACATCGAGTACGACCCCAACCGGTCCGCTCGTATCGCGCTGCTGCACTACGCCGACGGCGAGAAGCGCTACATCATCGCCCCGGAGAAGCTCAAGCAGGGTGACACGGTCGAGAACGGCCCCCGCGCCGACATCAAGCCGGGTAACAACCTGCCGCTGCGCAACATCCCGGTCGGCACCGTGATCCACGCGATCGAGCTCCGCCCCGGTGGCGGCGCGAAGATGGCGCGGTCCGCCGGCGCCAAGGTGCAGCTGGTGGCGAAGGACGGGCCTTACGCCCAGCTTCGTCTCCCCTCGGGCGAGATCCGCAACGTCGACGTGCGCAACCGCGCCACCATCGGCGAGGTCGGCAACTCCGAGCACTCGAACATCAACTGGGGCAAGGCGGGCCGTAACCGCTGGCGCGGCAAGCGCCCCACCGTCCGTGGTGTCGTCATGAACCCGGTCGACCACCCGCACGGTGGTGGTGAGGGTAAGACCTCCGGTGGTCGCCACCCGGTGAACCCGAACGGTAAGCCCGAAGGCCGCACCCGCCGCCGCAAGGCTTCCGACGCCATGATCGTCCGCCGCCGGCGTACCGGCAAGAAGCGCTGAGCAGGGAGGTAGAAGAACATGCCACGTAGCCTCAAAAAGGGCCCCTTCGTGGACGACCACCTGCTCAAGAAGGTGGACGCTCTCAACGAGTCGGGCAAGAAGACCGTGATCAAGACGTGGTCGCGTCGCTCCACGATCATCCCGGATTTCCTGGGTCACACGATCGCGGTGCACGACGGCCGCAAGCACGTCCCGGTGTTCGTCACCGAGGCGATGGTGGGTCACAAGTTGGGCGAATTCGCGCCGACTCGGACCTTCAAGGGCCACATCAAGGACGACCGCAAGTCGCGCCGCCGCTGAGCGGGCACGAGAGAACAAGGAAGCTAGCGATGAACGCCCAGAACGACGTGGCCGAGGCTTTGCCGACGGCTTACGCGCGGGCTCGCTTCGTCCGGGACTCGCCTACCAAGGTGCGCCGGGTGATCGAGCTGATCAAGGGACGTAGCGCCGCCGACGCCTTGGCCGTGCTCCAGTTCGCCCCGCAGGCGGCAAGCGAGCCGGTCGCGAAGGTGCTCGCCAGCGCCATGGCCAACGCCGAGAACAACCTCGATCTCGACCCGGACACCCTCTGGGTCAAGAACGCCTACGCCGACGAGGGCCCGACCCTCAAGCGCATCCGTCCGCGGGCCCAGGGCCGCGCGTACCGGATCCGCAAGCGGACCAGCCACATCACCGTCGAGGTGGAGTCGCGTCCCAAGGCCGAGGCCAAGAAGGCACAGGGCAAGAAGAAGGCAGGTGGCCGGTAGTGGGCCAGAAGATCAACCCGCACGGCTTCCGCCTGGGTATCACCACGGACTGGAAGTCGCGTTGGTACGCCGACAAGCAGTACGCGGAGTACGTGGCCGAGGACGTCAAGATCCGGAAGCTGCTGTCCACGGGCATGGAGCGCGCCGGGATCTCCAAGGTCGAGATCGAGCGCACCCGTGACCGGGTCCGCGTCGACATCCACACCGCCCGGCCGGGCATCGTCATCGGCCGTCGCGGCGCGGAGGCCGACCGCATCCGCGGCGCGCTGGAGAAGCTGACCGCCAAGCAGGTCCAGCTGAACATCCTCGAGGTCAAGAACCCCGAGGCCGACGCCCAGCTCGTCGCCCAGGGTGTCGCGGAGCAGCTGAGCAACCGTGTGGCGTTCCGCCGCGCGATGCGCAAGGCGATCCAGACCTCCATGCGTTCGCCGCAGGTCAAGGGCATCCGCGTGCAGTGCGGCGGTCGTCTCGGCGGTGCCGAGATGTCCCGCTCCGAGCACTACCGCGATGGCCGCGTCCCGCTGCACACGCTGCGCGCCGACATCGACTACGGCTTCTTCGAGGCCAAGACGACGTTCGGTCGCATCGGCGTGAAGGTGTGGATCTACAAGGGCGAGCTCGTGGGTGGCCTCAAGGCCAAGGAGGCGCGTGACGCCGCCGCGGCCGCCGAGCGCGCCCCGCGCCGTGACCGTGGTGACCGTCCCTCCCGACCGCGCCGTTCCGGCTCGTCGGGCACGACGCCGACCTCGACCGAAGCCGGCCGGGCCGCCGCCGCCGCGAAGAGCGGCGACGCCGCTCCCAAGGGCGACACGGCCACCGAGGCCCCGGCTGCTGAGACTGCAGAAAAGACGGAGGGCTGACACGTGCTCATCCCGCGCAGGGTCAAGCACCGGAAGCAGCACTCCCCGAAGCGCCACGGTGCCGCCAAGGGCGGTACGAAGGTGAACTTCGGCGAGTACGGCATCCAGGCGCTTGAGCACAGCTACGTGACCAACCGGCAGATCGAGTCCGCTCGTATCGCCATGACGCGTCACATCAAGCGTGGCGGCAAGGTGTGGACGACCATCTACCCGGACCGCCCGCTGACCAAGAAGCCGGCGGAAACCCGCATGGGTTCCGGTAAGGGTTCGCCCGAGTGGTGGATCGCCAACGTGAAGCCGGGCCGCGTGATGTTCGAGATCTCTTTCCCGAACGAGGAGACCGCCCGTGAGGCGCTCCGTCGCGCGATCCACAAGCTGCCCATGAAGTGCCGCATCGTGACCCGTGAAGGTGGTGAGTTCTGATGGCGAAGGCAGGTGCCGCCCAGGCATCGGAGCTGCGTGAGCTCACCGCGGAAGAGCTCGTTCTGCGTCTGAAGGAATACAAGGAGGAGCTCTTCAACCTCCGCTTCCAGATGGCGACCGGACAGCTCGACAACAACCGCCGTCTGCGCACCGTCCGCACGGACATCGCGCGGATCTACACGGTCATGCGCGAGCGTGAACTCGGCCTGTCCGTTTCCCCTGACGCCGAGAGTGAAGGTGCCGCATGAGCGAGCAGCCCACCGAGGCGGCCGGCCGCAACGACCGTAAGGTCCGTGAGGGCTATGTCGTCTCGGACAAGATGAACAAGACGATCGTGGTCGAGCTCGAAGACCGCAAGAAGCACCGTCGTTACGCCAAGGTTCTCCGCAGCACCAGCAAGGTCAAGGTGCACGACGAGAACAACGAGGCGGGCGTGGGCGACCGGGTCACCCTGATGGAGACCCGCCCGCTGTCGGCGACCAAGCGCTGGCGTCTGGTGCAGATCGTGGAGAAGGCCAAGTAAGTAGGGCTCTTTTTGAGTCCCTTAGTTCCGCAAGGCTCGCGGTTCATCGCGAGAACCAGCGCGACATACAGGAGTAGACGTGATCCAGCAGGAGTCGCGGCTTCGGGTTGCCGACAACACGGGCGCGAAGGAGATCCTTTGCATCCGCGTTCTCGGTGGCTCGGGGCGGCGCTACGCGGGCATCGGCGACATCATCGTCGCCACCGTGAAGGACGCCATGCCGGCTGCCGGCGTGAAGAAGGGTGACGTCGTCAAGGCGGTCATCGTTCGCACGCGCAAGGAGCGCCGTCGTCCGGACGGTTCTTACATCCGCTTCGACGAGAACGCTGCTGTGCTCATCAAGAACGACAATGAGCCCCGCGGCACCCGCATCTTCGGGCCGGTCGGCCGCGAGCTGCGCGACCGAAAGTTCATGAAGATCATTTCGCTCGCGCCGGAGGTGTTGTAGAGCATGAAGGTGAAGAAGGGCGACACGGTCGTCGTCATCGCCGGCAAGGACAAGGGTGCCAAGGGCAAGGTCATCCAGGCCTACCCCGAGCGCGAGCGCGTGCTGGTCGAGGGCGTCAACCGGATCAAGAAGCACACGCGGATCTCCCAGACCCAGCGCGGCGCGCAGTCCGGCGGCATCGTCACGCAGGAGGCGCCCATCCACGTCTCGAACGTGATGGTCGTCGACTCCGACGGCAAGCCGACCCGGGTGGGCTACCGCATCGGCGAGGACGGCAAGAAGGTCCGGGTCTCGCGCCGGAACGGTAAGGACATCTGATCATGACCACCGCAGAGAAGATCGCCCCGCGCCTCAAGGTGCGGTACCGCGAGGAGATCAAGGGACAGCTCCAGGAGGAGTTCTCCTTCGAGAACGTCCACCAGATCCCGGGCGTCGTCAAGGTCGTCGTGAACATGGGTGTCGGAGACGCCGCCCGTGACAGCAAGCTGATCGAAGGCGCCATCCGCGACCTGGCCGCGATCACCGGGCAGAAGCCCGAGGTTCGCAAGGCTCGCAAGTCCATCGCGCAGTTCAAGCTGCGTGAGGGCCAGCCGATCGGTGCGCGCGTCACGCTGCGCAACGACCGCATGTGGGAGTTCCTCGACCGGCTGCTGACCATCGCGCTGCCGCGTATCCGTGACTTCCGCGGGCTTTCGCCGAAGCAGTTCGACGGCAACGGCAACTACACGTTCGGTCTCAACGAGCAGTCCATGTTCCACGAGATCGACCCGGACGCCATCGACCGCCCGCGCGGTATGGACGTCACTGTCGTCACCACCGCCAACACCGACGACGAGGGCCGCGCGCTGCTTCGCAAGCTCGGCTTCCCGTTCAAGGAGAACTGAGTCGATGGCCAAGAAAGCACTGGTCCACAAGGCCGCGAAGACGCCGAAGTTCAAGGTTCGCGGTTACACGCGCTGCCAGCGGTGCGGTCGCCCGCACTCGGTGTTCCGCAAGTTCGGGCTCTGCCGGATCTGCCTTCGCGAGATGGCACACGCGGGCGAGCTGCCCGGCGTCCGCAAGTCCAGCTGGTAAGAGTCTTTTTTAACTCCCACTTCGCCACAGGCCTTGCAGAAATTGCAGGGAACCAGGGCGAGAAAGGTTGACAGGTCACCATGACGATGACCGACCCCATCGCAGACTTCTTGACCCGTCTGCGTAACGCGAACTCGGCTTACCACGACGAGGTCGTGCTTCCCCACTCGAAGATCAAGGCGAACATCGCCGAGATCCTCAAGCGCGAGGGTTACATCTCGGGCTACCGCGACGAGCCGGGCGAGAAGCACAAGAACCTCATCGTGGAGCTGAAGTACGGCCCCAACCGTGAGCGCAGCATCGCCGGCCTCCGCCGCGTGTCCAAGCCCGGCCTGCGGGTCTACGCAAAATCGACCGAACTGCCGTCGGTTCTCGGTGGCCTCGGCGTCGCGATCATCTCGACGTCGTCCGGCCTCCAGACCGACCGTCAGGCCAAGCGCAACAGCGTGGGCGGCGAAGTCCTCGCCTACGTCTGGTAAGGAAGGGGGCACAGACATGTCACGCATTGGAAAGCTGCCGGTCGCCGTCCCCTCCGGGGTCAAGGTGACCATCGACGGTCAGCAGATCAAGGTCGAGGGGCCCAAGGGCACCCTCGAGCACACCATCGCCGAGCCCATCACCGTCGAGCAGGCCGAAAACGGCACGCTCGAGGTCAAACGGCCCGACGAGGAGCGCACCAGCCGTGCCCTGCACGGTCTCACCCGGACGCTGGTCAACAACCTCGTCGTCGGTGTGACCGAGGGCTACGAGAAGAAGCTCGAGATCCACGGTGTCGGTTACCGCGTGCAGGCCAAGGGCTCGGACCTCGAGTTCGCCCTCGGCTACAGCCACCCGGTGAAGATCGAGGCTCCGGAAGGCATCACCTTCAAGGTCGAGACCCCCACCCGGTTCTCGGTCTCGGGCATCGACAAGCAGAAGGTCGGCCAGATCGCCGCGGTCATCCGCAAGCTGCGCCGCCCGGACCCGTACAAGGGCAAGGGCCTGCGCTACGAGGGTGAGAAGATCCGCCGCAAGGTCGGAAAGACGGGTAAGTGATCATGAGCGACACGACTACGAAGCGCAAGCCGGTCGGCAAGGACATCTCGACCCGCCGCCGCGTCGCGAAGGCCCGTCGGCACTTCCGCCTTCGCAAGAAGATCAACGGCACGGACCAGCGTCCGCGCCTGGTCGTCAAGCGTTCGTCGCGGCACATCGCCGTGCAGCTGATCGACGACCTCGCCGGCAAGACCCTGGCGTCGGCGTCCACCCTCGAGGCGGACGTCCGCGCGCTGGAAGGCGACAAGAAGGCCAAGGCCGCCAAGGTCGGGGAACTCGTCGCCGCCCGCGCCAAGAACGCCGGCGTCTCGACCGTGGTGTTCGACCGTGGTGGCAACGCCTACCACGGCCGCATCGCGGCGCTCGCCGACGCTGCCCGTGAGGCGGGGTTGGAGTTCTGATGCAGATGCTCGTGAATGGAAGGAAAGCCTGATGCCGGGACGTACACGGCAATTCGGCGGCGGCCAGGGCGGACCCGGCGGGCAGGGCGGCAACGACCGCAATGACCGTCGCGACCGCCGTGACCGGCGCGACAGCGGCCGTGGCGGGGCCGGCCAGGAGAAGACCCCGCACCTCGAGAAGGTCGTGACGATCAACCGCGTCGCCAAGGTCGTCAAGGGTGGTCGTCGCTTCAGCTTCACCGCCCTGGTGGTCGTCGGTGACGGCGACGGTCAGGTCGGCGTCGGCTACGGCAAGGCCAAGGAAGTTCCCGCGGCCATCGCCAAGGGCGTCGAGGAAGCGAAGAAGAACTTCTTCCGCGTTCCCCGCGTCGGTGGCACCATTCCCCACCCCATCCAGGGTGAGGAAGCCGCCGGTGTCGTGCTGCTCCGTCCGGCCTCGGCCGGTACCGGTGTCATCGCCGGTGGCCCGGTGCGCGCGGTGCTGGAGTGCGCGGGCGTCCACGACGTGCTGTCGAAGTCGCTCGGCTCCGACAACGCGATCAACATCGTGCACGCGACCGTGGCGGCCCTGAAGGGTCTGCAGCGTCCCGAAGAGGTCGCGGCCCGCCGCGGTCTCCCGCTCGAGGACGTCGCTCCGGCTCGCATGCTGCGTCAGCGCGCGGGGCAGGGGGTCTGACCATGACTCAGCTCAAGGTGACCCAGGTCAAGAGCAAGATCGGCACGAAGCACGCTCACCGCGAATCGCTGCGCACCCTCGGGCTGCGCAAGATCCGCCAGAGCGTCGTGCGTGAAGACACCCCCCAGGTTCGCGGCCTCATCCACACGGTCCGCCACCTGGTGGAGGTCGAGGAGGTCAAGGCATGACTGCCATCAAGATCCACCACCTTCGTCCGGCTCCGGGCGCGAAGCGCGACAAGATCCGCGTCGGCCGTGGTGAGGGCTCGAAGGGCAAGACCGCCGGTCGCGGTACCAAGGGCACCAAGGCCCGGAAGAACGTGCCCGCCGGTTTCGAGGGTGGGCAGATGCCCATCCACATGCGGCTGCCGAAGCTGCGCGGCTTCAAGAACCGGTTCCGCACCGAGTACCAGCCGGTGAACGTGGGCGACATCGCCCGCGTCTTCCCGGACGGTGGCAAGGTCGGCGCCGAGGAGCTCGTCGCGAACGGTCTGGTCCGCAAGGGCAAGCTCGTGAAGGTGCTGGGCAACGGCGACGTGAACGGCGTCAAGCTGGACGTCACCGCCGACGCTTTCTCCGGCTCCGCCAAGGAGAAGCTCTCCGCCGCCGGTGGCTCCGCCACCACGCTCTGAGCTTTCTTCGCTCGCTTCACCGAAAGGCCCGCCAGGCTCCGCCAGGCGGGCCTTTCGCTTGCGCTCCCTCCGGCTGCCCCGACCTGCGTTTCGCGGGCTAACCGCGATCTGGCCCGTTTCGCCCGGCGCGCCCGCGGACCTGCGTTTCGCCCCCTAATCGCGATCCGGGCCGTGGGCCGCCGTCTCGCCTCCGACCTGCGTTTCGCGGGCTAATCGCGCTCCGACGGTCGCGCAGGTGCCCGCCGCCCGGATCGCGTTTAGCCCGCGAAACGCAAGTCGGCCCCGGCGGCCGCGAGCGTGGCGAAGGGGTGTCTGAGCTGGAAGGATCGTGAGGTGGCCATACCTCCAGGGCAGGATCCGCAGCCCTCTCAGCAGCAGCCGGACGCCCCGCCGATGGTCGTATCGGTTTCAGGCCCGATGGATCCCGTAGGCGAGGTGCCGCGGTCTGGCCGGCTCGAGCCCCGCAGGTTGGTCGCGGCGGGATTGGCCGCACTGGCCCTGGTGCTGACCCTCGTGGGCTGCTTCTTCCCGTTGTTCAGCACCGAGCATCGGCTCACCTTCGATTCCGCCGAGCCGGTCGTGCTCGTGTTCGTCCAAGGCGCGTGGGACATGACGGTGGATCAGGTCGACCGACCCGCCACCACCACTTCGTCGGCGCCCCTCGGCATCCCTCTCCTGATCGCCGCGACGATCCTCCTTGCGGCCACTGTCGCCAGTGCGCGCGCAGCCAGGCTCCGACGTCTGGGCGCTTTGGACAAATGGCTCGCCACCATCGCGGCGGTGTTCCTCGCCGGAGTCGTCATCAGTGTCGCCACGATGGGATACGGACGTGAGATGGGAGACGACATCAAGGCGACACAGACCTTTGGAGCAGGTCTGTGGGCGCTCTTCGCCGCAGTCGTCGCCGCGGCGGGGGCGGCGGTCATGAGTCACCGTGTCCAAGACGAAGAGGTCCCGATGAGCGGCGACTCCGCTCTCGCGGAAATGCCCACACCGAAGGACGGCATCTCCATCACGGTGCTCCCACCGGAGCCACAGCCGGAGGTCCCGGACTATTCGGCCTTCGCGCCGGCACCGGATCCCGGCGCGAAAGAGCGCGATTAGCCCGCTAAACGCGCTCGCGGTCGCCGATACGGTGGGGGAGGAGGTGGCCGATGACTTGGGCGGTGGTCTTTTTCGGAGCGGCGGTGCTCGTGGCTTTACGCCAGGGGCGAACAATCTGCTCGGCCTGCATCACGGAATGACGCAGGGGGCTTGGAAAGGGCTCGCCGGCCTGTTAGGCCGATTGGCCGCATTCACGGTGCTCATCGCGGCCGTCGCCGCAGGTCTCGGGCAGCTCCTCGCGGCATCCGAACTTGCACTCACGGTGATCAAATGGGCCGGCGTCGCCTACCTGGCCTGGATCGGCGCGCGGCTGCTGTGGTCGACCTTCCGTGCCGGGCGCACCACGCTCATCCAGACGCCACGACGCACTGAATCCGTGCCGGCGCTGAAGATCGCGAGGAAGGAATTCGTCGTCGCGATCACGAACCCGAAGGCGATCCTCATCTTCACCGCGTTCGTGCCCCAGTTCATCGACGCTGCTCACGGGTCCTTTTCCGCCCAGATCGCGATTCTCGGCGCCGTCTACCTGCTCGCCGAGTTCCTCGCGGGCGCGACCTACATCGGCGCGGGCGCGCTCGTGAAGACGCTTCGGCTGTCCCTCCGGGCGACCCGCAACGTCGACCGCGGCACCGGGGTCGTGCTCCTCGGTATGGCGGGAGCCCTGGCAACTTCGAGCTCCTGAACGCCCTCCCTGATCACAGTGCGTTTAGCGGGCTAATCGCGATTCGGTGGGGCCGGGAAAGTGGGGAACGGTAAGGCGATCTGTCAAGGTTCCGGAGCGAGAAGCACAAGTCGATCAACCCCGCGGACCAACCTTCGTTCGGAAAACCCACACGCACTGCGGACACGCCCTGTGAAGCTGTTAGAGTCGGCGGCACGCTTCGGGACGAGTGTGCCCCGAAGCGTTCCTGGCTTGTGCCAGAAAGCTGTGTGTTCCCGCCGGCCCCAGGCCGGCCAAGCCGATCGTCGGTAAGACAGCCGACGACGCCGAGGAGGTTCCCCGCGTGCTCAGCGCCTTCCGCTCGGCTCTAGCGACGCCGGATCTACGTAAGAAGATCCTGTTCACGCTAGCCATCGTCGCGGTCTACCGAATCGGTGCCACCATTCCGGCCCCGGGTATCTCGTATTCCGCCGTGCAGCAATGTACGGAGACCGGGTCGCAGGAGGGCGTCTATCAGCTGCTGAACCTGTTCAGTGGCGGTGCACTGCTGCAGCTGTCGCTGTTCTCGACCGGCATCATGCCGTACATCACGGCGAGCATCATCGTCCAGCTCCTCACCGTGGTCATCCCGCGGTTCGAGGAACTGAAGAAGGAAGGCCAAGCCGGCCAGGGCAAGCTGACCCAGTACACCCGGTACCTGACGATCGCCCTCGCGGTCCTGCAGGCGACCGGTGTGGTGGCGCTCGCCGACCGCAAGCAGCTCTTCCCGCAGTGCGACACCGCGATCATCCCGGACAACAGCGTCTACACGCTGGCCATCATCGTCATCACGATGACCGCCGGTACCGCCGTCATGATGTGGCTGGGTGAGCTGATCACCGAGCGCGGCGTCGGCAACGGCATGTCCGTCCTCATCTTCCTGAACATCGCGGCCCGGATCCCGATCGAGGGTGGCAACATCCTCAGCAGCGCGGGTGGCGTCGTCTTCGCCCTGATCTGCGTGTTCGGCCTGGTGATCATCGCCAGCGTCATCTTCGTCGAGCAGGGCCAGCGCCGGATCCCGGTGCAGTACGCCAAGCGCATGATCGGCCGCCGTATGTACGGCGGGACCTCGACGTACCTGCCGATCAAGGTGAACCAGGCCGGTGTCATCCCGGTCATCTTCGCCTCGTCGCTGCTCTACCTGCCGGACCTGATCAGCCGCCTCGTCGGCGACGCCAACAGCAACGCGGGCTGGCAGGTCTTCATCCAGAACTACATCGTCAACCAGTCCAGCTGGGCGCACGTCCTGCTGTACTTCGCGTTGATCATCTTCTTCACGTACTTCTACATCACGATCACGTTCAACGTGGACGAGCGTGCGGAAGAAATGAAGAAGTTCGGTGGCTTCATCCCGGGCATCCGCCCGGGCCGTCCCACCGCGGAGTACCTCAGCTACGTCCTCGGCCGGATCACCCTGCCGGGCTCGCTGTACCTGGGCATCATCGCGATCCTTCCGAACTTCTTCCTGTCCGTCACCGGCAGCGGGAACAACCAGAACTTCCCGTTCGGTGGCACGGCTGTGCTGATCATGGTCGGTGTCGGTCTCGACACCGTGAAACAGATCGAAAGCCAGCTGATGCAACGTAACTACGAAGGGTTCTTGAAGTGACGCGCCTGGTTCTCGTTGGCCCTCCTGGCGCGGGCAAAGGTACTCAGGCGGTAGCACTGTCGGAGAAGCTCCGGATCCCGCACATCTCGACCGGCGACCTGTTCCGCGCCCACGTGGGCGAGCAGACGCCGCTGGGCCAGGAAGCCAAGCGCTACCTGGACTCCGGTGAACTCGTGCCCGACTCGGTCACGAACGAGATGGTGCGTGAGCGTCTCGCCGAACCCGACGCCAAGGTCGGTTTCCTGCTCGACGGGTTCCCCCGGAACACGAAGCAGGCCGACGTCCTCGGCGAGATCCTCGGCGAGGTCGACGCCAAGCTCAACGCGGTCATCCAGCTCCAGGTCTCGGAAGACGTCGTCGTCGATCGGCTGCTGTCCCGCGGCCGTTCGGACGACACCGAAGAGGTCATCCGTCGCCGCCAGCAGATCTACGTGTCCGAGACGGCTCCGCTGCTCGAGTACTACGCGGACATCCTGGTCACGGTCGACGGCGTCGGCTCGGTCGACGAGATCTCCGCCCGCGTGCTGGAAGCGCTGCGCGACCGCACGTGAATTTCGGAGGACTGCGTGTACTGCAACGGCTTCGTCGTGGGCGCATGATCGAAATCAAGACCCCTGGCGAGCTCCAGGCGATGCGGGCCGCCGGTCTGGTGGTCTGGCGCACCCTCACCGCGGTGCGCGAGATCGCCAAGCCGGGGGTGACCACGGCCGACCTCGACGAGCTCGCCGAGCAGACGATCCGCGACGCCGGCGCGGTGCCCTCGTTCAAGGGCTACCACGGCTTCCCGGCGTCGATCTGCGCTTCGGTGAACGAGCAGATCGTCCACGGCATCCCGTCGAAGACGCAGGTCCTGAACGACGGCGACATCATCTCGGTGGACTGTGGCGCAATCCTCGACGGCTGGCACGGCGACTCCGCGGTCACTCTCGCGATCGGTGAGGTGTCGAAGGCGGATCTCGCGCTCTCGGCCGCCACCGAGGCGGCGATGTGGGCCGGGATCGCCGCGGTGTCGTCCGGCGGCAGGCTCACGGACATCTCACACGCGGTGCAGACCGCGGCCGAGAAGGCCGGCCGGGAAGACGGCATCGAGTACGGGATGATCGTCGAGTACGGCGGTCACGGTATCGGGCGCCAGATGCACATGGACCCGTTCCTGCCGAACCTGGGCAAACCGGGCAAGGGACCGCGGCTCAAGACCGGTATGGCGCTCGCGATCGAGCCCATGCTGACGGGCGGCGGCGGGGAGACCGTCGAGCTCGAGGACGGGTGGACCGTCGTGACCGCGGACGGCTCGCGGGCCTCGCACTGGGAGCACACGGTCGCCATCACCGATGACGGCCCGTGGGTGCTGACAGCCCCCGAAGACGCCTGACCTGCCCCTGCTCCCGCCGGAGCGCGTTTAGCCCGCGAAACGCAGGTCGGCCCGCCGGTCGGCGCAACGCCAGCGCCCGCCGTCGGGGCCCATGCCCGCTACCCCCATCGGGTGCACCTCGGCAGCCGAGCGCGCCAGGTCCAGCCTCCATCGGAGCGCGATTAGCCCGCTAAACGCAGGTCGGCGCGGGCGTACGATGGAGAGGTCGCATCCGGCGAGCGCAGGGGTCACGTAACACAGTCACCCCCCGTTTGGGGCTCACGACACGGGTTGCGTACACTGTCAAGTCGGTGTACTCATCGCGCCCGGATCCTGCGCGCTCGTGAATTCTCGCGAACGGACATTGGAGCCGGGTAGGAGTGTGCCGATGCACCACCCAGCCAAGCACTCAAGCTCTGACTGATAACACAGCGTAGCGACAGGAAATGCGGAGGACATGGGCAAGAAAGACGGGGCCATCGAGGTCGAAGGCCGCGTAGTCGAGCCGCTCCCCAACGCGATGTTCCGCGTCGAGTTGGAGAACGGCCACAAGGTCCTTGCACACATCAGCGGCAAGATGCGGCAGCACTACATCCGCATCCTGCCCGAGGACAGGGTTGTCGTGGAGCTCTCGCCCTACGACTTGTCTCGTGGTCGCATCGTCTACCGCTACAAGTGATCACGACGAGTTAGCACAAGCAGGAGAGCAGGAGACGTGAAGGTCCAGCCGAGCGTCAAGAAGATCTGCGACAAGTGCAAGGTGATCCGCCGTCACGGCCGGATCATGGTGATCTGCGAGAACCTGCGGCACAAGCAGCGGCAGGGCTGATCACTCGCACTCGTACAGAGTGGATTGACGGCTACACAATCTCCCCGCACCTGCCGGGCCGTGCGAACGGCCCGGTTCACCCCCGGACTTCAGGCCGGGGCCGGGACACCCGAAGCGCAAGCCAAGGGCACGACAGGCGAGTCGGTCCCGGGACCGGACGGGGAGCAGACCTGGAGATGAATTCTATGAAGGAGCATCAACGCCAATGGCACGACTCGCTGGCGTAGACCTCCCCCGCGAAAAGCGGTTGGAGATCGCGCTGACCTACATCTACGGCATCGGCCGTACCCGCTCGAAGCAGCTCATCGCGGCTGCCGAGCTCAACGCGGACACTCGCGTCAAGGATCTGAGCGATGACGACCTCGCCAAGCTGCGGGTCTACATCGAGGAGAACTTCAAGGTCGAGGGTGACCTTCGCCGTGAGGTGAACGCCGACATCCGTCGGAAGATCGAGATCGGGTGCTACGAGGGCCTTCGCTGGCGTCGCGGACTTCCCGTCCGTGGTCAGCGCACCAAGACGAACGCCCGCACCCGTAAGGGTCCGAAGAAGACGGTCGCCGGCAAGAAGAAGGCTGGCAAGAAGTGAGCGTCCAGGGCAAGAAGGTCGTGCGTATGGGCGGCGTCCACCGCCGCGGCTCGGCTTGTGTCTCGCCCAAGGCGCTTTACGCCCGCCCGATGGCGCTCCGCAACCTGTACACCGACGCCGGTTCGATCATCCGGCGCGGACAGGCCGAAGCGGTCGCCGCTCACCAAGAGAACGCGCGCTAACAGGAGAACCCTCAGAACATGCCACCGAAGTCTCGTACTGCGGCGGGGGCCAAGAAGGTCCGCCGTAAGGAAAAGAAGAATGTCGCGCACGGTCACGCGCACATCAAGAGCACCTTCAACAACACCATCGTCTCGATCACGGACCCGACCGGTGCCGTGATCGCGTGGGCGTCGAGTGGTCACGTGGGCTTCAAGGGCTCGCGTAAGTCCACCCCGTTCGCCGCGCAGATGGCCGCCGAGAACGCCGCCCGCAAGGCTGCCGAGCACGGCATGAAGAAGGTCGACGTCTTCGTGAAGGGCCCGGGTTCGGGTCGCGAGACGGCGATCCGCTCGCTGCAGGCGGCCGGCCTCGAGGTCGGCACCATCCAGGACGTGACCCCGCAGCCTCACAACGGCTGCCGCCCGCCCAAGCGGCGCCGGGTCTGAGGAACGGGGAGGAGTAAGAAGAAATGGCTCGTTACACCGGCCCCGCGACGCGTATTTCGCGTCGCCTCAAGGTTGACCTCATCGGCGGCGACCAGGCTTTCGAGCGTCGCCCCTACCCGCCGGGCCAGCACGGCCGCGGGCGCATCAAGGAGTCCGAGTACCTCCTGCAGTCGCAGGAGAAGCAGAAGGCTCGCTACACCTACGGCGTTCTCGAGCGTCAGTTCGTCCGGTACTACAAGGAAGCCGTCCGGCGTCCCGGTAAGACCGGTGAGAACCTGCTGCAGATCCTCGAGTCCCGTCTGGACAACGTGATCTACCGCGCCGGCATCGCCCGCACCCGCCGTCAGGCGCGTCAGCTGGTGAGCCACGGCCACTTCCTGGTCAACGGCGTCAAGGTCAACGTCCCGTCCTACCAGGTCACGAAGTGGGACATCATCGACGTGCGGCCGAAGTCGTTCGCGATGCTGCCCTTCGTCGCGGCCAAGGAGTCGTTCGGCGAGCGTCCCGTTCCCGCGTGGCTCCAGGTCGTTCCGTCCAACCTCCGTGTGCTGGTCCACCAGCTCCCGGAGCGCGCTCAGATCGATGTTCCGGTCCAGGAACAGCTGATCGTCGAGCTCTACTCGAAGTGATCCATCGTCGGGCCGGGGTTTCCCCGGCCCGATGTGGGCACGGGCGGCGGCGCCCGGAGTGCGCCGCCGCTTCGCCATCCCTTTCGGTGTCATATGGCGGGCGCCGTTTGGAAAGGAACTAGGAAAGATGCTGATTTCCCAGCGACCGGCTCTCGGCGAAGAGACGGTCAACGAGACCCGCTCCCGGTTCACCATCGAACCGCTGGAGCCCGGCTTCGGCTACACGCTCGGCAACTCGCTGCGGCGCACGCTGCTGTCGTCCATTCCGGGCGCGGCCGTGACGAGCATCCGCATCGACGGCGTGCTGCACGAGTTCACCACCGTTCCCGGTGTGAAGGAAGACGTCACCGACATCATCCTGAACCTCAAGGAGCTCGTGGTCTCCTCGGAAGAGGACGAGCCGGTCACCATGTACCTGCGCAAGCAGGGCCCCGGTGAGGTCACCGCCGCCGACATCGTGCCCCCGGCCGGTGTCACCGTGCACAACCCGGATCTGCACATCGCGTCGCTGAACGGCAAGGGCAAGCTCGAGATCGAGCTCGTCGTCGAGCGCGGCCGCGGTTACGTTCCGGCCCTGCAGAACAAGCAGGCGGGCGCGGAGATCGGCCGGATCCCGGTCGACTCCATCTACTCCCCGGTGCTGAAGGTGACCTACAAGGTCGAGGCGACCCGTGTCGAGCAGCGCACCGACTTCGACAAGCTGATCCTGGACGTGGAGACGAAGCCGTCGATCACGCCGCGGGACGCTGTCGCTTCGGCCGGTAAGACGCTGGTGGAGCTGTTCGGTCTCGCGCGCGAGCTGAACGTCGACGCCGAAGGCATCGAGATCGGCCCGTCGCCGCAGGAGGCGGACACCATCGCCGCCTACGCGATGCCGATCGAGGACCTGGACCTCACCGTCCGGTCGTACAACTGCCTCAAGCGCGAGGGCATCCACACCGTCGGCGAACTGGTCTCGCGCAGCGAGGCCGACCTGCTGGACATCCGCAACTTCGGTGCGAAGTCGATCGACGAGGTCAAGCTCAAGCTCGTCGGTCTCGGCCTCGCGCTGAAGGACAGCCCGCCCGGGTTCGACCCGACCGCGGCCGCGGCCAGCTACGACGGTGAAGGCTGGTCCGAGGGCGTCGACAGCATCACGGACGGAATTTCGGACAACGGCCACGACGATGGCCAGGACTACGCAGAGACGGAGCAGCTGTAAGGCCAGCTACGGCTCCCTCACCGGTCGGTGGGGGAGCGCCGGCCTTCAGCTGTGAGCTGAACGAGGAGAACCGATGCCCACCCCCACAAAGGGACCCCGTCTCGGCGGGTCGCCCGCGCACGAACGGCTGATCCTGGCCAACCTGGCCACCCAGCTGTTCGAGCACGGCAAGATCACGACGACCGAGGCGAAGGCCCGGCGGGTGCGCCCGCTGGCCGAGAAGCTGATCACGAAGGCGAAGCGGGGCGACCTGCACAACCGTCGTCAGATCCAGCGCATCGTGCGCGACAAGGACGTCGTGCACAAGCTGATCGCCGAGATCGGTCCGTTCTTCGCGGAGCGTCCGGGTGGCTACACCCGGATCACCAAGACGATGGCGCGCAAGGGCGACAACGCCCCCATGGCCGTCATCGAGCTGGTGGCCGAGAAGACCGTCACCGCCGAGGCCGAGGCCGCGCGCAAGACGAAGTTCGCCAAGGACGAGCCGAAGGCTGCCGCTCCGGCCGCCGAGGAGACCACCGAGGCCACTGAGGCTGCCGACACGGCCGCCACCGAGGCTCCGGAGGCCACCGAGGCTCCCGCCGCCGACGAGGCCGCTGAGGCCCCCGCCGCGGACGCGGACAGCAAGAAGGACTGACGTCCTGACGGCACCGAACACCCCGGACGAGCCCGCCACTCCCACTGCGGAGGGCGGGCTCGTTCGTCTGCGTCTGGACGTCTCCTACGACGGCACCGATTTCTCCGGCTGGGCGCGGCAGCCCGGACGGCGCACGGTGCAGGGAGTCCTCGAAGAGGCGCTCGCGAAACAGCCCCCAGGGGCCTCGGTCCCGAAGTCCGTCGTCGTCGCCGGCCGCACCGATGCCGGGGTGCACGCTGCGGGCCAGGTGGTCCACGTCGACGCGTCGCCTTTAGCGGGCAAAACGCGATCCGGTCGTCTGGAACTGGACGAGCAGGGCATCCCTGACCTGGGGCGGATGCGGCACCGCTGGAATCGGTACCTGCCGGGTGACGTGCGGGTGCTGGATGCCCGGGTCGCGGCGCCCGGATTCGACGCGCGGTTCTCGGCCGTGCGGCGCCACTATCTGTACCGCGTTTCGGACGCGCCGTGGGGCGTGGATCCGTTGAGGCGTCACGACACTTTGGCCTGGGGGCGACCGCTTTCTGTCGACGCGATGAATGAGGCGTCGGCGGCTCTCCTGGGGCTCCAGGACTTCGCGGCCTTCTGTAAGCAGCGTGAAGGCGGGACGACCATTCGCGAGCTGCAGCGGCTCGTGTGGCGGCGGACCGGGCCGCACGCGGTCGAGGTCGAGGTCTCCGCCGATGCGTTCTGCCATTCGATGGTGCGCAGTCTGGTGGGGGCGCTGCTCTTGGTCGGTGACGGCCGACGTCCGCTCGATTGGCCGGGTGACGTTTTGGAGAGCCGGACGCGCGACAGCGCAGTCGCTCCCGCACATGGCCTGACGTTGATGGCCGTCGACTACCCGCCAGACGCCGAACTCGCGGCGCGTGCCGATCAAACGCGCGCCATGCGCACCCCCTCCTGATCCGGACGCGGCGCCTTTCGCGGGCTAAACGCGCCGCGGCGGGCCTGCCAGACGGCGTCCACGATGCCTTTGAAGTCGTTCGCCAGGTCTTCCGCGGTGGCGATGACGAATCGCCATCCCTCGGCCTCCACGCGTCTTCGGCGTTTGCGGTCATAGGCTTGTTCCTTCGGGGTGTTGTGCCATCGGCCGTCGTACTCGATGGCGACCCGGAACGTCTCGTCCGCGAGGTCGAGACGAGCGAGGAAACGGCCGGTTCGTGACTTGACCTCGACCTGAGGCGTCGCCGTGATGCCACCGGCCGCGAGCACGATGCGAAGCTCCGATTCCGGATGCGATTCCGCACGAGGATCGGACAGGCGTAAAGCATGTCTGGCCAAGCGAATTCCTCTATTGCGGCGACCGTAGAACTCGCCGTTGAGGTGCAGATCGGTCAGGTTGTTTGCTCTCATGAACTGGTCCAGATCCGGGACACCGATACGGAGCCGGCGCGTCCAGCTGGATTTGCGCGGAGAAAGCCGAAGCAGGAGATCCAGAGCTATTCGGCGTTTCCGTGCGATGCGAATGCCGTTCCAGGGTCTCGATTCTTCGGGTTTGACCTCGGTTCGCCGAACCTTGATTCCGACGATCGGGCCGAAGCGATTCTTCTCCGGCACGATCATCTCGACGGGGTCGCTGGGGTTGGCCAGCTCGACGCCGTGAACGGTTGCGGCAGATCGCCCGGTCAGGACTGCTTCCGGAGGGGCCAGCAGTGCGGCGCCTCGGCATCGCAGCTCGTGGGTGACCTCGACGCCGGCGCGCGTGTAGACGTCTTGAAACAGCCGTCGGACGCTCGAGCCGCGTAACTGGCTGGCCGTGATGAGACCTGCCTTGCGCGCTTCAGAGCCGCGGAAGACATCGGGGAGATGAGATGAATCGAAGGGTCTGGTCATGTCGACACGGTGACCGACAAGACCGACAACCCGTGGCCGTCGATGCCATTTCAGGGCGACTTATCCACAACCCCCGGCTTATCCACAGCCGGCGTGATTGCCCCTTGACTGGCAAACCCCGCGCCCCGGATCGCGTTTAGGGGGCAAAACGCGACGCGGCGGCACGCAAAGGGGGCACCATCCGAAATGGACAGTGCCCCCGTGGAGCGCGATTAGCCCGCAAAAGTCGACGCGGGGCGCGGGTTAGTCGCCTCGGCGGACCGGGCCCAGGATCTGCTGCTCTTTCGCGGTGGTGACCAGGCGAAGAGGACGCCACAGGTTGCGGCCCAGCGCGACGACCTGGTCGTCCTTCAACGTCGTGAGCTGCTTCATCATCTGGGGCGGAAGCCGCCAGATGCGGGCCGCCAGTTCGGCCTGGCCCGGCGGGAGCCGCTGCATCAGCACCAGGTCGGCCGCGTTCGCGGTCGCCCCGGCCTGCGGGTGCAGGTACGGCAGGACATACACCGTCGTCTGCCACGGCGACCGCGGCGGGAACAGATCCTGCGGCGTCGGACCGCCGTCGGTCACCACCAGCAGCGGCGCGTCCTCGGACGGACGCGGGAGATCCACCGGCGACAGCCGCCGGATCTGCACCAGCGGCGAAGGCCTGCCGTTGGGCTGGTTCCCCGCGGCCTGGGGGAGCACCTGCCACGCGGCCGGGCGTCCGGTCGCCACGACGACCCACGCCCCGACCGCCATCGCGCGCAACGCCACCTGGCGAGCCAGGTAGAGACCACCGACCAGCACGATCCGGGTCGGTGTCGAGCGCAGCGCGGAGATCGTCAGCGGCTCACCCTTGAGCCCGGAACCGAGGACGATCCCGCCCCGGTCACCGGATGGGCTGATCGCGTCGAGCATCGCCGGGTCGACGGTGAATTCCGGGGCGACACCGGCGCTCTGGCCTGCGTCGCGCATGCGGGTGCTCATGCCGTGCCTCCGATCGGCAAAGTCGCGGAGAACCCGGAGATCTGCAGGCCGCGCAGCGGCGTCAGCGTCACACCCAGCCGGTCCGAGATGCCCTGCAGCCGCTGGTCGGCCGCGTCCAGTTCACGCGGGTTCCGCGCGCTCAGGCGAACGATTCCGCGCAGGCCGATCTTGCCCTCGTCCGCCGACGGCGAGATCGACATCGCCACCGTCGCCGACAGCGCGCGGACACTGGTCAACGCGTTCAGGCTGCCGCTGATCTTGCCCTTCGGCCAGCTGGTGATCGCGTAGCTCGCGTGCCCGATGCCGGCCGCGGTGACGCCGGTCCAGCGTTCCTGCAGACCGACCTTCCCCTGCGAACCGGCGACCGCGGTCAGTTCCGCGGCCGAAATGCTGGACCGCAGCAACTCGTCCGGGTCGAGCGGCCGGGTCGGCACGCCCTGCGATTCCAAGGCGTTGCGCACCCGCGACAGCGCGCCGATCAGCGCGCGGTGCGCACCGACGACGCCGCCGCCGCGTTCGCGGATGGCGGCCGGGCAACGGCGCGGGTCGAGCCGGATGGCGACCCACGTCGTCCGCCGCGCGGCCGCGGGGAGCGGGCCGAGCACCTCCATGTAGGAGCTGAGGGCGGGCGAGTCCGACGGAAGCGCGGCGCTGCCCGGGTAGCAGTGCCAGATCATCTGGATCGAGTCGAGGACCACACCGCGGTCTTCGAGGCACGGCGCGAGCGCGGACAGCGGCAGGCTCGGCGCGCCACCCGCCTGGGTGATCAGCGCGGGCGCGGGTTCGACGAGCAGGACCGCGGTCCACGTGCCGTCGTTCCACGCGATGCCGACCTGCTGGCGTTCGTGGTCCACGCCGTGCGCGACGACGAGATCGGGAACGGCGAGGCGGAGCAGGTTCACGCGGGCGTCGTCCGGGCCGGTGACGGCGTCCTCTTCGGCGGCGAGCGATTCGATGCTGCTCGGCGGAAGCGGATTCGCCACCCGATCGTGCGAACGGAACATGTACCGCATCGTGAGTCCAGCCCATTGGGTGAACCAACGGCCGCCCCAGCGCAGGAACGCGACGATGATCGCGAATCCGAGCACGCCGATCGCGACGTACTTCAGCTTCATGTCGATCGCGAGGAGGACGAGACCGATCGCGAGCCCGAGTTCGAGCACGACCAGGTTCGCCACGGGCAGCGGGCCGAGGTTGATCCCACCGGTCCGGCGCCGCGCGGGCGCGGCGATCCGCACCGCCGGAGCGGGCGGGGGACCGGACTGCGGGCCGGGGCCGCTGGACGGAGGACCGCCTGGCCCACCGGGGCCTCCCGGACCACCAGGTCCGCCGGGGCCACCGGGTCCCTTGGGGCCTCCCGGACCACCGGGGCCGCCGGGACCCTGCGGGCCGCCAGGACCTCCAGGACCTCCAGGACCCCCGGGACCGCGAGGAACACCGGGACCTCCCGGGCCTCCGGCCGGGCCGCCCGGACCACCCGGACCACCCGGTCTGCCGGGCCTTGGCGGCGGCCCCGGCGGACGACCAGGAGGTTGAGACCCCGGAGGGCCGGGCGGACGTGGAGGAGTGGTGACGGACATCCGCGCTTTCTCTTCCCCTCGTGCTTGCTGCGTACCCGGAAAGCCGGTCCCGAGGAACTTGACACTAGCTGGAGTTGGTAGAAACCCCACACCAGACGGTCCCCGTACGGCTATCCTGCGGAACCGTACCGCGACGGGGAGGACTGTAGGTCGAGAATGCCATCAACACCGACTACTAAGTCTCAAGTTCAGGCTTATCAGTTCGTTCTGCGACGGATGCAATCGGCGCTGGTCCGTCGCGACGCCGTCATGCTCCACGACCCGATGCGCACGCACACGCGGGCCACCATCGTGGGTGTTGTGCTGGCCGCGCTGGGCGTCCTGGTCTTCGTCATCTGGGGCCTGCTGAGCCCGAAGCCCTCCGTGCCGGACGCGGGCAACATCGTCATCGGCGAACAGTCCGGAACGGTGTACGTCGTCGCCGGGAACCCGAAGAAACTGATTCCGACCTTCAACCTCGCCTCCGCGCGGCTGCTGATCATCGCGCAGTCGAAACAAGGGGCGCAGCAGTCGGGGAGCAAGCCTTCCGGGCCCGCGCAGGCCTCCGAAGTGAAGAACCCCACAGTCGTTTCGGACGAACAGCTGAAGAGCATTCCCCGCGGCCAGCTCATGGGCATTCCCAACGGCCCGCAGCTGATGCCGACGGACACCCAGCGCGTCTCCCCGGAATGGGGCGTCTGCGACGAGGTCATGTACGACCCGTCGGTACCCCAGCCGGATCTCTCGAAGACGGAGACGACCGTCTACGCGGGGGTGAAGCAGCTCGGGAACCGCGAACTCGGTCAGAACGAGGCGTTGCTGGCCAAGGGCGCCAACGGCCGTGAGTACCTGATCTACCGGCAGACGCCGGATCCCAACGCCCGGAACGCGAACGCCGTCAAGGCCGAGATCAAGCCCGACGCGAACGCCGTCCGTTCCGCGCTGAAGCTGTCCGACCAGCCCCGCGGTATCTCGCAGGGCCTGCTGGACGCGATCCCCGAAGTGCCGGAGCTGAAGCTCCCGGACGTTCCGGGCAAGGGTGAAAGCCCCAACTACGAGATCGAAGGCATGAAGGTCGGCGACGTCTTCTCGACGGAGCAGGCCGAAGGGCGGAAGGACTTCTACCTCATCACGAAGGAAGGAATCCAGGCCATCTCCCCGGCGGTCGCCGACATCGTGCAGACCGGGAAGAACGACGGCAGCACGTCGGTCATGTCCGTGCCACTGGGCAAGATCCGCAACCTCACGCGGGTCTCCCAGGTCGTCGAGCTCGACGCCTACCCGCAGACCGTGCCGACTGTGCTCAACGCGACCCAGGGTTCCCGGGTCTCCTGCCTGAGCTGGTCCATCGCGGGCGACGGAGCCACCCGGGACGGGCACACGGCGGTGTTCGTCGACGACAAGCTGCCGAAGGGCAGGAACGCCGACGGATCCGCGCCCGGCGTCAAGATCGGTACCCCCGGCCCGGTCGGCGCGCCGATCAACAGCTTCTACATGGAGCCCGGCCTCGCGGCCGTCGTCCAGTCGGCGACCGGCAAGGAGACCTTCGACAAGGGGCCGATCCAGCTGATCTCCGATCGAGGGATCCGTTATGGCGTCCCTGACGCCGTGACGGCGGATTCGATCGGGCTCAACAAGCGGGTTCCGGCGCCCGAGGCCATCGTCAGGATCCTGCCCACCGGCGCTTCGCTGAACACGCAGGACGTGCTCCGGACGTTCGACACGGTGCCGATCGACGACAGGGCCGGTTCGGTCGCCACGCAGTCGCAGCAGGCTCCGGCGGGTAACTGATCACGGGAACCCGCCGGACGGCCCGAGCGTCTCAACGCCCGAGCGGTATCGGGTGAGTGGAGGGTGCAGTGGCCGGCCTGAAGATCGACGGCAACGTCGTCGGTGACTATGCGAAGCGGGTGGACGCGGCCGCCGGAGAGCTCGACCTGGCGGCCGCGGAGGTGACCGGTGAGGGCGTCACCGTCGAATCCCACGGCACGCTGGGGGAGGAATTGGGTCTCGGCGCGTCCTACGGACGTGCGGCCGAGGCCATCCGGCGTCAGCTGGTGGAGGGCGCGGCCGCGCTGAGGTCGGCGTCCGAGGCCCTGCACACCGTGACCGCGCGGCATGCCGGGCACGACGACGAGGCAGCGCAGATGATCAAGCGCGCCGTGGAGCTCTGAACCGCATGATCGCCGAATCGGAGAACCCGACGGATTCCATCCCGCACCCGATGGCGGCCGCACGCCCGGCTGCCCCCGAGCCGGCCCCGAGCGCGTTTAGCCCGCTAAACGCGACGGGTTCGGGCGGGGAGGAGCTGGTCGAGGCCGCGGCACCGCATCTCGCCTTCGTTTCGGAGCTGTCCGGCCATCTGGGGCTGATCGATCCGGTCGAGACCTACCTGACCCCGTTGGTGGGGCGCTGGGAGGACTTGAAGAACGAGGCGGACCTCCTCCGGAAAGCGGCGAAGACCGCGGGCAACGTTTCGAAGGAGCTCTCCGAGGACCTCGGGCGTCTCGACGCGGGGTGGTCCGGCAAGGACGCCGACGCGTTCGTCGCGTACATCGTGGACATCCACGCCGCGGGCTCTGACGTCGAAGACGCCCTCACGACGCTGGCGAGTTCGCTCGACGAACTGGTGCTGTCGATCCGTCGCATCCTGACCGACCTCGTCGAGATCCTCGTCGACACGGCGGAACTGACCTCCGAGACCGCGATGTTGCCGGTCGGTGGCGTTCGGCGGGCGCGAACGCAGCTGGAGGAGGCGCAGGAGTCGGCCAAGGCACTCTTCGAGGCCGCTCGTAACGTCCTCGAGGGCTTTGTGCGGTTCTGTGACGGCGTCGACGATCCTGACGCCGGCTCGCGGAGTATCGAGATCACTCACCGGTACCCGCAGGACGAGTTCAAGCTCCACGACGATTCCGAGGCGCCGGGTGCGCCGGTCCAGGAGAAGGCCTCCGCCTCCGCCAATGCCGAGACCGATTCCGGTGCCGCGTCCGACGACCAGTCGACGTCGCCGTCCGCGGCCGAAGGCAGGCAGACCGGATCGCAGGAACCGTTGATCGAGCAAGGGCAGGCGTTGATCCCGGAGGTCGCGCCCGTTCAGGCCGCGCTGGCGCAGGGATCGGGCGTGGCCGGTGCCGGTTCGTCGATGATGCCGATGGGGATGGCGCCCATGATGGGGATGGGCGGCATGGGCGGTGGAGGCCAGACGGCCCATCAGTCCAAGACGCGGCCCGCTTCGAAACCGTCCGATGTGGTCGGTGAGCCCGGCCAGGTCGTCCCGCCCGTGATCGGCGAGGACGAGACCCCACCGAAGCCCGCCCCGAAGCCCAAGCCCGCCAAGTAGGAGCGCCCGGGCCAGAGCGACTTTCGCGGGCTAACCGCGATCTGGGCTGGTCTGAGGCGAGCCCGGATCGCGGTTAGCCCGCGAAACGCACGTGCTACGGGGTTTTGCGGCCTGGTGAGGCGGCCGGCCGGTTGCGGCGGACCGAGTGCACAACGAACAGGGTGACGAGCAGCGCCACCAGGCCCCCGCCGGTTCCGGC
This sequence comes from Amycolatopsis sp. w19, assembly GCF_051373225.1. NCBI lineage: Bacteria > Bacillati > Actinomycetota > Actinomycetes > Pseudonocardiales > Pseudonocardiaceae > Amycolatopsis > Amycolatopsis sp. w19. The sequence continues at coordinate 115,008 of NZ_JBPQFM010000009.1, read as the reverse complement.
GAGCGCGACGATCATCGGGGCGGGGTCACGGTCGTCAGCGGGCGGCAGATTCGCGGGCAGCTGAACCGGCTTCGCCTTGTCCGCCTCCGCCGGCACGATCGCCGTCAGCGCCGCGATCGGGTCGATGACGCCGAAGCCGACGAAGTTGTCCCGCCCGCCCGGCGCCGCGGGGTGCTGCGCCGTCTCCTTGATCCGGGTCATCACGTCACGAGCCTTCAGCCCCGGGAACTTCGCGCGCACAAGAGCGGCCACGCCGGCGACGTACGGGGCGGCGAAGCTGGTCCCTTGAATCGGGCCAGGATCCTTGCCGCCCTCGATGGTCAGGTTGGCCAGGCTGCTGGACCCTTCAGCCGGGTCCAGCGAGATGATCTTGGTGCCCGGAGCGGCGACGCTCACCCACGGCCCGTGGACGCTGAACTCCGCCACGCCGCCGGTGTCGTCGATCGCCGCGACCGACAGGACGTCGTCGGCGAACCACGGCGGCGTGACGATCATCTTGGGGGACTTGGGGTCCGGCTGATCGTTCTGCGGGCATTTGTCGCCGACGTTGCCCGCCGCCGCGACGACGACCACGTCGTGATCGACGGCGTAGTTCACCGCAGCCTGCAGTTGCTGCTCGCCCTCGGTGATGCTTCCGGTGGCCGGGCGACAGTTGTCGACCGACATGTTGATCACATTCGCACCCTTGTCGACGGCCCGGACCACGGCCTGCGCGAGCGTCTTCAGCGTGCCCGCGGTCTTGCCCTGTTCCTGCTGCCGTCCGCCCTTGTCCTGTCCCGGCGCCGTTCCGTCCGCCGCGCCGCCTCCGGTGCCGTTCCCGGAGGACGGCGGAAGCTGCGAACCCGGATTGTTCGAAGAAGAGGGCGGAGCCGAATTGCCAGGGGACGCCGGCGGTGCCTCGGACTTCTTCTCCGCTTCTTCGTAGTTCTGGCTGGACTGCCGGATCGACATGATCGTGGCGTCCGGTGCGACCCCGCGGAACCCGATGCTCGCGTCGGGCGGGTTCGCGGCGATGATCCCCGCCACCTCGGTGCCGTGGCCGTCGCAGTCTTCGAGCCCCGGTGCCTTGCCACCGCCGGGGGTCGCGACGTAGTCACCACCCGATTCGACGGGGTTCTTGAAGTACGGGTGCGCTGAGACGCCGGTGTCGATCACCGCGACCTTGACGTTCGCACCGACCGAACCGGTGGCGCCGCGCATCAGCTGGTGCACCTTCTCGATCTGCAGGTACTCCTGGCCCCACGGCCGGTTCTTGATGTCGACCTGGTCGCCGCCGAGCTTGCTGCGCTGAACGCACTCGGTCTTCTTCTCGTAGGTCTTGTCCGGCTTGCCCTCGTCGGTCGGCTTCTTGGACTTGTCCACCGGAGGAGGGGTCGCGTAGTAGCCACCGGCGTCCGGCGCGACGCTGCTTTGCTGCGCCCACGCGGGAAGAGCCACCGACGCCGGCGAGAGAACACCGATACCGGCCGCCAGCAGCACCGTTCCGGTACGTCCGGCGAGGCCGAGGTGGCGGACGCGCGTCCCTCTGGACTTCCGCGCTACGGCCATCAGAGCATCATCCGATCGGGTCGTCACTTGAAGTTGAGGTGGCGCAGCGTCGTGTAGAGATCCATGACGCCGAGCGCCAGCGGCAGCACCGTCGCGATGAAGACGGCCTCGAAGATCTCCACGGTCCGCCGCAGCGGCGGCGAGAAGCGCTGGTTCGGGAAGATCACGCCGACCACGAGCGCGCCGGCACCGATCAGCAGCAGCGCGCCGAACACGAACAGAACGCGGTTCAGCGGGCTCGCCGACCACATCCAGCCGAGCAGGATGCCCGCGCCGGACACCATGCCGGTGGTCAGCAGGGCGATGGCCTGCGCGCCGTTCGCGTACGCCCGCGCCCTGAGGAGCAGGACCAGCGTGGCGATCACGCCGAGGATCGGGCCGAAGACCGTCGGCGAGGTCGAGGCGATGATCGCGAACAGTGCCGTGGCCGCGCCGCAACCGGTCAGCAGACCGGTCATGTACTCGTGGGCGACCGCGGTGCGGCGTTCGATGGCGCGGTAGTCGGGGAAGCCCGAGTCTTCCTTCAACTCTTCGGCGCTACCGGGAACGTGCGGCGTCGGGAGGGCGGCGAGCTTGATCGTCGCGCGCGGCAGGATCGAGATGCAGGCCAGCGAGAACGCGGTCGCGCCGGCGGCGATCCCGGCGATCGGGGTGTCGATGAGCGTCGCGGCCAGGAACGTCAGCGCCGAGATCGTGGCCGTCGTCGCGGCCGCGATGAAGGTGGTGATCCCGTGCCCGATGACGAGGATGCAGACCGCCGCCACGATGATCACGAGAGTGCTCGCGAGCAGTAGGTTCGCCCACAGGGACAGCCCCGGCACGATGTAGAAACCGCTCACGAACGCCAGCGGCAGACCGCCCGCCGCGGCGATCAGCACACCGGTCGCCTCGGCTTGGTAGGCCTTGGCCAGTGTCGCGCCGATCGCGACGCACGCGATCGCGCCGACACCGCCGGCGATCGCGGCGGCGAGTGCGTTGCCGCCGTAGAAAGAGCCACTGGTGAAGAGCGCGAGGGCCGCGAAGAACAGCGCCAGGCCGCCCGCGACGTGCCCGAAGCGGCGTGCCGTCTCCTTGGTCCACGGACGGAAACTGTCCGGAGAAGACTCGGCGATCGCGTCGACGACGTCGTCGTAGAGCGGAGGCGGCGGGTTCTCGTTGCGCTTGCGCAGCTGCAGCAGCTCGCCGTCGACGACGCCGAGGGACGCGAGGGTCCGGCTCGGGTCGAGCGGTGCGTCGCCCAGCTTAGCCAGCGCCCAGCCGCCGTGGCGGGCGCCGCCGTCCGGCGTCGCCTCCTTCGCCATCTCCAACAGCATGGGCAGCAGGTCCGCCACCGCGACGTCAGCCGGCAAAGCCACGTCGATCCGGGTGCGTGGCGCGACCACCGTCACCCTGCTGAATACCGTCGTGCCCGTTGCCACTGCCTTCCCCCTGCCCTGAGAGTCTGCTCCCGGGGGAACCTATACCGAACCCGGGTGCCCACATCATCGACTGTCGGAAAAAGACCGGCAAAAGTAGGAGAGGCGACCTCCGAAGCCCGCTCCCGGCTGCCGGCGCGTCGACTTTAGCGGGCTAAACGCGACGCGCCGGAGCCCCGGGCACCTGGGAGCCCCGGACCGCCGGATCGCGTTTAGGGGGCGAAACGCACGTGGGGCGTCTGGGCGGGCCGGATCGCGTTTAGGGGGCGAAACGCACGTCGGGCGTCTGGGCAGCCGGATCGCAGTTAGGCCGCTAAACGCACGTCGGCGCAGCCGGAGCCCTACACTCCCGGAATGCGTATGGTCCCGGTCGGGGCCGTTCTCGGCGTTGTCCGGATTTCACCGGCCACGTTCGATAGGTTGTCTCGCGCACCCGTACGCGCACCAACGGTGGCCGCCATCGTCGAGTTTGAAGAGGGGTCCTTCGATGAGCACGCTGCAGTTCAAGAAGTCACCGCGCCTGGCGGCGCCGCGGCCGCCGGGCGGCGAGGTGCATCTCGAACCGCCGCCTGAGGTGCCGCGCACCATCCCCGGCAACATCGTCATGAAGCTGCTCCCCGCGGTGATGATCGTCGCTTCCCTCGGGATGATGGTCTTCATGTTCACCACGGGTGGACGCAATCCCATGATGATGATGATGGGCGGCATGATGGTGCTCAGCACCGTCGGCATGATGGCCGGCGGCGCGGGCAAGGGCGGCGGCGCCAAAAAGGCCGAGATGGACGAGGACCGCAAGGACTACCTGCGCTACCTCGGTCAGATGCGCGACAGGGCCCGCGAGGCCATGGTCGATCAGCGCGCCGCGCTCGAATGGGTCCACCCCGACCCGCAGACCCTGTGGTCGCTGGCCGCGAGCCGCCGCATGTGGGAACGCCGCCAGAACGACCAGGACTTCCTCCACCTCCGCGTCGGCCGCAGCTCGCACCGCCTCGCGACGCGGCTCGTGCCGCCGCAGACCGGCCCGGTCGACGAGCTGGAGCCGATCGCCACGCTCGCGCTGCGCCGGTTCGTCCGTGCGCACTCGATCGTCCCGGACCTCCCGACCCAGATCACCCTCCGCGGGTTCGCCGCGGTCAGCATGCAGGGCGACCGCGGTCTCACCCGCGGCCTGACCCGGGCGATGCTGGCCCAGCTGGTCACCTTCCACAGCCCCGACGACGTCCTCATCGCGGTCGCGACGGCGGGCCGCGCCAAGGAGGAGTGGGAGTGGGCGAAGTGGCTGCCGCACGCCCAGCACCCGGCGCTCGCCGACGGTATCGGCCAGCTGCGGATGATGGCGGGCTCCCTCGCGCAGATCGAGCAGTGGCTCGACGAGGAACTCCGTGACCGCCAGCGGTTCTCCCGCAACGCGACGCCCGCCCCGGACCAGCCGCACATCGTCATCATCGTCGACGACGCCGAGGTCACCCGCGAAGAGCAGATCATCCTCGAAGAGGGTCTGGTCGGCGTCACCCTGATCGACCTTTCCGACTCCATCGGCAACCTCGCGGCCCGTCGTGGTCTGCGGCTGGTAGTCGAGGAAGACCGTCTCGGCGCGCGCAGTGCCGGCGGCGTCGAATGGTTCGGCCGCCCGGACACGCTCAGCGTGGTCGAGTCCGAAGCGCTGGCCCGGCTCCTCGCTCCGTACCGCGTCGGCACCGCCGCGCAGGACGCCGCCGAGGAAGAGCCGCTGCTGTCCAACCCCGGTCTGCTCGAACTGCTGGGCATCCCCGGCGACCCGATGACCTTCGACGTCCAGCAGGCCTGGCGGCCGCGCCCGGTGCGAGACCGCTACCGCGTCCCGTTCGGCGTCGGCGAGTACGGCCAGCCCGTCGAGCTGGACATCAAGGAAGCCGCGATGGAGGGCATGGGCCCGCACGGCCTGTGCATCGGTGCGACCGGTTCCGGTAAGTCGGAGTTCCTCCGTACCCTGGTGCTCGGCATGCTCGCCACGCACTCGTCGAGCACGCTGAACTTCGTCCTCGTCGACTTCAAGGGTGGTGCGACGTTCCTCGGTCTGGACGCCGCTCCGCACGTTTCCGCGGTCATCACCAACCTCGCGGACGAGGTCACGCTGGTCGACCGGATGAAGGACGCGCTGGCCGGCGAGATGAACCGGCGCCAGGAAGCGCTGAAGAACGGCGGTAACTTCAAGAACGTCTGGGAGTACGAGAAGGCCCGCGAGAACGGCGCCGACCTCGACCCGCTGCCCGCGCTGTTCATCGTCTGTGACGAGTTCTCCGAGCTGCTGGCCGCGAAGCCGGACTTCATCGACCTGTTCGTCGCCATCGGCCGTCTGGGCCGGTCGCTGCAGATGCACATGCTCCTCGCGTCGCAGCGGCTGGAAGAGGGCAAGCTGCGCGGTCTCGACTCGCACCTTTCCTACCGCATCGGTCTGAAGACGTTCTCCGCCGCGGAATCCCGTGCCGCGATCGGCGTGCCCGACGCGTTCGAGCTGCCGTCCGTTCCCGGTGGCGGTTACCTCAAGTACGACACCTCGACGCTGGTCCGCTTCAAGGCCTCGTACGTCTCGGGCCCGTACCGGCCCGCGGGCATCAAGGCCGCCGGCCCGGTCGCGACCGTCGTCCGCGCGGACAAGCGCCCGCAGCTGTTCGTCCCGGACTTCGTCGAACTGCCGAAGGAACCGGAGCCGCAGCAGATCGAGGCCGCGCCGGTGGAGGAGGCCAAGTCGGAGGAGGCCGTCGAGCCCAGTGAGCTCGACGTGATCGTGTCCCGGCTGATCGGCCAGGGCCCGCCCGCGCACGAGGTCTGGCTGCCGCCGCTCAAGGAGCCGAACTCGCTCGACACCCTGCTCCCGAACCTGAACCCCACCGACGACCGCGGTCTCTCCCCGGTCGGGTTCTTCGGCAACGGACGGCTGCAGGTGCCGATGGGCATCGTCGACCGCCCGTACGAGCAGCGTCGTGACCTGCTGTGGGCCGACTTCTCCGGTGGCGCCGGGCACGGTGTGATCGTCGGCGGCCCGCAGTCGGGCAAGTCGACCATGCTCCGGACGCTGATCATGTCGATGTCGCTGACCCACACCCCCGAGGAAGCGCAGTTCTACGCGCTCGACCTCGGTGGCGGTACGTTGGCCGGTCTCCAGGGCCTGCCGCACGTCGGTGGCGTCGCGGTCGCGCGGCGCGAGCCGGACAAGGCCCGCCGGATCGTGGCCGAGCTGACCACCCTGCTCACCGAGCGGGAAGGCCGGTTCGGTGCCATGGGCATCGACTCGATGAACGAGTTCCGCAACCGCAAGCGGCGTGGCGAGATCAAGCCCGAGGAAGACGCCTTCGGCGACGCGTTCCTGATCGTCGACAACTGGAAGGCCCTGCGGGACGACTTCGACGAGCTGGAGATCTCGATCACCAAGCTCGCCACCCAGGGACTTTCCTACGGCGTGCACGTCATCATCGCGGCGAACCGGTGGGCGGACATCCGCCCGGCGATCAAGGACATGATCGGTACCCGGTTCGAGCTCCGCCTCGGTGACCCGAGCGAGTCGGACATCGACCGCCGGGTCGCGGTGAACGTCCCGGCCGGGCGCCCCGGCCGCGGTCTCACCAGGGACAAGCTCCACCTGCTGACCGGTCTGCCGCGGATCGACGGATCGAGCAACCCGGACGACGTCGCCGCCGGTGTCGCCGACGCGGTCGCGAAGATCAAGGCCGCGTGGAAGGGCCGCCCGGCGCCGCAGGTCCGCCTGCTGCCGGAGATGGTCACCTACGACGAGGTCCTGTCCATCGACTCCAAGCGCAACACGAAGCTGGTGCCGATCGGCGTCAACGAGGAAGATCTCCAGCCGATCTACCTCGACTTCGCCGCCGACTCGCACTTCTACGCGTTCGCGGACGGCGAGTCGGGCAAGACGAACCTGCTGCGCCAGATCACCAGGGGCATCACCGAGCGGTACACGACGCAGGAAGCGGTCATCATCCTCGTCGACTACCGGCGCACGATGCTCGGCTTCATCGGCGGGGACCAGCTGCTCGGCTACGCGGTGTCCGCCGCGCAACTGGAGAGCATGGTCAAGGACGTCCACGGGTCGATGACCCGGCGCCTCCCCGGCCCGGACGTCACGCAGGAACAGCTCAAGACGCGGTCCTGGTGGACCGGTCCGGAGCTGTTCGTCATCGTCGACGACTACGACCTGGTCGCCACGCAGACGAGCAACCCGCTGAAGCCGCTCGCCGAGTTCCTCGCGCAGGCGAAGGACGTCGGTCTGCACATCGTCGTCGTGCGCCGCAGTGGTGGCGCGAGCCGGGCGATGTTCGACCCGATCCTCGGCAAGCTCAGGGAGATCGCGGCGCCCGGTATGGTCATGAACGGCTCGCGGGACGAGGGCAACCTGGTCGCCAACGTGAAGCCGAGCCAGATGCCGCCGGGACGAGGAAACCTCGTCACCCGGAAGCACGGCAAGCAGCTCATGCAGGTCTCGTGGATCCAGCCGGACTGACCTCCCGCGGAACCAGGTGAGGGAAGGGCCGGGCGTGGGGTGACGACGACGATCTGCGGGAGTGGCTTGTGACAGTGCGGGTTGCGGTGGACTTCGGGACATCGAGCACCTGCGTAGTCGCTTCGATCAACGGCCGCGAGCCGCAGGTCGTCGTGGTGGACGGGCAGCCCTTGATGTCGTCGGCGGTCTACGCCGCGCCGGACGGGACGCTGTTCGTCGGCCAGGAGGCGGAACGGCAGGCGGCGGTGGACCCGTCGCGCTACGAGCCGAATCCGAAGCGCCGGATCGACGAAGGCGACCTGCTGCTGGGCGACAACGTCCTGCGCGTGACCGACGTCGTCCACGCCGTGCTTAAGCGCGCGGTGACCGAGGCGCGGCGGCTCGCCGGTGACGCCGAAGTCGAGCTGCTCGTCCTGACCCATCCCGCGGATTGGGGCGCGACCCGGACCCGGCTGCTCCGGCAGGCCGCGGGCGGGCTCGCGCGCCAGGTCGCGCTCGTGCCGGAGCCGGTCGCCGCGGCGGTCTATCACGCGGCGACGTTCGCCCCGGCCGACCTCAACTCCGAGCGCACCGTCGAGTTCAGCGGCCGCCCTGGAGACGCTCTGGCGGTCCTGGATCTCGGCGGTGGCACCGTCGACGTATCCGTGGTGCAGCGCATGCCCGGCAGCCCGGCGGATCGCAGTTCGCCCGCTAAACGCGCCGGGTTCCAGGTGCTGGCCACGCGGGGGGATCCGAGCTTCGGGGGAGCGGACGTCGATCAGGCGCTCCTGGAGCACGTGGGTTCGCTGGTGTCGTCCGTCGATCCGCCGGAATGGCGGAAGCTCGTCGAGGGCCGCGAGCTCACGGACAGGCGGCGGCGCCGCGTGCTGCGGCAGGACGTGCGCGGCGCGAAGGAAACGCTGTCGCGGCACGCGTACACCGACGTCCCGATGCCGCCGCCGTTCGCCGACGCGCATGTGACCCGGGAGGACCTCGAGCGGCTGATCGCGGGGCCGCTCGGGCGCGCGGTCGAGCTGACCGTGGCCGCGATCGGCGATTCCGGGCTGCGGCCGAAGCAGCTGACGGCGATCTTCCTCGTGGGCGGGTCGAGCAGGATCCCGATGGTGTCCCGGCTGGTGCACGAGCGGACTGGGGTCGTCCCCACCACGCTGGACCAGCCGGAGACCGTGGTCGCCCGCGGCGCGTTGCGTGCCGTGCTGATCGATCCGGACCGGACGGGTTCGCTGGCGGGCTCCGCGGTCTCCCGGGTCGGCGGTGCCCCCGCGCCCGCCGATCGGCGTCCCGATGCCCCGCGCCCCCCTTTCCCTCCCGGCCCGCCCCCGCAGAGCGCGTTTAGCCCGCTAAACGCGACGCGGCAGCAGGGGCCGCCGTCGCCGCCGATGGGCCAGCAGGGGGTGGCGCCCCCGCCCCCGCCGCCGTGGCGGCCGGGCGAGCCCGCACGTGAGACCAAGCCCGCCGAGCGCGGCGGGAAGAACAAGAAGACGCCCTGGATCATCGCCGCGGCCGTGGTGGTCGTGGCGGCGATCGCCGGCGGCGTCCTCTTCGCGGTCAACAGCGGTGAGGCCGAGCCGGAGGGCCGGACGCTCGCCCAGTACGACTACCGCTTCATCGCGCCGCTGGACTGGACGCAGACCGACGACCGTGTCGCCAAGCGCCAGGTGGTGATCCACCCGAGCGACTCCCTCACCGGCGACGACCTCGTGGTCGCCCAGGAGAACGTGATGGACTACGACGCGACGGCCGACAGACAGAAGCTCGTCGACGAACTCGGCGGCCTGGCACGGCTGGAGCCGGACAAGTACAGCGGCTTCAACGGCGCCGCGGAATACGCCGGCAAGTCCGTCATCTACTACCGCGAAAGCAAACCGAGTGCCCGCGTCGACTGGTACGTCGTCGCTCAAGGAAAGATCCGCGTCCACATCGGTTGCCAGTACGGCACCGGCTCACCGCACGAGCAACGGGTGAGCGCGGCCTGCGAGCAGGTCGTCAAAACGATGGTGGTCGTCAACTGAAGGGGGAGGCTCATGCCACCCGAACCCGAGACCGCCGCTGAGCACTTCGCGCGCACAGGACGCGACGCGGTCACCTATGCCCGGCAGGTCGCCCGTACGGCCAAGGCGCGCTACGAACGCCGCCGGGGCGAGAACGCCGAACTCGCGAAGCAATTCGGCAAGGGACGGCTCGCGGGTGGTGAGACCGCGCCGACCCCCGCCGTCGTCCGGAACGCCGCGAAACGGTTCCGCGCGGGCGCCGGTCTTCCGGTTCCCGCGTTGCCCTCGGCGGCGGACTTGGTTCCCCTTCGGCCGGAACCTGTGTCCAGACGGCCACGTGTGGGTGACGACGACGAGGACTTTTCGCAGTCGCGAATCATGAGCCGCGGCGATTGACCGGCCGCTGTGCATTCGCTAAATCGCGTGGTGGAAGCCCTTTTTCCCGCGTGATTCGCAGGGTGCGGGCCGGATTCCCGCGTGCGGTTCCCGCCGGGAGCGTTAACGCAAGCAACTACTTGAAACCAACGAGCGACAAGAGGGAACCAGACGTGGCAGTGTCTCCGTCGTAGGTCCGTACCAAACGAACTTCACCGAGTACGGATAAACCACGAACGAAGGGGGTAGCTCCCATGGCTGGCGGATTTACCGGGACAGTTGAGCAGTTCACTCAGTCCGAGAAGCGCGTGACCGAGGTCCGCGTTTCGATGGACCAGAACCTGAGCAAGCTTCGCGACAACATCGAGGCCACCCGCGCGGGCTGGACCGGTGACGCTTCGATCGCGTTCAACAACGTGATGAAGCGCTTCGACGAGGCGGGCCGTGGGCTCAACCAGGCCCTCCAGAACATCGGTGACCTGCTCGAGCAGGCCGGTTCGAAGTACAACGCGACCGAGCAGCAGCAGCAGGAGCTCATCAAGTCGGTCAACCAGGGCTTCGGCGTCCTCGGCTGATTCGGCTACACCGCACCAAAACCAAGACTTTCTGATTACTGGAGGAACTTATGGGCGAGATGAAGGTCGATTACGCCACGATCCACGCGGCGGCCGACGACTGCAAGAACACCGGTGGCGAGCTGGAGTCCCTCTTCGGGCAGCTGAAGAGCGACCTGGCCCCGCTGGTCAACACCTGGGACGGTGACGCGAAGACCGCGTACATGGCCGCTCAGCAGGAGTGGGACAACAAGTTCGAGGAGCTCAAGCAGCTGCTCGCGCAGGTCGCCGGCGTGCTGCCGCAGCTGGCCGACGGCTACCAGGCCACGGAGCAGGGCGTCACCGGCCTGTTCTGAGTCTCCCGGCTCCGAACGAGCAACGGCGGGCAGGCATCCTCGGATGCCGAGCCCGCCGTTTCGTTTGTGTCAAAGGAAAAGCCGCGACGGTCTCCGTCGCGGCTTTCCGTGTCCGTACCGCTCAGTGCGGCGCGCCGACCTCGAATTCCGGGGTGGTGTTCAGCACCCGGACGGTGACTTTCTTCTGCTGTCCCGAAAGGTCGATCGAGCAGTCGAACGTGGCGCCGTTCTCCACCGGTTGGCCGGAAGGACAGCTCACGTTCTTCACGTCCGGCTCCCCGTAGTTTTCGTTGAGCACGCGGACGACACCGTCCTGGACCGATTTCTGATCGAGCGTGTCACCGGCGAAGGCGCCGAGCAGCCAGGCCCCGACGCCGCCCGCGATCACGACGGCGGCCGCGATCCCGCCGATCAGCAAGGTCTTCTTGGCAGCCTTGGGCTTCTTCGCGGGCTCCGTCCCGAAGGCGCCGAGCCCGCCGTACTGAGACGGCTGTGCCTGCTGCGCGGGCTGGAACCCTCCGCCGTACTGACCCTGCGGGGGAGTGCCCGGACTTTGTTGCTGTGCCTGCCAATCCTGCTGCTGCGGCATCGGCTGCTGCTGCGGTTGCTGCGGTTGCTGCCACCCCGTGCCCTGCGCCGGGGGTGCGCTTTGCTGCCAGGGCCCGGAAAAAGAGCCGGTGACGCCGGGCTGCTGCTGCCATTGCCCGGTGTAGGAGCCGGTGTTCGCGGCGCCCGCGTCGTTCTGCTGCCACTGCCCGGCATGCGGTCCGGTGGCCTGGCCTTCCTGTTGCCAGCCCTGCTGCTGGTTCCCGGGGTTCGCCGGGGGCTGCCACCACTGCTGCGGCTGTTGCGGCTGCTGTTCGGTCATGCCTCAGACGCCTTTCAGCTCGTTGAAGCGGCGGTTGAAGTCGTCCTTGGCGGCCTTGTCCGGCAGCACGGTGATCTGCGAGGCGTCCGGCAGCTTCGGCAGATCCTGCGTGCTCGCCTTGCCGGTGAAGCGGAAGTCGTAGCGCAGCTCGATCTTGTGCCCGCCGCCCTCGATCTTGGCCTCCATCACGATCTGGCTCAGCGTCCCGTCCGAGTTGAGGGAGACGGTGGTGTGCACCGGGGCCTTCTTCATCTCGGCCGTGACCGCGCTGCTGATCGACGTCGGCAGGACCTCCACCCGGCGTTCGATGAACTTGCCGAACGGGACGTCGGCGGTCAGCTCGATCCGGTTCTCCGGAAGGCTTTTGGCGCCCTTCACGATCTTCTTGTCCGCGTTGTAGGACACGGCGATCGCGTCGGCCATCTTGCAGGCGTGGATGATCCCGACCCACGCGCAGGGGATGGTCAGCCCGGCTTCGGACTTCAGCATCGAAACCCACGGCGTCGGGGCGAGGCTCTTGTAGACGGGGCCGAGGTACACGTACTCGACGGCTCCGTCGCCGGGGGTGTACCAGTCGATGCTGTCGTCCGGGTTCTTCTGCGAGCGCTGACGGCTGACCCGGCTTTCCGGCGAGCCGGTGCGGGCCGAGGAGATCGTGCTGCGGATGTACTTCTCGTCGAACCGGAAGTAGGCGCCCGACTCGCTGGTGACGTCGCGCTGCTGGCCGATGGTGTCCTGCAGCTTGTTCATCGCGGTTTCGAACTTCGTGCCGACGTAGGTCGCCGCGTCGTCGCCCTTCGGCACGGCCGTGCCCGCGCGCCCCTGGCCGCAGGCGGTGGTCAGCGCCAGCACGGCGCTCAGCACGCACAAGATGGTCGTTGGACGTTTGTTCATCGCCGTTCCCCTGATCGAGTCCCCCGCGCGCGGTGCGCGTCCGGATCGTCTCATCCTCTCCCGCGAAGGATGATGCCGTGGGCGGTTCCGCCACACCGGCGAGGTACAGTTGCGGGGCGCCCGCCGGGCGCCGGTCCTAGTATGGGACCCCGGACCGACCCCCGCTTCGCAGTAGGGTCGGGCGTGGGGGTATCTTCATATGTCGTTGTGCGCTGCGGCGCGTAAGCGCTAGGCCCGCACAGAACCCACACGCAATGTTGACGACGAGGTAGACCCTTGCCCACGTACAGCCCCAAGCCCGGCGACGTCACTCGTGCCTGGCACGTGATCGACGCCGAGGATGTCGTGCTCGGCCGGCTCGCGACCGAGGTCGCCACGCTGCTGCGCGGCAAGCACAAGCCGACCTACGCCCCGCACGTGGACACCGGTGACTTCGTCATCATCGTCAACGCCGAGAAGGTCGCGCTCACCGGTAACAAGCGCGAGCAGAAGTTCGCGTACCGGCACAGCGGTTACCCCGGTGGTCTGCGGAAGCGCTCCTTCGGCGAGCTGCTCGACACCAAGCCCGAGCACCTGCTCGAGAAGGTCGTCAAGGGCATGCTCCCGAAGAACAAGCTCGGCCGCGCCCAGGCGAAGAAGCTCAAGGTCTACGCCGGCGCCGAGCACCCGCACGCCGCGCAGCAGCCGCAGGCGCGCGAGATCACCAAGATCGCGCAGGTCGCGAAGTGAGTGAGGAACAGTCTGTGACCAGCACCGAGACCGAGGCCGTCGAGGCTGTCGAGACCGCGGGGACCCCGGCCGACGCCGTCGCGACCAGCGAAACCCCCGCCGCCCCGCGCCCGTCGCGTGCCGCCGGTGGCAACGCCCAGACCGTCGGCCGCCGCAAGGAAGCCGTCGTCCGGGTCCGCGTCGTTCCCGGTACCGGTGAGTTCAAGCTCAACGGCCGCACGCTCGAAGAGTACTTCCCGAACAAGGTGCACCAGCAGCTCATCCGTGAGCCGCTGGTGACGGTCGACAAGCCCGACTCGTTCGACATCTTCGCCAACCTGCACGGTGGCGGGATCTCGGGCCAGGCCGGCGCGCTCCGTCTCGCGATCGCCCGTGCGCTCGTCGAGGTCGACGCCGACGACCGCCCGGCGCTGAAGAAGGCCGGCTTCCTGACCCGTGACGCCCGCGCCACGGAGCGGAAGAAGTACGGCCTCAAGAAGGCCCGTAAGGCTCCGCAGTACAGCAAGCGCTGATCGCGCCCCTGGCGCAACCCGCGGAAGCGCCCATCCGTCTTTCGGATGGGCGCTTCCGTGTTTCCGGGGTCCTTCGGTTCCCCGCTCGCCCCCAGTCCCACCTGTCACACCCGCCACATGTGCCCCACCCGTGTCGCGTTTAGCCCGCTAAAGTCGCGCGCGTCGCGTTTAGCCCGCTAAAGGCGAACCGGGGGTGCGGGAGGGTGGGCAGGGGCACTGGCTAGGTTGTCGTGGTGGTTTTTCAAGGAGGTCGACAGATGGCTCGTCTATTCGGTACCGACGGCGTACGTGGCCTCGCCAACGAGGAGCTGACCCCGGAGCTGGCGCTCTCGCTCGCCGCCAGCGCCGCCCGCGTCCTCGCCGCCCACGACCGCTCGCACCGCCCGGTCGCGGTCGTCGGCCGTGACCCGCGCGCCAGCGGCGAGATGCTCGAAGCCGCCGTCGTGGCGGGCCTCACGTCCGCCGGTGCCGACGTGCTCCGCCTCGGCGTCCTCCCGACGCCCGCCGTCGCGTATCTGGTCGGCGCGCTCGAAGCCGACCTCGGCGTGATGATCTCCGCCTCCCACAACCCCATGCCCGACAACGGCATCAAGCTCTTCGCGGCGGGCGGCCACAAACTTCCCGACGGGATCGAAGACGAGATCGAAGCCGGTCTCGCCGCTCCCGTCACCCGCCCGACCGGCATCGGCGTCGGCCGGGTGAAGGACGTCCCCGACGCGGGTGACCGTTACGTCGAGCACCTGCTGTCGGCCACCCCGCACTCGCTCGAAGGCCTGCGCGTCGTCGTCGACTGCGCCAACGGCGCGTCCTCCTTCGCCGCCCCCGACGTCTATCGCAAGGCAGGCGCCGAGGTCATCGCGATCCACGCCGACCCGGACGGCGTCAACATCAACGAACACTGTGGGTCGAATCACCCGGACGCGTTGCGCGCGGCCGTCGTCGAGCACGGCGCCGACCTCGGGATCGCGCACGACGGTGACGCCGACCGCTGTGTCGCGGTCGACGCCGCGGGTGAACTGATCGACGGCGACCAGATCATGGCCGTCCTCGCGCTCGCCCTCGCCGAGACCGGCGAGCTGACCAAGAACACCCTGGTCGCGACCGTGATGAGCAACCTCGGCCTGCACCTGGCGATGCGCGCGCACGGCATCGACCTCGTCACCACCGCCGTCGGCGACCGCTACGTCCTCGAAGAGCTCCGCGCGAGCGGGTTCGCGCTCGGCGGCGAGCAGTCGGGCCACGTCGTCCTCCCCGCCTACGCGACCACCGGCGACGGGCTCCTCACCGCCCTGCGCGTGATGAGCCGCATGGCGTCCACCGGCAAGTCGCTCGCCGACCTCGCCGCCGTCATGAACCGCCTGCCGCAGGTGCTGGTGAACGTCCCGGTGGCGGACAAGGCGGCGGTCGCCGTCTCGGCCGCGGTCCGCGACGCCGTCGGCGCCGTCGAAGCCGAACTCGGCGAAGAAGGCCGTGTCCTGCTGCGCCCCTCGGGCACCGAGCAGCTGGTCCGTGTCATGGTCGAGGCCCCCGCGCACGACACCGCGCAAGCGGCCGCGGACAGGCTCGCGGGAGTCGTCTCCTCCGCCTCGTAAGCCCTCTCACGTTCTCCCCAAGTCGCTGCGCTGCGGTTACCGGCCCGGTACATTCCGTGTGCAAGGAACGGCACCGGGAGGGCTTGGGCCACGTCTGATCTCCGACGCAGATCGTTGCCCAGGGTGAGGGGGAGACATGGCCGGCGGCCACAAGGTCGATCCGCAGGCGTTGACGCAGGCGGCCAAGGCACTGAGCGACATTCCGAAGCACGCTTTGGAACAGCCGTTGGCCGCGGTCAAGGACATCCAGCTGATCGCGATGGACTTCGGGCAGGGACACCAGGAGAGCTACGGCCCGTACCGGCCCGCCGTCACGCGGCTGGCGAACATGGCCGACAGCTACCTCAAGGCCGCTGACCTGTTCGCGCAGAAACTGAACGCGTCGGGTGGCAAGTACGAGGCCAACGAGGCCGACGCGAACCAGGCCGTGAAAGCGAGTGGCCGGTGACCGCCCAGGAAGAAGACGACCTCCCGACCCGCGCCGAGGTCGAGCAGATCATCAATGACGAGCGCATCCCCTGGGACGTCCGTCGGGATCTCGCCCTCCAGTACATCGACTACATCGAAGACGAAGACCCCGACGAGGTCGGCTTCGCCAGCGATGAGGACAAGAACGGATTCCGTGACGCCGTAAAGGCGCAGATGAAGATCAGCGAAGGCGATCTCAACGGGAACAACTTCTGGGGCGGGATGCTGTCCGACATCCCGGTGATCAACAGCCTGGAAGAAAGCGTCCAGGTCGCGTACGGCAACGCCAAGGGTTATGTCGACAAGTTCGCCGAAGAAGGACGCCAGGCGAACCGGAAGGCCAACGCCGACGCCAGGGCGGGCCTCGATCAGATGGCCTCCAAGGCGACCGCCACCAATCCCGCCGCAGAGACCTCGGACCAGATCCTGGACTTCGGCAAAGCGTCGTTCCAGAACATCGAGACCTTCGTCCCGCTCTACAACCGTTCGGTCGCGGCGGTGCATTCCGGCGCTCCGGTCGACGTCAACCAGCTGCGTGAGCTGTACGACCAGCAGCGGAAGATCCCGTTCGGCAAATTCGCGGCCGGTGCCGACGAGTTCACGAAGCTGAAGGAAGCGGTCGCGACGTCCTCCGGGGACGTTTCCGGAGAGATGAACAAGAACCTCGGGGGCTGGGAGGGGGCCGCCGCCGATCAGGCGCGGACCTATCAGCAGAACTACGAGGCCAAGACGAAGGTCGTCGCCGACGGCGCGGAGCACGCGGCCGTCGCGATGATGACGGCGGCCGGATCGGTCGCGAAGTTCTGTCGCGACAAGGCCGACTGGATGATCAAGGCTTCGTGCGACCGGATCGGCGAGGTGACCGCGCAGGATCTGGACCGGATCATCCGCATCGCGGAGCTCGGCAACAACGCCAGCCAGGACGACTTCAAGCATTGCTCGAAGTTCCTCGACCAGCAGTCGCGCGACATGATCAACGACGACGACTGCGACCTCGACGACGACACGATCGAGCACATCATCGGACAGGTCAAAAGCTACCTGTCGGGAACCTTCAATCCGTTCTGCTCGAAGTACCTGAACGACTTCCGGACCATGTGCGCCAACACGCACACCGCGGTCGCCGGGGCTTGGCAAGGGCTGACCGATTTCTTCAGCCAGCTCGAAGAGAACCCGTTCGTCAATCTCGACGCGGCCGCCGGAACGTCGGGCGGTGGGTTCAAGACCGGCGGAGGCCAGGAGAACGGCGGCGGGCACACCGGCGGTCCCGGCACAGGGCCCGGTAGCGGTGGCGGCGGCAACACCACGCCGATCGGCGACGCGAACCCTCCCGCCCCGCCGGCACCGCCGAGCCCTCCGGACCCGAACATCAACCCCGTCACGGAGAAGCCGCTCGAAGTCGACCCGGAGACCGGCGAGGCGTACCCGATCGATCCGCGCACCGGAGAGGCGGTCAAGCCGGAAGGCCCGGAATCCGTCACCGTCGAGCAGGGCGATCACAAGATCTCCATGGCCGAGCCCGGCAAGGACGGCAAGATGGGGATCTCGGTCGACGACGGCTCAGGGCAGCCGAAGGACTACAAGCTCGACTTCGGTGACTCGCGGCCGTTGCCGGACGACACCCCGAACCGCGGACCCGGCGGGGACACCGCGACGGGCGGCGCGATCCATCGTGACACCGCACAACGACCGGACGCTCCGCGTGTGGACGACCAGGCGTTCAAACCCGGTCCGGACGGCAAGATCCACATCGAGGACGGCGCGCTCAAGATCACCGCGGAGCGGCCGGACGGGCCGGATGGGCCCACTCGGGTGACGGTCGACGACGGCAGCGGCAAGCCGACGACGTACACCCTTGGCGAAGAGAATCCCGTGGCCAAGACGGCCGCTGGAGCCGGTGGCGGCGCCGCCGAGGCTCGTTCGGACGCCGCGGTGCCGGGCGGCAGGCACGCCGCCGAGCACGTTTCCGGCCAGCCCGTGGAGGCGATGGCGAGGGACCACGCGACGGCGCAGGCCGCTCCGGAGCCGGCGTCGCAAGGGGAAGCCCAGTCCGTGCGGACGCACGACGTTCCGGCTTCCGGCGCGGACGAAGTCCCGGCAGCCGTCACCGAGCAGCCCACGCCGGCCGCGGATTCGGAGTCGACATCACCGCAGTCACTGAGCAATCCCATGGGTGACGACGGTGCACTCGGCGAGACCTCCGATCCGGCGGGTGCCGGCGGCGGCGCGTCCACCTCCGCGACCTCGGGGCTCGGCTCGGCGCCGGGCGGGGGCGGCGACCAGGCCGCCGCCATGAGCGGTGGAATGGGCATGATGGGCGGCGGCATGATGGGTGGTGCCGGCGCGGGCGGCGGCGGTGGCGAGGACCAGCAGCGTTCCTCGAGTGGTTACCGCGTCGACGGCGGCCTCTTCGACACGGCGACGTCGAGCAGCCGGATCAGCGGTTCTCTCGACGACGACGGTGTCATCGGGTTCCGTTAGCGGCCGGCATCAGCGAGGGAGGACTGACCGTGGGTTCCGAGGACGCGCTTGCCGCGATGAAGAGCAAATTGGCGAATCTGGAGAGTGAGAACTCCGCCAGGATGGCCCTGCTCGACAAACGCCGTGAAGAGGCGCTCGCCGAGGCCAAGGAGAAGTTCGACAAGCAGTCGAAGATCCAGGGCGGCGTCATCGTCCGGCTGCAGGAGCGCAACCGCAAGGCCAAGGCCGCGGGTGGTTGGGCGACCGAGTCGACGTTGAGCGAGAAGGTCGAGGACGACGGCGACTTCGGGTTCGAGGAAGACGAGGCCGAGAACGAGCGTCGGGCCGGGTATCGGACGGCGGAGGAGCAGCCGGTCGCGTTCCGGCCGCCCGCTCCTCCCGCACCGACACCTCCGCCGCCTGCGCCGGCTCCCGTGCCGGAAGAGCGTCCGGCCGGGCGGCACCGGCGGGCGGCGGCCGCGCGGGGTGACGACGACGATTTCGCCAACACCGATTGGCTGGCGACCTGAGCGGTCAGGTCCGCAGCGTGACGATGGCCCGCTCGACGCCGTGGAAGACGGCGTGCGTCTTGTATCGCACGTCTTCGGCGACGTGGTCGGGAGTCAGGATCTCGGCGAGGGCGCGAAGCGCGGCTTCGCCCTCGGCGACCGCGACCCGCGAGCCGGGACAGGTGTGCCTGCCGAGGCCGAAGGCGAGCTCGGCGTCGGGGCCCAGCGGGATGGCCAGTTTGTCCCCGGTCGTGAAGTCCCTGCCCGCCAAGGAGAACGGCGTGGTCACGCGTCGAGCGGCGAAGCGGGTCGGGGCGACTTCGTGGATCAGGCCGCGTACGTCGTCGAGAGCGTCGGGGCGGCGTAGGAGTTCGAGGCCGGCGAGGGCGAGGAAGTTCATGGAGTTCTCGTACGCCGCGTGGGCGAGCATCACCGGCGTGATCATCAGCTCGTCCTCGGTGATCCGGCCCGCTTCGTGTGCTTCGCGGAGCAGCGCCAACCCGCCGCCTTCGACGGCCGTCGCCTTCAGGAAGAACATCGCGACCCTCAGCGCGGCGGTGTCGGCACCGGCGGGCCCGCCCGACCAGACGTCCAGGTTCGCGGCGGTCTCCGAAAGGTTCGTCAGCAGCTTCTCGCCGAGCGGCTCGACCGTGCCGAGCACCGCCTCCGTCACCCTGGCCGCCGCGGGCCTGGCGAAATCGGCCACCAGATCGAACCGCCGGAGCGACTTTAGCGGGCTAATCGCGCTCCGGAGGTCGGTGAGCACGGCCTCCGGAAGCGGCTCCACCAGGGCGATGACCTCCTTGACGACCGCGCGCAGCCGCCGGTGGTCCGCGCCGTCCATCAGCAGGAGGTTCGGGGTCTCGGCCGCGGCGCCGCCCGGGTTCGAGCTGAGCTCGCGGCCGCGCAGGGCCTTGACGCGATCCGCCGGATCGTCCAGCACGAAGAAGTCGTCCACGTTCGTATGATGCCCATGCCGCGGCCGGAGGATGTGCCAGTGCGCTCAGAAGTCCCCGAAGAAGTTCTGCGGACCCCGCTAGTACGGCGGCTGCTCGAACGCGCCGACGTCGAGCGCCCGGCGTACACGCACCTCGATTGCTCGAACCGGCACGAACCCGTCGAGGACACGCTGACCTGGGCGGAGCTGCTCGTCCACGTCCGGGCGGTCGCGGCGAAGCTGCGTGCGGTGATCCAGCCGGGAGACCGCGTCGCGATCACGGCGCGGCAGGACCTCTCCTACGTCGTCGCGTTCTTCGGCGCGTTGTACGCCGGGGCCGTCGCGGTGCCACTGTCCGCGCCGGACGTCCGCGCTCACCGCGAGCGACTGGTCGGCGTGCTCAACGACTGCGACGCCGACATCTGGCTCACCTCGGAAGCCTTGGTCGAGCGGCTGACGGAGTTCGCCGCGACCGAGCCGGTTCCGGCGCCCCGCGAGATCATCGCCGTCGACACCCTGCCGGCGGATCCGGCGGACCGGTCGCTGCCCTCGCCGGTTTCCCCCGAAGACCCCGCCTACCTGCAGTACACCTCCGGCACGACGCGATCACCGGCGGGCGTGATCGTCACGCATCGGGCGTTGTCGGCCGCCTGCTGGCAGATCTGCGACGCCTACGACGTCGACGAGCGCACCACGTGCGTCGGCTGGATCCCGTTCTTCCACGACATGGGGCTGGCGCAACTGCTCGCGGGGACGATGCACTCCGGCGGCCGGACGGTGTTCATCACGCCGCTGGAGTTCATCCGGCGGCCGGAGCGCTGGCTGCTGCTGATGTCGTCCTATCCGAACACGCTCACGGCGGCCCCGAACTTCGCGTACGACCTGGTGACCGAGGCCGTGCCCGAGGCGAAGCGCGCCGAGTACGACCTTTCGACGGTGTCGATCGCGCTCAGCGGCAGCGAACCGGTCCGGGCGGCGACCGTCCGGGAGTTCCTCGCCGCTTACGAACCCCACGGCTTCCCGCGTGGCGCGTTCCGGCCGTCCTACGGTCTTGCCGAGGCCACGGTCTACGTCGCCAGCGGCGATTCCGACGGCCCCGTGGTGACCGAAGTGGACGGCCGGGAGGTCGTCGAGATCGGCTGGCCCAGGGGACAGCGGATCCGCGTCGTCCCCACCCCGGATCGCGTTTTGCCCGCTAAAGGCGAAGTGGGCGAGATCTGGGTGAAGGGGCCCAACGTGGCGGCCGGGTACTGGCGGCGTCCGGACTTGACCGCCGAGGTGTTCGACGCCGGACTCGACGGCGAGGGCGGCTGGCTCCGCACCGGCGACCTGGGCACGATCCGTGACGGCAGGCTGTCGGTGACGGGCCGCATCAAGGACCTGATCATCATCGACGGCCGCAACCACAGCCCGCACGACATCGAGGAGACGGTCGCCGCCTCGCATCCCCTTCTCGGGCCCGAGCGGGTCGCCGCTTTCTCGGTCGACGGCGACGAAGGCGAGGGCGTCGTCGTGGTCGCCGAGCGCGCCCGGAAGGCCCCCGACTTCGACGAATCCGAGATCGAGCGAGCCGCTACTCGTGCCGTCGCCGAGCGACACGACGTGCGTCTCCGCGCCTTCTTCCTGGTGAAACCCGGCGGCCTCCCGCGGACCTCCAGCGGCAAGGTCGCGCGTTCCGCGGCCAGAACGCGGTACTGGACGGCGGATGGGACAGAATCCACCCATGGCAGCTGACGGGAGCGAGTACGTCGACGAGATCAAGGCCCTCGTCTGCGAGACCTTCGACGTCGATCCGGAGACCATCGACGAGAACACGCCCTTCGCCGAGATGGGGGTCGACTCCCGGCGCCGCGTCCGGCTCCTGGCGACCGTCGAGGTGGAGTTCGGTGTCGACCTCGACCTCGACGAGCTGGACCGCCTGGTCGACATCCGGGGCGCGGCGACCGTGCTCGCCGAGGCCGTCGAGGCGGGCGCGAAACCGCGAAAACGCGGTCTACCAGGCTTCTTGCGCCGAAATCGTTTGAGTTAGCAAAGGTGTGAATGTCCCTGCGGTCTCGATGACCGGTGGGTACATTCTGTGTGCATATGCGACGGCACCTGATGCCGTCGGCGTGCGTCGTAGGTAGGACAACGAGGCGGATACAGCGGGACGAAGGGGGCACCGGTCATGCCGGACGGGGGCTACAAAGCCGATTCAGAGGCGATGCTCACGGCGTCGACGTCGTTGGAGCGCGCGGCTGAGAAAACGACGTCCGAGGCGGGGAAGGTGGGGCCGACCCAGGTCGCGCCCGAGAACTTCGGCCGGGTCCACAAGGACTATCAAAAGGGTTATGCCACCGGGATTCTCGCCATTTCCGACGCGATGAAGGGCTACGCGGGCCAGCTCACCCAGCTCGCCGGCGGCGTCAGCACCGCGTCGACCCGATACACCTCTTCCGACCAGGCGAACGCCGCGGCTGCCAACAAGGCGGGAGCCCAGTAATGAGTCAACCGACGCAGGCACAGATCGACGAAATGCTGAAGGACCCCTACGTCACTCAGGGCACCAAAGACGCCTTGATGATGCCGTGGGGTGACCGGGAAGCGGCCTACAAGAAGGCCGTCGCCGAACGTGACTCGAACGCGGCCGGGGACAAGAAGCAGGCGGCCGAGACGAAACAGGCCGACAAGGACCTCGACTCCATGTCCCGGCCGGCCGCCGGGGGCGCGACCACCAAATCCGACCAGGTGCTCGACCTCGGAAAGCCGGCACTGGACTTCTTCTCCGACTGGGCCGAGCAGGTCTGGAACAAGATGCCGGAGAAGTCGGGCGAAATCAGCTACAAGACCGACATCTGGGACCGGTTCCACGAGAACCGCGAGATCAATTTCCAGAAGATGTTCGACGAGGTCGATGACCTCTCCGACGCCAAGAAGATCGTCGAGCAGACCCAGAAGGACGCGAGTTCGGCGCTGACCACGCTCTTCCACGATTGGAAGGGCGAGGGCGCGACGGCCGCGAAGGTCAAGTACGAGCAGCGGATCCAGCCCGACGCGAAAGAACTCATCGCGCAAATGGAAGGCGCCATCAAACTGGTGCCTTCGACCATCGACAAGATCTACAGCGCGCTCAAGCTGAAGGTCGACGAGACGCTGAAGCTCCGGGTCGACAAGGTCGCGACTGCACCCCTGTACATCGCGAAGCAGGTCGTCGACATCGCGAACGGCAAGGTCGATTCCAAAGAAAAGCTCATGGACGTCGCGTACTGGCTCGACTCCGCGTGTCCGGGCAACAACCTCGCCGAACGGCTGCGTCACGACGACTGCAAGCTGAACGACGAGAACAAGGATTACGCGATCGGGGCCGCGAAGCAGTGGCTGAAGGGTTCTTTCGCCACCGAATTCGGTGAGCGGTACGAGAACTTCAAGAAGCTCTGCAAGAACGCGACCGAGACGATCAACACGCAGTACCACGAACTTTCGCGGTTCATGGAGGACTACACGAACCCGTTCCCCGCGCCCGGGTCCGAGAAGACGCCCCCCGATGACGGCAAGGGCAAGGGCAACGACACCGGCGGCGGCAGCGGCGGTGGCAGCGGTAGCGGCGGTGGAAGTGGCAGCGGGAGCGGCGGTGGAAGCGGCAGTGGTGGCGGTGCCGGCACGCCACCGGCCGCGGAGGTCCCCGAGACGCCGAAGCCCGAGGACAAGCCCGCCGAGGGCACGAACCCGGTCACCGGCAAGCCGCTGGAAATCGACCCCGAGACCGGCAAGCCGTACCCGATCGACCCCGCGACGGGTGAGGCGATCAAGGACGGCATCGACGGTCAGGACACCATGACCGTCCAAAAGGGCGACAACAAGATCGAGATGACCGAGCCGGATAAAGACGGCAAAATGGACATCAAGGTCGACGACGGCAAGGGCAACGAGAAGGACTACAAGCTCGACTTCGACGACCCGAAGGGCGAGGACGGCAAGCCCGGCGAAGAGGGTAAGGACGGTAAGGACGGCGAGTTCGGGCCGAAGGGCACGGTCAAGGAAGGCGAGCCCGGCCCCGACGGCGTCTACCGGCCCGGCCCGGACGGCAAGATCCACATCCAGGACGGCAACCTCAAGATCACCGCCGAGCAGCCGGACGGTCCGAACGGCCCGACCGTGGTGACCGTCGACGACGGCAAGGGCGAGCCGACCACCTACACCCTCGACGAAAAGGGTGAGAAGAAGGAACTCAAGCCCGGCGACGACCTCAAGAACGGTCTCGACGACCGGAATCCCGGCAACCCGCAGCCCGGCAAGACCGACGACATCCGCACGATGCCCGCTCCGGCCGAGGCCGGGATGGCTCCCGGCGGTGGCGGTGGCGGTGGCAGCGGCTTCAGTGCTCCTGGCGGAGTCGAGGTCGGTGTCGGCGCCGAAGGGACCGCCGGGGCGTCCGCAGGAGCCGAGGCCGCCGGTGGTGGTGGCGCTTCGGGTGCCGGTGGCGATGGCACCGTGCCGACCGCCAGTGGCGGCGGAGGCGGCGGCAGCTTCGAAGGCGCGCTCGGGAGCCCCATGGAGGGTGCTTCGGCGGGCTCGCTGAACGAAGCCGGGTCGCTGGAAGCGGGTATGCAGTCCGGAGGCGGCGCGCAGCCGGCCGGGGCCGAAGGCGGTCTCGGGATGGCTCCCGGCGGGATGGATCCGGCGCCCGCGGGTGCCGGCGGTGCCGGTGCCGGAAGCTCGCCCGCCGGAATGGGCGGCATGATGGGTGGCATGGGCGCCATGGGCGGCGCGGCAGGCGGTGGCGGGGGTGACACGCAGCGCGGGTCGAGCCAGTACCGCGTCGAGGGTGGCATTTTCGAGACCAGTGGTGCGGGCGGCCGGATCAGCGGATCGCTCGACGACGAGGGTGGCGACCGTTCGATCAGCTACGAGCGATGATCGCCTGACCGGGGAACGAGGGAGGACCGATGAGCGCTGTCGACCGGCTGGCGGCCGCCATGTCCAGGCAGGACGCCGCCATCACGGAGCAGTTGGAGCAGCGCGGGCTGCGGGAGCGGCATCTCGCCGACGCCAAGGCCCAGGCGGTGGAGACCATGCAGAAGGACGCCGCCATCCACGACAAGTACGCCGCTCACATGCAGGAGCTGGGGAAGCGGAGCAAGGAGGCGGGCGGCTGGCTGACCGGCAAGACGACCGCCGACCGCAGCCACACCATCGGCTTCGACATCGAGGACGACGACAAGCCGGACGCCAGGTTCGCCGAGTTCGGGGCGCGGCCTGACGCGCCGCGGCCGGTGGCGCCTCCGCCGCCTCCTCCGGTCGCTCCTGGGGTGCCCGGGATGCCGGCGACGGTGGACGTCCCGCCTCAGGCGCCGACGCCCGCTCCGAGTGCCGCAGCGCCTGAAGCGCCTGGCACGCCCGCGCGCCGTCGTGGTCGTCACGCCCGTGACGACAAGGGCTTCGACGACGACGACTTCTCGAACAACTCGTGGATGGTCGACTGACCTGCTTCACCCCCGGATCGCGTTTAGCCCGCTAAACGCGATCCGGGGCGGTCAGGCGGCGGGCTCGTCTTGGAGCTCGATGGGGGCGCGTTTGACGTCGGCGTCCAGCAGGGGCTGGTACTTCGTCGTCCCCGTCAGATGCGTGAGGAAGAACGCGGTGAACAGCGCCCGCGCCAGCTGCTGGGTCCCGCGGTGCGGCTTCCCGTGCAGCAACAGCTGACTCCAGTGCCTGCCTTCGGTGACGCCGAGGTGCGACGACTTCCCGAGCTTGCGCAGCTGCACCGGCCCGCCCCACGCGTCCGCGATGGCTTCGGCATGGCCGACCGGCGGCGCGACCAGGTCTTCGCTCGCCGCGAGGTGCAGGCCGGGCACGGTCACCGACCGGGCCGACACCGTCGCCGACGGCAGCGTCTGCGCGGGAGTGATGGTCGCGACGGCGCGGATCTCGGGCCGCTCGTCGTTCTCGGCCGCCTGCGCGGCGGCCAGCACCGCCGAACCACCGCCGGTCGAGTGCCCGGCGAGGCCGAGCTTCGCCGGGTCGACGCTGATGCCGTCCGGTCCGAGGCGGACCGTCGTGATCAGCTCGAGCGTGGTGAGCAGGTCGCCGGCCAGCAGCCGGTGCGAAGGCAGCGGCCCGCGCTGAGTGGCCGGAGCCGCCGCGACGATGCCCCAGCTCGCGAGGTGCCGGAGCAGATGCCGGTAGCTCCCGGTCGGCTGCAGCCAGCCGTGCCCGAAGGCGATCGCGGGCAGACCGAGCCCGGAACGGGGCGTGAACACGACACCGGGCAGTCCGACCAGGGCGAGGTTGCCGCGCAGAACGTCGTGCGGACCTGGGTGGGACAGCTCCGCGAGCAGCTGCTTGGGCTTGCTGGCCATGGTCGTGACCTTACTGCCCGCACCCCCGTCCGGCCCGCGCGCCGCCCTGCGCGTCGCGTTTAGCCCGCTAAACGCGACGCGTGGGCGCCCGGGCGAGGAGGCCGGATTCCCGTCGTTAGGCTGGTGGCCGTGTGTGGAATCGTGGGATACGTCGGACACCGCCCGGCCCTGGACGTCGTCATCGGCGGCCTGCGCAGGATGGAGTACCGCGGCTATGACTCGGCAGGCGTCGCGGTCCTCGACGGCGCCGGCGCGCTGAACGTCGAGCGCAAAGCGGGCCGCCTGGCCAACCTGGAGACCCAGCTCGACACTGTCGGCAGGGACGCCTTCACCGGCACCGCCGGGATGGGCCACACCCGCTGGGCCACCCACGGCGCCCCGGTCGACCGCAACTCGCACCCGCACCGCGACGCCTCCCAGCGCGTCGCCGTCGTGCACAACGGCATCATCGAGAACTTCGCCGCCCTGCGCGCCGAGCTCGAGGCCGAAGGCGTCGAGATGGCGAGCGACACCGACTCCGAGACCGCCGCGCACCTCATCTCCCGCGCCTACACCGAGGGCGACACGAAGGGCGACTTCGCGGCCAGCGTCGCCGCCGTCTGCCGTCGTCTCGAGGGCGCGTTCACGCTGGTCGTGACCATCGCCGACCAGCCGGACACCGTCGTCGCAGCCCGTCGTTCGTCGCCGCTGGTCGTCGGCGTCGGCGAGGGGGAGCACTTCGTCGCTTCCGACGTCGCCGCGTTCATCGAGCACACCCGCGAGGCGGTCGAGCTCGGCCAGGATCAGCTCGTCGTGATCACCCGCGACGGCTACGAGGTCACCGACTTCCACGGCGACGCCGCCCAGGCCAAGCCGTTCACCGTCGACTGGGACCTCTCGGCCGCGGAAAAGGGCGGCCACGAGTACTTCATGCTCAAGGAGATCGAGGAGCAGCCGGAGGCGCTGGCGAACACGCTGCGCGGCCACTTCGACGGCGGCCGGATCATCCTGGACGAGCAGCGCATCTCCGACCAGGACCTGCGCGACGTCGACAAGGTCTTCGTCGTCGCCTGTGGTTCCGCGTACCACTCGGGCCTCGTCGCCAAGTACGCGATCGAGCACTGGTGCCGCCTCCCGGTCGAGGTCGAGCTGGCCAGCGAGTTCCGCTACCGCGACCCGGTGCTGGACCGCGCGACGCTGGTCGTCGCCGTCTCCCAGTCGGGCGAGACCGCGGACACCCTCGAAGCCGTCCGTCACGCGCGCGAGCAGAAGGCCCGCGTCCTGGCCGTCTGCAACACCAACGGCGCGCAGATCCCGCGTGAGTCCGACGCCGTCCTCTACACGCACGCCGGTCCGGAGATCGGTGTCGCCTCGACCAAGGCGTTCCTCGCGCAGATCGCGGCCAACTACCTGGTCGGCCTGGCCCTCGCGCAGGCCCGCGGCACCAAGTACCCGGACGAGGTCGCCCGCGAGTTCGCCGAACTCGAGGCGATGCCGGCCGCGGTGCAGAAGGTCTTGTCCACTGTGGACCAGGTCCGCGACCTCGGCCGCCGGATCGCCGACTCGAAGGCCGTACTGTTCCTCGGCCGTCACGTCGGGTTCCCGGTCGCCCTCGAAGGCGCGCTGAAGCTCAAGGAACTGGCGTACATGCACGCCGAGGGCTTCGCGGCCGGCGAGCTCAAGCACGGCCCGATCGCGCTGATCGAAGAAGGCTTGCCCGTCGTCGTGGTGATGCCGTCGCCCAAGGGACGCGCGGTGCTTCACTCGAAGCTGGTGTCGAACATCAGCGAGATCCAGGCACGCGGCGCCCGCACGATCGTGATCGCGGAAGAGGGCGACGAGACCGTCCGCCCGTTCGCCGACGAACTGATCGAGATCCCGGCCGTCCCGACCCTGCTGCAGCCGCTGGTCTCCACGGTGCCGCTGCAGGTGCTGGCCGCCGAGATCGCCCGCACGCGCGGGTACGACGTCGACAAGCCGCGTAACCTGGCGAAGTCGGTCACCGTCGAATAGAGACCGGAGGCGTCGTGCAGGGAATCTGGACCACGGAACGGATTCGCGCGGCGGAAGACCGGTTGCTCGCCGTCACTCCCGACGGCGAGCTCATGCGTCGCGCGGCTTTCGGGCTCGCGGTGCACGCCGCCGAGATGCTGGCTGAGCACACTGGTTCGGTGTCCGGGCGGCGCGTGACGCTGCTCGTCGGGTCGGGGAACAACGGTGGTGACGCCCTGTGGGCCGGCGCGTTCCTGCGTCGCCGCAACGTGGCCGTCTCCGCGATCCTGCTGAAGCCCGAACGCGCGCACGGCCCGGGTTTGGCCGCGTTGAAGCGATCCGGCGGCAAGGTCGTGTCCCTTGAGGACGGTCCACAGTGGATTCGGCGGGCCGACCTCGTCGTCGACGGGATCGTCGGGATCTCGGCGCGCGGGCCATTGCGGCCGGACGCCGCAGCGCTGCTGGAGCACGTGAGCGCGCCGGTGCTGGCCGTGGACCTGCCGAGCGGGGTTGATCCGGACACCGGCGCCGTCGACGGTCCGGCGGTCGTGGCCGACCGGACGGTCACCTTCGGCGCGCTCAAGCCGGTGCACGCCCTGGCTCCCGCGTCCTGCGGCGAGGTCTTCTTGGTGGATATCGGACTGCGTCTCACTGAGCCCGATCTGCAACGGCTCGACACGGCGGATGTCGCCGCCGCGTGGCCGGTGCCTGGTCCGGCCGACGACAAGTACAGCCAGGGCGTGGTCGGGGTGGCCGCCGGGTCGGCGACGTATCCGGGGGCGGCCGTGCTCGCGGCCGGCGCGGCGGTCCGGGCGACGTCCGGATTGGTGCGGTACGCCGGTCACGCGGCGGACGTCGTGCGCGGGCAGTGGCCCGAGGTCATCGCGACGGGGTCGGTGACCGACGCGGGCCGGGTGCAGGCGTGGGTCGTCGGGCCGGGCATCGGCACTGGGAACGAGGGCCGGGACGTGCTGCGGTTCGTGCTCGGCCGCGGCGTGCCGGTGTGCGCGGACGCCGACGCGACGACGATCATCGCGCGTTCGCCCGACGTGCTCGACGCGCGCGATCCGGACACGCCGCTCGTGCTGACTCCGCACGCGGGGGAGTTCGAGCGGCTGATGGGTTCGCCGCCGGGGGCGGACCGGGTCGCGGCGGCGCGGGCGGCCGCGCGGAAATACGACGCGGTCGTGCTCCTGAAGGGGCACTGCACGGTGGTCGCGGCACCGGACGGGCGCGCGCTGGTGAACACGCCGCGGGGGTCGTGGCTCGCGACGGCGGGTTCGGGCGACGTGCTGTCCGGTCTGGTGGGCGCGCTGCTCGCCGCCGGGCTCGATCCGTGGCTGGCTGCCGGGGCGGCCGCGCACGTCCACTCGCTCGCCGGGTCCCTCGCGGCCGACGGCGCCCCCACCTCGGCCTCCGGCATCCTCGGCGCGATCCCCGATGCCCTCCGGTCCGTTCGTTCCCTGACCTCCTGACCAGGGCCCCGACCTGCGTTTTGCCCCCTAACCGCGCTCTGCGGTCGGGCGCCCTCAGATACCCACATTCTGCGGGCAGGCGCCATCAGAGCGCGGTTAGCCCGCAAAACGCGGGTCGGCGGGGCAGGCGGCGCGAGTGGGAAAAAATGCGGGAGTTATCGAGTTACGTGTTAACTCCATGCGAATAATCTGGTAAGAAGCAGGTGTGAGCGCCGACACCCACCCCGCCGAGACCGCGAAGGTCCGGGTCGTGAACGGTGTCGCCCATGTCTAAGACCAGGCCCTCGGACGCCGCCGTCGAGCAGCGACGCCAGGAGATCCTCGACCACGTCATCGCCACCGGCGAGGTCCGCATCGACGACCTCACCACCCGCTTCGGCGTCAGCCTGATGACGATGCATCGCGACCTCGACGACCTCGCCGACCGCCGCCTCCTCCGCAAACTCCGCGGCAAGGTCGAGGCCTACCCCGCGACGACCATGGAGTCGGCCGCCCGCTTCCGCGACACCTTCAACCAGGCCACCAAGGACGCGCTCGGCGAGGCCGCCGCGGCACACGTCCACTCCGGCCAGACGGTCTTCGTCGACGACTCGACGACGCTCTTCCCGCTCGTCCGCCGCCTCGGCCAGGTCGAGGACCTCACCGTCATCACCAACTCGCTCGAAGCCGCCCGCATCCTCGGGTCCGCCAAGAGCGTCGAGGTCGTCCTGGCTGGCGGGCGCTACCACCACGAGTTCGACTCGTGCGCCGGCCCGGACGTCGTCGCGTTCCTCGACCGCACGCACGCCGACATCGCGTTCGTCTCGGTCGCCGCGGTCGCGGTCGGCCGCCTGTTCCATCCGGTCCAGGACTACGCCGAGCTCAAGAAGGCCGCGCTGCGCACCGCCGATCGCAACGTCCTGGTCGTCGACAACTCCAAGTTCGGCCGCACCGCCACCTACGCGTACGGCGACATCGGCGACTACGACCTCCTGATCACCGACGAAGAGACGCCGACCGAGGAGATCGAGGCGGCGCTGACCGCGGGGACCGCCATCGAGCAGGTCGAATGCGCACCGGAGGGGCCGGAATATGAGTTCTGACCTGGTCGCCGGAATCGACTCGTCGACCCAGTCGACGAAGGTCGTCGTCTGCGACGCGAGCACCGGCGAGATCGTCCGCACCGGCCGCGCCTCGCATCCCGACGGCACCGAGGTCGCGCCCTCCGCGTGGTGGGACGCGTTCCGCGAGGCCACGGACGGCCTCCTCGACGGCGTCGGCGCCATCGGCATCGGCGGGCAGCAGCACGGCATGGTCGCCCTCGACGAAGCCGGCGAGGTCGTCCGGCCCGCGTTGCTGTGGAACGACACCCGGTCCGCGAAGGCGGCCGAAGACCTCGGCGCCGAACTCGGCGCCGAGAACTGGGCGAAGTCCGTCGGTTCGCTGCCGGTCGCCAGCTTCACCGTCACGAAGCTGCGCTGGATGGCGGAGAACGAGCCCGAACTGGCCGATCGCGTCGCCCGCGTCCTGCTCCCGCACGACTGGCTGACCTGGCGGCTGCTGGGCGACGGCGCCGAGCCGGTCACCGACCGCGGCGACGCCTCCGGCACCGGATACTTCTCGCCCGCCACCGGCGAATACCGCCAAGACCTCCTCGCGCACGCCTTCGGCGGCCGCACACCCGAACTGCCCAAGGTCATCGGCCCCGCCGAAGCCGCGGGCCACACCGCGGACGGGATCCTGGTCTCGGCCGGAACCGGCGACAACATGGCCGCCGCCCTCGGTCTCGAACTCCTCCCCGGCGACGTCGTGGTCTCGCTCGGCACCAGCGGCACCGTGTTCGGCGTCTCCGAGACGGCGAGCGCCGACCCCTCCGGCATCGTCGCGGGATTCGCCGACGCCACCGGCCGGTTCCTCCCGCTGGCCTGCACCCTCAACGCGGCCCGCGTGCTCACGGCCACGTCCGCGATGCTCGGCGTCGAGCTCGCCGAGTTCGACAAGCTGGCGCTCGCCGCCACGCCCGGTTCCGGCGGCCTCACCTTCCTGCCGTACCTCGACGGTGAGCGGACGCCGAACCTCCCGGACGCCAACGGCACGCTCTTCGGCCTGACCCGCGCGAACATGACGCCCGAAAACCTCGCCCGCGCGGCCGTCGAAGGCATGCTGTGCGGTCTGGCCGCCGGGCTCGACGCCCTGCGCGAACAGGGGCTCGAAGTCCGTCGCGTCCTCCTGATCGGAGGTGGCGCGCAGTCGGCCGCCGTCCGCGCGGTCGCGCCGATCGTGTTCGGCGTGCCCGTCGTCATCCCCGAAGTCGCCGAGTACGTCGCGGTCGGTGCCGCGAGGCAGGCGGCTTGGGCCCTCGCTTCCAGCACGGAACCTCCCCGCTGGCAAGAACAGCACGGCTACACCCCACTCGAGCCGACCGAAGCGGACCGCGCCGAAGGGCGCCGGATCCAGCAGCGGCATCTCGAAGCCCGCGAACTCGGGCACGGCAATTCCGCGAAACCGAAAGAGGACTGAACCGATGGCCACGATCACCTACGACAAGGCGACCCGGCGCTACGCGGGCTCCGAGCGGCCCGCCGTGGACGCACTCGACCTCGAGATCGCCGACGGCGAGTTCCTCGTGCTGGTCGGGCCTTCCGGCTGTGGCAAGTCCACCAGCCTGCGGATGCTCGCCGGCCTCGAGGACATCGACGAAGGCGCCGTGTGGATCGGTGACCGCGACGTCACGCAGCTGCCGCCGCGCGCCCGCGACATCGCGATGGTGTTCCAGAACTACGCCCTGTACCCGCACATGACCGTGGGCCAGAACATGGGCTTCGCGCTGAAGATCGCGGGTCGTCCGGCTTCGGAGATCAAGCAGAAGGTGCTCGACGCGGCCAAGCTGCTCGACATCGAGCAGTACCTCGACCGCAAGCCGAAGGCGCTCTCCGGTGGTCAGCGCCAGCGTGTCGCGATGGGCCGCGCCATCGTGCGCGAGCCGCAGGTCTTCCTCATGGACGAGCCGCTGTCGAACCTCGACGCGAAGCTGCGTGTCTCCACCCGTACGCAGATCGCCGCGCTGCAGCGCCGCCTCGGCGTCACCACCGTCTACGTCACGCACGACCAGGTCGAGGCCATGACGATGGGCGACCGGGTCGCCGTCCTCTCGGACGGTCTCCTGCAGCAGTGCGACACCCCGCGCGCCCTGTACGACAAGCCCGCAAACGCTTTCGTCGCCGGTTTCATCGGCTCGCCCGCGATGAACCTCGTCACCGCGAAGCTCACTGAAGACGGCGCTGAGCTGGGTGGCGCCCGGGTGCCGCTGACCCGCGAGATCCTCGCCAAGGCCGACGGCGACACGGTCACTCTCGGCTTCCGCCCCGAGTCGCTCGAGGTGACCACCAGCGAAGACGGCACCCTGCCGATCAAGGTCGACCTCGTCGAGGAGCTCGGCTCGGACGCGTACGTCTACGGCAAGCTGGCCGAGACCGACGCCGAGGGCGCGAAGTCGAACGTCGTCACCCGTGTGGACCCGCGCACACCGCCGGCCATGGGCGACACCCTGCACCTGCGGATCCGCCCCGACGAGCTGCACGTGTTCTCCGCCACCGACGGGGCGCGCCTGTCCTGAGCCGGTTCGTGGGAAACTGGTGGTCGTTATGACCGCCAGTTTCCCGCGTGCCGAGGTCGTCATCGACCTGTCCGCCATCCGGCACAACGTCGCCCTGCTCGCTTCCCGCGCCCCTTCGGCCCAGACGATGGCCGTGGTCAAGGCCGACGGCTACGGGCACGGAGCCCTCGAGGTCGCCCGGGCCGCCGTCGAGGGCGGCGCCACCTGGCTGGGCACCTGCTCCCTCGGTGAGGCGCTCGCGCTGCGCCGGGCCGGGATCGGCGTCCGGCTCTTCAGCTGGCTCGACACCCCCGAAGCCGACTTCGCACCCGCTGTCGCCGAAGACATCGACGTCGCCGTGAGCTCCCTGGACGAGCTGGCCCGCGTGGTCGACGGCGCGCGCCGGGCACGCGACTTTAGCGGGCTAAACGCGATCTGCAGGGTTCACCTCAAGATCGACACCGGGCTCAGTCGAAACGGCTGCCCACCTGCGGAATGGCCGGCCCTGGTCAAGGCCGCGGCGGCCGCGAAACCGCTCATCGAGGTCGTCGCCATCTGGTCGCACCTCGCCTGCGCCGACGAGCCGGGCCACCCCTCCATCGACGCGCAGGCGAAGCGGTTCGACGAGGCCTACGACATCGCCCGCGCGGCCGGCCTGAACCCGATGCGGCATATCGCGAACTCCGCCGCCGTGCTGACCAGGCCCGACCTGCACTTCGACCTCGTTCGCCCCGGGATCGCGATCTACGGGCTGAACCCGGTGCCCACCGAAGACGACTTGCGCCCGGCGATGACCTTCAAATCGTCCGTCGTGCTCACGAAGCGAATCCCGTCCGGCGAATCGGTTTCGTACGGCCACAGCTGGACGGCCGAGCACGACACGACCCTCGCCCTGGTCCCGGTCGGCTACGCGGACGGCGTACCGCGGTCGCTGTCCGGCCGCATGGACGTGTGGCTTGCCGGGAAGCGGCGGCCGGTGGTCGGCCGCGTCTGCATGGACCAGCTGATCGTCGACTGCGGAGACGACGAGCCGTCCATCGGCAGTGAGGTGATCCTGTTCGGCAAGGACGGGCCCACGGCGCGGGAATGGGCCGACAAGCTGGGGACGATCGACTACGAGATCGTGACTTCGATGTACCGCCCGCGGGTCCACCGGACGTATCTGGAGGCAGGCTCGTGACACCTTCACGAAGACTGCTGGCCATCGTCGGCGGCGTCGGTGCGGTGGCCACCGGCACCGCCGCCGCGATCGCCGTCGCCGCACAGCAGCGGCGGCAGAGTGAGGATCCGTTCGTGGACGAGCCGTTGGGGGACTTGGAACCGGACCGGACATCGACAGTGGCGGCGGAGGACGGCACGCCGCTCGCGGTCGAGGAGATCGATCCGGCCGATGGGGGAGAACCGGAGCTGACCGTCGTCGGCGTGCACGGTTTCGCGTTGTCGAAGCGCTGCTGGCACTTTCAGCGGCGAGACCTCGCTTCGCTGAAGCTGCCGCGGGTGCGTCAGGTCTACTACGACCATCGCGGGCACGGGCAATCCGGCGCCGCGACCGCCGAGACCAGCACCATCGAGCAGCTGGCGCGCGACCTCGACATGGTCCTGCGCTCGGTGGTGCCGGAGGGGCCCATCGTGCTCATGGGGCACTCGATGGGCGGCATGGTGATCATGGAGCTCGCCGCGGAGCATCCCGAACTGTTCGACGACCGGGTCTGCGGCGTCGCGTTCATCGCGACCGCCGCGGGCGAGGTCGGCGCGCGGGGGCTGCCGCGGTCGCTGCTTTCGAAGTACAACCCGCTCACGCGAGGCGTCGGCGGGCTGGCCGGCTGGCAGCCGGGGCTCGTCGAGTTCGTGCGCGCGGCGGGAGGGCAGCTGACCCGGCAAGCCGTGCGCAGGCTGGCTTTCGGCAGCCGGGACGTGTCTCCGCGGCTCGTCGACTTCATGCTGGAAATGCTCGAAGTGACGCCGGTGCGCGGGCTCGTGAACTTCGTCGACACGCTCGGCAGTCACAACCGGTACGCCGCGCTCGCCGGGCTGAAGCACGCGCACGTGCTGGTCGTCGGCGGGGATTCCGACCGGTTCACGCCGATCGCGCACGCCGAGCGGATCGCGGCGGAGCTGCCCGACGCGGAGCTGGTGCGCGTGCGCGGCGCGGGACACATGGTGCAGCTGGAACAACCCGAACTGGTGAACAGCCACCTGATCGACTTGGTGCAACGATGCACGGGCACCGATGGTGAGACTTCCGAACGGCGGACCTGGTGGTGGCAACGCTGATGAATTTCGCTTTCCCGACTCCCGAGTCGACGATGGATTTCGGGCGCGAGCTCGGGCGTTCGCTGCGTGCGGGCGATCTGGTGCTGCTCGCCGGGCCGCTCGGGGCGGGCAAGACGACGCTGACCCGCGGGATCGCGGACGGTCTCGGGGTCGGCGGGCGGGTCAGCTCGCCGACGTTCGTGCTGGCGCGGGTGCATCCGGCGGGTGCGGCCGGGGTCGCGCTGGTGCACGTCGACGCGTACCGGCTCGGCGGGGATCTCTCGCAGCTGGACGACCTGGACCTCGACACCGAACTGGAGCGGTCGGCCCTGGTCGTCGAATGGGGCGAGGGAGCCGCCGAGCGTCTGTCGGACGACTACCTCGTCGTACGCCTTGAGCGCCGGGAAGACGATGTCCGCCTGGTCACCCTGGAGCCGCACGGCACCTGGGCGACCCGCACGCCCGACCTGCGTTTAGCGGGCTAATCGCGATCCGGCCGCCCGACCTGCGTTTCGCCCCCTAATCGCGATCTGTGCGGGGAGACCTGCGTTTCGCGGGCTAATCGCGATCCGCGGGGCGCACGACGGAACGCGCGATTCCCAGGTCGACCAGGTCTTGGGGGCGTAGCCGCAGTCGGTCGGCGAGTGCGGGGACTTCGTCGGCGGGCAGCTTGAGGATCGCCGCGGCCGCCTCGGGCGACGTCACCGAGAAGTACGCGTCGGGTGTCACCCAGGTCGCCCCCGGCGCCGCGAACGCGAGCGCGCCTCCGGATCCGCCTTCCCCGATCACCAGTGTCGTGATCGGCACGGCCGCGCTCGCGACCGCCTCGAACAACTCCGCGATGGCCGCGCCCGCACCGGCCCGTTCGGCCGCCTCGTCGTTCGCCGCTCCGGGGGTATCGACGAGGGTGAGCACCGGGATTCCGAGCCTCGACGCGAGCCGCACCAGACGCGCCGCGGTCCGGAACCCCGCGGGCAGCGTCGCCGTTCCGCACTGTGCCGCGTACGCGATCGCTCGGCCGCTTCGCCAGCCGAAGCCGCACAAGACGCCCGAGTCGACTCCGCCGCACCTGTCGCCCGAGAGCTCCTCTCGCCAGTCGAAGTGCGCGTCGAGGTACTCCGCAGCCTTCGGTCGCTTAGCGGAGCGTGCCGCCTGGACCGCGTCCCATCCACTGTCGGGCAGGTCCGTAGACCCGAGCGCTCCGGGCGGCTCGGCGGCGTCCGCCGTCGACGAAGTCAGCAGGCGCAGCCACCGTTCCAACGCCGAAGGAAGGTCGGCCGGCGTCACGATCTGATCGACCTGGCCCCACGCGAGCTTCGCCTCTGCCGTGTATGCCTCCGCGGACGCGCCGGCGGGCCGCACGCGAGAACCGGCGAAGCCGACCTGCGCCCCGGGCAGTGCGAGGACGACGTCGGCGCTCGCACCGAGCGTCGCCCAGCCGCCACCCGTGGTCGGATCGCGCAGCACCGAGATCTGCGGAACCGACCGAGCCCCGGCCGCCGCCCGCGCGATGCGCTGCAACTGCGAAAGCGCCCGCATCCCGTGTTGCATGCGGCTGCCGCCGGTCGCGATCAGCGACACCACTGGCAACCGGGACGCCACGGCCCGCGCGAACGCCGCCTCGACGCGATCACCGGTCCGCCTGCCGATCGAGCCGCCCAGGAAGCCGAACTCGAAAGCGATCACCACCGCCTCGACGTCGCCGATCATGGCGGTCCCACAGAGCACGGACTCGCTCTCACCGGTCCGCTCCTCGGCGGCCTCGCGCGCCGAGCGATAACCCGGCCAGTCGATCGGCCCGTCGTCCGGCTCCTCGGAACGAGGAACGTCCAGGTCCTCGAAACCGGTCGCGATCTCCTTGATGACAGACCGCGCCGAGGGCCTGCTCATCCGAGCGCCCGCTTCATGACCTTGCCCATGTCGTTGCGCGGCAACGCTTCCAGATAGCGGACCACTCGAGGCCGTTTGTGCGGCGACAACAGGCGTGAGACATGGTCGGCGAGCTCCGACTCCGCCGGACGTTCTCCCTCGGGCACCACCCAGGCCACGATGCGCTCGCCGAGATCGTCGTCGGGCTCGCCGGTCACGGCGACCTCGGCGACACCGGGATGCTCCATGAGCGCGTTCTCGATCTCGCCCGCACCGATCTTGTAGCCGCCGCTCTTGATCAGATCCGTCGCCTTCCGGCCGACGATCTTCACGTACCCGGCCGCGTCGCGGGTCGCCATGTCGCCGGTCCGGAACCAGCCGTCGTCGAAGGCAGCTTCGGTGGCGTCGGGGCGGTTGAGGTACTCGGTGAACAGATTCGGGCCGCGGACTTGGATCTCGCCGACGGTCTCGACCTCCTCGACGGGCTCGCCCGCTTCGTCGACGAGGCGCAGATCGACGCCGCGCAGCGGGACACCGACGGTTCCGGGAACGTGCTCGCCGTCCGCGCGAATGCTGGTGTTCATGAGGGTTTCGGTCATCCCGTAGCGCTCGATCACGCGCCTGCCGGTCGCCGCGGTGATGCGCTGATGGTCGTGGACGGGCAGCGCGGCCGAACCGGACACGAGCAGGCGAGCGCTGCTCAATGCCTTGGCGAGCGACGGGTCTTCGCCGACTTCGCCCGCGATGCGGTGGTACATCGTCGGGACGCCGAACATCATCGTCGCGCCGGTGGCGAGCTCGCGTGCGACGCCTTCGGTGGAGAAGCGACCGAGATGCCGGACCGAGCCGCCGCGCCGGAGCGGCCCGAGGATGCCGAGGATCAGGCCGTGCACGTGGAACAGCGGGAGTCCGTGGACGAGGACGTCGTCGGCGGTCCATGCCCAGGCGTCCTCGAGCGCGTCGAGTGTGGTCGCGATCGCGCGCCGGGGGAGTACGACGCCCTTGGGCGGGCCGGTGGTGCCGGAGGTGTAGACGATCAGCGCCGGGGTTTCGGCGTCCGGTTCCGCGGGGAGATCGACCGGTGCGCCTTCGAGAACGATGTCGCGTCGCGGCAGTCCGTCGAGACCGGCGGGCAGGTCGACGCCCGGCTCGGCCAGGACGAGGACGGGTTCGCTGTCGGTGAGGATGTGCGCGAGTTCGCGCTCGCCGATCTTGGGGTTGAGCGGGATGGCGGGGACGCCCGCGAGCAGGGCGGCGATCACGGCGACGCTGGTGTGCACCGAGGGCGTCGCCCAGACGGCGACGCGGCCTGCCGGCAGATCGCGGGCGAGTGTGCCGGCGACGGCCGCCACGTCGGCGTAGGTGAGGGAGGTGTCGCCGAAGCGGAGCGCCTGCTTGTCGGGGCCGCTCGCCAGCGTGGGGAACAACCGATCGGGCACGTGTGACCTCCTGCTCGACTCCGCCGGCCGGGGCGCTTGGAGCCAAGGAACCCCGCTTTCGGAACCGTACCGCGCAAGCCGCCCGCCCCCAGCGACCTGCTTCACATGCCCCCCGCCGACCTGCGTTTAGCCCCCTAATCGCGATCTGTGGGTCCGGAAGGTGGAGGCCCACCAGAGCGCCTTTAGCGGGCTAACTGCGATCCGCAGGCAGGGGCGCCAGATCGCGTTTTGCCCCCTGATCGCGATCCGGTGGGCGGGGTGCGGGGCCCGGCGGCCGCCCGGTGCGCGTCGCCTTTAGCGGGCTAAACGCGATCCGGCGCCAGGGGAGCGGCCACGCCACCCGATCGCGTTTAGCCCGCTAAACGCGCTCCGGGGCGCTGGTCGTAGGCTGGGTAACCGTGCTGGTACTGGCCATCGACACCTCGACCCCGGCGGTCACCGCGGGCCTCGTCGCCCTGGACGGCGACGCCCTCGAGTCACGCGGCGACCGCGTCACGGTCGACCCGCGCGCCCACGGCGAGCTGATCACGCCGCACGCCCTCGAAGCCGTCAAGGCCGCGGGCGTCACGCTTCGCGACCTCGACGCCATCGTTTGCGGCGTCGGCCCCGGCCCCTTCACCGGCCTTCGCGCCGGTATGGCCACTGCCGCGTCGCTCGCCCACGCCCTCGGCATCCCCGCCTACCCGGTCTGCAGCCTCGACGCGATCGCCGCCGACGTCGCCCCCGGCGAAGCGCCCTTCCTCGTCCTCACCGACGCGAGGCGCCGCGAGGTCTACTGGGCCGCCTACGCCGCTGACGGCTCCCGCACCGACGGCCCCCACGTCGAGCGGCCCGCGGACCTCCAGACCACCATCAAGGTCGCGGCGGGCGACGGCGCCCTCCTCTACGCGGACACCCTCGGCGTCCAGCCGATCGAGCCGCGCTTCCCGTCGCCCCTCGGACTGGTCAAGGCCGCGCGCAAGGACTTCGACCAAGAGCCCGCGCCGCTCACCCCTCTCTACCTCCGCCGCCCCGACGCCGTGGAACCGGCCGCGCGCAAGAAGGTGACCACGCCGTGAGGCTGGAACCCTTACGCCGCAAGGACATCCCGCGCTGTGTCGAGATAGAGAAGATCCTCTTCCCCGGCGATTCGCCCTGGACCGCCTACGCCTTCCACGCGGAGCTCGACGCCGGCGGCCACTATCTCGTCGCCCGTCCGGATGAGACCGACGAGGTCATCGGGTACGCCGGGCTCGCCGTCGTCGGCCGTCGCGGCGACTACGAGGCGAGCATCCACACGATCGGCGTCGACCCCGGCCACCAGCGCCAGGGCATCGGCACCATCCTGCTGAAAGCGCTCCTCGACCGCGCGGACGAGCTCGCCGCGCCGGTCTTCCTCGACGTCCGCACCGACAACGACGCGGCGATCACGCTCTACGAGCGGCACGGTTTCGAACGCGTCGGCCTCCGGAAGCGCTACTACCAGCCTTCCGGCGCCGACGCCTACACGATGGCCCGCCCGCGGGCCCAGGTCCGAGACGAGGTGGCGGGCTGATGCCGCGCATCATCATGGGCATCGAGAGTTCGTGCGACGAGACCGGTGTCGGCCTCGTCCGCCTGCACGACGACAACACGGTCGAACTCCTCGCCGACGAGGTCGCCTCCAGCGTCGACCAGCACGCCCGCTTCGGCGGCGTCGTGCCCGAGGTCGCCAGCCGCGCGCACCTGGAGGCGATGGTCCCGACGGTCGAACGCGCCTTCGCCAAGGCCGGGCTGAAACTGTCCGATGTGGACGCCATCGCGGTCACCGCCGGACCCGGTCTCGCCGGTGCGCTGCTCGTCGGTGTCGCCGCCGCCAAGGCGTACGCCGCCGCGCTCGACATCCCGCTCTACGGCGTCAACCACCTCGCCGGGCACATCGCCGTCGACACGCTCCAGCACGGCCCGTTGCCCGAGCGCTGCCTCGCCCTGCTCGTCTCGGGCGGGCACACGCAATTGCTGCTGGTGGACGACATCGCGTCCGAGATCACCGAGCTCGGGTCCACTGTGGACGACGCCGCGGGGGAGGCGTACGACAAGGTCGCCCGCGTCCTAGGCCTCCCGTACCCCGGCGGCCCGCCTATCGACAAGGCCGCCAAGAACGGTGACGGCGCGGCCATCGCGTTCCCCCGGGGGATGACCGGGCCGCGCGACGCCAAGTTCGATTTCTCCTTCTCCGGCTTGAAAACCGCGGTCGCGCGCTGGGTCGAGGGTTCGGAGCGTCGTGGCGAGGACATTCCCGTCGACGACGTCGCCGCGTCGTTCCAGGAGGCCGTCGCCGACGTCCTCACCATGAAGGCGATCCGCGCGGCGAAGGAACACGGCGTGGACACGCTGGTGATCTCCGGTGGCGTGGCGGCGAATTCACGACTGTCCGAACTCGCCGCCGAGCGCTGCGCCGAAGCCGGGATCACCCTGCGGGTCCCGCGTCCGCGGCTGTGCACGGACAACGGCGCGATGATCGCCGCGCTCGGTGCGCACGTGGTCGCCGCCGGACGGCCGCGAGCCTCGCTCGACTTCTCCGCCAACCCGGCCTTGCCGGTGCAGATCGTCTCGATCTAGCGGGATTCGGCGGCGGTGCGCGGCGCCGGGGCGAGATTGAGCAGTTCCTCCAGCGCCGCCACCGACAACGCGGCGGCATTGCCTTCTCCGTAAGGGTTTCCGGCGTGCGTCGGATGCAGATCGCCACTCAGGATCTTCGCCGCGGTGTCGGCGATGAGACCGGTGTCCGTCCCGACCAGCCAGGCGCAGCCGGACTCGATCGCTTCGCGTCGTTCGGTGACGTCGCGAAGCACCAGGACGGGTGTACCGAACGTCGGCGCTTCCTCTTGGATACCACCGGAATCGGTCAGGACGAGCTCGGCGAGCCGCAACGCGCGCACGAGATCGGGATACTCGAGCGGTTCGGTGATCGTCACCCTCGGCGTCCCGCCGAGCGCGGCCGTCACCTGATCCCGCACGGCCGGATTGGGATGCACCGGGAACAGCACCTGGACGTCGCTGTGTTCCGCGACGATCAGTTCGATGGCCGCGAGCGTGCGGCTCAGCGGCTCGCCCCAGGACTCGCGCCGGTGCGACGTCACGAGGACGAGCCGCTCACCCGCCTCGGCGATTTCCATCTCCAGCAAGGCGAGCGCGGTGTCCCGCGCGGGGAGATCACGTTCGGCGATCGCGATCACGGCGTCGACGACGGTGTTACCGGTGACGGCGATCCGTTGGCGCGGAACGCCTTCCGTGCGCAGCGCGGCCGCGGCGCCCGGCGTCGGCGCGAGGTGCAGGGCGGCGATGCGCGAGAGCATCTGCCGCGTTCCCTCTTCGGGGAACGGCGC
This sequence comes from Amycolatopsis sp. w19, assembly GCF_051373225.1. Taxonomy (NCBI): domain Bacteria; kingdom Bacillati; phylum Actinomycetota; class Actinomycetes; order Pseudonocardiales; family Pseudonocardiaceae; genus Amycolatopsis; species Amycolatopsis sp. w19. The sequence goes on along the minus strand of NZ_JBPQFM010000009.1, from coordinate 73,039 downwards.
GGCGAGGTCGTGGGTGCGCAGTCCCGCTTCCAGGTGCACGACCGGGATGCCCTGCCAGAACGCCGCGAGCGCGCCCGCGAGTCCCGTCGTCGTGTCGCCCTGGACGACGATCGCGGCCGGCGCGACCCGTCGCAGCACCTCGTCGAGCGCGGGAAGCAGGCCGGAGACCAGTTCCGCCTGGGTGCCGGTGGCCCTGGGCGGGGTGTCGAGCCAGGCGTCGACAGGCAGGCCGAACGGGATCAGCGCCTGTTCGACCATGCCCGGATGCTGTCCACTGTGGACTACGAAGGGCCGTAGGTGCGGGTGCTCCGCCAGTGCCAGCGCCAGCGGCGCGAGCTTGACCGCCTCCGGCCGCGTCCCGGCCAGCAACATCACATCCACGCGTTCGCGCTCCTCATCCACGTATTCGAGTGTCCCGCACAAACGCGGGTGCCGGCCGCCGGCGTGCGAGGGGCCCACGCCGGCGGCCGTTCCGTCCAGGAGAGCGTCAGCTCCCCATCTCGCCGAGCCGTTTCGTGCGGCGGTAGCCCGCGATGACCGCGATGGTTCCGAGAACCAGCAGGATCACGCCGACGGCCAGCCACCAGCCGACATCGGCCCCGGTGGCGGCGAGGGCACCCACCCCGCCACCGGCGACGCCGACTCCGGCGCCAGGCAACTTGTACATTTCGACCTCACTTCACCCTGGTCAGGCGGTGGTCGCCGGACGCCGGTTGCGGACCACGCGGATGCCGACCGGGATGGCGACGGCACCGAGCAGGCCGAGACCGATCCACAGCCCCGCGCCCGAAGCGAGCGGCACGGGCAGACCGGCCGGACCGCAGGTCGCCGACGAGACGATCACGTCGCCGGAACCGAGCGGGGTGAGGGCGTCACCGAGCAGCTTCACGTGGATGGCGTTGACCGTGAGGCTGCCGTCGGGGTTCTTGATCTGCTCGTTCAGGATGATCGTCGCGACGTTGACCGTGCCGAGGCCGACCTTGATCTGCGTGTTCGGGGCGGGCGTCGCGTCGACCGCGCCCGCGCTGCCGAAGTTCGCGCCGACCAGGTTGGTAGCGCCCTGCACACCCTTCTGGGTCGCGGTGCAGGTGGCTTCGACGACTTTGATGCCGACGTCGCCGAGGGCACCCTTCAACAGCGGCAAGCCGACGTCGGCGGTGCTGGCCTTGGCCGTCACGGCACCGGAGTTGTCGTCGCGCTTGGCCTCGGTGTTGATCGCGCCCGCGGTCAGCACACCGGTGAGGTCGGCCTTCGCGAGGCTGTTGGTGGTCGGCCCGGAGGTCTTCGCCTCGGCGAGCGGCCCGGCCTTCACCGCGTCGAGGCCGAGGAGCTTCACATCGACCTTGACGCCATACGCGGAGCCGTCGCCGGGGGCCGCCGAGGCGGGCACCGCACCGGCGAGAGCCACGCTCGCCACCACAGCGGCGAGTACTCCGCCTCGTCGCAAGAGGTGCGTGTTCTTCAACTGGTCCTCCGAATTGATTCGTGGGGGAGTTTCTCTGGATCTGCGGTCGGCACGAAGGCACAACCGTCGCGGACGAATCCTCAGCTGGCCTGACTCGGCTCGCGGATCGTCTATCGCCGAGTGTTTCTTAAATTGAACAGAAAACTGCGAGGATCACCGGATCAGGTGGTCTTGCGGATATTTCCCGCAGGTCGCCGGATGCTTCACCCTTTCGGCCTAGTCAGTTTTTCCACGATCGTGCCGAAAGGGCCCATGATCACGTTGGAAATGCGAACCCCGGTCGAAAGGGCCGGTTCTCGCTGACTTACGCTCGTCGGCGAGTTCCTGTCCGCTGCGCCGGATCCCCGTCGTCTGCTGCGTCTTTCCTGAGAGGGTCACCGTGGCCGTTGCGAGCGCTCCTTTGCCGAGTCACCACCGGTTTACCCTGCGTATGGCGGTGCCGGCGGTGATCGCCGTCGCGGTCGGCCTGGTGCTGGCCGAACGTCTGTACCGGGTGTTCGAGGTCCAGCTCTCGGGTCTGATACTGCGGGTCGTCACCACATCGGGTGTCTTTGTCGCCGGTGAACGCGAGACTGTCTACTTTGGGTTGTCGGGCGATACTCCACTCGGGTTAAGAATGACTCCGGAATGCTCGTCGGCATTCATGTTGCTACCGCTGCTCCTGGTGACCGCCGTCATGTTGTATTTCCGTCCGGGAAATGCGAAGAGGCTCTTCACTTCGTTGATGATTTCCGCGATCGTCGTCATTCTTGTCAATCAGATGAGGGTTTTGGCCATCGTCGGTCTCGTGAACGTGATGGGTATCGACGAGGGTTATTACTGGGGGCACACCTTGCTCGGTTCGATGGTCAGCGTCCTCGGTGGCGCGGTCGCCCTCGTCCTGTTCGTCTGGTTGAGCACCCGCAAGCCCCGCGCCGAACGCGGGACCGCCTGATGGGCGGCGGCTCGATCAAGATCCTTCTCGCGATCACGCAGGCCTTCGCGCTCACCATGAGCGTGGCCTTCATCGTCTACGTCGTCGTGATCGTCGTGCCGTACCTGCGGCGCAAACCCGCGCCCGTCGGCGACGCCGACGACTTCACCTGGCACTTCTTCGTCCCGTGCCGGGACGAACAGACCGTCATCCGGGAAACCGTGCGGTACCTGCGTTCGACGTTCCGGCAGGCGCACGTCTGGGTCGTCGACGACGACTCCGAGGACCGCACCGCCCGGGTGGTCCGGTCGATCTGGCGGCGCAACGGCGGCTACGACCCTTATCTGCACCTCGTTCCCCGCCGCCGTCCGGAAGCGAGGACGGGCAAGGGTGACGCGCTCAACGCGGCCTATCAGGCGCTCAACGACTGGATGGGGCCGGACGCGAGCCGTGACGACGTGGTCGTCGTGGTCGTCGACGCGGACGGACGGCCGGCGGAGAACTGCCTCGAGGTGTGCGCCGCGGACCATCTCTTCGGCGACGAGACGATCGGCGCCGTGCAACTCGACGTCTGGATGGGCAACGCGGGCACCCGTCCGCCGGGGAAGAACTGGTTCTCCCGCGCGTTCGGGCTGAAGCTGGCCCAGATGCAGGATCTCGAGTTCCGCACGGCCATCGCGGCCATCCAGACCTCGCGCGGGTTCACCGGCACGATCTCCATGGGCGGCAACGGTCAGTTCACACGACTGTCCGCATTGGACTCGATCGCCGGGCCGGACGAGCAGCCGTGGCGCGGTTCGCTGCTGGAGGATTTCGAACTCGGCGTGCACCTGCTGACCGCGGGCTGGCGGACCGGCTACACGCCGGATTCCCATGTGAAACAGGAAGGTCTGTACAGCCTGCGTCGATTCCTGGTGCAGCGCACGCGCTGGGGCCAGGGCACGATGCAGTGTTCGCGGTATCTGCGGCGGATCTGGGATTCGCCGCACGTGAGCACGCTGGGCGCGGCGGAGATGATGTACTACCTCGCGCAGCCGTGGATGCAGCTGCTCGGCTCGCTGCTGTACCCGATCCCGTTCATCCTGCTGCTCTTCAGCACCGCGGGGGATCCGGCGCAGGTGTGGACCTGGTTCGCCGACGACGGCGCGTGGATCCTGTTCGCGATCTACGGCTCGTTCGGGCTGCTGCCGTTCATCGTGTGGGGCCCGATCTACCAGTTCAAATGCCTGAAGAGCCGCAATGTCCTACGTGGACTGGGGATGGGCTTCGCCTACGCGCTTTACATCTACACGTTCTACATCACGTCGTGGCGGGCGCTGTTCCGGCTGGTGCGCGGCCGCAACGGCTGGTCGAAGACGCGGCGGAACACCGAGCACGCCCCCGGGGTCAAGGTCGCGCTGGACTCCTGACCCCGGGGACGGGTTCAGATGGCGGGCAGGATCCGGACGTCGTCCGCCTTCACGAACGCGATGCGGTGTCCGAACTGGATCTGCACGTACTTCGTCTTGCCCTTGACGACCACGTGGTTCGCCGGGTCGAACGTCGTCGCCGAGTAGTACTCGGAACCGAGGACGTTGCCGAGCGAGTACCGCTGCCCGGCCGAGAACGTGTACGGCAGCGGGATCACCTGCTGCACCGGCACGTTCGCCGGGTACGCCTCCGCCTCGGGATACGCGCGACCGAACACCGGCACGGTCGCCAGGCCGGGCTTCGGCGTGACGACCAGGCCGAACGCCGGGCTCGTCGTGCGCTGGTCGCGGAACCAGCCCTTCTGGCCGAGGTACCAGATCGCCGTCCAGCCGTCACGCCGCTCGGCGACCACGTAACGCTGGCCGGTCTCCGCGCGGCTGCCGATGTCGGAAACGGCCATCGTGCTCGCCGAACCGTCCGGGCGCAGGCCGATGTCCTTCAGCAGCGGTGCCGCGTCGTTCGGCTCGCTGCGCAGCACGACCGAACCGGAACCCCTTGCCGGGCAAGGCTTTCCCGCGGTCTCGCAGCCGGTGAACGCGGGCTGGTTCGTGGCGAAGTCCGGCGTGATGGTCACCAGCGGCGAGCCGGGGCGGCCGAAACCGGACAGCGGCGCGCCCATCAGGTCGAAGTAGTGCGCCCAGTCCCAGTACGGGCCCGGGTCCCAGTGCATGCCCTTGATGGTCGAGGGGATGGTGCCGGGGACGTTGTCGTGGCCGAGGATGTGCGCGCGGTCGAGCGGGATGTCGTACTTCCGCGCGAGGTAGCCGACGAGCTTCGCGGAGGTGCGGTACATCGCCTCCGTGTACCAAGTGCCCTTCGCGGCGAAGCCCTCGTGCTCGATGCCGACCGACTTCGCGTTTACGTACCAGTTGCCCGCGTGCCAGGCGACGTCCTTGGTCGGCACGTGCTGCGCGATCTGGCCGTCCGACGAACGGATCGTGTAGTGCCAGCTCACGTAGGTCGGGTCACGGACGAGATCCATCGCCGTGTCCCAGTAGCCCTCGGTGTCGTGGATGATGATGTATTCGACCTTTTGGCTCTTCGGCCGGTCCGCCTTGTCGTGGTTGCCGTAGTCGTTGTCCGGCAGCTCCTGGTACGGCGCCGGCACCGAAAGGCACGAGACCTTCTTCGGGCACTCCGTCTTCGGTGCCTCCGCCTCGGCGCGCGCCGGGCTCACCGGTGACGCGGCGAGGGTGACGTTCTGACCGTCGTCGGTCCTGCGGCTGACGCCCTTGGAGATGGTGTCGAAGACTTCGTCGGCGAAGGACTGCGCGCCCTCCGCGTCCTTCGCGCCGCTGTAGCGCGCGACAGCGGCCCTCCAGTCGCCGGTTTCGCGCTGGTACTTCGCCAGCAGGGCGGCGCCACCGCGGATGTTCTGCGTGGTGTTCGTGCGCAGCGTCGCGACGTCCTGGCCGATCAGCGTGGCCGCCTCGTCGATGGTCTGGAGACCGGGCGGGGGAGGCTTCGGCGCCGGCGTCACCGGGAGTTTCGCCGTGCGGGCGTCGTCTCCGCGCGGATCCTCCTCGCCGTCGTCGTGATGCGTGCCCGTGCCCGCTTCGCGCAGGTCGGTCAGGTGCATCGGGCCGTAGCCGGCGGACGTGCTCGGGGTGCCGGCGTTGAAATCCCAGCGCGATTCCAGGAACGAGACGCCGAGCAGGACGTTCTCGGGAACGCCGAACTCACGCGCGGCGGCCGCGAAGTCCCGCTGACGCTGTTGATCCGCCGGAGCGGCTTCAGCGGGGACAGCGGCGAGGAGCCCGGCGGTGAGGCTGAGGATCGCGAGCCCGGCGGTCCGTCTGGACCGGCGCCGGGGCGGCGCGAGGGAAACGGGACGGAAGGGACGCGGCATGGGCGTATACCCCCAGTGACTAGGTCTGCTGAACAGGACCGACCCCAATGGTCGGAACCTAACCAGAAACCGGCTTGGTCCGTAAGGCCCCTCCGGATCGCGATTAGGGGGCTAAACGCAGGTCGGTGGCAAGGTGGGGGCATGGGTGAGGTGCGGGAGCTGCTGCGGGAGAAGGACCACGTCTTCCTCGACTTCGACGGTCCGGTGTGCGACGTGTTCGCCCGGCTTCCGGCGAGCGAGGTGGCCGACAGGCTGAAACGCCTCGTCGAACCCGAGGTGATCGCCTCGGCCGATCCGTTCGACGTGCTCCGGTTCGCGGCCTCTTGCGGGCCGAACGCCGCGAACGTCGTCGAGCGGCAGCTCAGCCGTTTCGAAGGGGAGGCGGTCGCGCAGGTCTCGCCGTCGCCCGGGGTCGCCGACGTGCTGCGTGACTGGCGTGCGCAGGGGTTCACGGTGACGATCGTCAGCAACAACTCCGTCGACGCGGTCAGGGCGTTCCTGGGGCTGCACGACCTCGCCGAGCTCGTTCGCGGGATCAGCGCGCGGACGACGAGCGACCCGGCGCGGCTGAAGCCCGACCCCGCGCTCCTCGACGCAGCGGTGAAGGCGCTCGGCACGTCGCCGGGGCAGTGCGTCATGGTCGGCGACTCGGCGGCGGACATCCTGGCCGCTCGCGCCGCCGGTGTCGCCTCGATCGCTCTCGCGAAGACGCCGGCGAAGCGCCGGGCCCTCGCCGCCCTCGGTCCCGATGCCCTGGTGACCGACCTCGCCGACCTGCGTTTCGCGGGCTAAACGCGCTCCGGTGGAACCGGGGCGGAACAAAACGGCCGGTCAGGGGCTCGCGGACAAGGTGAGCGGACCCTCCTTGCGAAGCTGGCACTCACATGGCTAGAGTGCTAATTGCACGGCCCGAACACGCCCCGGCACCCGCGACGGCGGGGGTGGTAGGAGCCGTAACTCATCCTGCCAACGCTTTCGACGACCGTGGAGGTCAACCCGGTGAGCGTGAACATCAAGCCGCTCGAGGACAAGATCGTTGTCCAGACGAGTGAGGCCGAGGAGACGACCGCTTCCGGCCTCGTCATCCCCGACACCGCCAAGGAGAAGCCCCAGGAGGGCAAGGTTCTGGCCGTGGGCCCGGGCCGCATCGACGACAAGGGCAACCGCGTCCCGCTCGACGTTTCCGTCGGCGACGTCGTCATCTACTCCAAGTACGGCGGCACCGAAGTGAAGTACAACGGTGAGGACTACTTGATCCTTTCCGCTCGCGACGTGCTGGCCGTCATCAACTGACGTCCGCTCTCAGCGCATGACGCCCCGGGCCCCGCATTGCCGGGGAACGGGGCGTTCGTGTTTTCCGAGCTTTAGAACTGGAAGGTAAGCGGAACAGGCCATGCCCAAGCAGATCAGTTTCGACGAGGACGCTCGTCGCGCGCTCGAGCGCGGGGTGAACAAGCTCGCCGACGCGGTCAAGGTCACCCTCGGCCCGCGCGGTCGCCACGTCGTGCTCGACAAGAAGTTCGGTGGACCGACCATCACCCTCGACGGCGTCACCGTCGCTCGCGAGATCGAGCTCGACGACCCGTTCGAGAACCTCGGCGCCCAGCTCGCCAAGAGCGTCGCCACCAAGACCAACGACGTCGCCGGTGACGGCACCACGACCGCGACCGTGCTCGCGCAGTCGCTGGTGAAGGTCGGCCTGCGCAACGTCGCCGCCGGTGCCAACCCGACCGCCGTCGGCCGTGGCATCGAGGCCGCCGCGGAGAAGGTCATCGCGGTGCTCAAGGAGAAGGCGACCCCGGTCAAGGGCCGCGACAACATCGCCCAGGTCGGCACCGTCACCTCGCGTGACGCGGCCATCGGCGCCCTGCTCGGCGAGGCCGTCGAGCGGGTCGGCGAAGACGGCGTCATCACGATCGAGGAGTCGTCCACGCTGGCGACCGAGCTCGTGATCACCGAGGGTGTCCAGTTCGACAAGGGTTTCCTCTCGGCGCACTTCGCGACCAACCCGGAGGAGCAGAAGGCGATCCTCGAGGACGCCTTCATCCTGCTCGTCCGCGAGAAGATCTCGTCGCTGGCCGACCTGCTCCCGGTGCTGGAGAAGGTCGTCGAGGCCAAGAAGCCGCTGCTGATCATCGCCGAGGACGTCGACGGCGAAGCGCTGTCCACCCTCGTGGTGAACTCGCTGCGCAAGACGATCACCGCCGTCGCGGTCAAGGCGCCGTTCTTCGGCGACCGCCGCAAGGCGTTCCTGGACGACCTCGCGGTCGTCACCGGCGGTGAGGTCATCTCGGCCGAGATCGGGCACAAGCTGTCCGAGACCACGCTGGCGCAGTTGGGCAACGCCCGCCGGATCGTCGTCACCAAGGACGACACCACGCTCGTCGACGGTGCCGGCACCAAGGACGACATCGCGGGCCGCGTCGCGCAGATCCGCAAGGAGATCGAGAACACCGACTCCGACTGGGACCGCGAAAAGCTGCAGGAGCGGCTGGCGAAGCTCGGCGGCGGTGTCGCGGTGATCAAGGTCGGCGCGGCCACCGAGACCGAGCTGAACGAGCGCAAGCACCGCATCGAGGACGCCGTGGCTTCGACCAAGGCGGCCGTCGAAGAGGGCATCCTGCCCGGCGGTGGCTCGGCTCTCGTGCACGCGGTCAAGGAGCTCGACGGCGGCCTCGGCCTCGAGGGCGACGAAGCGACCGGTGTGCGCATCGTCCGCGACGCGCTGTCCGCCCCGCTGTTCTGGATCGCGACCAACGCGGGCCACGAGGGTGCGGTCATCGTGAACAAGGTCCAGGAGCAGAACTGGGGGCACGGCTTCAACGCCGCCACCGGTGAGCTCACCGACCTGCTGGCCGCCGGCATCGTCGACCCGGTCAAGGTGACCCGGTCCGCGGTGGCGAACGCCGCTTCCATCGCCCGGCTCGTGCTCACGACGGAGAGCTCCGTCGTCGAGAAGCCGGTCGAGGAGGAGCCCGCCGCGGCCGGTCACGGCCACGCGCACTAGTTCCACCCCTGAAACGGGGCGGCACTCCACTCGGAGGGCCGCCCCGTTTTGCTGTCCCGCCCCCTCCCGCGCCCGGATCGCGTTTAGCCCGCGAAACGCGATCCAGCGCCGGGGAGGGGCGCGACCGCGGGCAGAGCGACTTTCGCGGGCTAACCGCGATCTGACGGGACCCCCGCGCCGACCTGCGTTTCGCGGGCTAATCGCGATCCGGGTGCCCTGGCCGTGCTGACCTGCGTTTCGCGGGCTAAACGCGATCCGGTGCCCGGACATGCGGAAGGGCGGCACCCCACCCGGATGCCGCCCTTCCGCGTTGCCGACCCGGCCGGATCAGCCGTTCGACATGCTCAATTGGCGCTTGTCCGCCTTGATGATGTGCTCGCGTTCCGATTCCGACAGCCCGCCCCAGATCCCATACGGCTCGTGCACGGCGAGTGCGTGGTTCCGGCACATCGCCAGTACCGGGCAGGCCAGGCACACGGCTTTGGCCCGCGCCTCGCGGCGGGCTCTGGCCGGCCCGCGCTCGCCGTCAGGGTGAAAGAAGGACGCGCTGTCCATGCCTCGGCACGACCCTTCGAGCTGCCAGTCCCATACATCCGCGTTGGGCCCCGGGAGCCTGCGTGTGTCCGCCATCCTGACCGCCTCCGTCATCCGGTCGAAGCGTTTACCTGCTCTGCTGCGCTGCGGATACTCCATTCGGTGCAACGGCGGTAACGTTAGAAGCGCGCCAATACTTGTTCAAGAGATTCAAGACGATTCAGCCGTTAGGCATCCCCCGGATGTGTGAGCCGTACTTTCCGCTCCGGTTGCCCCTCTCCCGGCCTGCCTGGATATTGGGTCGAGTGGGATCTCGGACCAGCAGTGAAGAACCCACCCTGCCGGTGGCCTCCGTCGCTCGCCGGCTCGGGGTCGCACCGTCCACCCTGCGCACCTGGGACCGCAGATACGGCGTAGGGCCGAGCCGCCACACCAACGGCCGTCACCGCCGCTACGGCAGCTCCGACATCGGCCGTCTCGAACTGATGCAGCGCGCGCTCCTTCGCGGTGCCTCGACGGCCGAAGCGGCGAAGTACGCACTCGAGCAGATGCCCAGGATGGCGACGGAGCCCCCGGAATCCGCCGTCGTCCAAGTGGCGGAGCAGGCCGCCGCGCCGGCCGCCGAAGATCACGACGTCCCGTCCCGCCTCGCCAGGCGGTTGAGCACGGCCGCTCTCGCGATGGATTTCGGCGCGGTCCAGCGCATGCTCGCCGACACGATCCGCGAACTCGGCGTCCTGCCCGCCTGGACCGGTGTCGTGTCGCCGGTCCTGACCGCACTCGGTGCGCGCTGGCGCGGAGTGAGCGCCGGAGCGGAGGTCGAGTACCTGCTCGCCGAATGCGTGTACGCCGCCCTCGTCCGCGCGACACCAGTGCTCCGCGAGCCGCGTAACCAACGCCCTGTCCTGCTGACCTGTGTCCCCGACGAGCGCGACAACATGCCGATGTACGCCCTCGCCGCGGCGCTGGCGGGACGTCGGATCGGCGCCCAGCTGTTCGGGGCGTCCCTGCCCGCCGAAGTGCTCGCGGTGACCGTCCGCCGCAGTGTCCCGGCGGCGGTCGTCCTGTGGTCGGGGCGGCGGGCGACCGCGGACCCGCGCCTGTTCGCCAGGGTGTCCCGCGGCCGTCAGCGCAGCAGGCTGTTCGCGTGCGGTCCCGGCTGGGATCCCGCCACGCTCCCGGACAAGATCGAACTGCTCGGCGAACTGACGACCGCAGCCGACCGGATCGAGCACGTTCTTGTCGGTGCGAGGCGATAGAAAGGACGCATGGAATCGTCCTTGCGGTCCGCCGCGTTCGGTGACGGCGTGCCGCCGCCGAGCCCGTTCGCGGTGCCCGCGTCGCCTCGCGGACGGCTGCTCGCCGCGATCGGGCTCGGTGCCCGCGGCCGGTACGCGGCGGCGGCCACGCTGCTGAACGGGTTGCGCGCGAACGGTGGCCCGGTGTTCGCGTCGCTGGCCGCGAGCACGCTGGCGTCGCATCGGCGGCAGTTGGGCGGGCACGCGGCGGCCCTCGTCCTCGACGGCGAGGCGCTCGCGCTGGTGATCACGGAGCCGCCAGGCGAGCCCGACCCGGATGGTCTGGACGCCGAGGGCGCGCGGGCGGACGCCCTTCTGGGGCTCGCGGCGGACAATCTCGGGCGCGGCAGGCTGACCGCTGCTCGGCGGTTGGTCGCGAGTGCGGACGTGCACTGCGGCAACTGGCGGACCCGGACCAGGGCCGGTTGGGTGGGCGCGGAAATCGAACTGGCGGGTAACATTTCCGGGGCGGCCATCGCGCCGGCGGAAATGGCGTGGGAAACCGCGTATGCCAGGGGTGCGTGCCGACATGTCGTCAAATCGAGCCTTGTACTCGCCGTGACGATCGCGAATGGCGGTTCCGCTGAGCGGGATCGTGCGAAAGCGCTGGTAGAGAGCGCGCGCGAAACCGCCGAGAAATACGAATTCAATTCACTTCTGTGGGTGGCGTGCCTGCTCGAGGCGGACTTCGGGGCAGGACACGCCGATGAGTATCGATCCAGAAGTGCCGAACTGTTGCACGCAGTGTTACGGCATGCGGATCCTTGCGGGAGGTGGCTCGCCCGGGAATCTCCGTGGGTCCCCCTCTGAGGGCGTCTAGCCTGTTGGAGGGCCCATTCCGGCAACCGGGCTAAGAACTTTCAAAAAAAGCCACCGGATCGTGTCAAGGTTCGGGCTAAAGCGTCCGATAGGGGAAGTGGAATGTCACCCGGCTGCAGGAAGGAAACCCCGTGACGACGGTCTTGATCTGCGACGACCGACGCAGTGTCCGCGAAGGGCTCACTCGAGTGATGTCCGCGGTCCCAGGGGTCAGTCGCATCGACTGCGTAGCGCACGGTGACGAGCTGCTGGCCCGGTACTCCCGTCAGCCGGTCGACGTCGTGCTGGTCGGAACCCAGCGCGCTGTCCCGACTGGCGTCGAAGCCACCCGGCGGCTCGTCTCTGCGAACCCCCAAGCGAACGTGATCGTGTTCGGCGCCCCGGACGACGCGGGCAGCATCGCCGCCGCCATCGCCGGCGGTGCGCGCGGCTACCTGCGCTGGGACGCCTCGCGTCCCGAGCTGGTCGCCGCACTGGCGCACACGCTCGCCAGCACCTCGGTGCCGGCGCCGCGCCAGCCATCCGACCCCGGCGTCCAGCTCACCGAGCGCGAGCTCCAGGTGCTCCGCGGGATGAGCCAGGGCAAGAGCAACGGACAGATCGGCCGCGAGCTGTACCTGTCCGAAGACACCGTGAAGACCCACGCGCGCCGCTTGTTCCGCAAGCTCGGCGTTCGGGACCGCGCACAGGCGGTCGCCCACGGATTTCGCCGTGGACTTGTTTCCTGACAACGCTTTCCTGATTTCATCGGTCAGATTGCACAACGGGTGACGAACGGGCCGGGGGAGTACCCCTGGCCCGTACCTGTGTTCCCTGTCACGCTTCGCGCTTTTATGTTCGACGCTCGGGCACTCTTGCCCGAGCGAGTCCGCCTCCGGGCGGACCGTCGTACCCCACTGCGTTCTGGCTCGTTGAAAGTTCGACTACGAGCGAAGGGAACCAGGAAGGACCCGGGTTCAGCGTGCTCGCCGGAAAGGCGGCGCGCCGATGACGGCCGTCAGTGAAGGTGTCGGACCCGGGCGGTACGGTAGCTGTCACCGGTAGTGGTCTCCGAAGTCACACGCCGGACTCTTTGCACGCCTATACGTAACACTGGGACTGTTGTCTGCGATGGCCAATGTGGGGGACGGACTGGATGAGCCGGTCGCCGCTGCTGTTGAGGGTGATCCTCAAGCGGTCGAGCGGTTGCTGGCGGCCATCCGTCCTTTGGTAGTGCGGTACTGCCGCGCTCGGGTTGGCAGGCAGGAGCGTTCGTTCGCTTCCGCAGACGACGTTGCTCAGGAGGTGTGTCTCGCGGTGCTCACGGCATTGCCTTCGTACCGTGATCAGGGCCGCCCGTTCCTGGCCTTCGTCTACGGGATCGCCCAGCACAAGGTGGCCGACGCGCATCGCGCCGCGGCCCGCAACCGCGCCGAGCCGGTCGCCGAGGTCCCCGACGAGGTCGAGGGCGGCGTCGGTCCCGAGCAGCGTGCTCTCCAAGGCGAGCTGAACGAGCGCATGTCGCAGCTGCTGCGCGTCCTTCCCGACAAACAGCGTGAGATCGTGGTCCTGCGGGTTGTCGTGGGATTGTCCGCCGAAGAGACGGCAGAGGCCGTGGGGTCCACCCCCGGCGCCGTCCGGGTGGCCCAGCATCGCGCCCTCGCGCGCCTACGTAAGGTTCTGGCCGCTGAGGAGGTGATCTGAGTGACCGATCGCGACCGTCGGTTCTCCCCTGGGACCGATCGTGAACTGACGGCTTTCGAAAGAGGGCTGACGCCCTCGGAAGCCGAGTTCGCCGCGGATCTGTCGGCCGTTCAGGCCGATGACGCGCTGCTCGACGCTCTCGGCGGCTCGGATCCGAAGATGGCCGACGACCTCGGCGACCAAGAGCTCAACGCCCTGCTGCTGGCCTGGCGTCGTGACATCGACAGCGAACCGCTGGCGGAACTCGTCGACGTCGACACCGCCGTCGTCACCGTGAAGACCGCCGCGCTCGCCCGTAAACACGGGGGAAGACGCCGGCTGCTGGTCCCGGTGGCCGCCGCCGCGGCCGTCCTGGCCATCGCCTTCGCCGGTACCGGTCTCGCCGCGAAGGACGCGCAGCCTGGTGACACTCTCTGGGGCCTGACCAAGGTGCTTTACGCCGACCATGCCCGGTCGGTCGAGGCCGCCGCGGCGGCCAAACTCGATCTCGAGAAGGCCAACCTCGCGCTCGCCGGCGGGCGCCTCGACGACGCACGCAAGGCGCTCGACGAGGCCCAGGCCGCGCTGAACCAGGTGACCGACGAAGAGAACCGCGATCAGCTGCTCGAACAGCACCGTCAGTTGAGCGCTCAGCTGCAGAACCCCGGTCAGCAGCCGCTGCCTCCGGATCAGCAGTCGCCTTCGCAGACTCCGGTCGCGACCACCCCGCAGCCCACCACGCAGCCGACGGCCCCGCCGACGTCGCTGCCGGGAGGCGGCAACCCCGGCACGACTTTGCCGGGCACCACGACTCCCTCGCCGACTCCGCCGACCACGACCAGTGAGCCTCCGCCGCCCACGACGTCGACCACCCCGCCGGCCTCGGGCAACGACCCGGGCGGCTCGCGGAACGAACCGTCGCCGGGTGCCGGGGCGCAGGCTCCCGCGGCCGCCGTCGAGACGCCGTAACACCCCAGAACGCCGAAAGGGCCTGGTGAGATCTCTCACCAGGCCCTTTCTCTTTCCGGCTCAAATCGCGTTTAGCGGGCTAAACGCGCTCAGTAGGCGCTTTCGTTGGCTGTGACACCGTCCGCGAAGCCGCGGCAGTAGTCCCAGCTCACATAGTCGCCGGGGTTCGGATCGAACGCGGGCTCGTGCGGCCGCATGCGGCCGTCGGCGAGCAGCTGCTCGAGACTGGCGCGCAGCAGATGCCAGTCGTGATAGTGGGGTTCGTCGCATTCACCGCAGTCGACCACGATCCCGCGTACTCCTCGCGGCTCGAGAAGCGCCTGGTACACGGCGAGATCGGAGAGGTCGGCCAGCAACTCGGTGCGCTCTTCGTCGCTGATCGGCTCGTCGAGCCGGTCGGCGTCGTCGATGAACGCGCGGGCCGGGTCGTCCGGGTCATCCGCGAACGGGTCTGGGGGCAACGCATCTTGCGGCACGCCTGCACGCTACCGGGCGCCCACCCGGGCCGGGCGGCCGCCCGGCCCGGATATCATGAGGAGCAGGCCCCCGCCACGATGCCACCAGCCACGGCGGCTTCCCTCCATCACCGCCAGGAAGGCCCTTCGCCTGCTATGACCAGCGACAGCGTCACCGCCCCCGTCCCGAGCAAGTTCGCCATGCTCGGGCTGACCTTCGACGACGTGCTGCTGCTGCCGGCCGAGTCCGACGTGGTGCCCAGTGCGGTCAGCACCCGCACCCGGCTCTCGCGCAACGTCACCCTGAACATCCCGCTGGTCTCCGCCGCCATGGACACGGTCACCGAAGGCCGGATGGCCATCGCGATGGCGCGCCAGGGCGGGATGGGCGTGCTGCAGCGCAACCTGCCGATCGACGACCAGGCGGCCGCCGTCGAGGTCGTCAAGCGCTCCGAAGCGGGCATGGTGACCGACCCGGTCACGTGCTCGCCCGAGGACACCCTCGCCGAGGTCGACGCCCTGTGCGCGCGGTTCCGGATCTCCGGTGTGCCCGTCACGGACGCCGCCGGGACGCTCGTGGGCATCATCACCAACCGCGACATGCGGTTCGAGGTCGACCACACCCGCGCGGTGCACGAGGTGATGACGAAGCTGCCGCTGGTCACCGCACAGGTCGGCGTCACCGCGGAGGCCGCGCTCGGGCTGCTGCGCCGTCACAAGATCGAGAAGCTGCCCATCGTCGACGGTGCGGGCAAGCTGCGCGGGCTGATCACGGTCAAGGACTTCGTCAAGACCGAGCAGTACCCCAACGCCTCGAAGGACACCAATGGCCGCCTGATCGTCGGCGCCGCCGTGGGGGTCGGCCCGGACGGGCACAAGCGCGCGATGGCGCTGGCCGACGCCGGGGTGGACGTGCTGATGGTCGACACCGCGCACGGGCACTCCCGCGCCGTCGTCGAGACCGTCGCGCTGCTGAAGAAGGAACTGGGCGAAACCGTCGACATCGTCGGCGGCAACGTCGCGACCCGGGCCGGTGCGCAGGCACTGGTGGACGCGGGCGCGGACGGGATCAAGGTCGGCGTCGGCCCCGGTTCCATCTGCACCACCCGCATCGTCGCCGGGGTCGGCGTACCGCAGATCTCCGCGATCTACGAGGCCGACCAGGCGGCGCGCCCGGCAGGGATCCCGGTGATCGGCGACGGCGGCATCCAGTACTCGGGTGACATCGCGAAGGCGATCGCGTCCGGCGCGTCCACGGTGATGCTCGGCAGCCTGCTCGCGGGCACCGCCGAATCGCCCGGTGACCTGATCCTGGTCAACGGCAAGCAGTTCAAGACCTACCGCGGCATGGGCTCGCTGGGCGCCATGCAGTCCCGCGGCGAGGCGAAGTCCTACTCGAAGGACCGCTACGCCCAGGACGACGTGCTGAGCGAGGACAAGCTGGTCCCCGAGGGCATCGAGGGGCGGATCCCGTTCCGCGGGCCGCTCGCGAACGTCGTCCACCAGCTGGTGGGCGGGCTGCGGTCGGGTATGGGTTACGCGGGTGCGTCGACGATCCCCGAGCTGCAGGAGGCGCAGCTGGTGCGGATCACCGCGGCCGGGCTCAAGGAGAGCCATCCGCACGACATCACCATGACCGTCGAGGCGCCGAACTACACCACCCGTTAGTCCGCCCCTTAGGACACTTACCCATCCGGTTCCGTTCCCGGGAGACTTGGCCCGCTGATCAAGTCTCCTGGGAGGAACCCGATGTCTTTCACGTCGCGCCGAACCGCGCTCGCCGTCTTCGCCGCCGCTGCCCTCGGGCTCGGCGGCGGGGTGGCGGCTTCCGCGGTCCCCACCGCTTCCGCCGCGCCGTCCGCACCCGAGGCCGTCGCTCTCCAGGCGTCGCCGGGTGAGCTGTGGAAGCGCACCGAGCTGTACTTCGGGACGACGAAGCCGGGCGGCGGGGAGCTGACCGACGCCGAGTTCACCGCGTTCACCGACAAGGCCGTCACGCCGAGGTTCCCGGACGGGTTCACCGAGCTGACCGGACGCGGCCAGTGGCGCGGCTCGGACGGCGTGATCTCGCGGGAGAGGTCGAGGGTGATCGTCGTCGTGTACCCGTTCACCGATCGCGACGCGAACCGCGAGATCGAGGAGATCCGGACCGACTACAAGAAGGCCTTCGCGCAGGAATCCGTCCTCCGGACCGACTCCGTCGAAAAGGTCTCGTTCTGACCCCAAGACCCCCAGAGCGCCTTTAGCGGGCTAAACGTGAAACGGGTGGGGCACCTGGGGCTGGTGTGACTTCCGGCCCGGTTCGGGTGCCCCGTGCGCAGGTCACCCACGCGGCCTAGCGACAATGGGGTGTAACGGTCGTCGGTGAGAAGGGACTTGACGTGCGGGATCTGGTCGAGATCGGCATGGGCCGCACCGCGCGGCGGGCGTATGACCTCGATGACGTGGAGATCGTGCCGTCGCGGCGCACCCGGTCGTCTTCGGTCGTGTCCACCGCCTGGCAGATCGACGCGTACCGGTTCGAGCTGCCGCTGGTCACGCACCCCACCGACGCGATCGTGTCGCCGGGAACCGCGGTGGCCGTCGGCGAGCTCGGCGGGCTGGGCGTCCTCAACGCCGAAGGGCTCTGGGCGCGGCACCCGAACGTCGAGGACGCGATCTTCCGCCTCGTCCGGGCGGCCGAAGACACCGAGGACCCGACCGCGATCGTGCGTGAGCTGCAGGAGCTGCACTCCGCCCCGATCCGGCTGGACCTGCTGACCGAGGCGATCAAGACCGTCCGCGAGTCCGGGGTCACGGTGGCCGCGCGGGTCAGCCCGCAGCACGCCGCCGAGCTCACGCCGGATCTGCTGGCGGCGGGCGTCGAGATCCTCGTCGTTCAGGGCACGATCATCTCGGCCGAGCACGTCCAGCGCGACGCCGAGCCGCTGGACCTGAAGGACTTCATCGGGCGGCTCGACGTCCCAGTGATCGCGGGTGGCGTGAGCGACTACCGCACCGCGATGCACCTGATGCGCACCGGCGCGGCCGGCGTCATCGTCGGCCACGGGGCCAGCCGCGGTGTGACGAGCACCGACAGCGTGCTCGGGATCGGGACGCCGATGGCGACCGCGATCGTCGACGCCGCGGCCGCGCGCCGCGACTACCTCGACGAGACCGGCGGCCGGTACGTCCACGTGCTCGCCGACGGCGGGATGAGCACGTCCGGCGACATCGCCAAGGCCATCGCCTGCGGTGCCGACGCGGTCATGCTGGGCGCGCCGCTGGCCGCCGCCTCCGAGGCGCCGGGGCAGGGGCTGTACTGGACGTCGGCGGCCGCGCACCCGTCGCTGCCGCGTTCGCGCGTGGCGCTGGGGCCGGACTACGCCGTCGACCTGAAGACGCTGCTGTTCGGGCCGTCTTCGGACGCTGAGGGCGTCGTGAACCTCTTCGGCGCGCTTCGCCGCGCGATGGCGAAGACGGGCTACTCGGACCTGAAAGAGTTCCAGCGGGTGGGCCTGACCGTTCGCCGTTGACCCTCGCTTCCCGGCCCGGATCGCGTTTAGCCCGCTAAACGCGATCCGGGCCGTTCTTTGCTCACGTGCCCCACCGGTCACACCTGTCCCATGCGCCCCACCAGTGTCGCGTTTAGCCCGCTAAAGGCGCTCTGAGGCCGCCCGGGCGGCGCGGGTGATTTCGGAATGGCGGGATTTCCAGAAGGCAGGGTCCTTGGTGGGGGCAAGGTCGACGGAGCCGTCCAGGTGCTCTCGCAGGATGTCCGCGTGGCCGGCGTGCCGGCTGGTTTCGGTGAGCATGTGGACGAGGATGTTGAACAGCATCACGTCGGGACTCGGCCACCACGGCACGCGTCCGGGCGCATCGATGGGAAGCGCGGCGATCGTCGCGTCGGAGTGCTCCCAGACGCGCCGATAGCGGCCGATGATCTCCTCGAGGGTTTCGTGCTCGGTCGCCCACAGGTCGGTCCCGCGCTCAGGGATCACCCCGGGGAACGGTCGATCGAAAACCTCGCCGAAGTACCGGGCCTCCCATGCCGCCAGGTGCTTGACCAGGCCGAGAAGGTTGGTCCCCGTCGAAGTCAGCGGACGCCGGACGTCGTACTCGGAAAGCCCGTCGAGCTTCCGGAGCATCGCCTCCCGGATCTCTCGCAGGTCACTGTGCAGGTATTCCTTCGCGAAATCGTCGATCACGTGTCCGAGCATGCACCATCCGAGTGGAAGGTAACCGGCGAGTAACTTACCTCTGGTCAGAAGGGGTGGCCGGAGTTACAGTCGAGGGTGTGACTGCGAGTAACACCACCACTGAAGACGACTTCGACTACGACGTGATCGTCGTCGGCTCCGGGTTCGGCGGCAGTGTCGCCGCCCTGCGCCTGACCGAGAAGGGCTACCGCGTCGCCGTCATCGAGGCGGGGCGCCGCTTCGCCGACGACGAGTTCGCGAAGACGTCCTGGGACCTTCGCCGCTACGTCTGGGCGCCTCAGGTCGGCTGCTACGGCATCCAGCGCATCCACATGCTCAAGGACGTCATGGTGCTCGCCGGCGCGGGCGTCGGCGGCGGCTCGCTGGTCTACGCGAACACGCTGTACCGCCCGCTGAAGCCGTTCTACGTGGACCCGCAGTGGTCCCACATCACCGACTGGGAGTCCGAGCTCGGCCCGCATTATGACCAGGCCAGCCGGATGCTGGGCGTCGTCACCAACCCCAGCGTCACGCCGTCCGACGTCGTCATGAAGGGCGTCGCCGAGGACATGGGCGTGCCGGAGTCGTACCACCCGACGCCCGTCGGCGTGTACTTCGGCAAGCCGGGGGAGCGCGCCGAGGACCCGTACTTCGGCGGCGCGGGTCCGGCGCGCACCGGCTGCACCGAATGCGGCGCCTGTATGACCGGCTGCCGCGTCGGCGCCAAGAACACGCTGGTCAAGAACTACCTCTACCTCGCGGAGAAGGACGGCGCGCAGGTCATCCCCCTCACCACCGTGAGCGCGATTAGCCCGCTAAACGCAGGTGGGTACGAGGTGAGCATCAAGAAGACCGGGACCACCTCGCGCAAGTTCCGGCACAAGCTCACCGCGGGGCAGGTGGTGCTCGCGGCCGGCACGTGGGGCACGCAGAACCTGCTCCACAGCATGCGCGACACGGCCAAGCTGCCGAAGCTCTCGCCGCGTCTCGGCGAACTGACCCGCACGAACTCCGAGGCCATCATCGGCGCCGCCCGCACGTCGGTCGACGAGGAGCGGAACTTCAGCCGCGGCGTCGCGATCACGTCGTCGATCCACCCCGACGACAACACGCATATCGAGCCCGTCCGCTACGGCAAGGGCAGCAACGCGATGAGCCTGCTCCAGACCATCGCCACCGAAGGCGACTCGGCGGTCCCGCGCTGGCGTCAGGCCGTGAACTTCATGGTCAAGCACCCGGTCCAGACCGTGAAGCTGCTCAACGGCTACCGCTGGAGCGAGCGCACGGTGATCCTGTTGGTGATGCAGAGCCTCGACAACTCCATCACCACGTACACCAAACGCGGGCTCTTCGGACGCCGCAAGTACACGTCCAAGCAGGGCCACGGCGAGCCGAACCCCAGCTTCATCCCCGCCGGGCACGAGGCCAACCTCCGCACCGCCGAGCGTATCGGCGGCATGGCGGGCGGCACGTGGGGCGAGATCTTCGACATCCCGCTGACGGCGCATTTCATCGGCGGCGCCCCGATCGGCACGACGGCCGACAACGGCGTGATCGACCCATACCACCGGGTCTTCAACTATCCCGGGCTGTCCATTGTGGATGGTTCGGCGATCACGGCCAACCTCGGCGTGAACCCCTCGCTGACCATCACCGCGCAGGCCGAGCGGGCCTTCTCGTTCTGGCCCAACAAGGGCGAAAAGGACAGCAGGCCGTCGCAGGACTCGCCGTACGCGCGGCTCGAACCGATCGCGCCGAAGAATCCCGCGGTTCCGGCGGCCGCGCCGGCGGCGCTTCGGCGCTAGGTTGGGGGTGTGACAGCCTCCGAACGCGCACACGCGTTGCTGAACCGCGTCCGCGCCCTTCACGAAGAATGGGCGCGCGTAGTTGGACAGATGGACGAGGAGGCCGTGCGCGGCCCCAGCGCGTTGCCCGGCTGGACACGAGCGCATCTGCTGTCCCATCTCGCGCGGAACGCCGACGGCCTGGTCAACCTGCTCACTTGGGCGAAATCGGGTGTCGAGACGCCGATGTACGCCGGTGAGGCGGCCAGGGACCACGACATCGAGAAGGGTGCGTACCGGTCCGTCGAGGAGATCGCCGAAGACGTCGTCGGCTCCGCCGCTCGCCTGGTCGAGGTCGCGGAGAGCCTGCCGGACGACGCCTGGTGGGTCCGGGTGCGAGCCAGGCAGGGTCGGGAAATCTCGGCGGAGTTCGTGCTCTGGCTCCGGCTCTCCGAGACCGCGATCCATCTCGCCGATCTCGACGTCGGTTACGACTTCGCCTGCGTCGCCGAGTTGCTCGGCGACGAGTTCGACACCGTTGTCGGCAACGCCATCGGGATGTACGGCGGCGAGCTGCCGGCCGTGCTCCTGATCGCCGCCGAGGACGACGGGTACCGCCACGAGTGGCGGATGAGCGAAGGGGAACTGACGACGCTGACCGGGACCCGTGGCGACGTGCTGGCCTGGGTCACCGGCCGCAGTGATGGATCCACTTTGGACGGTACCGCGCCGCCACTGCCGCATTGGCTGTGACGGCGCGTCCACAAAGGACTAAGCGCGGAACGAGTCCACGCCGAACTGCTTCGCGATGTCGTCCAGCATGGCGTGCGCGCCCTGCAGGCTGACCGACGTGAACCACGTGGTGTCGTTGACGTCGATCACCTTTCCCTTGAGGGTGCCCCAAAGCGGGTTCGACTGGAACTTCGTCTTCGGGCTTTCGGCCTGCTTCGTCTCGTCGGTGTAGCTGGCGACGAAGATCGCTTCGGCGTCGAGTTTCCCGATCTCTTCCTGGCTCAGGTCGTTCGAGATCTTCGCCTTGTTGTCCGGCTGCCCGGCGGGCCGCTGGAACCCGGCGTCCGCCATCACGGTCCCGGGGAACGACGCGCTGCTGTAGAGCCGCACGGTCGGCTCCCCTTCGACGAAGCGGACCACCGACACGGCGGCGGGCTTGCCGAGCTTGGCCTTGATCGCGTCGCCGACCTTGCGGGCCCGCTCCTCGTAGGCCTTGATCTTCTGCTCCGCCAAGGCTTCCTTGCCCAGCGCCTTGCCGAGCATCCGGATGTTGTCCTTCCAGGTGGCGCCGGTGGTCTGGCTGAACACCGTGGGCGCGACCTTGCCGAACTCGGCATAGAACTTCTCGTGACGCACCTTCGCCGAAACGATCAGATCCGGCTTGATGTCGTACAGCTGCTCGATGTCCGGGCTTTCGAGCGCGCCGATCTCCTTGGCGCCCTCGGCGTACTTGCGGTCGTCGCCAAGGTAGTCCGGCAGCTTGTCGTAGTTGCGATATTTGGTGTACGCCACGACCTTCGTCTCGAGCGCCAGCGTCGCGTCGACGTAGCTGGAGTCCAGCGCGGCGACGGTGGTGGGCTGCTTGTCGATCGTGGTCGACCCCATCACGTGTTCGACGGTGCGCGGGAATCCACTTTGGCCGGTGCCGGCGGAGGCGGATTCCTGCGCCCCGCCACCGCATGCGGAGAGTGCCAGGCAGGCGGTCACGGCGAAGGCGACGGCTGCGCGCCGGGGTGGGGTCATGGGTCACTCTTTCTGTGCGGTTAGGCTTTCCTAACCGGAGCATAGGATGGCGGATGTCCACAGTGGAAGTTCGTGTTGGAAAGGCGACAGCGGGAGCCCTGCTCCTCACTCTTCTGGCTGTGATCTGCGTCGCGAGCGTCGCCCTCGGTGCGCGTTCGATTCCCTTGGGTGTGGTTTGGGACGCGATCTTCCATCCCGCGGGTGTGCCGGATCACCTGATCGTCCGTTCGTTGCGGGTGCCGCGCACGCTGCTCGGTGTCCTGGCGGGACTCGCGCTCGGCGCGGCCGGGGCGCTCATGCAGGGACACACCCGTAATCCGCTCGCGGACCCCGGTCTGCTCGGCGTCACCCAGGGCGCGGCGTTCGCGGTGGTGCTCGCCGTCGTCGTGCTGGGCATCGACGACCTCTACGCGTTCATCTGGTTCGGCTTCGCGGGGGCTCTCGTCGCGAGCGCCGTCGTGTTCCTGCTCGGCGCCGTCGGCGGCCGCGGCGCCACACCGGTGACGCTCGCGCTGGCGGGAGCCGCCGTGAGCGCCCTGCTCAACGGCGTCATCTCCGCGATCGTCCTCGGCGACGACCGCGGGATGGAGACGTACCGCTTCTGGCACGTGGGTTCGATCGCGGGCCGGGATCCCGCGATGATCGGCCAGATCGCCCCTTTCGTGGCCGCGGGCCTGCTCCTCGCGGTGATCAACACCCCGGGGATGAACACGCTCGCGCTCGGTGACGACGTCGCCGTCGCGCTCGGGCGGCGGGTCGGCCGGACACGGTTGCTCGGGGTCGCGGCGATCACGCTGCTGACCGGCGCCGCCGTCGCCGCCTGCGGGCCGATCGCGTTCCTGGGCCTGCTCGTCCCGCATTTCGCGCGGGCGATCAGCGGACCCGATTACCGCTGGCTGGTGCCGTTCTCGGCGGTGCTCGGCGCGATCCTGCTGCTCGCCGCGGACCTCCTCGGCCGCGTCGTCGCCTCGGACAGCCTGGAGGTCGGCATCATGCTGGCGGTGCTCGGTGTGCCGGTGTTCGTCCACCTCGTCCGCAAGAAGGGCCTGGCACGGATATGACGGCTCCCAAGGTGATCTCGCTCGGCCCGGCGGCCTGGACGGTCCGGCCGAGGACGCTCACCGTCGTGCTCTTCGCGGCGATCGCGCTGGTACTGGTCGCGGCGTTGAACATCGGCATCGGCACCTCCCACATCGGCCTCGGCGACGTCCTGAAGACGCTGTTCGGCGGTGGCACCGCGCGGGAACGCGGGATCATCTTCGACCTGCGGATGCCGCGGACGCTGACCGCGATCGGCGTCGGCGCCGCCCTCGGCCTTTCGGGTGCGCTGTTCCAGACCATCGCCCGGAATCCGCTGGCCAGCCCGGACATCCTCGGGATCACCTGGGGTGCGGGTGTCGGCGCGGTCGGCGTGATCGTCGCCGGCGGCACGGCCGGCCAGGTCAGCGGCCTGGCGAGCACGCTGGGCGTCCCGCTCGCCGGGCTGGCGGGCGGCGTGATCGCGGGGATCCTGCTGTACGCGCTTTCGTGGCGGCGCGGGATCGACGGCTATCGGCTCGTCCTGATCGGTATCGCGCTGTCCGCCGTCGGTTACAACCTCGTGTACTGGCTGCTGACCGTCGGAGACGTCGACAACGCCGCGCGCGCGACCACGTGGATCGTGGGCAGCCTCGCCGACGTCGGCTGGGAATCGGTCGGCCCGGTCCTGCTCGCGCTGGCCGTGCTCGCGCCGGTCACGCTGATCGCCGGGCACACCATCGGCGGGCTGCAGTTCGGTGACGACACCGCGCGCGGTCTCGGCATCCGGGTCGACGCGGCGCGGGGTTCCCTGCTGCTGCTCGCCGCGGCACTGGCCGCCGTCGCCACCGCGGCCGCCGGGCCCATCACCTTCGTCGCGCTGGCCACCCCGCAGATCGCCTTGAGGCTGGTCCGCTCGGCGCAGCCGCCACTGTTCGGATCGATGCTCCTCGGCGCGCTGCTGACCGTCGGCGCGGATTTCGTGGTGCGCGTGACACCGGTCCTGTCCGGGCTCCCGGTCGGCGTGCTGACGGCGATCCTCGGTGCGCCCTACCTGATCTTCCTGTTCATCCGCAGCCGTAAGGAGGAGCGCGCGTGAACGCCAGACTGCGTGCCCGGGAGCTGGAACTCGGTTACGGCGAAACGCCCGTCGTGACCGAGCTCGACCTTGACGTCCTCGACGGGACCGTCACCGCGATCATCGGCCCCAACGGCTGCGGAAAGTCCACTTTGCTGCGTGCGCTGGCGAGGTTGCTCAAGCCACGCCAGGGCGCGGTCCTGCTGGACGGCGAGCGGATCGACAAGCTGCCGACCCGTGAGGTCGCCAAGATCATCGGCCTGTTGCCGCAGACGCCGTCCGCTCCCGAAGGGCTGACCGTCTCCGATCTGGTCCGGCGCGGGCGGCATCCGCACCAGAGCTGGTACCGGCAGTGGTCGTCCTCCGACGACGAGGCGATCGAGCGGGCGCTGCGGCTGACCGGGATGGACGAGTACGCGGGCCGGGTCGTCGACCAGCTTTCCGGCGGGCAGCGGCAGCGGGCGTGGATCTCGATGACGCTGGCCCAGGAGACCGGGCTGCTCCTGCTCGACGAGCCGATCACCTACCTCGACCTCGCGCACCAGATCGACGTGCTGGACCTGGTGTACCGGCTGCACAAGGAACGCGGGACCACCGTGGTGATGGTGCTGCACGATCTGAACCTCGCCGCCAGGTACGCGGACAAGCTGGTCGCGATGCGCGACGGCCGGATCGTCGCGCAGGGCCCGCCCGCGGAGGTCCTCACGGAACCGCTCCTCGACGAGATCTTCGGCCTGTCGGCGAAGGTCATGGAGGATCCGGTGTCCGGTACGCCGCTGGTCGTGCCGGTGAGCGCACACCTTCGGGCGTAGCGTCGCAACCTGCCCGTCCGCTACGCGTCTAACGGGCATGGAGAGAAGGGCGTTCCTCAAACTCGCCGGTGCGACCGTGGCCGGAGTGGCCGCGACGGCGTGCTCGGCCGCGCCTCCCGCGCAGGCGCCCAGTTCCGCGCCCGGGACGTCGCTGCCGCCGAGCACCGGTGTCACACCGCCGTCCGGCCCGCCGGACTGGGCGGCGCTGCGGAACAAGATCTCCCTTCTTCTGCCCGGGGATTCCGGCTACGACAACGCCAAACGCGTGTTCAATCCGGCTTTCGACGGGCTCAAGCCCGCCGCGATCGCGAAATGCGTCAAACCCGAGGACGTGCAGGAAGCGGTTTCCGCCGCGGCACGGCGGGTTCCGATCGCCGCTCGTAGTGGTGGCCACAGTTACGCCGGCTACTCGGTTCCCGACGGTGGCCTGATGATCGACCTCGGCGGAATGTCCTCAGTGGACGTCCAAGGTGAACAGGTCGTGATCGGCGCGGGCGCGAAACTGAAGAACGTCTACGCGACGCTAGGCGGCGCGGGGCGTTGCCTGCCCGCGGGTTCCTGTCCCAGCGTCGGGATCGCCGGGTTGACGCTCGGCGGCGGAATCGGCGTCCTCGCCCGGAAATACGGTCTCACCTGTGATCACTTGGTGTCCGCGCAAGTGGTCACGGCGGACGGGAAGCTTCGGACGGTGTCGGCGGATTCCGAACCCGATCTGTTCTGGGCGTTGCGCGGTGGGGGAGGCGGCAACTTCGGGATCGTCACCTCGTTCACCTTTCGCACCGACCCGGCGCCTTCGGCTGTTTCGGTGTTCTCCTTGCGATTCCCGGCCGGGAGCGCGAACGACGTGCTCGCCGAGTGGCAGCGGTGGCTTCCCCAAGCGCCGCCGGAGTTGTGGGCGAACGTCGTGCTGTCCGGGGGATCGCCGGTCGGCGCGCGCATCGCCGGTTGCTACGTCGGCGATTCCGCCTCCTTGGGTAAGCTGCTGGACGGATTCCCCGGTGCGACGCGTTCGGTAAAGCAGCTCGACTATCTCGGCGCGATGAAGTACTTCTCCGGCAGCGAAAGCCGACAGTCCTTTGTGGCGTCATCGCGAATACTCGAAGAACCGGCCGATCCCGCGAAGCTGACGTCCGTGCTCAAGGGCAGGCGCGGAATGGATCTCCTGGTCGACGGTCTCGGCGGTGCCGTCGCCGACGTCGCACCGGACGCCACCGCGTTCTGGCACCGGAAAGCGATCGGCAGTGTGCAGATCTACAGCCAGGCGGACACGCGTAACCGTTCCGCGGCAACGGATTCCGTCGCGGAAGTGGTGACGGGGCTCGGGCTGGGCGGGGGCTACGTCAACTACATCGACCCCGCCCTGCCCGACTGGATGACGGCGTACTACGGCGGCAATGCCACCCGCCTCAAGCAGGTGGCCAAAACCTACGACCCGGACAAGGTCTTCGGGTTCGCGCAGGCCGTCACTCCGGATTAGAGGTCGATGCCGGTGAAGACGGTGACCCGTTCCTCGGTGAGGTCGTTCATCGCGGCGAGAACGCCTTCCCTGCCGACGCCCGATCCCTTCACGCCGCCGTACGGCATCTGGTCCGCTCGGTAGGACGGGACGTCGCCGATGATCACGCCGCCGACTTCGAGTTCTGTCGAGGCGTAGAAGGCGAGATGGACGTCGCGGGTGAACACGCCGGCCTGCAAGCCGTAGGCGGATTCGTTGACCGACGCGAAAGCCTCGTCGACACCGTCCACAATGGACACCGCGAGCACCGGGCCGAAGATCTCTTCCGCCCAGGCCTTTGTGGACGGTGGGACGTCGGTGAGCACGGTCGGCTCCACCGTGGCTCCGTCACGCTTGCCGCCGGTGAGGATCTTCGCGCCCGCGGCGACGGCTTCGTCGATCCAGGCCACGATCCGCTCCGCGGCCGCCTCGTCGACGACCGGGCCCACATCGGTGTTCTTGTCGTACGGGTCGCCGGTGCGCTGGGCCTTCACGGCTCCCACCAAGGCGGGCACGAACTCTTCGGCGACCTCGCGTTCGACGATGACGCGTTGCACGGCGATACAGGACTGCCCGGCCTGGTAGTTGCCGAAGGTCGCGATCCGCTCCGCCGCGCCCTCGGGATCCGGCCAGTCGCGCAGCACGACGGCGGCCGCGTTGCCGCCGAGTTCGAGCACGACGTGCTTGCGCGGCGCGGCGTCCGCGATCGACCAGCCGACCGGACCCGAACCGGTGAACGACACGACCGGCAGCCGGGGATCCGCGACCAGCGCCGACGTCTCCTCGTTGCCGAGCGGCAGCACCGAGAACGCGCCCTCCGGCAGGTCGGTCTCGGCCAGGATCTCGCCGAGGATCAGCGCGGCCAGCGGCGTCCGCGGCGCGGGTTTGACGATGATGGGCGCGCCGACCGCGAGCGACGGCGCGACCTTGTGCGCCACCAGGTTCAGCGGGAAGTTGAACGGCGCGATCCCCAGCACCGGGCCGCGGGGGACACGGCGGGTGAGCGCCAGCCTGCCTTCGCCCGCCGGGTCGGTGTCCAGCCGCTGCAGATCACCGCTGAACCGGCGGGCCTCCTCGGCGGCGATCCGGAACACCGACACCGCGCGCCGCACCTCGGCCTCGGCCCACTTGAGCGGCTTGCCGTTCTCGGCGGTGATGACCTCGGCGATCTCCTCGGCCCGGCCCGCGATGACCCGCGAAACGTGGTCGAGCGCCGCGGCGCGGCTGTGCGCCGAAGAACGCCGGAACTCCTTCGCGACACTCGCCGCCGCGCTCACCGCTCGCTCGACCTGATCAGGGCCGGGCACCGCGACGGTGGCGACTTCGCTTCCGTCGAAGGGGTGATGCACGGTGAGCGTCGAAGCGCCCTGCTCGGGGCGTCCGGCGATCCAGGCGGGGCGCGGCTCCGGGGTGATCATGTCCATGGGTGACAAGGTATTCCAGGATCGCGTTTAGCGGGCTAAACGCGACGCGTGTAGAGGTCGCGCAGTAGGAGGATTTCGGCGCCGTGGTGGATGGCCTCCCGGTTGATATGCAGGACGAGGGCCGCGAAGGGGTACTCCGCGTACGGGCCCTCAGCCTCGCCGCAGGGGCGTTCGAGGCCTTCGGCGGTGAGGGCGCGGACGCCGTCACGCCAGCGCGCGTAGGCGTCGTCGAGCTGCTCCAGCGCTTCTTTGGCGGAGGCTGCGTAGGGGAAGGTCTGATAGTCGACGGGCGGGCCGTCGAAGTGCGACGCGGTCCGCATCCCGAAGACGCCGACGATGATGTGCGCGAGGCGCCAGGCGATGGTCGTGACCGGCGGCGGGGACGGCTCCGGATACGCCCAGTCGATCGTGACGTCGCCGTTCTCGCCCGGCCTCACCGTCCAGCAGTCCTCGACGGGTTCCCAGAGGTATTCGTCGTCGGTGAGGGTGCCCAGCCGAGGGCGCAGGTGGTTCGTCCAGTGCCAGTCGAGCTGTTCGGAGAGTTCCTTGCTCCAGTCGATGCCCATGTCCCGGACGCTAGGCCGCGTCGCGGTCATCCGCTGTCCTGAATCGTGAGGGGGTTGGCGGCGGGGTGACCGGGCCCACCTGGGACGATGGTGGGGAAGCGTACTGCTCTGATCTGGAGGTTTCAGGTGCCCAGTCCCACCGGTCCGGTACTCGTCGTGGACTTCGGGGCGCAGTACGCGCAACTGATCGCGCGCCGCGTGCGTGAGGCGCAGGTCTACTCCGAGGTCGTCCCGCACACCGCCACCGCCGAGGACATCCTCGCCAAGGACCCTTCCGCGATCATCCTTTCCGGTGGTCCTTCCAGCGTGTACGCGGAGAACGCGCCCGCCCTCGCCCCCGGGCTGGTCGACGCGGGCGTGCCGATCCTCGGCATCTGCTACGGCCACCAGGTGCTCGCGCAGGCTCTCGGCGGCACCGTCGAGCCGACCGGGATCCGCGAGTTCGGCCGCACCGAGGTCCGCGTCGCCGGCGAGGGGGGTGTCCTGCACGCCGGTCTCCCGAGCAACCAGCCCGCGTGGATGAGCCACAACGACAGCGTCACCAAGGCCCCCGAGGGCGCCACCGTGACCGCTTCGAGTGACGGCGCCGCCGTCGCCGGGTTCGAAGACGTCGAGCGCCGCTTCGCCGGCGTCCAGTACCACCCCGAGGTGCACCACTCGCCGCACGGCCAGGAGGTGCTCCGCCGCTTCCTGCATGACATCGCGGGCATCAAGCCGCAATGGACGACGTCGTCGATCGTCGACGACCAGGTCAAGCGCATCGCCGAGCAGGTCGGCGACGGCCGGGCGATCTGCGGGCTGTCCGGCGGCGTCGACTCCGCCGTGGCCGCCGCGCTGGTCCAGCGGGCCATCGGTGACCGGCTGACCTGCGTGTTCGTCGACCACGGTCTGCTGCGCTCGGGCGAGCGCACCCAGGTCGAACGCGATTTCGTCGCCGCGACCGGGGTCAACCTGGTGACCGTCGACGCGCGCGACCGGTTCCTCGACGCGCTGGCCGGGGTCACCGACCCCGAGGAGAAGCGCAAGATCATCGGCCGCGAGTTCATCCGCGTGTTCGAGCAGGCCGAGCGCGACCTCAAGGCCGAGGGCGACTACAAGTTCCTGGTCCAGGGCACGCTGTACCCGGACGTCGTCGAGTCCGGCGGCGGTGAGGGCGCGGCGAACATCAAGAGCCACCACAACGTCGGCGGGCTGCCCGACGACCTGCAGTTCGAACTCGTCGAGCCGCTGCGACTGCTGTTCAAGGACGAGGTGCGGCGCGTCGGGCTGGAGCTCGGGCTGCCGGAGACGATCGTGCAGCGGCAGCCGTTCCCGGGCCCGGGGCTCGGCATCCGGATCATCGGCGCCGTCGACGCCGAGCGGCTCGAGACGCTGCGCGCGGCGGACGCCATCGCGCGCGAGGAGCTCACGGCGGCCGGGCTCGACGGCGAGATCTGGCAGTGCCCGGTGGTGCTGCTGGCCGACGTCCGCAGCGTCGGTGTCCAGGGCGACGGGCGGACCTACGGGCACCCGATCGTGCTGCGGCCGGTGTCGTCCGAGGACGCGATGACCGCGGACTGGACGCGGCTGCCGTACGAGGTCCTGGAGCGGATCTCGACCCGCATCACCAACGAGGTCGCCGAGGTGAACCGGGTGGTCCTGGACGTCACGTCCAAGCCGCCGGGCACCATCGAGTGGGAGTGACCGCACCTCTTCCGACCTGCGTTTCGCGGGCTAATCGCGATCTGTCCGTCCTGGGGGCACCCAGGCGACCGGATCGCGTTTAGCCCGCGAACTGCGTTCTGGGGCCTGGGGCACCCGCCGCGGCCCGGATCGCGATTAGGGGGCGAAACGCAGGTCGGCGGGGGTGTGCACCTTGGCGACGCCGGATCGCGTTTAGCCCGCGAAACGCAGGTCGGCGCGGGAGGGGGGCGGAGCAAGGCGAAGGCCCCGGCGAGGGGCCGGGGCCTTCGGAGTGGGGTGGAGCGTCAGCGGCGCCGCTAGCGGCGGCTCTTGCGCAGCGAAGCGGCGAGTAGCAGGACGCCGACGAAGATCGCCCCGCCCGCCATGATCCACCGGAAGTCGAACTGCGGGAGCCACGTGGAGCCGTCCGAGAGGACGTAACCCGACACCAGCAGCGTCGCGATCCCGACGATCAGGGTGATGACGTCCACCCCGCGCTTCGCCGGCTGAGCCGCCTGGGTCTGCGTGCTGTCGTAGTTGTCGTAGTCGTACTCAGCCACGACGCACCTCCACGTTCCCGACCCCGTTCTCGACCTTCACAGTGATCTTCTGCCCGTTGGACCCCGGCGAGGTGAAGTCGATGACTTCCTCGCCCACCCCCGAGCGGGACTGGCCGAGGCAGTCGATGTCCCCCGCGCCCGTCTCGCACGAGACCTTCACTTCGGCTCCCGCCGGCACGAGCACCGTCGAGTTGCCCGCACCGTTGGACACCTTCGTGGTCACCGAAGCGCCCGCCGGCAGCTTGGTCAGGTCGACGTCGATGTTCCCCGCCGAGCGGTGGTACTCCGGCAGCACCTCGGACACCTGGACGGGTGTCGCCGTCAGGTCGCCGACGCCGCCTTTGACCGAGAAGTTCTCGAACGGCACCGTGGTCAGCGCCATCCCGACGATCGCCAGCGGCACCGCGAGCCCGATCAGGCCGCGACCGCCTCGCACGAACGAACCGGCCACCAGCCCGATACCGACCACGGCCAGGGTGAGCCCGACGACGTGCTGCATGGTGAACCACGGCTCACCGTCCAGGGCGAGGACGGTGCCGACCCCGCCGACCAGCACGGCGATCCCGAAGGTCGCGGCGCCGATCTTCGACTTGCGGCGACGGGGCATCGGCGGTGCGGGGGGCGGAGGAGGGGTCTGCGGCGGCATGCCGCCGGACGGCGAGGCATTCGGCAGATCCCAAGCGGACGGGTCGGCCGCGAGCGGGTCCCAGCCGCCCTCGGTCGCCGTCGAAGCGGAGGCGGCCGACGCCGACGCCATCGAGAACGCGGCGGCGGGCTGAGCCGGGGTGGGCATCGACGGCCGGTTGAACTGACCGCGGTTGCGGTGCAGCAGGTACAACGCGACGGCCATCAGCGCGAAACCGATCAGCCCGGTGCCGTCGGTCATCCAGCCGCCGCTCAAGGTCCAGGTGAGACCGGGGAACAGCAGGATCAGCAGCAGCACCGCGAACGCCGGCGAACTCGACGCGCGACCCCGGCCGATCAGACCCTCGAACGCGGAAACGCGGTCGCCTTCCTGCGGCAGGAACAGCCAGCCCAGCAGATAGACGAAGACGCCGAATCCGCCGAACACCGTCGCGGCGACCAGCGCGACACGGACCACGGTCGGGTCGATGCCGTACCGGTAGCCGATGCCCGCGGCGACGCCGGCGAACTTGCGGCCGTGTACCGGCCGGACCGGCCTGCTCCGCCAGAAATCCTTGACGGTCTCCTCGAAGCCGGCCGCGGGGCCGCGCTTCGGAACCTGTGTCTCACTCCCACTCATGCCACAAAGAATGCGCCCCGGCCGGCCCTCGCCACATCCGGGAACTCCCCTGAGGTTTCCCCCAGCGGGAAGAGTCAGGGGTTTCCCCGATGGATCAGTATCCCACTCCGTGTGACCATGGAGAACGTGCAGGAATCCGCCCCCAACGACCTCGCCGGACAGGTGAAGCCGACGATCATCGAGCGCACTCCGGTGCCCGTTCCCGGCAGCCTGTCCCCGGCACCGTTCGAGCCGCCCAAGATGTATCGCCGCCGTTCCGGCCGCGCCATCGCGGGCGTCGCCGGCGGCCTCGCCGACCACCTCGGCGTCAAGGTGCTCTGGGTCCGGATCGCGTTCGCGTTGCTGGCCGCCCTGAACGGCGTTGGCCTGCTCGCCTACGGCCTGCTCTGGGTGTTCGTCCAGCAGCGATCCGGCGAGGCCGAGCCGGAGAAGTCCGCGCCGAAGGAGAAGCAGCAGGCCTTCGGGCTCATCGCGCTGGGTGTCGGCCTCGCCGTCGCCAGTGGCACGCTGACCGGCCTGATCAGCGGCTGGGTCGCCATCCCGCTGGCGCTGGCGATGATCGGCGCGGCCGTCGTCTGGCGCGAGGCCGACGAATCGCAGCGGCGGCGTTGGCGTATCAGCGCCAAGGGCGGGGTCGCCACGGCGTTCCTCGGCGGCGGGGGCTGGTCGGCGGCGATCCGCCTGGTCGCCGGTGTCGCGCTGGTGATGACCGGCATCGGCGTCGTCGTCCTGGAAAGCGGCAGCATCGACCAGGTCAAGTTCGCGCTGGTCGCCGTGATCGCGACGTTGTTCGGCGTCGCCGTGCTGACCGTCCCGTTCTGGCTGCGCCTGGTCCGCGACCTGTCCGACGAGCGCACCGCCCGCATCCGCACCGACGAACGCGCCGAGATCGCCGCGCATCTGCACGACTCGGTCCTCCAGACCCTCGCGCTGATCCAGAAACAGGCGGAATCGCCGCGCGAGGTCGCCAGGCTCGCGCGTGGTCAGGAACGCGAGCTGCGTGGCTGGTTGTACGGGCCGTCGGGGTACGGCAAGAGCAAGAAGACCGAGGAAGAGGCCGTCAGCGGTCAGCTGTCCGAAGTGCTCGCGGCCGCGTGCGGCGAGGTCGAGGACGCGTTCGCGATCTCGGTGCAGCAGGTCGTCGTGGGGGAGGCGACGCTGAACGAGCCGCTGACCGCGCTGGTCCAGGCGGCGCGCGAAGCGATCGTGAACGCCGCCAAGCACGCGGGCGTCGACGAGGTCAGCGTGTACGCCGAGGTCGAGCCGACAGCGGTCACCGTGTTCGTGCGCGACCGGGGCAAGGGGTTCGACCCCGACGTCGTGCCGAGCGACCGGCACGGTCTCGCCGATTCCATCCGGGGGCGGATGGAACGGCACGGCGGGAAGCTGAAACTGCGTACCGCACCGGGTGAAGGAACCGAGGTCCAGCTGGAGATGCCGGTCAAGGCGGGGAAGGGTGCGGCGTGAGGTCGCTATGCTCACGGGACAGGGCGAGCGAGGGAGCATCGTGACGGAGAACCAGCAGACGCGGGAGCCGGTCAAGGTCTTCCTCGTCGACGACCACGCGCTCTTCCGGGCGGGTGTGCGCACCGAATTGGACTCGATCACCGACGACGTCCGCGTGGTCGGTGAGGCGGGCTCGGTCGCCGAGGCGGTCGCGGGTATCGCCCGGACCAAACCGCAGGTCGTGCTGCTCGACGTGCACATGCCGGACGGTGGCGGCGCCGAGGTGCTGCGCCGGGTCCGGCCGGAACTGCCGGACGTCGTGTTCCTCGCGCTGTCGGTCTCCGACGCCGCGGAGGACGTGATCGCCGTGATCCGCGCGGGGGCGCGGGGGTATGTCACGAAGACGATCTCGTCGAAGGAGCTCGTGCGCGCCGTCGTGCGGGTCTCGGACGGGGACGCGGTGTTCTCGCCGCGGCTGGCCGGGTTCGTGCTCGACGCGTTCGCCGACCGGCCGGGTTCCGCGCCGATCAGCGACCCGGATCTCGACCTGCTGACCCCGCGGGAACGCGACGTGCTGCGGCTGCTCGCGCGCGGGTACGCGTACAAGGAGATCGCGTCGGAGCTGTTCATCTCGGTGAAGACCGTCGAGACCCACGTGTCGAGCGTCCTGCGGAAGACGCAGCTTTCGAACCGGTACGAGCTTTCGCGCTGGGCTTCCGACCGGCGTCTCGTCTAGGTGGCGCCTGTTCTCTTCGGCCTGGTGGCCGTGTTCTTCCTGGGCATGGGCCTGCTCGGGCTCGCCGCGCCGAAGCGGCTGATCCGGCCGTTCGGCATCTCGCTGGAGTCGGCGACGGCGAGGACCGAAGTGCGGGCCGTCTACGGCGGCTTCGGGGTGGCTGTCGCGGTGCTGCTCGGGTTCGCGGCTTTCGATGTCGGAGGGATCCAACGGGGTGTCGCGATCGCGGTGGCCGTCGCGCTCGCCGGGATGGCCTTCGGACGGCTGGTCGCGCGGTTCGCGGAACGGCCCGAGCGGTTCTATCCGAGCTGGCTCTATTTCTGGGTCGAGATCGTCCTCGCCGCCCTGCTCATCCTCGCGGCCCTGGCGCCCTGACCTGCGTTTCGCGGGCTAAACGCGATCCGGCGAGCCCCCAGGCCCCACCGCGTCGCGATTAGCCCGCGAAACGCAGGTCAGCGGAATTCGTGGGTGACCTCGATCTTCCCCACGATGTGCGTGTTGAACTCGGCCAGGTCCTCGGCCGGGACCCAGAGTTCCAGGATCGTCTTCCCGCCCGCCTGTTGG
This sequence comes from Amycolatopsis sp. w19, assembly GCF_051373225.1. NCBI lineage: Bacteria > Bacillati > Actinomycetota > Actinomycetes > Pseudonocardiales > Pseudonocardiaceae > Amycolatopsis > Amycolatopsis sp. w19. The sequence continues at coordinate 38,257 of NZ_JBPQFM010000009.1, read as the reverse complement.
ACGGGGTACCGCTCGACGAACGACGTCTCGACCTCGAACCGTGTCACGAAGCCCGCGCCGCTGTGGCGCACGTTCCAGTCACGGGCGATCTTGATCGCGTAGTCCTCGTTCAGCACCGGGTAGAAGATGGGTTGCTCCGGCAGCCTCGGCGGCCACTCGCGCCAGCCCGAGTCGCGGACGAGGTCGAGTTCGACGGGTCCGGTCGGGCGCCACAGCGTCGTCGTGTCCGTCATGGCGCGGCCTCCCCGGCGGCGGCCAAGGGGCGCTCGACCTGCGGAGTGGTAGCAAAGGTCCCTTGCTCCCTCGGGCGGAGCCGGGTCAGCGCGACCCCGCCCAGCACGACGACCATCCCCGCGATCACCCGCAGGTTCAGCGGCTCGGCAAGGAACACCGCGCCGAGCAGCACCGAGACCACCGGCAGCAGGTAGCCGACGATCGACGCCGCCACGGCACCCTCGCTCGCGAGGAGCTGGTAGTTCAGCGCGAACGCGATCCCGGTCGACCCGATGCCCAGGATCACCACCGCGACGATCGCGCCGGTGCTCAGGTGCACCGGTTCGAAGCCGCCCATCGGCATCGCGAGCAGCAGGAACCCGGTCGCCAGCAGCATCTGCCCGCCGGCCAGCGACATCGGCGAGTCACCGGTGCCGGTGAGGTACTTGCCCTCGTAGACGAACGCGAAGCCGTAGCTCGCGGCCGCCGCGAGGCACGCCAGCGCACCCCAGCTGAGCAGGCCGGAAGCCTCCCACGGCGCGAAGATCAGCAGGATCCCGGCGAGCCCGGCGACCAGCCCGGTGACCCGCACCGCGGTCATCTTCGTCCGCGCGCCCATCATCGGAGCGGCCAGCAACACCCACAGCGGCGTCGTCGAGTTCAGCACGCCGGTGATCCCCGAATCGACGGTCAGCTCACCCCACGCGAACAGCAGGAACGGCAGCGCGTTGTGGAAGAACGCCGCGACGGCCAGGTGTCCCCAGATCCGCCGTCCCGACGGCAGCCTGTCCCGGCCGAGATAGCAGAGCCCGATCAGCACCGCCGCGCCGAGCGCCACCCGCGCCAGCACCAGCTGCACCGGCGTGAACGCGCCGAGCCCCAGTTTGATCCAGAAGAAACTCGATCCCCACATGAGCGCCAGCGCGCCGATCCGCAGCAGGGTCTTCGTCTCGCCCACCCCAGTCCTCCTCAAGTGTCTGGCCCAGCTTCGCGGGGCCGACGCGTAAGGACAAGCGAAAATAACTGCAGGGAGCCTTAAGAAGAACTGTAAGATCGGACCATGCTGGACGTCCGCCGCATGCAGGTCCTCCGAGCCGTCATCAGTAGCGGTTCGATCACCGCCGCCGCCCGGAACCTCGGCTACACACCCTCCGCGATCAGCCAGCAATTGTCCACCCTGGAAAGGGAAGCCGGCGTCGAACTGCTCGAACGCGTCGGCCGCGGCGTGCGCCCGACGCCCGCCGGTTCGCTGCTGTCCGAACACGCGGAAACGCTGAGCACGCAGCTCGCCAAGGCCGAAGCCGCGCTCACCGAACTCAAGGAAGGCCGCACGGGCAGGCTCGCGATCCGCTATTTCGCCACCGCGGGCGCGTCGCTGGTGCCCTTGGCCGTCGCCGCGCTGCGCCGGGACTTCCCTGGTGTCCGCCTCGACCTGAAACTGGTCGAGCCCGACGATTCGATGCCCGAGATCGAGTCGGGCGAGGCCGACGTCGCGATGATCGTGCTCCCCAGCAGCTCTCCCCGGATCAAGGGCGTCGAGTACATCCACCTCCTCGACGACCCGTACCGCGCGATCCTGCCGAAGAACCACCGGCTCGCCCGCAAACGCGTGCTCGATCTCGCCGAGCTCGCGGAGGATCCTTGGGTCGGCGTCGACGGTCTCCCCGGCGCCTGCCGCGACATCCTGCTCGACGCCTGCGGCGCGGCCGGTTTCGCCCCGAACCACGTCGTCGAATCCGAGGATTACCAGACGGCACAAGGGTTCGTGGCCGCCGGGCTCGGTGTCGCGCTGATCCCGGAGCTCGGCCTCGGCGCCCCGCATCCCGGCGTCGCCATCCGCAAGGTCCGCCGTCCGGATCCGGTGCGGTCCATCCACGCGGCCGTCGCCGCGCACGCCAGGGAACATCCCGCGGTGCGGCGATTCCTCGGCGCGATCCGCGAAGGGGCCGGACAGGCAAGCGGGAATGGTCGAGTGGGCACGAAAACCGGCTGAGCTTGAACAGCCGCGCGGGCGGTCGACAACCTGGCAGGGAAGCCATATTCCCGCCAGCGAAAGGACTTCCGTGCGTCCCCTGATCGTCCTGCACGGCTCATGGCACCAGCCCGCCCATTTCGACGACCTCGTCGAACGCCTTCGCCGGGACGGCGTCGAGGTCACCGTCCCCGACCTCGGCGGCCGCCCGATCGCCGAAACCACCCGGACCGTCCAGGAAATCGTCGACAAGGCGGCCGAGCCGCCGGTGGTGCTCGCGCATTCCTTCGGCGGCCTGACGGCCAGCGGGCTTCAGGGGACCGCACACCTGATCTACCTGGCCGCGATCGTCAGCGAGCCGGGTGAAACCGCGCAGTACTGGATCGAGCGGACCAGAGAGGAAACCGGCCGCGAACCCCAGCAGCTGCCCTTGATCTTCGACGAGGAAGGCTGGACCCATCTCGACCTCGCCGCCGTCCGCGAGGCCATGTACGCCGACTGCACGGACGCCGTCGCCGAGCGCGCCACGGAGTTGCTGCGCCCGGAACCCGTCACGATCTTCGACGAGTCGCCGGAAGGCTCGGCGTGGAAGGACACCCCGACCACGTACGTCACCTGCACCGAAGACCGGGCGCTCGTCCCGGAAATGGTCGTCCACTTCGCCGCCCGGTGCGACACGACGGTGACCTGGCGCGCGAGCCACAGCCCGTACCTCAGCCGCCCCGTCGAACTGGCGACGTTGGTCCGCGAGCGGCTCTAAATCAGGAACAGCTCCGCGAACAGCACGCCGATCAGGATCGCCGCCACGACGGCGCCGACCGTGATCAGCAGCTTCCGGGTGTCCGGCGACTTCGCGGCCGCCGGCGCGGCGGGAGCGGGAGCGTACTGCTGCGTCGGCGGCGCGTACTGCGGCTGCGGCGGCTGATACTGCTGCGGCTGGTGCTGGGGGAACTGCGGAACCGGCTGCTGCGACGGCTGCTGCGTCGGGATCGGCATCGAGGCCGGGACCGTCGGCATCGCGGGGGCGGTCGGCGGGATGAACGCCGTCTGCCGCCCTTCCGTGATCGCGTTCAGCGAGCGGACGGTGTCGGCCATCGTCGGCCGCGCGTCCGGCTCCGCCCGCAGCATCTTGCGCAACGCGCCGGCCAGCGGCCCGGCGGTCTGCGGCGGCCGTTCCGAGGACTCGCCGTCCTCACCGAACGGCGGCACCCCCTCGACGGCCGTGTACAGGGTCGCGCCCAGCGAGAACACGTCGGACGCCGAAGTCGCCGGTTCGCCGCGGGCCACCTCGGGCGCGCGGTACGCCGGGCTCGGGCCGCCACCGGTGATGCCGATGTCGGTGAGCTTCACACCGCCGTCGTCGGCCAGCAGGACCGTGCCCGGCTCGACCGTCCGGTGCACCACCCCGGCCTCGTGCATCGCGGCCAGCGCGCGGCCGAGCACGATGCCCAGCCCGGCCGCCTGTTCCGCGGTCAGCCTGCCGTGTTCGGCGAGGAAGGTCGCCATCCCGCGGGACGGGATGTACTCCATCACCAGCCACACGTCCGGCCCGTCGGGCAGCACGTCGTACACCTTGATGGCGGTGGCGTGCTCGAACTTGGCCGCGTCCTTGCCCTCTTGGACGACGACGGCCTTGGCCTGCTCCGCCCGGTCCGGCGGCAGGCCGACGGGCAGATACATGCGCTTCATCGCGACCGTGCGCAGCAGACGGGTGTCGAACGCCAGCCACACGATGCCCGCCCGGCCACGCCCGATGGGCTGGTCGAGGCGGTATCGGCCGCCGACGATGGAACCTTCAGAACTCAATTGCAGCCTCGGTCACGAGTTTTGCGGGGTCGATGTCGGTGTCTCGGTGTTCGACTGAGTCGTCGGTGTAGTCGGAGTCGTTGTCTTCGTCGGTGTCGTCTTGGTCGGGGTCTTCGTCGGCGACGGCGGGTCCGGCTCCTGCGTCTGCGTCGCCTTGCTCGACGTCTTCTTCGACGAAGTCGTCTCCTTGGGCGGCTCGGCCGACTCCGTCTCCGTCGGCGTTTCCGTCGTCTCCGGAGCCGAAGACGTCGCCGAAGGAGTCGGCTTCGTCGACGAGTTCCCCACCTGCGCGGGCGTCTCCGGGTTGTTCGGGCTCAGCAGCCAGAAGCCCAGCGCGGCCAGCGCCACGACCACGACACCGCCGATGATCGCGGGCTTCTTCCACGCACCCGGCTTCTCGTCGTCCTCGTCCACCGGGCTGGTCTGCGCGCGGGTGGGCGGCGGCGGGGGCGGGTCGTCGTAATCGTCGTCGTAGGGATCGTCGTCGTAGCCGCCCGCGGGGATCGGGACGGCGCGCGTGGGCGCGGGGCCGCCGCCGGGCTGGCCGCGTTCGGACAGCAACGCCGTCTCGTCGTAGTTGTCGTACCCGTCGTAGTCGTCTTCCGGGTATCCCGACGCGGGCGGCTGGTGGTAGTCGTCCTCGTCGTCGTAGTACGAACCGGCCGCGGCCTGATCGTCGAGGAGCGAACCCGAGTGACCGGCGGCCTCGCTGTCGAGCGCCTGGGTCACGCCGCCACCGGCGAGCGCGCCCGCGATCGGCGCGGCGAGCACGGTTTCGTCGGCGGGACCGCCCAGCGGCGTTTCACCCCGCGCGACGGCGGCGAGAAGCTCTTCGCACTCTTCGGCGGTGGGCCGGTGCCGCACCTCCGGGTGCAGCAGCACGGCCAGCACGCTGGCGAGCGGGCCGGACTGACGCGGCGGGATGATCTGCCCGGCCGCGACGGCGTGCAGGAGGCTCAGCGTGTTCTCGCTCAGGCCGAACGGCGGCTGGCCTTCGCAAGCCGCGTAGAGCGTCGAGCCGAGCGAGAAGACGTCCGACTCCGGGCCGGGGTCGCCGCCGATGGCCACCTCGGGCGCCAGGTAGGCGGGGGTTCCGGCGATCATCCCGGTCTTCGTGACCGTGACGTCGTCCTTGGCCCGCGAGATGCCGAAGTCGGTGATCTTCACGGTGCCGTTGGGCGCCAGCAGGATGTTGCCGGGCTTGATGTCGCGGTGCACGATGCCGACCGCGTGCGCCTCGGTCAGTGCCGCCGCGACCTGCGCGCCGATCCGCGCGACCTCGGTCGGCGGCAGCGTCCGCTCCTCCTGCAGCACCTGGGCGAGGCTCGTGGAGTTCAGGTACTCCATGATCAGGCAGGGCTGGCCGTTGTCGTCGGTGACGACGTCGAACACCGAGATGGCGTTCGGGTGGTGCAGTCGCGCGGCGATCCGTCCTTCACGCATCGTGCGCTGGCGGGCGTCTTCGGCGTCGTGAGCCTCAAGCCCCGGTTGCAGCAGCAACTGTTTGATCGCCACCGTGCGGCCGAGTACCTCGTCGTGCGCTTGCCACACGGCCCCCATCGCGCCCGTGCCGATCCGCCCGGCGATGCGATATCGACCGGCGACCAGGCGACCCTCGTCGCTCACGCGACCTCCCTTTGGGCTCCGTCTTCACGTCGCGGAGTCGTCCGCGCACGCGGTGCGGCCTTCAGCACGCCACAGCGTTGGAGCGTATGCACATGTAGTGGTCTGTGTGCCGGCTTTTCCGAGACCGACTCGTGACAAGGCTAGGCGCTCACTCTGCGCACACACACGCGGCACACTCTGATCGCCCTGGGTGGAGGGCTGTTACACGCGGGGTGTTCGTCACATGTGCTGCGCGGACAGCAGTCGCGCGTCGGTGATCAGGCCGGTCGTCTCGTCGGCGAATTCCAGTACCTGGGTGACCCGGAGCAGGCCGCCGTCCGGGTTGCGCATGGTCACCACGGCGAGGATGGTGCCGTCGGCCTGTTCGCGGATGTCCTGGATCTGGATGGCGTCCATCGAGCTCCAGGCCTCGATCAGCCTGCCGGCTTCGGACTCGGCCAGCACCGGCGTGATCAGCGACATCGCGCCGTAGGGATCGGCGTCGACGGTCCGGTAGAACGTCCGGACCGCCTCGATCTTGCCCTCGACCGTACTGACCGCGGCCGGTTTGGTGGCCGGCTGAGAACTCGTGCTGCCCGCCGGGGAACTCTGCCGGGGGAGCGAGCCCGAACCGGTTCCCGAAGACGGCTGGGCCTTCGAGCTGGTGCCCGACGTCGTCGGCGTCTCCTGCTTCCGCTGCGGCTCCGTGGAGTCCGGGACGGCGAGCCCGCCGAGCGCGGCGGCCCCGCTCATCGTCTCGGGTGCGGCGGCGCCCGGCACCGTGCCTTCCCGCTGGGTGCCCGCGAGCACGCCAGCGGTGACGACGGCGCCCGCGACCAGCAGTCCGGCGGCGACCAGCCCGGCCAGTTTGGCCCGCCGGGCGGCGCGGCTCTCCGGCTCGTCCTCTTCGGGCTCGGGCCGGGGCGCGGGCTCTTCACGGGTGCGCGCGGGTACGAACTTCTGCGGCTCGCGGAAGACCTGCTCGAGATACTCGCGGTCGACGCGGGTGTCGTTCAGGATCTCTTCCGGGATGACGTCCTCGACACGTACGGCGTCCTCACGCCGTATGCGCTGTCGATCAAGCACGAAATTCCTCGCTCTGGTCCGGGGCAGGCACTGGGCCGTTCGGCCGGTGCCTTTGGTCCGCGCGGCCGTCTTCTGAACGGTGCGGACCCTGCAGTCGTCAGGTAACCCTGTGCGGACGGTGCACGGCCAGGCTCTATCGCCGGAATGCCGTCGCGATACGACGAACGGCAGCATAGGTCACCCACCCGGACCAGGGATGACCGCTCAACGCACCGCACGTGCAGAGGAACAGGACACTTGCACGTGCGCGGTCGCCTACATGCCGTCGTCGATGATCTTTTCGTCGTCACCGAAGGTGAACGTGCGCTGCTCCATGGTCTTCGTACCGTCTTTGTGAGTGACTTCGACGGTGTTGACCGTGACGCCGCGGCGCTGGTCGATGCTGACCTTCTTCACCTCGAAGTAGGCGACATCGGCGTAGCGCTCCCGGAGGCCCTGAGCGCCTTCTTCGCCCAGGCTGCCGGAGGTCACCGAGGACGCCTCTTGGGGGTCGGTGGTGACGGAGTTGAGGAAGATCTCGGTGTTGTCGCCCATCGCCTGCGCGTCCGGCTGCGACGCGTACCAAGCGGCCGTCGTGGTGGTGCGGTCGGCGGGCACGACCGGCGGTTTCTGCGGCCGGTCGCTCGACGACGGCGCGGATCCGGACGTGGCCGGTGCGCCCGAGTCGGGCCGCGACGAGCCGGTGCCGGTGTCGGCACTGTCCGACGAGGTGCCGGAGTTGCTGGAACTCCGGTCGTCTTTTGTGGAGGAGTCGGTCTCGGATTCGGACGGGTTGCCCGCCGCGCCACCCTGGGGCGGGGTGGCCGGATTGCCGGCGAGACCGTCCTGGGTCAGCGGGCTTCCGCCGCGGTATCCGGGCCAGCCGCCCTGGCTCTGCTGCTCCGGGAGGGGTTTGCCGACCAGGAACGAACCGGCGAAGAGCAGGCCGACCACGACCAGCGCGGACGCCGCCGCCGCGAACCAGGCGGCCTTGCGCCAGGTCTTGGGCGGGGTCACCGAGGCGGGCACCGAGCCGAGGTCGAAGGTGCTCAGGCCGTCGACGGGCGGGGCGACGTAGACACGGACGTCGCTGTCGTCGATCTCCGCGGGCTCGGGACGACGGGGGGAGGGGGCGGTCAGCGTCACCTTCGTGCGCTGGGCGGCCTTCGCACGTCGCTCCTCGACGGGCGTCATGGCTGGTTCGGTCAACGAGACCTCGACGCGGGCTGGGCGCTCCACGGGAACCTCGCGAGCGGGCTGGGGGAGCGGCAGCAGGCCGCTCGATGGGGCATAGCCGGGGCTCGGCGCCCTCCTGTTCCGCGGTGGCGGCAAGGGAAGGGAACCGGTGGAAGGCGGGGCGAACTCGCGGTGCGCGTGATGCCCGTGCCCGGTCGGGCGCTGCCGCCTCGGCGGCACGGGTGGGGTCCAGCTCTCGGTGCCGCCCGCCCGGTGACGACCTGTCTGTGTGGTGCCGTTGCGTCCCTGGTGTTCCGCCCAGCCGTTCATGTCCGAGCGACCCCCTCACAGGCCCGCCCTGACGGCGATGTGACACCGGTTAAGCCGAACGGAGCAGCGGTTTCACGGGATCCCTCGCTTGCAGACTCCCGGGCAGTCTCGTGAGCAAATGCACGCGCATACGACTCGGGGCGCGCGGGGCCATCGCCCCCGCGCGCCATACGGGCATCGCCCGACCCAGACGCAAGGGTCCTCACGAGGTCCACACTAAAAGTTCGACACCCGCAAGTCTTCACCCACTCTGCAAGTTGCAGATGTTTCACTCGGTCGGGCGCGGCCGAACGGGCCTCGGTGACGTAACGCTGTGCTATCGGCGCTGGTGGGGTCGCTCAGTTGCCGCTGCGGTACTTCTGCTGGGTCGATTGCAGGGCTTTCGTGGCGGTGATCCCGCTACCCGCTGCAAGCAGAATCGCGATGACGTCGAGCGTCGTTCCCCCACTCGTGAGCAGCCAGGCGAAAAGCGAAGCCGCGGTGGTACCCGCTGCGATCGGCCAACGCGTCTTGACGTACTGGGCGACGGGAGTGCCGCCGGCGCGCTTACCCGCCGCGTTGTTCAGCATGGCGAGATAACCGACATGGCCCAATGCCGCGAGGACACCGGCGATCGCGATGATCACGGCGATGAGGTTAATCATGTGTCCAGTTTGCCTGGTCCCGCGCCGTCGTGGCTCGGGGAACACCCTGAGTTCCGCCTCACGCCGCAGGATCGTGACGTGGCCGGACCGCGTTTAGCGGGCTAAACGCGATCCGGGTGCGTCGTGGGGGAGCAAGGGACCTTTGCTACCACCTACCGCCCCAGCCTGCCCCGCCCCAGGTTGAGCAGCGCCATCGCCAGCTGCCGACCCTCCGGCCCGAGTTCGCGGTAGCGCGCGAGCACGTCCATCTCGCGGTTGTAGACGATCCTGGTGCCGCCCGCGGCCATCCTGGCCGCACCGATCGTCTTGGAGACTTCGACGCGGCGTTTGACCAGCCGCAGGATCTCGCCGTCGAGGAAGTCGATCTCCTTGCGGAGCTCGCCGATCTCTTCGGCCGTGGCGATGGGTTCTTCGGCGTCCGGCTTCTCTGTGGTGTTCATCGGGACCTTTCTTCGGTCCGGATTCCCTGCTGGCCCCCGGAACAGCGTAAAGCCCCGGGGTCCGTGGACTCCGGGGCTTCGGGTGATGGCATTGGCGGCACTATGCGATCACGGGAGCCGGAGTCCGGGTCCCGTAAAAAAATCGCGTCGCGTGGTGCCGCATGCCGGTCATTATGCCACAGCGATACCGTCCTCCGGCTTGAAGCGGCCCCGCGCTCCGCGGACGCGGGCGTGCACGAGAACGCTCATGGCCAGCCAGAACATCGGCATTGCCGGCCAGAAGAACGGCACTCCGGAAGAAACCCAACGGAGGATCGACAGCACCGAAAGCACGACGGCGATCGCGAAGTGGATCCGCACCGCCGGATGCGCGAAGACGACCGGGCGCCGCTTCGGGGCGGGTTTCGGCAGATCCGAGGTGAGCGCGGCGAGGTCGTCCGTGTATTTGGCGGAATACACAGCGCTCAACCGGTCTTCCACCTCTTCGAGAGTGAGACGGCCTTCACCGCCGGCGGCCTGGATGCGGGTGGCGACCCGCTCGCGGTCGGCGTCGGCTGCCCTGAGCCTGGAGGGAATCCCGTTGGTGTCCATGGCATCCGATCCTCCGCCGCGAACACCGTCCGCGCGTCGGACGGCAGGCGGCAACACCGCCTACGCCCGGCGCTGTAGCGTGGACCGGCGATGAACACCCTCTTCGATCTCCCAGCGGACGGTCCGGCCAAGCCCCGGCACTCGGATCTGCTCGACGACCTGAACCCGGCACAGCGCGAAGCCGTGACCCACGCGGGCTCGCCGCTGCTGGTCGTCGCGGGCGCGGGTTCGGGCAAGACCCGGGTGCTGACCCGCCGGATCGCGTACCTGCTGGCCGAACGGGACGTCCACCCCGGCCAGATCATGGCGATCACGTTCACCAACAAGGCGGCCGCGGAGATGCGGGAGCGGGTGAGCGACCTCGTCGGCCGCCGCGCGAACGCCATGTGGGTGTCGACGTTCCACTCCATGTGCGTGCGGATCCTGCGCCGTGAGGCCAAAACGCTGGAGATGTCGTCGAGTTTCTCCATCTACGACTCGGACGACACGAAGCGGCTCATCACCCTCGTCGCCCGCGATCTCGACATCGACCCGAAGCGGTACGCGGCGCGCACGCTGGCCGTGCACATCTCGAACCTCAAGAACGAACTGATCGATCCGGAGACGGCGGTCGCCGACGCGGGCAACGACCTCGAACGCCGCGTCGCCGAGGTGTACGTCGAGTACCAGCGGCGGCTGAACCAGGCCAACGCGTTCGACTTCGACGACCTCATCATGCGGACGGTCGAACTCCTGCAGACCTTCCCGGACGTCGCCGAGTACTACCGGCGGCGCTTCCGGCACGTACTCGTCGACGAGTATCAGGACACGAACCACGCGCAGTACACGCTGGTCCGCGAACTGGTCGGTACCGAGGCGAACGAGGCCGGGATCGAGCCCGCCGAGCTGTGCGTCGTCGGTGACGCGGACCAGTCGATCTACGCCTTCCGCGGGGCGACGATCCGCAACATCGAGGAATTCGAACGCGACTTCCCGAACGCGCGGACCGTGTTGCTGGAGCAGAACTACCGCTCGACCCAGACGATCCTGAACGCGGCGAACGCGGTCATCGCGCGAAACCCGAACAGGCGCGCGAAGCGGCTGTGGACCGATTCCGGTGACGGCGAGAAGATCGTCGGCTACGTCGCGGACAACGAGCACGACGAGGCGGCGTTCGTCGCGGGCGAGATCGACGCGCTGGCGGACAAGGGCGAAGCGGACTACTCCGATGTCGCGGTCTTCTACCGCACCAACAACCAGTCCCGTGTCTTCGAAGAGATCTTCATCCGCCTCGGCCTGCCGTACAAGGTCGTCGGCGGGGTGCGGTTCTACGAGCGGCGCGAGGTCCGCGACATGCTCGCGTACCTGAGGGTGCTGGCGAACCCGGAGGACACGGTCAGCCTGCGCCGCATCCTCAACGTCCCCAAACGCGGCATCGGGGATCGCGCCGAAGCCGTCATCGCGACGTACGCCGAGCGTGAGCGCATCTCGTTCGCGCAGGCGCTGCGCGGTGCCGTCAGCGGTGAGGTGCCGCTGCTGAACCCGCGTTCCGCCAAGGCGATCACCGGTTTCGTCGAGTTGATGGACGAGCTCGGCGAGGTCGTGGAGAGCGGCGCCGAAGTCGCCGACATCCTCGAAGCGGTCCTGGAACGCACGGGCTACCGCGCGGAACTCGAGGAGTCCGACGACCCGCAGGACGCGTCGCGGGTGGAGAACCTGACGGAACTCGTCACCGTCGCGCGGGAGTTCACCGAATTCACCGCCGAGGTCGCCGGTCCGGACGGCGAGCTGCCGGAGGCGGACCCGGGTGTACCGGAGCCGGGCTCGCTGCCCGCGTTCCTGGAGCGGGTTTCGCTGGTGGCCGACGCGGATTCGGTCCCGTCGCCCGACGGCGGCGATGACGGCGACGGGCACGACGCGGGCGTGGTCACGTTGATGACCGTGCACACCGCGAAGGGCCTGGAGTACCCGGTCGTCTTCGGAACGGGCTGGGAAGACGGGATCTTCCCGCATATGCGCGCGCTCGGTGACCCGACGGAGCTGGCCGAAGAACGCCGGCTCGCCTACGTCGCGATCACGCGGGCGAGGAAGCGGCTGTACGTCTCCCGTTCGATGGTGCGCTCGGCCTGGGGCCAGCCGCAGATGAACCCGGCTTCGCGGTTCCTCGACGAGCTTCCCGCCGATCTGGTGGATTGGCGCAGGCTCGCGCCTTCCTCTTCCTCCGGTGGTTTCGGTTCGTCGGGCGGATCGCCGCGGGCCGCGACGACCTGGGGCAGCCGAGGCGGTGGCGGCGGCGCGTCGTCGCGGACGGCGAGCACGAGTCCGTTCGGCAAGGGCTGGAAGGACACCGTCGCGCTCAAGCTCGACGTCGGCGACAGGGTCAGCCACGACAAGTACGGGCTCGGGACGGTCGTCGCCTGCGACGGCGCGGGCCCGCGTGCCACGGCGACGATCGATTTCGGTGCCGCCGGCAAGGTCCGCCTGATGCTGATCGGCAGCGTCCCGATGGTCAAACTCTAGCCCTGACCTGCGGTTTTCCCCGCGCGTCCGAAAACTGTCGGACCCTTCCCGTATACCTGTGTCATCGAACACGAGTTCGATGCTCTGGGGTATGCTGGACAAGCCGGTGCGCCCCGAACCGAGGAGGGGGCGCACGGTGTGGACGGGGTGCTGTTTCAGGTTCTTTCGAGTGGGGTACTCGAGTACTTGCGGGGTGTTGAAAAAGGGGCGGGACCGGATCGGGGTCCGGAACCGCCGGAAGTGCTCAGGCTGGTCGCGGCCTGGCGCGCGTTACTGCGGACACACGAACCGGACGGGGCCGGACGGTGTGTCGTATGCGGGCACGCGCGGCGATGGCTGTTCGGGCCGCGGCCAGCCGGGTACCGCACACGTTCCCGGAGACTTTTCGCCGGATGGCGGCCGATCGAACGGCGCCCGGCCGGTCTCTGCACGGTCTGGCAGATCGCCGTGGGGTACTTCGTCCGGAAGCTGCCGGACGGCGTCGCCTGAGGGCTTTGAGAGCCCGGAAAATCACCTGGGCTTCGTCCCGGAGGACCTACGACGCTTCGTGATGCCCTCTAAGGGGGAAGCGGAGGTCCTGAAGGCGCGCCTGAGCGTCATTGCCCGGCGCGCCCTCGTCACGGACGGGATCACCGGTGTGGTGAGGAAAGGTGATGCGGGAAAGAGCGAGGCTCGATCAGCCGACGCTCACGCCACGGGCGGCGAGCCACGGGCGCGGGTCGATCTTCTTCGTGCCGTTCTGCCACACCTCGAAGTGCAGGTGCGGGCCGGTGCTCTGGCCGCGGTTGCCGACCTCGGCGATCTCCTCGCCGCACTTGACCTTCTGGCCTTCGCGGACGGAGAACGAGTTCATGTGGCCGTAGACGTGGACGGTGCCGTCGGCGAGCTGGACCTTGACCCAGAGGCCGAAACCGCTGGCGGGGCCCGCTTCGATGACCGTGCCGTCGGAGGCCGCGACGATCGGCGTGCCGATCGGGGCCGCGAGGTCGATGCCGAGGTGGCTCGTGCCCCACCGGGCGCCGAAGCCCGAGGTGAAGGTGCCCTTGGTCGGCATGCAGGTCTTGGGGCGCTTGGCCTCTTCTTCGGCCTTGCGGGCCGCTTCGGCCTCACGCTTCACACGGGCCTGGGTGATGCTGTTGTTGTCCGAGAGCTTCTGGGCCTCGGCGGAGGCGTTCGTCGACTGGCTCGTCGGCAGCAGTTCGGGGGCGCCACCACCGGCTCCGCCACCGAGGGCGAACGAGGCGCTCGCGTCCTGGGTGCTGGCCAGCGGGGTGACGGCGGCGTCGGAGGATTCCGAAACGGACTTCAGGGTCTGCCCGGCAGCGGCGGCCGCGAAGGCGCCGGCAGCGACGGCCGCGACCACGACACGGCCGCGAAGGGCCGAGGACGGGGGCGACAGGCGGTGCGAGCCCCGGACGCGAACGACCGCACCATCGAGTGCGTTCTCGAGCGCCGGGGAAGGAGCTTGGCCGCCGGGGGAGCGGTGTGAAGCCAAGACGGGGCCTTCCGTGTTCGGGGAGTCGGATCAAGAGCCCGGGCGGGGGATCCCGGTGAACGACCTCGGGGGTGGTTCGTTCGGTGCTCTCATTCGTGATCTGACTGTAATGGGGACCCCGGGACAGTAACGAAGCGGCACCCCGCTCAGCAAGATCTGACGGCGCTCTCGGCCGATCGGGCGACGGAGATCTGGCCGTTGTCCAGTGAGGATTACCCAAAGTTAAACCAGGTTTACTCACAACCGTGTGACTTGCGTTACAGGTTCGAGGGGCCGTTCGGGGGTACCGAGCGGCCGGAAAGGGGGCGAACGAGGGAAATAACCGGTTGCCCGACGGTGTTGAAGGATCCTTACCCGGACTAGGCCAAGCCAGTCACGGCGGGGGAGGCCATCGGCCAGGCTGGTTCCCCCTGCTGCCGGGCCCGGCCGGACCCGGCTTGCTAGCGTCGCCGTCGATGACTTCGCGCTCACGGCACCCTGGTGACGAATCCACCGGGCAAGCCGTCCCCGGGACCGCGTCCGCCGAACTTCTCCGGAGCGAACCGGGCGCCCGCCCGCGAGCGCTCGTGCTGTCGGCGGGGCTGGTGTCGGCCGGTGCGGTCGCGCTGGCCGCCGGCGCGCTGATGCCCGTCGTCCGGGGAGGTTCGGCCGGGTTCACCGCCGCTCCCTTGCTGGTCGTGCTGGCCTTGGCGCCCGCGGCGGCCGTGCTCTACGCACTGGTCTCCGGGCGCTCCGGGCTCACGGCGGGCCTGGTGCTCGGGCTCACCGCGCTCGCGCCCGGGCGGCTGCTGCTGGATCTGCAGCTGCTCGCGGACGGCTCCCTGGCCGCGCGTCCGGAGCTGTTCCTCGCCGACAGGCTGCTCGCGATGCCGCAGGCCGGACCGGGACTGTGGCCGCTGGTGGCGGGGCAGCTGCTCACCCTCGCGGCCGGGGCCTTCGCCGCCGGGACCGCCCGCGACGAGGCGGAACTGGCGGGTGAACTCGACGGACGGCGCCGCTGGCGGTTGCTCGGGCCCGTGCTCGGTGTGGCGGGCGGTGTCGGTCTGCTGCTCGCGCCGTTCGGTTCGGGCAACGCGTACCTCCTGGCCAAGAACGCCTTCGAGGGCCCGACGGTCGCGATGGCCGGGTACCTGCTGCTCGCGGCCTTGCTTCCGCTGACGGTGCTCGTGGCCGTGAGTTCGCCCTCGGCAGGGGTCGGCAAGGGCGGCTTCGCGGGCGCGGGGCTGGCGGCGCTCGCGGTCGGTGTCCCGCCGGTGGTCGCGGGACTGGTCGTGGACCGGCTTTCGGTCGCGCCGGGTTCGGTGGTGGTGACCATCGCCGGTCTGGCGCTGGTCGGGCTGGCCTTCACGCGGTTCGACGTCGCGGAAGCGGACGAGACCGTCACCGGTGACCTGGCGGGCGAAGCCAGGCTGCCCGGGCTGTTCTGGTGGCGGCTCGCCACCGGAGGCCTGGCGTTGCTGGCGGCCGGTGCCGCGGCCGCGGGTGCGCTGGCCCCGGTGCTGAAGGCCAACGGTCCGACGCCGGTCCCCGAGACGCCGGTGCGCTGGCTCCTGCTCGGTGCCGCCGTCGTGCTCGCCGTGCCCGCGCTGTTCGTCTTCGTGCCGCGGCTCTCGGCGTTCGCCAGGGGAGTCGTCGCGGCCACGTGGGCGGGCGTTGTCCTCGCGGGCGCCGCGGTGCTGAGCGCGGCCTTGTCCGTGACCGAGGACAAGGCGGTGGACCCGGCGCTGTTCGGGGTCGACCTGCCGGTGCCGTTGCCGGACAAGGTCGGCTACTCGGCGGGCGCCGGGGTCACCTGGACTTTCATCGCGCTCGTGCTGGCCGCGCTCGCCGCGCTGGCCGCGGTGATCACCGGTGTCGTGGAACGCGACGACTCCGATGAAGAGACGGACGAAACGCGCGTGAGCGGGACCGTGCTCACCCCGGTCGTCGCGGCCGCGGTGCTGGCGATCGCCGCGTTCGGCACCCCGGTGTTCGGCGCGCCCGGTTACACCGCCCCGGGACTGTGGTCGAACTTCGGCGCGGCGTCGTGGGGCCTGCTCGGCGCGCTGGCGGTCGTTCTCGGCCTGTACGCGCTCGTCCCGCGTTCACGGCCGGTCGCCGCGGCGTCCGCACTGGCCGGGGCCGCGCTGGTGCTCGGCCTGCGCGCGGCGGAACTGCCGCTCGTCGGCTCGGAGTACGAGGGCTCCTCGGCGGGGGTCGGATTCTGGCTCGCGCTGGGCGGCGCCGTCGTCACCCTCGTCGCGGCCGGAATGGCCGTCGCGGGTTCACGGCGGGCCGGATGACCCGTCAACTTCTTCGGGTCGTGCTGGCCGAGTTCGGTGTCGAGGAAGGTTCGGCGGTCGCGCTCGGCAGGTTGCTGCGCGACGAAGGCGTCGAGGTCATCTACGCCGGACGTCTCGACACCGTCGAACAACTCGTCCGGACGGTCGAACAGGAGGATCCGGACATCCTCGGGATCCTGCGTGGTGCGAGCGAACCGGAAGGGCTCGCCGAAACACTTCCGGGCGTGCTGCTCTTCGCGGTCGGTAACGGCCCGAGCGGGTTCGACAACGCCTTCGAAAGCCAGGAAGACGCGGCGAACTGGGTCTCCGGTGTGCGGTCTCACACCGTGGAAACACCGTCTGACCGCGTACGGTGACCGACTTCACCAGGTGCGGAGTCCCCTGCTTCTGCGCAGGTCGCTAACCTCGACTGGTCCGACAGCGCGGTCCGGCAACGGACCACCACAGTGGCGTGTCGTCAGGAGACTGGAGTAGTGGACCTCTACGAATACCAGGCGAGGGATCTCTTCGCCGCCCACGGAGTACCGGTTCTGCCGGGTGCCGTGGCAAACACCCCCGAAGAAGCCAAGGCCACCGCCGAGAAGATCGGCAACCAGGTCGTCATCAAGGCGCAGGTCAAGACCGGCGGCCGCGGCAAGGCCGGCGGCGTCAAGCTGGCCCAGACGCCGGACGAGGCCGCGGAAAAGGCCGAGGCGATCCTCGGTCTCGACATCAAGGGCCACATCACGCGTCGCGTGCTGGTGGCCGAAGCCTCGGACATCGCCGAGGAGTACTACTTCTCCTTCCTGCTGGACCGTGCGAACCGCACCTTCCTCGCGATGGCTTCGGCCGAAGGTGGCGTGGAGATCGAGCAGCTGGCCGTCGAGCGTCCCGAAGCGCTCGCGAAGATCCCGGTCGACGCGATCGCCGGTGTCGACAAGGCGAAGGCCGTCGAGATCCTGACCGCGGGCAAGTTCCCGGAGAAGGTCGTCGACGAGGCCGCCGACGTCGTCGTGAAGCTCTGGGAGACCTTCGTCTCCGAGGACGCGACCCTGGTCGAGGTCAACCCGCTGGTCCGTGACCCGCAGGACAAGATCATCGCCCTCGACGGCAAGGTCACCCTCGACGAGAACGCTTCGTTCCGTCAGCCGGGCCACGAGGCCCTGGTCGACAAGGACGCGGAGAACCCGCTCGAGGCCAAGGCCAAGGCCAAGGACCTCAACTACGTCAAGCTCGACGGCGAGGTCGGCATCATCGGCAACGGCGCGGGCCTCGTGATGTCCACGCTGGACGTCGTGGCCTACGCGGGCGAGAAGCACGGCGGCGTGAAGCCCGCCAACTTCCTCGACATCGGCGGCGGCGCTTCGGCCGAGGTCATGGCGGCCGGTCTGGACGTCATCCTCAACGACACCGACGTGAAGAGCGTCTTCGTCAACGTCTTCGGTGGCATCACCGCTTGCGACGCGGTCGCGAACGGCATCGTCGAGGCGCTGAAGATCCTGGGCGACGAGGCCACCAAGCCGCTCGTCGTGCGGCTGGACGGCAACAACGTCGTCGAGGGACGTCAGATCCTTGCCGACGCGAACCACCCGCTGGTCACCGTGGTGGACACAATGGACAACGCGGCCGACAAGGCCGCCGAGCTCGCCGCGGCAGGTGCGTGAGATGTCGATCTTCATCAACGAGAACAGCAAGGTCATCGTCCAGGGGCTCACCGGCTCCGAGGGCATGAAGCACGCGACCAAGATGCTGAAGTCCGGCACGAACATCGTGGGTGGCGTCAACGCCCGCAAGGCCGGTCAGACCGTCTCCATCGAGGGCAAGGACCTCACCGTGTTCGGCACGGTCGAGGAGGCCATCAAGGAGACCGGCGCCGACGTTTCGGTCATCTTCGTGCCGCCGAAGTTCGCCAAGGACGCGGTCATCGAGGCGATCGACGCCGAGATCCCGCTCGCCGTGGTGATCACCGAGGGCATCCCGGTGCACGACTCCGCCTACTTCTGGGCGCACGCCGTCGCGACCGGCAACAAGACCCGCATCATCGGGCCGAACTGCCCCGGCGTGATCAGCCCCGGCAAGTCGAACGCCGGCATCATCCCGGCCGACATCACCGGCGCGGGCCCGATCGGTCTCGTGTCGAAGTCGGGCACGCTGACCTACCAGATGATGTACGAACTGCGTGACATCGGTTTCTCGACCGGTGTCGGCATCGGCGGCGACCCGGTCATCGGCACGACGCACATCGACGCCCTCGAGGCGTTCGAGGCCGACCCCGAGACCAAGGTCATCGTGATGATCGGCGAGATCGGCGGCGACGCCGAAGAGCGCGCCGCGGCCTACATCAAGGACAACGTGACGAAGCCGGTCGTCGGCTACGTCGCCGGCTTCACCGCGCCCGAGGGCAAGACCATGGGCCACGCCGGCGCCATCGTCTCCGGCTCCTCCGGCACGGCGGCCGCGAAGAAGGAGGCCCTCGAGGCCGCCGGCGTCAAGGTCGGGAAGACCCCGAGCGAGACCGCCGTCCTGGCGCGCGAGCTGTACAACAGCCTCTGATCCTTCGGAGACTGAGCTTTCCCCGGCGGGCCGGGCACCACCTGGTGCCCGGCCCGCCTCCTTTCACCCCGGATCGCGTTTAGCCCGCGAAACGCACGTCCGCGGCCGACCTGCGTTTCGCGGGCTAAACGCGATCCGACGGTCGGGAAGGGGTTCCGCCGGGAACCAGATCAGGTGTACAGACGTCTCAGAGCCCGAGGCGTGGGGTGTCCGCGTGTGCGCTAGCGTTCGAGCATCACAGCCGCCTCGTTTGTCCCGGGAGTCCCGCGCGCCCCGGGGTGCCGGTCGAACGACAGGAGAGCATTCGGATGTCCTATCCCAGCGGTGGGCCCGGCTACCCCCAGCAGGGTGGCGGCCAGCAACACCCCAACCCCGCCTCGGGGGCCTTCCCGCAGCAGCAGGCGCCGTCACCGGCCGCCCCGCTGAACCTGGCGTTGCTGCTCGCGCTCGCCGTCACCGTCCTCGGCCTGGTGCAGTTCTTCATCGGTTTCTCCGACGAGGCCGACGCCGCCGGACAGATCTCGGTCTTCCTCCTGGTCAGCGGTCTGCTCGCGGCCCTGCACGCGCTGCCGCGCGGCCCGAAGACGCTGCCGTTCGCCGCGTTGTTCAGCGTCATCGGCGCCTTCGGCGCGCTGGACCTGGTCATCGGCTACGGAAGCGGCCGTGAGGACGTCTCGGTCCCGGGCATCCTCACCGTGGTGCTGATCCTCGGCATCCTGCAGATGCTGGTCGCGGTCGCCGCGCTGCTCTTCGAACACGACGTCATCAAGCTGCCCGCCGCGAAGCCGCAGCAGCAGGCGCCGCAGGCCCCGTACAGCCAGCAGTTCCCGCAGCAGGGCCCGCAGGGTCCGTTCGGCCAGCAGGGTCAGCAGGGCCCGGCCGCCACGCAGGTCCAGCCGTTCCCCGGCGCGGGCCAGCAGGGGCAGCCGGGCGAGCAGTCCGGTCCGTTTTCGCAGCCGGGCGGGTTCCAGCCGCCGGTGACGCAGCCGCCGGGCCAGCAGGCCACGACGTACGCGCCGCAGCAGGGCCAGTTCTTCCAGCAGCCGCCGTCCTCGTCCTCGGAGTCGGGCCAGAACCCGGGCACGCCGCCCGGTGGGTTCGGCCAGCAGGGCTGACCTACCGAACGCGAAAGCACCCGCTGTGACTCTCCGTGTCACAGCGGGTGTTTTTCTTTTCCGGGGTACCCGACCGGGTGGGTTGGGCCACGCGCCCCGACCGGCGGCGGCGTGCCTCACCCGGACGGCCCAGTCCGGATGTCATGGTGCGGTTCATGAAGCTGCTCACCCGCGACGAACGCCCGCCGGGCGAAGAGCCGGTGAGCGACCTCGTCCCCGAGCTGGAGGTCTCCAGGGCGAAGCGGGTTCGTGTGTTGCTCGCCGCCGCCTGCGCGCCCCTGCTCTTCTCCTTTACCGCCATCGCGGCCGTGCTCGCGGTGGTCTCGTTCGCCGCCGACCGGACCCGGTTCTCCGCCACCGGTGCCCTGCTCGCCGCCGGCCCCGGCTGGCTCGCCTCGTGGCAGGTGGAACTCGACCTCGGCGGTCATCCGCTCGGCGTGCTGCCGCTGCTGCCGACGCTCGTCGTCGGCTGGCTCGTGGCGAGGGCGGCCGCGCGCGCCGCCCGCCGTGTCGGCGGCCGGACCCCGGCGGACGCCGTCCCGGTGGTGACGGTGATCGCCGGGGCGCACGCGCTGTTCGGCGTGCTGATCGCCCTGGCGGCCGGTGGGTCACCGATCGACGTGAACCCGCTGACCGCTTTCTGCGTGCCGGGCCTCCTCGCGGGGCTCGCCGCCGTCGCTGGGGTCGCCAAGGTCTGCGGGCTTCCGGCCGTGGTCCGGGACCGGTTCGATCCCGTGGCCGTCCACGGCCTGCGGGCGGGCGCACTCGGCCTGGCCGCGCTCATCGCCTGCGGTGCCGTGGTGTTCACCGCGGCCACCGCGCTGTCGTGGTCCACTGTGGACAGTCTGTTCGAGCCGGGCTTCGGTGCGAGCTTCGGCCTGTTCGTGCTCTCCGTGGCCTACCTGCCGAACGCGGTCGTCGCCGCGCTGTCGTTCACCACCGGGCCCGGTTTCTCGGTCGGCTCGCTGACCGTCGGCATGTTCGGCTACCAGGAAGGACAGGTGCCCGGGGTGCCGGTGCTGGCGGGGATCCCGTCGCACCACGCCGTCTGGTGGCCCGCGTTGCTGCTCCTGCCCGCGCTGGTCGGTGCGCTGGTCGGCTGGCGGATCCGCGCGATCGACGAAGATCCGATGCTGCGGATGCGGGCGGTCGCCGTCGCGGGCGCGCTGGTCGCGTTCGGCTGCGTCATCCTCGGGACCGTCTCCGGCGGAAGGCTTGGCGACGGGCCGTTCGACCCGGTCAGCGTGCCGGTCGGCGTCGCGTCCGTGATCGCCTTCTGCTGGATCGTCGTCCCCGGCGGGTTCGTCGCGTTCTTCGCCGGACCGCACGAGGCCCCCGCACCGCCGGGTGAACCCGAGATCGCCGAAGTCGAAGAAGAAGTCGAACCGGTCGAGGAACCCGAAGCCGAAGCGCTCGAAGACGAAGCACTCGACGAAGAGGCCGAAGAGGAACTCGCCCGGGAACTGGGCGAGGACGCCGACGAGGTCCCGGTGGAACCGGAGCCCGAAGCCGAGCCCGAACAGGACATCGCTGTGACCGAGTCCACCGACGGGTCCGGCGACGAAAGCGCCCCCGGCGGCGACCGTTAGGGTTGTCGCGACCAGGTGAAGCGCCGTACGCCCGAGTGCGTACCGCCGTGGCAAGGAGCCCGTTCTGGCTAGTCGGTTGGACCTGCCCACTCCGGTGAAGCTCGTCGTCCTCGCGTCCGGTTCCGGCACGCTGCTGCAAGCCGTGCTCGACGCCGTCGAAAAGCCGAACTTCCCGGCGAAGGTGGTCGCCGTCGGGGCGGACCGCACCGGGGTCGCGGCGCTGACCAGGGCCGAACGCGCCGGCGTGCCGTCGTTCACCGTCCGGATGGCCGACCATCCGGACCGCGCGGCGTGGGACAAGGCGATCACCGAAGCCGTCGCCGCCTACCAGCCGGACCTGGTCGTCTCCGCGGGGTTCATGAAGATCCTCGGCGCCGAATTCCTCGCGCGGTTCCCCGGCCGCGTGATCAACACGCATCCGGCCCTGCTGCCGTCGTTCCCCGGCGCGCACGCCGTGGCCGACGCGCTGGCGATGGCCGTCAAGGTCACCGGGTCGACGGTCCATTTCGTCGACGCCGGGGTCGACACCGGGCCGATCATCGCGCAGGAGCCGGTGATCGTGGAGCCCGACGACGACGAGAACGTCCTGCACGAGCGGATCAAGGCCGTGGAACGCAGGCTCCTGGTGGAAACGATCGAGAAACTCGGCCGGAGCGGGTGCTCGGTCGAGGGACGAAAGGTGAGGTTTTCGTGAGTACCGCACAGGGACAGCGTCCCGTCCGGCGCGCGCTGATCGGCGTCTCGGACAAGGCCGGCCTGCTCGAACTCGCCACCGGGCTGCACGCGGCGGGTGTCGAGATCGTGTCGACCGGCGGCACGGCGAAGGTCATCGCGAACGCCGGGGTGCCGGTGACGCCGGTCGAAGAGGTCACCGGGTTCCCCGAGTCCCTCGACGGCCGGGTCAAGACGCTGCACCCGCGCGTGCACGCGGGCCTGCTGGCCGACCGTGACCGCCCGGAGCACGTCGAGCAGCTCAAGCAGCTCGACATCGCGCCGTTCGACCTGCTCGTGGTCAACCTGTACCCGTTCACGCAGACCGTCGCCTCGGGCGCGAGCCTCCAGGACTGTGTCGAGAACATCGACATCGGCGGTCCGGCGATGGTGCGTGCCGCGGCGAAGAATCACAACAGCGTCGCCGTCGTGGTCGACCCGTCGCGCTACGAGTGGGTGCTGGAGCGCGTCGCGGCGGGCGGTTTCGAGCTGGCCGACCGCAAGCGGCTCGCCGCGCAGGCGTACGCGCACACGGCGGCGTACGACACCGCCGTCGCCGCGTGGTTCGCCAACGTCTACGCGCCCGCGGACGACTCCGGCTTCCCGGACTTCACCGGCGCTTCGTGGGAGCGCGGCGACGTGCTGCGCTACGGCGAGAACCCGCACCAGAAGGCCGCGCTGTACAAGCACTGGCGACCCGGCCTCGCGCACGCGGAACAGCTGCACGGCAAGGCCATGTCGTACAACAACTACGTCGACACCGACGCCGCGCGCCGCGCCGCCTACGACTTCGACGCCCCGGCCGTCGCGATCATCAAGCACGCCAACCCGTGCGGGATCGCGGTCGGCGAGGACATCGCCGAGGCGCACCGGAAGGCGCACGCGTGCGACCCGGTCTCGGCCTACGGCGGGGTGATCGCGACCAACCGGCCGGTGAGCCGCGAGGCCGCCGAGCAGATCTCCGAGGTGTTCACCGAGGTCGTCCTGGCGCCGGACTTCGACGCCGAGGCGCTCGAGATCCTTCAGCGCAAGAAGAACGTGCGGCTGCTGAAGCTGCCCGCGATCACGTCGCCCGATCCGATCGAGTTCCGGCCGATCTCCGGCGGCATGCTGGTGCAGACCGTCGACACGATCGCCGCCGAGGGCGACGACCCGGCGAACTGGACCCTGGCGACCGGCGCGCCCGCCGACGAGCGGACGCTGGCCGACCTCGAGTTCGCGTGGCGTTCGCTGCGCGCGGTGAAGTCGAACGCGATCCTGCTGGCGAACGACGGCGCGACCGTCGGCGTCGGCATGGGCCAGGTCAACCGGGTCGACTCCTCGCGGCTCGCGGTGTCGCGTGCGGGAGAGCGGGCGAAGGGCTCCGTCGCCGCTTCGGACGCCTTCTTCCCGTTCCCGGACGGGCTCGAGGTCCTGCTGGAGGCCGGCGTCCGTGCCGTCGTCCAGCCGGGTGGCTCGATCCGCGACGCCGAGGTCATCGCCGCCGCCGAGGCCGCCGGGGTCACCCTGTACCTCACGGGCACGCGGCACTTCGCCCACTGAGCCGACCTGCGTTTAGCGGGCTAAACGCGATCCGCGCGCGGACCTGCGTTTAGCCCCCTAATCGCGATCCGAGGGGGTTCGGGGGCGTTCCCGGTGCCCGGGTTCTGGGGTTCGTGCCATGCTGGCTCCGGATCGCGTTTAGCCCGCGAAACGCAGGTCCGGGCGCGTGTCGCCTTTAGCGGGCTAAACGCGACGCGGACGTACGTGAGTCGCCAGGGGAGGATCGGTGCACCAGCCGCCGCAGGGGTACGGCCAGGGGCCGGGTTACGGCCCGCCGCCTGGGCAGGGAGGGCAGCCGGGCTACGGACAGCAGCCGGGTTACGGCCAGCCCGCCGGTCCCGGATACGGTCCGCCGCCCGGCTATGGCCCGCCCGGCTACGGGCAGCCGCCCAAGAAGAAAAAGACCGGGCTGATCGTCGGCCTGATCGTGGGTGGCGTGGTCCTTCTCGGCCTGGGCATTCCCGGCGCCATCCTCGGGTCGGAGTACTACTCCTCGGTCGGCAAGGCGCCGGTCTCACAGCAGCCGCCCACCGAGTGCGCCGTCTCCCCGGAGCTGCTGAACAAGATGTTCACCACCAGCTTCCAGGGCGTCCGCGACAACGAGATGAAGGCAGGCGAGTTCGTCACCAAGCAGCGGGGCTGTTCCTGGCTGCCGCCGGAGAGCGACAACGTCCACGACCGCGCCCTCCAGATCATGGTGTACCGCTACGAGGGGCCGGACGCCGAGAAACGCGCATCGGAGTCGTCCCCCGGGTCGGCCGCGCCGTCCGAGCGTCAGCAGCAGGTGCAAGGCATCGGGGAGAAGGCGGTTCTCGTCTCCCTCGACACCGACAGCGCCTTCAGCGGTGCGGAGCTGCGGGTCACCCAGGGCGCGCACGTCGTCATCGTCACCTACAAGGGCTGGGACAAAGGGTTCTTCACGAAATCGCCGATCCCGCCCGCGGAGTCCGCCGAAGTGGCGAAATCCGTGGGCGCCGAACTCGTGAAGAACCTGCCCCGCTAGGCGTACAGGCCGTTCAGCCAGGCCGTCCACGCCTTCTCGGCCTGGTCCGCGTCGGCGTCTTCGGCGAACAGGTGGTGCCCGATGCCGACAGGCCAGCCCCAAACGTTCCGGCCGTAGAAGCGGTACAGCGCGTCTTCGGTCCGGACGCCGATGAAGGCCGGCGTCAGGTAGTCGACGACGCCCTCGACTCCGGGGACGTCGAGGTACACACGGTCACCCACGGCCTTCGCGCCTATCGCCGCCCGCACGGCCTCGAACGCCTCCGGGGCCTTCGACGATTCGGGCGCGTCGGTCTTGAAGTACTTCGCCTGACGCCGGTTGAAGTGCGTCAGGTACTCGCCCAGCGAGTGGTGGTAGAACGATGTGTGCTGACGGCACGCGTCGTATTCGACGTCCCAGTCGTCGAGGACGGTGGTGTGCTCGTAGCGCAGGTACGTGCCCCCGTCCTTCGGTTCGAGGACGTATTCGAGCGTGTTGAACCAGCCGCTCTCGTCTTCCGCGTACGTGACGAAGCGCCGCGACGGCTTCCAGACGGTCACCATGCCGCCGTCGGGGGTGAGGCCGGACTCGGCGCCGCCGTCGCGGGGTTCGTACTGGATCGGCCAGAGCCAGCCGCCGCTGGCGGTGGTGATCGCGGCCCAGGTGTCGGCGGGGGTGGTGGGCATGAAGCCCTCGAAGCGGACCTCGGATTCCTTCGCCATGGCTGTCCTCTCTCTTGTGTCTTATGAGAGCGACGCCTGGCCAGGGGCGCTTTCGACAACCGGATCGCGTTTAGCCCGCTAAAGGCGAAGTGGCGCAGGTCACATTTCGGGATGTCGAAGTGCGGCGGACAGCGGCGTCCCCGGGGTGTCCGCGAAGACGGCGAACCCGAGGAGAGAGACATGCGGCAGAGCACGATCGACGAGATCCTGAACCGCCCGTACAGCCAGGAGCTCCTGGCCCGTGACATGGCCCGGCTGGCCTACGCCGCGTCCGACGGCACGCCGCGGGCGATCCCGATCAGCATCCACTGGAACGGCAAGGAGATCGTCATGTGCACCTCGACGAACGCGCCGAAGCTGCACTCGCTGCGCCGCAACCCGGCCGTCGCGCTGACGATCGACACCGAATCGCACCCGCCGAAGATCCTGCTCCTGCGCGGCACGGTCGAGCTGGACCACGTCGACGGCATCCCCGACGAGTACATGCAGTGGAACGGCACCTACGAGATGACGCCGGAGCAGCGGGCCGAATGGGAAGAGAACGTGAAATCGCTCTACGAGAGCATGGTCCGCATCGTGATGACCCCGACCTGGGTCAAGCTCATCGACTTCGAGGAAACGCTGCCCACCGCCGTCGAAGAGCTCATCCGCCGTCAGAGCGCCTGAAAGGAGCGGTCATGAAGCTGGAACACATCGGCGCCGTCGTCCACGATCTCGAAGCGGCCAAGGCGTTCTTCCTCGCGCTCGGTCTCGAATTGGAAGGCGAGGCGTCGCTCGAAGGCGACACGGTCGATCGCATCACCGGGTTGAAAGGGGTCCGGACGGATATCGCCGTGCTGCGGCCGCCGGACGGCCACGGCGGAGTGGAGCTGATCAAGTACCACACGCCGGAAGGGCCGGAAGGTGATCCGCACGCGCCGATGAACACGCCCGGTATCAGTCACTTCGTGTTCTCGGTCGAGGACATCGACGCGACCCTCGAGCGGTTGCGGCCGCACGGCGCCACGCTCGTCGGCGAGCTGGTGCGCTACGAGGACAGCTACCGGCTCTGCTACGTCCGCGGCCCGGAGGGGATCGTCGTCGAGCTGGCGGAAGCACTCGTACGCCGGGAAGCGTAGGCGAGAAGCCGCGTCTCGACGGATTCCCGCGACGCCCCGCGCTGCCAGCATTTCCGCCATGACACTGACAGGAATCCTGGCCGCCGCGCTGATCGTCACCGGTGCGCCCGCCATCGGCACGGACGACGTCCACGTGCACACCGGAACGATCGACGGTGCCCGGTACCAGGTCGAGGTGCCGTCGAACTGGAACGGCAAGTTGTTGCTGTACAACCACGGGATCTATCCGCCGGGCTACGTTCCCGAGGAGATCGAGCTCGCCAACCGGGCGGAGGCGAAACCCGTTCTGCTCGGCGAGGGGTACGCGTTGGCCGCGTCGCTCTACAGCAAGCCGAACGGCTTCTCGGCCCGCGAAGCCGTTCACGATCAGACGGCACTGCTGTCCTGGTTCGACCACAACGTCGGCCGCCCGGAGCAGGTGCTCACCTGGGGAGCTTCCGGCGGTGGGCTCAACGCGGTCCTGCTGTCCGAGCGGCTCCCGCACCGGATCGACGGCGCGCTGGCGATGTGCGGTCCCGTCGCGGGTGGTTCCGCGTTGTTCGCCCAAGCGCTCGATCTGGGGTTCACGGTCCGGACGCTGCTGGCGCCCGAACTGGAGATCGTCCGCATCGCCGACCCGGGGGCGAATCTCGCGAAAGCCCATCAGGTGATCGCGAAGGCGCTGGAATCACCCGATGGACGGGCGCGTCTCGCTCTCGCCAACGCGTTCGCCGACGTCCCCGGCTGGTCGACGGCGCATCATCCCCGTTCCGCCGATGTCGCCGAGCAGATCCGTCAGCAGACGAAGTTCGTCCAGGCGGTCTACGACCAGCTGGCCTGGGGTGTGCACCGGGCGGATCTGGAGACGCAGGCAGGCGGGAATCCGACCGGGAACACCGGAGTGGACTACCGCGGCCTGCTCACCCGGTCCAGTGAACGCGGCCTCGTGAGTCAGGCCTACCGTGACGCGGGCCTGGACCTCGACGCCGACTTGGCACGGCTCGCGACCGCGCCCCGGGTCGAGGCCGACAAGGCCGCCGCCCGATGGCTCGGCCGCGTCGGGACACCGACGGGGCGCGGTCGTCAGCCCGTCGTCACGCTGCATCCGATCGGGGACGGCGTCGCCCCCGAACACGAGCGGACCTACGGCGACCGCGTCGATCCCGGCCGGATCCGGCAGCTGTTCGTGAATCGGGGCGGGCACTGCCAGCACACCGCCGCGGAAGAACTGACGGCGTTGCGCGTGTTGCGGGACCGCGTCGAAACCGGTCGCTGGCCTTCGACGTCACCGGAACGCTTGAACGCCGAGGCGAACCGGTTCGGCCCGGAGTTCCGCTTCCTCTACGACTGGCTGCACGGTGAGCCGGGGACCGCCGCACCCGCTTTCCGGCGGTATCACCCGGATCCGCTTCCCCGTGCCGTCTGAGGTCGGCCGGGTCTCGTGAGTGGCAAGGACGGGTTCTGACCGTCCTTGCCACTCACGAGGCTTCATTCGCCGTGGTAGCGCAGGCCGGTGCGCTTCAGGACGACCCAGCGTTCACCGGGCCGGTCCGCCACGACCGGATACCACCGCGGCGCGACCGCGTCGGTCAGTTCGCCACCTCGTTCGATGAGGGAACTCACCGCCGGTTCACCCACCACGATGAGCGCGGACCAGTCGACGTGCGCCAGCAGGTCGTCCTCGGTGACGCCGAACCGTTCCTCCAGAACCATGACCAGGTCGTGCCCGCTGTCCGGGCCGGACTGGACTTCGCTGACGTCAGGCACTTCTTCGACGACTACGGGTTCGACCTCATCGAGGTCGTAGTCGTCTTCATCTTCGTCGTCTTCGCGTTCTTCGGACCAGACGTGGTGATCGAGCCGCGAGATGCTGTTGCTCAGGTCGAAGGCCTGTTCGTCGGTCATGCACAGCGTCACGGTCTGCCCGTCGGTCAACGTGAACGTCAGTTCGGCCTCCGGGTAACCGCTGGTGCCGGGCTCCGCCTCGACCATGCCCGCCACGGTCCCGGCCAGCGCCGTGGGCGCCGGGCTCGTGTGCCAGCCCAGCGACGGTAGGTTCGCGGCCATCTCCAGCACGCAGGTCGCGGCGGTCCAGAACGCGTCCTTGTCCCGGAAGTCCTTGCGGCTGCTGGTCAGCGTCCGGCCGCCGCCCAGCGGCTCGGTGCGGGCGTCCACCCGGCCCCGCCCGGTCCCGTTCTCCCACATCGCGGTGACCGTGACCCGGTTGGCCAGGCGTTTGCGGTAGTTCTCGATATGGCCTTCCCTGGCGAGTTCCCAGCCGTTCACCGTCTCGGGCCAAGCGTCGTCCACTGCGGTTTTCCTTTCCTGACGGGAAGACCCCCGGTCTCGGACGTGACAGGTCCGGTGATCGTTCCGGCTCGCTTGACAACCGCTGCGCCACCCGGTCTACTGGGGTCATCGAACAAGCGTTCGAAGTGCCGCCTTCCCCGTGGCACGCCGGTGCCGTCCACAAAGGACGGTCTAGGTGTCGTGGGGAGGCGAGGTCCGGTGACAGCGGAGGTGGTCGAGGCGCGGGCCTTGCCGTTGGCGAGGCTGGCGGCTTTGCCAGGAGTGAGCACGGCCAGTGGCGTGGCTTCCGCGGCCGAACACGCGAGGACGACGGGAAGGGTGCTCCCGGTGTCCCCGGCGTTGTCCGGTCTGCTGCCCGCCGCGGGGCTCCGGCGCGGGAGCACCGTTTCGGTGCTGGGGTCCACGTCACTGATGCTCACCCTGCTGGCCGCCGCGACCGCCGGCGGTGCGTGGGCGGTCGCGGTCGGCCTGCCCACGCTCGGGGTGGTCGCCGCCGCGGAACTCGGGGTCGAGGTGGGCAGGCTGGCGCTGGTCCCCCGTCCCGGTGCCGAGTTCCCGGCGGTGACCGCGGCCTTGCTGGACGGTTTCGATCTCGTGGTCGTCGGTCCGGGGCTCGCCCGGCCCGACGTGGCGAGAAGGCTGTCCGCCCGCGCACGCAACCGTGGTTCGGTGCTGCTTTCGCTGGGTTCCTGGCCCGGTGCGGAAGTCGAGCTGAGCTGTCGTCGTTCGCATTGGACGGGTTTCACCGGCGGCGGCGCGGGTTATCTGCGCGCTCGTGAGGTGGAAGTGCGGGCGGGCGGCCGGGGTGCGGCCGCCCGGCCGATGTCGGCCTTGCTGCGCTTTCCCGGCGAGGGCGAGGTCGAGCGGGCCGAGTTCCCCACGACCAAGTGGGGCACGGCATGAATCCGCCAGTGCGCATGCTCGTCCTGTGGTGCCCGGACTGGCCCGCGGTCGCCGCCGCGGCCGTCGCGGGCGAACCCGTCGGCCGCCCGGCCGCGGTCTTCTCGGCGAACCGTGTGGTCGCCTGCACCGCGGTGGCCAGGGGCTACGGCGTCCGCCGCGGGATGCGGCGGCGCGAGGCCCAGTCCTGCTGTCCGGAGCTGGCGGTCTTCGGGGAGGACGAAGGTCGTGACGCCCGGCTCTTCGAATCCGTCGCACGGGCGGTGGAAGAGCTGGCCGTCGGGGTCGAAGTGGTACGCCCGGGGATCGTCGCCGTCCCGGTCGACGGCGCGGCCGGTTACTTCGGCGGTGAGCACGGCCTCCTCGAAAGACTGGTGGACGAGGTGTCGGTGGCGGCGGGAGTGGAGAGCCAGGTCGGCGTGGCCGACGGCCTGTTCGCCGCGACGCTCGCCGCCCGCCGGTCGACGCTGGTCGAACCCGGTGGGACGGCGGAATTCCTTGCCCCGCTGCCCATCCGCGAACTCGACCAGCCCGAGGCGGGCCGCGCCGAGCTGGTCACCTTGCTCAAGCAGCTCGGCCTGCAGACGCTGGGTGCCTTCGCGGCGCTCGGTGAAAGTGATGTCTCCGCGCGGTTCGGAATGGAGGGGGTGCTCGCGCATCGGCTGGCACGAGGACGGTCCGAACGTCCGCCGTCGCGCCGCCGTCCGCCACCGGAACTCTCGCTCGCGAAGGCGTTCGATCCGCCGATCGACCGGGTCGACGCCGCCGCGTTCGTGGCGAAAGGGCTCGGCGAACGCTTCCATGCCGGGCTCGCCGCGTACGGGCTGGCTTGCACCCGGCTCGGCATCTACGCCACCACCGAGACCGGCGAACAGCTCGGCCGGGTGTGGCGTTGCGCCGAACCGCTGACGCCGCTCGGCGTCGCGGACAGGGTGCGCTGGCAGTTCGAAGGCTGGCTGAAAGCCAAAGATCGTCCCCATTCGGGGGTCGTCCGGCTTCGGCTGGAGCCGGAGGAGACGGTCGAAGGCCGGTCGCTGCAGCTCGGGTTGTGGCAGGCGGGTGCGGCGGGGGTGCTGCGGCCGTCCACCGAGGACGAGGACCTGTCCGGCGAGCGCGCCGGTCGCGCCCTGGTGCGGGTGCAGGGATTACTCGGCCCGGAGAGCGTCTTCACCGCGGTGCTCGACGGCGGCCACGGCCCCGCCGAGCGGGCCCGGCTGGTGCCGTGGGGTGACAGGCGGGAGAAGACGGCGCAGGCGGACGCGAACTGGGCCGGGAGGCTCCCGTCGCCCTCCCCGGCGACGGTGTTCGCCCGCCCGGTGCCCGCCCAGGTGCTGGACGAGAACGGACGCGTCGTGGAGATCACCGCGCGGCGCCGGGTCACCGCCGCGCCGTGTCTCGTGAGCTTCGAAGGCGGTGAGCCGCGCGAGGTTCTCGCTTGGGCGGGGCCGTGGTTCGTCGGTGTCCGGGCCGGCGCGGGCCATGCCCGGTCGGGGACGCGGATGCGGTTGCAGGTGCTGCTGGCCGACGGGCAGGACGCCGAGGAAGCGGTGCTGCTCCGCTTCGAGCACCACAAGAATCCGATGTGGACACTGGAAGGGAAGTACGACTGAACATGGACGAGGAGTACACGCGGCTGGTGCGGCGATGGCTGGAGGAGCCGGCCATCCCGGTGCAACGTGCGGAACTGGAAACGGCCTGGGCGGCGTGCGTTCCGCGCGCGGAAGTGTTCGTCCCCGCGCCGAGAAGCTCGACCGAGAACCGGTGACCGATGGGCTGGAACAATCCTCCGCGGCCGTGGAAGGACCTCGCCCGCGAGCTCGCGGGCGAGGTGTCACCGCCCGGCGACGGCGGTGACAGCCCCGCGTGGAGCGCCAAGCGGCAGGGCTACCAGCGGCCCGCGGATCTGACCGGGCTGATCGGTGACGACGACGGCGCCACCGCGCGCCGGGTGCCGTACGCCGAACTGCACTGCCATTCGAACTTCAGCTTCCTCGACGGCGCGAGCCATCCCGAGGAACTGGTGGAGGAGGCCGCGCGGCTGGGCCTGGACGCGATCGCGCTCACCGATCACGACGGCATGTACGGCGTGGTGCGCTTCGCCGAAGCGGCGAGGGAACTGGGCGTGCACACCGTTTTCGGCACGGAGCTCAGTTTCGGGCTGTCCGGCCCGCAGAACGGGTTCGCCGATCCCGAGGGCGAGCATCTGCTCCTGCTGGCCAAGCAGAAGGACGGCTATCTGAGCCTGAACCGGGCGATCACCGCCGGCCAGCTGCACGGCTTCGACAGGCGGTCGTTGTCCCCCAAGGAAAGGGCGGAGAAGGGCAGGCCGGTCTACGACCTGCGCGCGGTCGCCGAAGAGGTGCGCGGGAAGTGCGTCGTGCTCACCGGCTGCCGCAAGGGCGCGGTGCGCAAGGCGCTCGTCACCGAAGGCCCTGCGGCGGCCGTCGTGCGGTTGAAGGAACTCATCGACTGCTTCGGCCGGGAGAACGTCTATGTCGAACTCGTCGACCACAGCCTTCCCTTGGACAGCACGCACAACGACCTGCTGAGCGAGATGGCCGACGAGTTCGGCCTGCCGACGGTGGCGACCACGGCCGCGCACTACGCCCGGCCGGAGCGGGCGCCACTCGCCGACGCGCTCAGTGCCATTCGCGCCCGGCGGGGCCTGGAGGACATGGAGGGCTGGCTGCCCGCCGCGGGGACGGCGTTCCTGCGATCGGGGGAGGAGATGGCCGAGATCTTCGCGCGGTATCCGGGCGCGGTGCAGCGGGCGGCGCTGCTCGGGCGGGAGTGCGCGTTCGAACTCCACCACATCGAACCGAAGCTGCCGCCGTTCGAGGTACCGGAGGGACACACCGAAGCGTCCTACCTCCGGGAACTCACTTACGAGGGCGCGAAGGAGCACGAGAAGAACAAAGACGCCGAGTACCGCGAGAAGGCCCGGAAGCTGATCGAGCACGAACTGGACATCATCGAAGAACTGGGTTTCCCCGGCTACTTCCTGATCGTCTGGGACATCGTGCGGTTCTGCCGGGACAACAAGATCCTCTGTCAGGGCCGGGGATCGGCCGCGAACTCGGCGGTCTGTTACGCGCTCGGCATCACCAAGGTCGACGCCGTG
The DNA here is from genome assembly GCF_051373225.1 of Amycolatopsis sp. w19. Taxonomy (NCBI): domain Bacteria; kingdom Bacillati; phylum Actinomycetota; class Actinomycetes; order Pseudonocardiales; family Pseudonocardiaceae; genus Amycolatopsis; species Amycolatopsis sp. w19. The sequence continues at coordinate 5,518 of NZ_JBPQFM010000009.1, read as the reverse complement.
CGCTACGGCCTGCTCTTCGAACGGTTCCTCGCCCCGGAACGCGACGGCTACCCGGACATCGACCTCGACATCGAATCCGATCGCCGCGAGGAGGCGATCCAGTACGTCTACCGGAAATACGGGCGGCTGAACACCGCGCAGGTGGCGAACGTGATCACCTACCGGGCGCGATCCGCGGTCCGGGACGCGGCGCGGGCGCTGGGGTACTCGCCCGGCCAGCAGGACGCGTGGAGCAAGCAGATCGACCGCTGGGGTGCGTTGCGGGCCACGGAGAAGGACCACGATCACGACATCCCGGAAGAGGTCGTGGAGCTGGCCTGCGCGCTCGAAGACTTCCCCCGGCATCTGGGCATCCATTCCGGCGGCATGGTGATCTGCGAACAGCCGGTGAGCGAGGTGGTCCCGATCGAATGGGCCCGTATGGAGAATCGCAGTGTCGTGCAGTGGGAGAAGGACGACTGCGCCGCCGCCGGACTGGTCAAATTCGACCTGCTCGGGCTCGGAATGTTGTCGGCCCTGCACTATATGATCGATCTGGTTCGTGACCACAAAGGGGAAGAGGTCGACATCTCCGAATTGGATCTCAAGGATCAGAACATCTACGAAATGCTCTGCCGTGCCGACGCGATCGGCGTCTTCCAGGTGGAGAGCCGCGCGCAGCTGGCCACGCTGCCCCGCTTGCGCCCCAAGAAATTCTACGATCTGGCGGTCGAGGTCGCGCTCATTCGGCCCGGCCCGATCCAGGGTGGTTCGGTGCATCCCTACATCCGGCGCAAGAACGGCCAGGAGAAATGGGATTTCGACCATCCGAAACTGGCCAACGCGCTGGGGAAGACGCTCGGCGTCCCGTTGTTCCAGGAACAGATGATGCAGATCGCCCTCGATATCGCCGATTTCACCCCGGCGGAGGCGGATCAGCTGCGGCACGCCATGGGTGCCAAACGTTCCGAGCACAAGATGGAAAGGCTCAAACGACGTTTCCTCGAAGGTGCCGCGAGGAACGACGTCGACGGGGAGCTGGCGGAGAAGATCTTCGGCAAGCTCAAGGCCTTCGCGAATTTCGGCTTCCCGGAGAGCCACGCGCTGAGTTTCGCCCTGCTGGTGTTCGCGAGTTCGTACTTCAAGTACTACCACCCGGACGCGTTCCTGGCGGGTTTGCTGCGCGCGCAACCGATGGGGTTCTACTCGCCGCAGTCGCTGGTCGCCGACGCGCGGCGGCACGGAGTGCGGGTGCTCGGCCCGGACATCAACGCGAGCCTCCCGCACGCGACGCTGGAACCCTTGCCGGACGGGGGAGAACTGCTCGCCGTACGCGGCGGCCTGTCCACCGTGCGGATGATCGGCGAGAACCTGGCGCGGAAGATCGTCGAGGAGCGGGAATGCGACGGCCCGTTCGCGGATCTGGCGGAGGTCGCCCGGCGGGTGCGGCTGACCAAACCGCAGGTCGAGGCGCTGGCCGCGGCCGGAGCGTTCGGTTGTTTCGGCGAGAGCAGGCGGAGCGCGCTCTGGGCGGCGGGCGCGGTCGCCGACGAAAGCCTGGAGAAACTGCCGGGGCTGATCACCGGGGTCAAAGCGCCGATGCTGCCGGGGATGGACGAAATCGACATCGCGGCCGCGGACGTCTGGGCCACCGGGGTGTCACCGGACAGCTTCCCGACCCAGTTCATCCGGGAACACCTCGACGAACTCGGTGTCGTCACCGCGGCGGGCCTGCGCGAGATCCCGCACGGCGCCGAGGTGCTGACCGGGGGCGCCGTGACCCATCGCCAGCGGCCGGCGACCGCGGGCGGCGTCACCTTCATGAACCTCGAAGACGAGACGGGGATGATCAACGTCGTCTGCACGATGGGCGTGTGGCAGCGCTATCACCGGGTCGCCCGCGGCAGTCCCGCGCTGCTGATCCGAGGCGTGGTCGAGCGCACCGGTGAGGTGGTGAACGTCCTGGCCGAACAGATCCGGCATCTGCCGTTGCGGATCACCGCCAAGTCCCGTGACTTCCGCTGAATCCTCTTGACGATCACCGGGGGGCTGTGCTGAAGTTGCGCCAGCGTCGCAGTGCACCCGGCAAAGAGACCGTCGCGGGCATGGAGGCGCCGGACCATGGGAAATCATGGAAACCCCTTCTCGGACGAACGGCCGGTTGACGGCGTTCGGAAATCAACTCGTTCAGGTTCACAACTGGCTGCGTAAAGAGCTGGCCTTGCTGCACGACGACCTCGGGTCGGTCGCTGAGGGGCGTGCCGAGCGGCTACGCGATCTCAGGGCGCATTGCCTCACCTTCTGCTCGGCGCTCACGAGGCATCACACCGGCGAGGACGGTGGCGCTTTCCTTGTGCTGGCGGACAAATTCCCCGAATTGCGACCTTCGCTCGAAGAGCTCGCACACGACCACGGGGTGATGACCGGGATCATCGAACGGCTCGAAGAGCTGGTCGCCGGTGTCGGCCCAGGGTCGAGTCAGGACGAGATCCTTGACGTCCAACGGGAACTGGACGGCCTCACGGCGATCATGGAGACGCATTTCCGCTACGAAGAGAAGCGGATCGTCGAGGTGCTCAACTCGCTGGACATGCCGGAGTGGCAGGAGTCGCAGCCGCCTTTCCTGCTGAAGACGCATTAGGACACGATCTGTCCTATACGGGCTCTAGCGTTCTTCTCATCGCTTACGACGACGAGGAGAACTCCGATGAGCAACCCGATTCCCGACGGCTACCACTCGGTCACCCCGTGGATCATCTCGCGTGACACCGCGGGCGTGATCGACTTCCTCAAGCGCGTCTTCGACGCCGAGCCGATCGGTGAACCGGTGTACGTCGAGGGCGGGAAGATCGGGCACGCGGAGATCCGGATCGGCGACTCGGTCGTCATGTTGTTCGACGCGAAGGACGACTGGGTCGACACTCCGGCTTATCTGAGGCTCTACGTCGAGGACAGCGTGGAGACGCAGCGCCGGGCGGTCGAGGCGGGCGCCGAAGAAGTGACGAGGCAGACCGAACTCTTCTTCGGCGACCGTGTCGGCCGGGTCCGGGATCCGTTCGGCAACCTGTGGTGGATCCAGACCCGGCTGGTCGATCTCGGCTACCCGGAGATGGAGCGACGGATGAACGATCCGAAGTTCATCGAGGCCATGCGGTACGTCTCCGGCTCGAAGATCATCCCCAGCCGCTGAAATCGGTAGGGTGGTGACAGCGACGCGGAGGTGAGCCGGTGGATCGCCACCCACTCCGGGGCAACCCCGGGGAGTACGAAGTCAGCGAGACGAGGCGCCCCGCGCGAGCGCGGCATGCTCCGCGTGCGAGTCCGCGCGGATGACAGGAGAAAGAGTCACCTCCGCGTCGCTCCTCGAACCCCTGCCGCCGGTTTGGCGGTTCCAGGTGGCCCGCTGGACGACCGTCGACGAGTGCGCCGCCGCGCTCGACCTGACGCCCGGCGAACTCTCGTGGTTCGCCGACGCGAAGGGCTGGAACAGGCGCGCCGCCGAGCCGGTCCGGCACTACACCTACCGCTGGATCCCGACTGCGTCGGGCAGCGTGCGACTCATCGAGCGGCCGAAACCGCGGCTCGCCGAACTGCAGCGCCGGATCGTGCGGCACGTCGTCGGCGCGCTGCCGGTGCACGAGGCCGCGCACGGGTTCCGGCGCGGGCGTTCGCCGTTGTCGTGCGCCGCGCCGCACGCCGGGCGGGAGACCGTGGTCAGGATGGACCTCGAAGGGTTCTTCCCGGCGGTGTCCGCGCGCCGGATCTCGGCGCTGCTCGCCGTCGCCGGCTACCCGCCCGCCGTGGCGGAGGCGCTGGCGGGCGTGCTCACCACCGCCGTTCCGCCGGACGTCCTCACCACCGTGCCCGGCGGACGGCGGGACTCGGCGCGAACGCGGCTGTTGACTAACCTGGCGGCCACGCATCTGCCGCAGGGCGCGCCGTCCTCGCCCTCGGTCGCGAACGCGGTCACGCATCATCTGGACCGCCGGCTCGACGGGCTCGCGCGCGTACTGGGCGCGACGTACACGCGGTACGCCGACGATCTGGCGTTCTCCGGGGATTCCCTGCCACTGCACCGGTTGCTGCCCGGTGTCCGGCGGATCGTGACCGACGAGGGCTTCCGGCTCCGGGACGACAAGACGTCGATCGCCGGCGCGCACCAGCGGCAACGGGTCGCGGGCCTGGTGGTCAACAGCGCGCCCGCCGCGACGCGTGCCGACTACGACGCACTGCGTGCCCTGCTTCACAACTGCGCCCGAACCGGCCCGGAAGCGCAGAACCAGGGCGGGCATCCGGACTTCCGTGCCCATCTGCTCGGCCGGATCGGCTGGATCGCCGCGTCTTCGCAGGCACGGGCGGCGAAGCTGCGCGCGATGTTCGGCAGGATCACCTGGGGTTGAGCGGGTATGCGATCCTGGACGGGTGATCGAGACTGCCGAGGACTACCGAGAAGCCGTCCTTTCCCGGCAATGGTGGGAAAAACGCAGTTTCGTCGGCTGTGATTTCACCGAAGCCGACCTGCGCGGGCTGCGCACCCAAGGCTGCACCTTCGACCAGTGCGACTTCACCAAGACGGACTTCGAGGGCTCGCGCCACGAGGCGTCGGCGTTCCGCTCGTGCACCTTCGACCGCACCGTACTGGCCGGCACGCGGTGGAGCTCCTGCTCGATGCTCGGATCGTCCTTTGTGGACTGCCGATTCCAGAAGATCGCCTTCACCGAATGCGATCTTTCGCTCGTCTCGCTCAGCAAGGCCCGTCTGTCCAAAGTGGACCTGGGTGGCCTGCGACTGCGTGAGGCGAACCTGCTGGACGCGGACCTGACCGGTGCCGATCTGCGTGGCGCGGATCTCACCGGTGCCCGGCTGGCGGGCGCGAAACTCGAGAGCGCGGACCTGCGCGGCGCGCGGCTCGACGCCAACGGGCTGGTGCAGGCGAACCTCTCCGGTGTCCACGTGGACACCGAGACCGCGATCGCCTACGCCGCCGCGCACGGCCTCGTCATCCACTGACCCCGCGTGCAATGAAAGGTCCTTTCCTCGCAAAATTTGCGAGGAAAGGACCTTTCATTGCGCTTGAGGGAGCTAGTCGATCGGCGGTTCGCCCGGGTCCAGCTCGATGAGGTCGCCCTCGGCGAGCAACTCCTCGATGGACGCGGGCAGCAGGTACGCCGACCCGCCACCCGGCTGGTTGAACCACGGGATCGCGACACCGGCGAGGGCTTCGAGCGGACGCTGCACGCGGTACACGTGATACGGCCGGTTCACCCACTCCGGCACGAGCGAGCGCTCCTCGAACGGCGTCCCGGCCGCGTAGGTCAGGTTTCCGTTCGGGCCGCCGAAACGGTCCAGTTCGCTGCCGGCGGGCAGCTCACGCAGCTCCTTGCCGCGGAACAGCGTCAGCGGCGGCTCGCCGTTGAGCGGCGAGATCGGCCAGTTCTGCTTGGCGTCGGGTGCCCCGGCGTTCGCCGCGACCGGCGGACGGGCCGGTTCCTCGCGCCGCATCGGCGGCGGAGGCGGCGGCGTCACCGGCGGCTCACGC
>NZ_JBPQFM010000008.1:0-306010 GCF_051373225.1 Amycolatopsis sp. w19 | reverse complement strand
GCTGGCGACTTCGGCGGTGGCGCACGGCCTCTTCCACGACGATCCTTTCTCGATCGGGATCTCGGGTGGCTTTTCGTCGCCGCGAGCGGCGGATCTCATCAGGGACGCCGGACGGCCACGGCCCGGCGCGGCGGCCGCGGCGGGACGGGCGGCGGGCTTGGCCTCGTCGCGACGTTCCGGTTTGGTGCCCGGCTTGACCTTCACCGGGGCCTCGGGATCGCGTTCGCGGTAGATCCGGAAGATGCCGATCGCCAAGGTGACGCCGGTGGTGATGGCCATCGTCGGGAAGCCGTTGATCAGCGGCGTGCCGACGTCGAAGGCTCTCGAAAGAAGATCCGTGCCCTTGCTGCCGTCCGAGGTCAGGAGGATCACTCCCGGGACGGTCACGGCGAGGACCAGGGGCGGCTGCACCATCGGGCCGAACAGCCCGCGGCGCTGGACGGCCACCACCGCGGCCACCGCGCCGAGCGCGTAGCAGGCCTTGAACAGCAGCCCCAGGTCCTTCTGCATCATCATGTCGACGAAGGCGCCAAGGATGGCGAGCCCGAAGCCCACCAGGACGGCCGCCCACCAGGGCAGCCCGCGCCTGGCGCCGACGAGCGGACGCTCGTCCCAGGCAACGGGGACGTCGTCGGCATCAGGATCGCTCTGGCGATCGCGAATCGCGGTCACAGGCTCCACCGTATATCCAAGCTGCGGGCATACCGCCAACAGGCGGTGTGTCTATCGCCTGGTAGTGGTCATTCCGGACCACCCGGACGGACCGTCCGGGCACTTACCGGAAGTACTACGAGTAAGCGGGCGGCAAGGTTGTCTGCCGGGCCGAAACGGAGCTTGCGATTCCGGAAACCGCTGGTGAGGCGGGTGCGGTCGGTGCGCCGAGCGCCTAGGTACATGAAGGCCCCCTTCCTGTACCTAGACGCCATGAAGGGGGCCTTCATGTACTTGGGAAGGGGCCCTTCACGCGCAGCCGTTGTGACTTGCTGGTGCTCATGGGGGCTTGTGCGACGTGCCGCAAGTCCGTGAAGGCCTCCTTGAGGGACCCAGAGTCCCTCAAGGAGGCCTTCACGGACCGGACCTGGACCACCCACAGCCCGCACACTCACGAGGCGGGGAGTTCGTCCGCCTTCCTGATCAGCGGCACCGGCGCCGGGCTGCCCGCGGCGTCCGTCAGTGGCGAGACCGTGCTCCGGAAGCTCTCGAGCGCCTCCAGCTCCCGTCGCCGCGCCGAGATGAAACGCTGCAGGTGGGTGCTCGACAGGTTCAGCGCGTCGACCGCGTTGCCGGCGGCCCGGTGCGCGGCCGCGGCGCCCGCTCGTACCTGCTCGACGTCCTCGACCAGTGCCCGTTCGGTGGCGGCGAACAGCGCGGCGGAGGCCAGCACGGCGAATCCCGTCGGCCCGCACAGGAAGACCCGCCGGTCCAGCATCCAGCGCAGCAGCTCCGGGTCGGTGTCCAGCGCGGCCACCACGGCCGCGTCGGACGGGACGAACATGATCGTCCCGTAGATCGCGTCGGCCCAGCGCTGGTAGCCCTTGCCCGCCAGCTCGGCCGCCCGTGACCGGAGCTGCCGGACGTGGACGCGCAGCGCGTCCAGCCGTTCTTCGGGATCGTCGGTCTCGACGGCCTCGGCCCAGCAGGCCATGCTCGCCTTCGCGTCGACGGGGACCGTCCGGCCGCCGCCGACCCGCAGCACCATGTCCGGTTTCGCGGCGCCGCCGCCCGCCAGATCCGTCTGCAAGGTGAAGTGCAGCTCCTCGCGGAGCCCGAGCGCGCGTGCGGTCTCCAGGAGCACCTGCTCGCCCAACTCGCCCCGGCCGCTGATCGAGGCGAACGCGACCTCGTACCGGCGCAGCGCGAGCTGCTGCTGATCCGCCTTCGCCCGCTCGGCCGCGACCTGTTTCGCCGCCGCGTCCGCCCGCCGCATGCCGTCGTTGTACAGCCGCCACAGCAGCGCGACGGCCGCGAGCAGCAGCAACGCGAGCACGACGGCCGCGGTGGTGATCACCGTCGCCACCGGTACCTCCCCTCCGGATCCGAGTCGGAGGACATCATGGCGGAACCCACCGACAAAACCGGAGCGGCGCGGTCGCGCTCCGTATCTGACCTGCGTCGTCCCCGGCGTGTCGGAAAGCGCGGTGCCGCCAAGGGCGCGCCTCCGCTGTCCCGCCGGTGTGCGGCCCTACCTTGGGCTGCGTGAAGCTCCTGCACACCTCCGACTGGCATATCGGCCGCACCTTCCACGGCGCCGATCTGCTCGCCGAACAGGAAACCGTGCTGGGTCATCTCGCCGATCTCGTGGTCGCCGAGTCGGTCGACGTCGTGCTCGTGTCCGGCGACATCTACGACCGTGCGGTGCCCTCGGCGGAGGCCGTCCGCGTGGCCACCACGGCGCTGGGCCGGATCCGGCAGGCCGGGGCGAAACTGGTGATGACCCCGGGCAATCACGACTCCGCGCCGCGTCTGGGCGCGTTCGCCGAATTCGCCGCGGCGGGCGGGCTGCATCTGCGCGCCACGATCGACGGGCTCGCCGAGCCCGTGCTGCTGCCCGACGAACACGGCGAGGTCGCCCTCTACGGCATCCCGTATCTGGAACCGGAGCCCGCGCGCCACGCCCTCGGCGTGCCCGAGGCCCGCGGCCACACCGGCGTCCTCAGCGAAGCGATGCGGCGGATCCGGGAGGATCTCGCCGGGCGGCCGTCCGGGACGCGGTCGGTGGTGCTCGCGCACGCCTTCGTCACCGGCGGCGAGCCGACCGAATCCGAGCGGACCATCGCGGTCGGCGGTGTCGAGCAGGTGCCGGGTTCGGTGTTCGACGGCGTCGATTACGTCGCGCTCGGCCACCTGCACGGCCCGCAGACCCTCGCCGAGCACCTGCGCTATTCGGGCAGCCCGCTGGCGTACTCGTTTTCCGAGACACGGCAACGGAAATCGGTCTGGCTGGTGGAACTCGGCGCCGACGGGCTGGCCGAGGTCCGGCGCCACGAACTGCCGGTGCCGCGGCATCTCGCGATGCTGCGCGGCGAGCTGGCGGAGCTGCTTTCGGATCCGGAGCACGACGGTCTCACCGAACATTTCCTCTCTTTCACGGTCACCGATCGGGTCCGCCCGATCGACGCGATGCGCAAACTGCGTGAGCGGTTCCCGTACGCGGTGCACATGGACTGGCAGCCGGAAGGCGGGCACGACGGGGCCGCGCTGAAGTACGCCGAAGCCGTCCGCGGGCGGTCCGACGTCGAGATCACCCGCAGTTTCCTGGAGGACTGCCGGGGCTCCGCGCCCTCGGAGAGCGAGGAACGGCTGGTGCTGGCGGCGCTGGGCGCGGCGGGCAGGGAGCGCGAAGTATGAGACTGCACCGGTTGGAGGTCGCCGCTTTCGGTCCGTACGCGGGCCGCGAGGTGGTGGACTTCGACGCGCTCGGCGCGGACGGGCTGTTCCTGCTGCACGGTGACACCGGCGCGGGGAAGACGACGCTGCTCGACGCGATCGCGTTCGCCTTGTTCGGCACCGTTCCCGGCGCTCGCGGCGAGGTCAAACGGCTGCGCTGCGACCTCGCCGAGCCGGATCAGGTCACCGAGGTCGTCCTCGAACTGACCGTGCAGGGCCAGCGGATGCGGATCGCGCGCAACCCCGAGTACCAGCGGCCCAAGCGCCGGGGCGAGGGGATGACCGTCCAGCAGGCGAAGGCGGTGCTCAGCTGGGTCGGCACGGTGCCAGCCGGTCACGTGGCCGAGGGCATCACGCGGATCGACGAGGTCGCGCGCACGGTCGAACGGCTCATCGGCATGACGCACGAGCAGTTCTTCCAGGTGGTCCTGCTGCCGCAGGGCGAATTCGCGCGGTTCCTGCGCGCGAACACCGCCGAGCGCGAGGAGCTGCTGGAGCGCCTGTTCGGCACCGAGCGCTTCTCCGACGTCGAGGACTGGTTCGCGAACCTGCGTGCCGAACGCGGCCGCGAGTTGCAGGCCCGGCAGCAGTCGCTGCGGGAATGGGTCGCCCGGTTCGCGCAGGTCGCGGGGCAGGAAGCGCCCGAAGAGGGGCAGGCCGAGTGGGTCGGCGAGGTGCTGGCCGAATCGGCGCGCCGCGTCGGCGAGGCCCAGGAACGTGATACGAAGGCCCGGGCGGCGGCCAAGAAGGCCGAGGCCGTTTGGCAGGAGACCCGGTCGACCGCCGAACGGATCCGCCGCGTGCGCACCGCGTACACGCGGTTGTCGGTGATCGCCGAGCAGGCGGACCAGCGGGCGGAGTGGGCGGAAGAGGTCGAGGCGGCCCATCGCGCGGCCGGGGTGGTCGCCGAGGCGGATCTTCTCGAACGCAGGCTCGACCAGCTCGCGGAGGCCGAAGCCGCCGAGGCTCTCCGATCCCAGGAGGTTCCTGACGCGGCGGACAGTTCCGCCGCGGAGCTGCGCGCTCGGGCGGGCGGTTTACGGGAAGAGGCGGGCGCGCTCGCCGAACTCGTGGCGGAAAGCGAGCAGCAGCAACGGGATCTGGCTCGGCGCGAGCAGCTGACCGCCGTCGCGGACAAGGCGGAGAAGCAGGCCGAGGAATTCGCCGCCGAACTGGGTGCCGCGCCGGAGAAGGTCACGGCTTTGCGTGCCGAGCTGGCCGCTGCCGCCGAAGCCGAAGCGAAGCTCGACGGCGCTCGCGCTCGTGTCGACGAACTGACCGCGCTGGCCCGCGACGCCGACGAGGTGCCGAAGACGCGGCAGGTCGTCGAGCGGGCGCGGGTGGCGGTCAGCGAGGCCGTGGACGGCCATCAGCAGGCCCGGCAGCACCGGCTGGACCTGCGGGAGCGGCGTCTCGAAGGGATGGCGGCCGAACTCGCCGCCGGTCTCAACGCCGGCGAGGACTGCCCGGTCTGCGGGGCGACGGACCACCCGTCGCCGGCGACGCATACCGGTGGTCTGGTCGATCCCGAGGACGAACGGCACGCCGAAACCGCGGAACAGCAGGCGCATATGCGGCGCGAGAAGGCGAAAGCCGCGTTGCAGGAGGCCGAAAACCGCCTGACCGTCCTGATCGGGCGGTTGGGTGAGCACACCGCCGAGACCCTGCAGGCCGAACTCGGCGAGGCGCGCGCTCTGGTCGCCACGCTGTCGGAAACCGCACGCCGACGGCCCGCGCTCGAGACACAGGTCGTCGCCCTGGAACGGAAGATCGAGCAGCTGACCGAACAGCGCGGGGCGGCCGAGCGTCGTGCGGTCGAGATCGCGACCGAGGTACGCGGTCTGACGGAGCGGCTGACCGAACGCGAGCGACGGTTGGAGAGCGCACGCGGCGAGTTCGCCGACGTCGCCGCCCGGCGACGGCATCTGCTCGGCTTCGCGACCCGCCTCGACGCGCTCGCCGAAGCGCGGCTAAGTGTCGCGGGTGCCTGTGAGCGGCGTGACGAGCAAGCGAAACTGGTCAAGGAAGCGTTGCTGGCCAAGGGATTCGCCGATCTCGACGAGATGCGCGCCGCGGCGCGGCCGGACGAGCAGATCACGAAACTGGAGGCCAGCCTCGCCGACGCGAAGGTGATGGAGCGGGCCGCCCGCGAGGAACTCGCGCAACCCGACCTGTTCGGCATCTCGCCGGAGGACGAGATCGACGTCGGTGCTTCGGCGGACGCGGCGCGGGACACGCGAAGCGAGGCCGAGCAGGCGCTCGTGGCGCTGCGAGCGGCCACGTCACGGCATGCCGACCTGACGAAACTGGCCGAGCGGATGAGGTCCTTGATGGCGGATCTGGCGCCGGTCGAAGAGCGGTACCTCGAACTGAAGGCGCTGGCCGAGGTGGTCAACGGGCGCGGCCAGAACGCGCGGAAGATGTCGTTGCGCTCGTATGTACTGGCCGCGCGGCTGGAAGAGGTGGCGGTCGCGGCGACCGCGCGTCTGCGGACGATGAGCCAGGGCCGCTACTCCTTCGTGCACTCCGACGCGGCCGGGGCGCGGGGCACCCGCGGTGGCCTCGGGCTCGACGTGCTCGACGACTACTCCGGCACCATCCGGCCCGCGAAGACGCTGTCAGGCGGCGAGTCCTTCCTGGCGTCGCTCTCGCTGGCCCTGGGGCTCGCCGACGTCGTCGCCGCCGAAACCGGTGGAGCGCTGCTGGACACGCTGTTCATCGACGAGGGCTTCGGCACGCTGGACGCCGAGACGCTCGACATCGTCATGAACATCCTCGACGAACTTCGCGCCGGCGGGCGAGTGGTCGGGCTGGTGTCGCACGTGGAGGAACTGCGGCAGCGGATCCCGACGCGGCTACGCGTCCGGAAGGCGCGTACGGGCTCTTCGGTGGAGATCCACGCCGCCTGACCCCCACCCTCCCGCGCGCTAGGAAAGGCTCTTTCCTTGCAAAATTTGCAAGGAAAGGACCTTTCATGGCATTCGGGACGCGAGCTCAGGCGGCTTCGTGGGTCAGCAGCCACTGCTTCGCCGGAACACCCCACCGGAAGTTCCCCACGCCGCCGCCGGTCCGCACCACGCGGTGGCACGGCACGAACAACGCCGCCGCGTTCTTCGCGCACGCCGACGCGGCCGCCCGCACCGCCGCCGGGTTCCCCGCCAGCGCCGCGTACTCCGCGTAGCTCACCGGCTCTCCGGCGGGCACTTTCCGCAGGATTTCCCAAGCGTGCTCCCGGAAAGCGCCGGACCGTTGCCGCACCTCGATATCGGCGACGGCGTCCAGGTCGCCGTCGTGGTACCGGCGGATCGCGGTGCTCACCGGCCCCAGATCCCGTCGCTGTTTCACCTCGCCGGGGGCGAGCGACGGCGAGATCAGCGGCGTCAGTTCGGCGACGTCGCCGGTCCAGCCCGAGGCGAGCACGGCCCCGTCACCCGCCACGACGGCGGTGAACGGGCCGATCTTCGTGTCCATTGTGGACCAATAGGCGATGCTCATGGGTTTCCTTTCAAGCGCGCAGTAGGTACATGCCGGCGTACGAGGACCAGGGCTGCCAGGCCCGCCCGCGTTCGGCCAGCGTCTTTTCGTCGTCGGGGATGCCCAGCGCCGCCGCTCCACGGCGCAGCGCCGGATCCCCGGTCAGCAGGACGTCCGGCGCGCCGAGCACCCGCATCAGGACGTAGTCCGCGATCTCCGGGCCGATTCCCGGGAGCTCCAGCAGCTCCGCCCGCAACTCGGCCGGATCGCGGCCGACGTGGACCGACACCTCGTCCGCCAGCGCGCGGGCCACCACGGCCACCCGTTCCGGGCCGTGTTCGGCGACCTGGGCCGCCGTCGGGAACACCGTGGTCAGCCCTTCGAGTGACTCGTCGCAGCTTGGCACGCGTTCGCCGAGGCTCTCGGCGAGCGCGGCCGTCTCGGCGGGGGAGAGCATCGCGCGCAGCACGAGCTCGTCGCCGTCGACTGCGCCGGGCACCCGGATGCCGGGGATCGCCTCGACCAGAGGCGCGAGGGCCGGATCGGCACCTAGGACCCGCGAGACCGCCTCGGGATCGGCGTCGAGGTCGAGCAGCCGCCGCACCCTGGCCACCGCGCTGCTCAGGTCACGCAGGTCGGTAAGCCGCAGGTCGCAGCGGACGTGGTCGTCCTTCGCCGTCAGCCACACCACGCCCGTGCCGTGCGCGAGCCGCAGCGTGCGGCCGTAGCCGGTCACCCCGGAATCGTCGCGCGTCACGTGCTCGACGCCGGGGACGGCCCGGCCTGCCAGGAAGTCCAGCACCCCGGCCGCGTCGAACGGCTTCCGGAACGGCAGCCGCAGGCTCAGCCGGGTCCCGGTCGGCAGCTCTTCTGCCTTCCGTCGCCGCAGGCTCGCCGCCCGAAGCTGCGAAGGCGTCGTCGCGAAGACCTCGCGGATCGTCTCGTTGAACTGGCGGACGCTGGAGAACCCGGCCGCGAACGCGACGTCGGTCAGCGGGAGCCCGGACATCTCGATCAGCAGCCGCGCCGAATGCGCCCGATGCGCCCTGGCCAGCGCCAGCGGACCGGCGCCGAGTTCCGCGGTGAGGACGCGTCCGAGCTGGCGTTCCGAATAGCCGAGCCGCCGCGCGAGCCCCGGGACGCCGTCGCGTTCGACGGTGCCGTCCGAGATGAGCCGCATCGCCCGTGCGGCGAGGTCGGCCCGGATGTCCCAGTCGGGCGAGCCGGGGACCGCGTCGGGAAGGCAGCGGCGGCAGGCGCGGAAGCCGTGCGACTGCGCGGCCGCCGACGTCGGGTAGAAGCGGACGTTCTGCTGCTTCGGCGTCGACGCGGGGCAGGACGGACGGCAGTAGATCCCGGTGGTGGCGACGGCCATGATGAACTGGCCGTCGAACCGGGAATCACGGGCGGCGACGGCGCGGTAACACCGTTCGGTGTCGCGCCACACGGCCCGTTCGGCCAGGGTCTGCTCGGTCATGACCTCGATCGTGCCACCAGGTCGGAGGCGCGGCTGGCGGAAATCCGACACGGCGATCAAGGCCTCGGCGGATGGGGCAGCGGGCGGCACGTAGACTTCTGGCCCGTGAGTCTCACCCTCGGCATCGTCGGCCTGCCCAACGTCGGCAAGTCCACCCTGTTCAACGCGCTGACCCGCAACGACGTGCTCGCGGCGAACTACCCGTTCGCGACGATCGAGCCCAACGTCGGCGTCGTCCCGCTGCCGGACCCGCGGCTGGACCAGCTCGCCGAGGTCTTCGGCTCCGAGCGGACCGTGCCCGCCGTCGTGTCCTTTGTGGACATCGCGGGCATCGTGAAGGGTGCCTCCGAAGGGGCAGGCCTCGGCAACAAGTTCCTCGCGAACATCCGCGAGGCCAACGCGATCTGCCAGGTCGTCCGCGTTTTCGACGATCCTGACGTGATCCACGTCGACGACCGGATCGACCCGGCGAGCGACATCGAGACGATCAACACCGAGCTGATCCTCGCCGACCTGCAGACGCTCGACAAGGCACTGCACCGGCTCGAGAAGGAGGCGCGGACCAAGAAGGAAGCCAAGCCCGCCCTCGACAACGCGGTCAAGGCCAAGGAGATCCTCGACGGCGGCCGGACCCTGTTCCAGGCGCAGAAAGAGGTCGACTTCGAGGCGCTGCGCGAGCTGAGCCTGCTCACCACGAAGCCGTTCCTCTACGTCTTCAATGCCGACGAAGGCATCCTCACCGACGAGTCCCGTCGCGAAGAGCTGGCCAAGATGGTCGCCCCCGCGGACGCGGTCTTCCTCGACGCGAAGGTCGAATTCGAGCTGCTCGAACTGGACGACGAGGAGTCCGTGCGCGAGCTGCTGGAGTCCGTCGGTCAGCAGGAGCCGGGTCTCTACTCGCTCGCGCGTGCCGGGTTCCACACCCTGGGCCTGCAGACGTACCTGACCGCCGGCCCCAAGGAGTCGCGCGCCTGGACGATCCCGCAGGGCGCGACCGCCCCGCAGGCCGCGGGCGTCATCCACACCGACTTCGAGCGCGGCTTCATCAAGGCCGAGGTCGTCTCGTTCGACGACCTGATCGAGAACGGCTCGATGGCCGCCGCCCGGTCCGCCGGCAAGGTGCGCATGGAGGGCAAGGACTACGTCATGGCGGACGGCGACGTGGTGGAGTTCCGCTTCAACGTCTGATTCTCCAAGGAGTCAAGGGCATGAGTGCCGATCGCGACGTCTCGTTCATCGATCGCTGGGGTGTCCAGATCGAAGACGACATCTCCGTCGAGGCCTTCGGCGCCCTGCTCGACGCGCTCAATGACGACGACGATGCCGAGCACGTCGTCGTCGACATCAACGACAGCGACGACTGGTTCGTCGAGTTCACCCGCCGCTCCGTCTGTTTCCAGCAGGCGGAACGCGGCGGGGAAGTCGTCGGCACCCTCGACTACGCCGACCGCGACGAGGCGCTCGCGATCGCCAAGGAGTTCATCGACGGCGACTTCGAGGCTCTTCGCGCACGCTCCTGGAAGTCCGACAGGTGAATCACACGCCGTAGCGGTCCTGGAACATCCTCGCGGGTGCCTCGCCGTGCCGCGCCGTGTAGGCCGCCACGATCTCGTCCGCCACATCCTCACCGGCCTGAAGACGGACGAGGTACGGAACCGCCCAGTGCAGCTCGGCGGCGTCGAAATCCTTCTCCCACAGCGGGTTGAGCCCGGTCCGCGACTCGTCGAGCACAGCTGAGAGCGGAACCTGCCCGCCCGCGTTCACCGGATGCGGGCCCACCGAGATCGAGAAGCGGGAAGCGGCGCCCGCCGGGTGCACGGCCATCTCCATGGGGTGCGGGTGGTGGCCGGGCGCCGTGCGCGCGATCACGAGGAACCGCAACGGCCGCCGTTTCGTCTTCTTCATGCGGCCATTCGAGCACGCCGCCACGGACCGAGGATGAACCGCATGACGAGCCCCGCCCTCTCCCCGCTTGCCCGCGCTCTGGCGCGCACGGACTTCGCGGAGAACTGGTACCGCTGGTGCGACGCCCGGCGTGACTGGGCGGCCGAGGCGACGGGTGTCTACGACGAAGACTCCCTGTTGACCGCCAGCGGTGGTTTCGCCGCACTCCCCGTGGGTGAATTCATGCAGGCGTATCGCACGGCCGGCGCCGAGGTCTCGCGAATATCGACGGGCCCGCGCCATCGGTCGTTCGCCGTGGAGGTCGCCGCCGGAGACGTCGTGTGCAGCCTGACGGTCCAGCTCGGGCGCGGACTCAACTCCCAGGAGTGCCGCCTGGCGGTGCTCGCGGGCGGCGAGCGGCAGGGGGAGCCCGAGATGCTGCACGCGATCGCGCGCGCCATCCGGCTCTCCCAGGGCGAGCCGGAACCGGACCCGCCCTACCCTCGGCCGATCATCGGCAGCCGCGGTCAGCTGGAGGTCGTGTCGCGCGAGATCGTCGACGTTCTCGGCCAGGTCGCCCGAAGCCGGGCGTCATGACCGAGATCCTCTTCTCCCGTGAGAACGGTTGGATCCCGCGAGTGATCCGCGAGAACGGCGAGCTCGTCCTCGAACTCGGCGCCGGAGCCGACGCCAATCATGATCCCCGCAGGTTCACCCTCCCGATCTCGGAAGCCCATTTCGCGGTGATCCGCAGCGATCTGGTCCGGCATCTGCTGCTGTGGAGCGCGATCCTGCCGCTCTGCGCGGCCGCCGGGATCCGGGGGCCGCTCGACGAACGCGCGGCGGTCGCGTTGCTGGACCCGATCCTCCTCGGGGCGCCCGCCGAAGTGGAGTCGTTCTTCCAGGACATCCGCTGGGACGTACGACGGCTCGTCGCCCAGGGCGCGGACGTCGAACTGCTCGGGCGCGGACGGCTCTTCGCCGCGTTGGGTTCCGCGACCGAGCGGTCCGACTGGTCGCTCGTCCAGCGGTACGACGCCAACCGTGGGCGCGCCCGATGAGTTTCCTGCTGTGTTCGGAAGGACGACGATGAGGCCACTGACCTTCAGCGACGACAAGGAAAACGAGCAGAAGTGGGTGCCGGGCGGTGCGCGATCCGCGCCCGACGCGTTCCGGGAGTTCGTCGACCGGCACCGTGCCGACGACAACGCGACGTTCTGCATCGAGGACGAGGAGAACGAAGAGGCGCTGCTGCTCATGTACGACGCCGGCACCATCTGCCGGATCAAGGGCGCGCAGGACTCGCGGGTCGAGTACCGCCTCGTCACCAACGGTGGCGACTACCGGAGCCAGGTGGCCAACTTCGTCCGCGGCGGTTCGGCCGCGCTCGACCGCAGCGGGCCGTGGTTGCCGGACGTCGCCGCCCTCGACCGGGCGAGGCTCCGCTTCGAGTTCGACGGGTCCGTGTTGCGACGGACGCATCCGCGTGAGTTGCGCCGTCGTCTGGAGATCCTGACCGTCATCGACGGACACGAGCCGACGACGGTCGACGGGGTCACGCACTTCGGCTTCGGCAACGGCGGCGGTGACACGGTCAACGCCTGGTTCACCGCCGACGGGCGCGGCCTGGTGACGACCTTCGATCACACCAGCGCACTCAATTTCTACGAAGACCCGCAGGCACAGGCCGCCCTGTACGACGGCGTGCCGGCGGACCTCCTCGCCATGGTGAAGGACGCGCCCGAGACGGAAACGACGCTCGAGGTCGGCGGCCTGGTGGTCGCCGGCGGCGTCTTCACCTTCTCGGGACCCTGCGCCATGTCGGAAGGACTCGTGTCCCGGCTGCAGGAGGCGCGACTGGACGTCAGAGAGACCGGGGTCGGCTGGCTGCTGGAAGGTCTCCTCTCGTTGGAGGACTTCACCCCCGCCGCGGTGTCGGAGGAAGTGGCGTGGTGGAGCGACGAGGACATCGAGAAGGGGTTCGCCGCGGACCCCCGGGAACAGACCGCGCCGTTCGACCAGGAGACGGTGGATCGCTTCTGCAAGATCTGGGCCGATTCCGGGTACAACGATCGCTGGGACGTGCACTACGTCCTCTTCGACGGCGACACGGTCGAGGACGCGGGTGAGGCCCGGGACGAGCTCCTGGCCTTGGTCCGGACACTCGGGCTCGAGCGCGTCGACGCCCCGCCCGGCGCCCCCACCGGTGAAGTGTGGGTCCGCACCGACCCCCGTATCGACGCCGAGCTCGAGCGGTGGTCGTGACCTCGTCAGGGAAGGCCCCGGACCTGCCGCCCGGCGGTTCGGATGAACACGGACAGGGTTTCCTGGCTGTGTTCTTCATGCTGTTTCACGGCGGCGAGATCCGGAGCTCGATGCAGGGCCTCGATCGGCTCGAAGGTGGCGTCGACGAGCCGGAGGAGCTCGGAATCGTCGGTGAGCATCTGGATTCTGAGCCGCGCGTGATCGGCCGTCGCCCCGCGCTTGTCGGATTCCGTGTGCGCGGTCCGCATCTCCTCCTCCGGCGCCGAGCGCTGCCTGAGGAACCATTTCGCGATCACGCCTTGCCGCAGTTCGGTCATGGCCTCGGCGAAGGCCACGTACGCGGCGATCCGTTCCTGCCGAAGCCTCTCGTCGCGAGCGGTCCGCTCCGTTCGCCGCGTGTTCAGCAATCCGAGCAGGTACGTGAGGGTCGAACCGGCCAAGGTGCCGGAGATCGCGACCACGCTGGTCAGCACGCCGTTCATGGTCGGGATCGTAGGATCTCCGCAGCCGCGCGGTAACCGAATCCGAGGAGAACAGTGTCGAACGACGCCACCGTCGACCTCATCAGATCGTTGGTCGATGCCATGGGACCGGCCGACGGCTGGGAATCGCTGGCGATGATCCTGGAATTCGGGGAAGGGTTTCGCAGTGCGTATGGGTACGCGTACTCGCCCGGAGACGTCATCACGCCCGTGGCCTGCGAGTGGCCGAGGATCGAAGCCGCGGTGGACGCGTACCTGTGCGGCTACTACCAATCCGGCGACAAGCTGCCGGTGAAGCTGCGCCCGAAGTTCGGCTGAAAGGCGAAGACGATGGCACGAAAGCGAAAGACCCTTCCCAAGGACTTCCAGGAGATGCTGACCTCGGCATCGGTGGACGAACTCAAAGCCGTCTTCGGCAAATGCGAGCTCGACGCGCGGGGCGGCTACAGCAAAGGGACCGCGATCGGCTTCCCAGAGTGCCCGGACGAGCTCGTCGTATGGCTGAGCGAGCAGGGGCTCGCGGTCGACATCCCGGACAGCTACGGCAGGACACCGCTTCATGCGCGGGCTTCCCGCGGCGCTTCGAAGCAGATTCCTTTGCTGCTCTCGCTCGGCGCGGACATCGACGCGGTCGACACCTCCGGGAAAACGCCGCTTCAGGCGGCGGTGGAGAGACTGAGGGCCGGGTCCGCGCGAGTGCTGATCGAGCACGGAGCGTCGACCGGGATTCTCGACAGGCGCGGTGACTCGTTGCTGATGCGATGCCTGATCAGTACGGAAAACGCCTACCTCCGCGAGTCCGCCGAGATCGCGAAGCTGCTGCTCGACCACGGAGCGAGCATCACGGCCGAGATGCGCCAAAAGGTCGAGCGGATCGGTAGTGGCTTCGAGTTCCACCGCGAGACCTTCAACCGGGATCTCCTCGAAGAGACCGACGCCGCGCTCAGCGAGCTGTACCGGATCTTCGACGTCGAGCCGGTCGCGCGGCGGTCGAAGCACGACGGGGTTTCGCCGATCGTCGTGCCCGACGGCTCCTGGCAGGAGCGGCACAAAGCGCTGTGGGAGCTTCTCGTGCCGTCGAGCGGCGCGGGTGCGACGGTGCAGTGCGAGGCCATCCGCGTCACCGGCCGGATCTCCGACGAGATGTTCCGCAACGGTGGGGCGAACTGGGACCGGAGCTATCGCGCGATGGCCGACGCGTTCCCGGGTTTCCTCGCGCAGGGCGAACCTCTCGGCGAAGAAGAACTCCAAGAGGCCAAGGAGATCGCCAAGCAGGTCCGGTCGGGCCGCGGCGTGGACGGCCACCTCGATCGCTTGAGCGAGCTCGCCGTCGCTTGGGTCGCGAAGAATCCGGCCCCGATCGCCTTGGGAGCGGTGGACTACACACGCTGAGGAGTGCCGGGTGTCCCCGATGAGGACACCCGGCGTGGCTCACTTCCGCAGCAGGCTGTACGCGGCGGAACCGATCAGCTCCAGCGAAACCTGAAGCCGCTCAAGGGAAACGTTGTCCTTGATGGTGTCTTCCGGCGTGTGGTACGTCGGTTCCAGCAGCGCCGGGCCGGTTTCGCCACGCCAGCTGAAGTTGCCCGAAGCGATCCCGCGCTCGAAGAACGGCACGTGGTCGCTCGAACCGCGCGCCACCGGACCCTTGACCCGCGGGTCGTAGCCGAGCCGCTTGGCTGCGGCGTTGACGGCCGCGGTCGTGGCGTTGTCGGCACCGTCGACCGAAAGCAGCCAGTAAGTGACGGCCGGGTCCCAGCTGGTGGCGACCATGTCGTTCTGGAAGCAGCCCGCGATCCGCTGCGCCTCCGGGTCGGACAGGTTCTTGACGTAGTGCCGCGAGCCGATCAGCCCGTACTCCTCCGAACCCCACAGCGCGAACCGCAGCGTCTTGTTCGTCGGCAGGTACCGCAGGACGCGCGCCAGCTCCAGGCACAGCACGGTGCCGCTGCCGTCGTCGTTGGCGCCGGGGGAACCGGGGACGCTGTCGTAGTGCGCGGTCACCATGACCACGCCTTCGTCCTTGCCGGGGAACGTGGCCGGCCGCTCGGCGATGACGTTGTACGACGTCAGGTTCTTGTGGTGCGTGGCCGTCGCCTTGACCGTGACCGAGCCCTTGGCGAGCCGTTCGCGCAGGCGCTCCACCTGCACCTGGGCCAGGCCCAGCACCGGGATGGTGACCGGGGTGGCGAGCGTCGGGGAGAAGGCGGACAGCTTGCGGGCCGGGTCCGCGCCGATCCGGCCGAGCAGCACGGCGTCCGCTCCGCGCTGCGCCGCCGTCAGGTACGCGTCGGCCTTGTTCGCCACGGCGGCGATCAGCACGATCTTGCCGGTCAGGTCGTCGGGGAGGGTGCTGCCGTCACCGGCGTCGACGACGACGGCCTCACGGGTGACGTCCTGCGCGCCCTGCGGCGACGAGCCGGTCTGCCAGCTGTCGCGTCCGATCGTCAGGCCGCCGAGGAACTTGTCGGCGATCGGGAACGGCTGCAACGTCACCTGGTAGCGCAGGTCGCGAAGCACCTTCGCGATGTAGTCCCTGGCCCGCAGTTCGCCTTCGGTGCCGGCGATCCGGGGGCCGATCTTGTCGCTGAGCACCCGCAGGTGCTCCAGCGCCCGCCGCGACCGCACCCGCGCGATCACGGGATAGTCGCCGAAGTCCAGCGACGGCGGGAACTGCGCGCCCGGACGTTGTTGCGTGGCCGCGGCGGCGGTGCCGGGGTTCAGCCCGATCGTCGCCGCGCCCGCCAGTGCCACCGCGCCCGCGAGCACCTCACGTCTGCGCAGACCTGCCATGGAACACCCCTCACTTCTCGAAGAAACTCGTCCGAGTAGCCAATAGCGCGCCGGTCACCGGAGCAACCTCCGATCGTCCCCTTTTTCCGGTTCAGCGCACGGCGACCCGGCGGTAGGCCCCCGAGATGGCGACGACGCCGGAGACCGCCGCGGCGATCACCCCGCCGATCAGCAGCACGGTCCCGACGAAGGGGCCGAAGGCGCCGACGTCGGCGAGACGTCCCCAGAACGACCCTTCGAGCAGCGCGCCGACGAGGATGAACACCGGCGCGGCGACGCCGAGGAAGAGGATCCACCGGTACTTGGCGGCCAGCGTCAGCACGAGGATCCCGGTCACGCCGAGGATGAACGGGCCGGGCGGGATGTCCGGGAACCCCGGGACGCCCGAAGCGATCTGGATGATCAGGCCGGCGACGCCGACGAAGAGGAAGAAGGCGTTGGCGACGGCGGCGGTGGAACGGTTCATGGCGAGCTCCTCAGTGGGGTTTCAAGACCACTGAAGAGTCCCGCTCGCGGCGGCCGGGGGCGTCGGCCCGGAAGCGGCAATCAGGCCTACGCGGTTTTGCGTACGACCTCCTGATACCAAAGTGGTAGCATCCAAGAATGGCCATGACCTTGAGGTTGAACGACGAGCAGGAGCGCGCTCTCGCCCTGCTGGCGGAGGCCGACGGCGTGAGCAAGCACGAAGCCACGGTCCGGGCCATCACCGAGGCCGCCGCGCGCCGCGTCCGCGACGATCGTGTCCGGGCGCTGTCGAAGGACGGCCGGGAGCGCTACGCCGCCTTGCTCGACCGCCTCGCCCAGTGATCGAGTACCTCACCGTCGAAGACCTCTTGGCGCTCGCGGAGGACCTCCGGGTGCCCAAGATCCGCGATCTCGGGTTGCTCGACTCCGCCGCGCACCGGCCCCAGTCCTCGTTGATGGGGCAGGACGCCTATCCGACGCTGCACGAGAAGGCGGCGGTGCTGCTGGAGTCGGTCGTGCGCAACCATCCGCTCGTCGACGGCAACAAACGCCTGTCCTGGATGGCGACGTTCGTCTTCTACGGCCTCAACGGGTACGACCTCGACGCGCCGGAGGACGACGCGTACGACCTGGTCATCGCGATGTCCACCGGCTCACGCACCTACCGGGAAGCGGCGGCCGAACTGGCGGCGTGGGCGAGGGTGACTTCGAACGGGTGAGCGCGAGGCCTGCTCGGGTTAGCCGAGAAGACCGAGTACGACGATCGTCAGCAGCGTGATGGCGGCGGCGAAGGTGGTCACCCAGGCGCGCTGGGCGGCGGTGATGGAGGCGTTGTTCACGGCGGTTCCCCGGGGGAGAGAAGCGACAGGTCCGCCGGGAACAGCGCGTTGATCAGGCTCAGTGTTACCTTTACCGCACTGGTGTGATCAAGATCACTGATCGTGCTGGTGATGCCGTTCGCGCGCGGTGTACCAGAGCACTCCGGCGGCGGCCGCCACCATCGCGCCGAACGCCGAGAACCCCACCACGATCGCCTGCGTCATCACTCGTCCTTTCTCGTTGTGTCCCTACCGGGGTGACGTCCGAGAAGCGGAGTTGTGGCGCGGTCGTAGCGGACGTCACATGCCGGCGAGTACCCCGTCGATCTGCGACGCAAGCGAGAAGTCCTTCTCCGTCAGCCCTCCGGCGGAGTGCGTGCTGAGCCGGAACGTCACCGTCCGCCAGCGGATGTCGATGTCGGGATGGTGGTCGGCCGCCTCCGCCACTTCGGCCACCTTGTCCACCGCTTCGATGGCCTTCGGGAAGCTCGGCAGCTTCGCCGTCCGCTCGATGGTCACGCCGTCACGGGTCCAGCCGGAGAGCTTGGTCACGGCTTCGTCGGCCTGCTGGTCGTTCAAGATTTCCGCCATGACTCCATGGTGGTACGCCGTCGGCTACGCTGCACGTTTGCCACGGGTCCCCCCTTGAAGAACGCAGGAGGCTAGATGAAACGCGCCCTCCGCACGGTCGTTGCGGCTGGCACGGTGGCCGCCCTCGTCGCGGGCTGCTCGCTCTCCGGGAACACGGGGAACGACCCGCAGGCGCCGGCGACGGTCACGCTCGTGACACACGACTCGTGGCTCGCGCCCCAGGACGTCCTCGACGCGTTCGAGCGGCAGTCCGGGATCAAGATCTCCGTGCTCAAGCAGGGTGACGCGGGCGCGCTGACCAACAAACTGGTGCTCACCAAGGCGAATCCGATCGGTGACGTCGCGTACGGCATCGACTCGACGTTCGCCTCGCGCGCGCTCACCGAGGGCGTTTTCGAGCAGTACACCAGCCCGGAGGCCGATCGCGGCCCGCAGCGCTACTCCGTCGACCCCGGCCACCGGCTGTCCGCGGTCGACCTCGGCGACGTCTGCGTCAACATCGACACCAGGTACTTCGTGGACAAGGGGATCCCGGAGCCGAAGTCGTTCGCGGATCTGACCGACGCCAAGTACAAGGACCTGATGGTCGCCGAGAGCCCCGCGACGTCGTCGCCAGGGCTGGCGTTCCTGCTCGGCACCGTCGCCCAGTTCGGCGAGCAGGGCTGGCAGGGGTACTGGACGCAGCTGAAGGCCAACGGGCTCAAGACGGTCAGCGGCTGGGAAGAGGCCTACACCAAGGAGTTCTCCGGCTCCTCGGGCAAGGGCCCGCGCCCGATCGTCGTCTCCTACGCCTCCTCGCCCGCCGCCGAGATCGGCGACGACGGCAAGCCGCGCACGAAGGCGCTGCTGGACACCTGTTACCGCCAGGTCGAGTACACAGGTGTGCTGGCGGGCGGCAAACAGGTCGAGAAGGCCCGCAAGGTCGTGGACTTCCTGCTGTCGCAGCAGTTCCAGGTCACCGTGGCGAGCAACATGTACGTGTACCCGGCTCGTCAGGGTGTCGAGCTCCCGCCGGGCTGGGCGCAGGCCGCGCCGCTGCCGCAGCAGCCGAAGACGCTCGAACCGGCCAAGATCCAGGCCGGGCGCGAGCAGTGGATCGCGCAGTGGCGCACGCTACTCGAAGGCTGAACACCGGCAGGCCGACTTTCCGAGGGACCGGGCTGGCCGCACTCGCCGTGCTGCCGCTCGGTTTCCTCGTGGTGTTCTTCGCGTGGCCGGTCGCGGCGATCATCGGGCGGGGCTTCGGCTCCGGCGGCGTCGGCACGGCCATCGGGGACCCGCTGACCTGGAAACTCGCCGGATTCACCGTCGCCAGCGCCGGGGTTTCGACGATCGTCGCGGTGCTGGCGGGGCTGCCGGTCGCGTTCCTGCTCGCGCGGGTGCGGCTGCCGGGGGTCTCGCTGGTCCGGACGCTCGTGCTGGTGCCGTTCGTGCTGCCGACGGTCGTGGTCGGCCTGGCGTTCCGCGCGCTCTGGCCCGACGGCGGGCTGCTGCCGCTGGTGCTGGCCAACGCCTTCTTCAACGTCGCCGTCGTCGCGCGCACGGTGTCCGGGCTGTGGAGCCATCTCGACCCGCGCACCGTGGACGCGGCCCGTGCGCTCGGCGCGTCGCCGTGGCGTGCCTTCCGATCGGTCACGCTGCCCGCGCTCGCGCCGGCCATCGCCTCCTCGGCCGCGGTGGTCTTTCTGTTCTGCGCCACCAGTTTCGGGGTCGTGCTCATCCTCGGCGGCGCGAAGTACCGCACGCTGGAGACCGAGATCTACCTGCGCACGGTCGAACTGCTCGACCTCTCCGGCGCGGCCGCGTTGTCGCTGGTGCAGTTCGCCGCCGTCGTCGCCGCGCTCGTCGTGGGCGCGCTCGCGAGGCGGCGCCGGGAGAACGCGGTGCGGCTGCGTTCGCGGAGCGAGACCGCGCGGAGGCCGAGGGGCGGCGAGTGGTGGGCGGTGGCCGCCGGGCTCGCGGTGATCGCGCTCCTGATGACGCCGATCGTGGCGCTGCTGGTCGAATCCGTGTCCACTTCGGACGGTTGGAGCCTCGCCGGGTACGAAGCGCTGGCCGGGCAAGGCTCCCGCAACGCGCTCCAGGTTTCGGGCTGGGACGCAGCGTCGATGTCGCTGCGGACGGCGTTCGACGCGACGACGCTCGCGATGATCGTCGGCGTCCTGGCCTCGGTCGTGCTGGTGGCGTTGCGCCGCACGCCCGGCAGGCTGGCGCGGGGCATGGGCGAGACGATGGACGCCGCACTGATGCTGCCGCTGGGTGTGTCCGCGGTGACCGTCGGTTTCGGCTATCTCGTCACGCTCGACGCGCTGCCGGGCGACCTGCGGACGTCGCCGCTCCTGGTGCCGCTCGCGCAGGCGCTGGTGATCATCCCGCTGATCGTGCGGATGGTGCTGCCGGTGCTGCGGTCGGTCGACGTCCGGCTGCGGCAGGCCGCGTCGACACTCGGCGCGAGCCCCGGCCGGGTGTGGCGCGAGATCGATCTCCCGTTGACGGCGCGTTCGCTGGTCGCGGCGGCCGGGTTCGGGTACGTGGTCGCGCTCGGCGAGTTCGGCGCGACGAGCTTCCTGGCCAGGCCGGACGCGCCGACGCTGCCGGTCGCCGTCGCGACGCTGATCTCGCGGCCGGGGGAGCTGAACAACCAGATGGCCTACGCGGCCTGCGCGCTGCTCATGATCGTGACCGTGGTGGCGGTGGTGCTGATCGACCGGTTCGGCGCGGTCCGCGGGCAGAATTCGGTAGGGGAGTTCTAGTGTCGCTGTCGGTGCGGGATCTGACCGTCCACTATGGATCCTTCGCGGCGGTTAAGGACGCCCGGCTGGACATCGCCGACGGCGAGGTGCTGGCGCTGCTCGGCCCGTCCGGTTCGGGGAAGTCGACGCTGCTGCGGGCGATCACCGGGCTGGAGCCGCTGACGTCGGGCACCGTGCGGTGGGACGGCGAGGATCTCGCCGGTGTCCCGGTGCACCGGCGGGAGTTCGGGCTGGTCTTCCAGGACGGGCAGCTGTTCCCGCACAAGGACGTCGCTTCGAACATCGCGTTCGGCCTGCGGATGCACGACGTGCCGCGCGCCGAGCACGCGGACCGGGTCCGTGCGCTGCTGGAACTGGTCGGGCTCGTCGGCTACGAGCGGCGGAGGGTGACCGAGCTGTCCGGCGGGCAGGCGCAGCGCGTCGCGCTCGCCCGTGCGCTGGCGCCGGAGCCGCGGTTGCTGCTGCTGGACGAGCCACTGTCCGGTTTGGACGCCGGACTGCGGGAACAGCTGGCGATCGACCTCGCCGCCCTGTTGCGGCGCAGCAAGATCACCGCGCTGCTGGTCACGCACGATCAGGAAGAGGCGTTCACGCTCGCCGACCGCGTCGCCGTGCTCGAAGACGGCGAGATCCGGCAGGAGGGCGCGGTGCGCCGTGTCTGGCGGCAGCCGGTGGACGAGGGTGTGGCGCGATTCCTCGGCGTGACCACGTTCGTCGACGGGGAGGCTTCCGGCGGTGTGGTGCGGACTTCGCTCGGCGAGGTCGCGCTGCCCGACGTCGAGGACGGCGCGGTGCGGCTGGGGTTGCGGCCGCATGGGCTCCGTGTGGCTCCGGACGGCGTCGAAGGCGAGGTCGTCGCCGTGGTGCACCGGCGGGAGCACGTCCGGCTCGTGGTCGCGCCCGACGGCGATCTGTCCACAGTGGACGCCGTCGCGCCGGTCACCGCCGACCTGCGTCCCGGTGACACCGTCCGGCTCGCTCTGGACCCGGACGGCGTCGCCCAACTCCGCGTTTAGTCCTCTGAATGCGGTAGTCCGGCTGAATGCGGGTTGCTCTACTGGGTTCCCCGGCGGGCTCGCTAAGCAATTCATCGTTCGAGCCTGCTCGCGCATCGATGATGGTACGATTATTTCCGTGTCGAGGATCGAGTAATGGTGTCAAGTCAGGCACGTGAGGTTCTTGTTACGCGCGGAACTGACCGCCACGTGTGCCGCCTCCGTGTGAGCGGCACGCGTGACGAGGTCATTTTGGAGTTCGACGGCCCTGCCGGGTACCTCGAGTTTCCCGGTTATGATGTTCTGGATGCGCTCGTAAAGTTGCGTGCTTCTCTTGAGAAGGACGGCTGGTTGCTCGCCGTGCAAGGCGCCAGGCTCAACGCCCACGCGAGCGGGATGCTGCGGGACGTGGCTGATGGTAAGCGCGTCTACCTGATGACCGGCAACCGCGGCCCTTACCCGGCGGCGGACACCCTCGCTCCCGCGGATCCGGGCCAGGTCGGCACTCTTGAGGAGCAAGCCCGGCATGTTCGAGCTATTCTGGATGCGTCGTTTCCGTCCTCTCGGGATGATGAATCCTGACCGATCTTTACGGCATCTGTCAATTCCGCATTTAGTCCTCTGAATGCGGTAGTCCGGCTGAATGCGGTAGTCCGGGCCGAAACCTGCGGTTTTCCGCAGTGTCCGCCGGGCTCGCCAGCCATACCGTCGTCTCCATGCTCCTGAAGACGATCTTGTCCTTCGTTCTCGCGGTCGTTCCGGCCGCCGCACCGGCCACGCCGGACATCCCGGTCGCCGAGTTGCACGGCAGGCTCGCCGCCCTCGCCGACGGCCGGGACATCACCGCCGGGCTGATCCACGTCCGGAACGGCACCCGCCAGTGGTCGGACGCGGTGGGCGTGCGCGATCTGGCCTCCGGCGCGCCCGCCGTCGCCGGCGGTCATTTCCGGATCGGCAGCGTCACCAAGACCTTCGCGGCCACCGTCCTCCTGCAGTTGACCGACGAGGGGCGGCTGGCGCTCGACGATCCGATCGAGCGCCACCTGCCCGGTGTCGTGCCCGACGGCGGTCGCGTCACCGTCCGGCACATCCTTCAGCACACCAGCGGCCTGCACGACTACATGAGTGAACCCGGGTACTCGACCAATCGCTGGCGAGCCGGTGTCCGCTTCGACGACTACACGCCTTCGCAACTGCTGAAGGTGGCGTTCGCGAAAGGCCCGGATTTCGAGAACCCGGGCGAGTCCTGGCATTACTCGAACACCAACTACGTCGTCGCCGGTCTGCTGATCGAGAAGCTGACCGGACGCCCGTACGGCGAGGAGGTGACGCGGCGGATCCTGCGCCCGCTCCACCTCACGCACACCAGCGTCCCGGGCCACCGCTCGTCCTTGCCCGTTCCGCACGCCCGCGGCTACGAACCGCTGCCCACGAACCCGCCGTCGATCGTGGACGCCACCGACATGGATCCCTCACTGGACTGGGCGGCCGGTGAGATGGTCTCCACCACTCGCGACCTGACCACCTTCGTCACCGCCCTGATCGAGGGCAGGCTGACGAGCCAGGCGAGTCTCACGGAGATGCGGCGGATGAGGGAAGCGGTTCCGCTGTTCCGGTATGGCCTGGGCTTGCAGGAGTTCGCGATCCCTTGTGCGACCGGCCCGAAACCGGTGTGGGGGCACACGGGACAGCTGATCGGCTACCTCACCGTCGCCTTCACCGACGGGAAGGGCAAGTCGCTGACCCTGTCCCTCAACCCGCACGACCGGGACCCGTCCACCGAAGCCGTGGTCTCCATGGCGACGGCCGTCTTCTGCTAGCACTTAGTCCTCTGAATGCGGTAGTTGCGCGTGCAAGGACCGCATTCAGAGGACGAAACGCGGGTCAGCCGTCCCGGGTGGTCAGGCGCGAGTAGGCGATCGAGAGCCCGATGACGACGTAGCAGGCGGCCCGCAGGGCGCCCTCGCCGAGCATCGACATGTCCAGCGGATCCATCAGCACCGCGGCCGGAGCCTGCGCCCAGTCCTTGTTGAGCAGGAACGGATGCAGCCACGAGACCGCGTCCAGGAAACCGAGGATGGTGAATACGATCGTGCCCGCCAGCACCGAGGCGACCACCAGCATCGGATGTTCGGTGAACGACGAGATCGCGAGCGCGACCGCGCCGACCGCCCACAGCTGCAGGGTGATCCACAGCGCCACCACCAGAAGCCTGCCCAGCGCGTCCCACACGCTCAGCGTCGAACCGGTGAGGGTGAACATCGAATCGGCGCCACTGACGATCAGCCCGGTGGCGAATCCGGTGAAGGTCATGGCCAGCACCGCGATCAGCGAGACGGTGGCGACGCCGAACGCCTTGATCGCGAGCAGCTTGCCCCGGCCGACCGGCGCGATCAGCCAGCCTCGCAAGGTGCCGTGCGCGGCCTCACCGGCGATCGCGTCCGCCCCGGCCATCGCCGAAGCGAGCGGCAGGAGCAGCGCCAGTGTCATGGTCAACGCCGCGACCGGCAGGACGAACCCGTTGTTCATCGCGGAGGCCAGCAGTGCGCCGTCCCGGCCGCCTTCCGCTTCGGACGCGTCGACCAGCGTCAGCGCGACCCCGATCACGATCGGGATCAGCGCGAGCAGGCCCAGTACGGCCAGCGTGCGGGGCCGCCGGAAGATCCAGCGCAGTTCGGCGCGATACAGCCGGAGCAGGCCGATGCTGTCCCTGCCGGTCCTCGCCGCGGGTGCCGCGGCCAGAGCGTGGGTCACGACTCCCCCTCACCGTCTACAGTGGACTCCGGCTGGGTCAGCCGGGCGAACAGGTCCTCCAGGCCGGTCCGCGCCCGCGCCGCCTCGTGCACGGCCACCCCGGCCGTCACCAGATGACGCAGCACGTCGGGCGCCTCGGCGGCGGTGAGGTCCACCCGGACGCCGTCCGGGGTGAGCCTGCTGCCGATCCTGTTCTCCCGCAACGTCTCCACCGCGAGTTCGGCGTCCGGCGTCCGCACCAGCAGTGCCGCGTTCCCCGACTCCAGCAGTTCCGAGAGCTCGCCCTGGGCGATCACGTTCCCGGACTGGAGCACCGCGACATGCGTACAGGTGGCCTCGACCTCGGCGAGCAGATGCGACGACACCAGCACGGTGACACCGTCGGCGTGCAGTTCGGCGATGATCCGGCGGATCTCCCTGGTGCCCGCCGGGTCGAGGCCGTTGGTCGGCTCGTCGAGTACGACCATCCGCCGCGGCACGAGCAGCGCGCTCGCCAGCCCCATCCGCTGCTTCATCCCCAGCGAATACCCCTTGTAGCGCCGGGTGGCGGCGTCGGTCAGGCCGACGCGCTCAAGCGCCGCGTCGACCGCTCCGGGGATCCCGGCCGAGGCCAGCCTCGGTTCGGCCGCGGCCACGCGCAGCAGGTTCTCGCGCCCGGAGAGAAAGGGGTGGAAACCCGGTCCCTCGACGAGCGCGCCGACGTCGGGCAGCGCGTGCGCCGCCTCGTCGGGCATCTTCTTGCCGAAGAGTTCGACCTCGCCCTCCGTGGGCCGCACGAGACCGAGCAGCATCCGGATGGTCGTCGTCTTGCCCGAACCGTTGGGGCCGAGCATCCCCAGCACGGCGCCTTCGGGAACGTCGAGATCGACGTGGTCCACGGCCACCGTGCGGCCGTAGACCTTGCGCAGGCCCCTGGTGCGGGCCGCCATGGGTACCGCCGGAGCGGACGCCTCCTGGGAGGCGTCCGTCCCGGCTTCGAAAGTGGTGGTCACTTCGCGGCCAAAGCCTCGAAGAGGACCTGCTCCGGCACCGCGCCGACGGCGTAGCGGCCGTCGTCGGTCAGCACGCCGCTGCCGACCTTGGTGGTCACCAGCCAGCCGCTGCCCCAGGCACCGCTGACCGGCTTGGCGAACCGCGAAAGCAGCGCCTTCGGGTCGACCTGGCGGCCTTCCTCGTCCTTGGCCTGACCGGCCTTCGACAGCGCGTCGGCCGGGATCTTGCCCGTGATCGCGGTGTCCCAGCCGTCGCCGACGACCTTGATGTCGGACTTCGCCTGCTCGGCCAGCTCACGGTTCTTCGGGTCGACCTCGGCGGTCTTCTCGGTCACCTTCGCGCCCTTCGGCGGGGTGAACTCGAAGTTCGACGCCGGCTGGGCCGCGAAGTTGATCTCGCTGAACGAGACCTCCAGCGCCGGGGACGAAGTGCCGTTCGCCAGCACCGTGACCCGCAGCGGAAGCCGGGTCTGGTCGTCGATGGCGACGCGGATCTCGCGCAGGAGCGTCCGCTCGGTCGGTTTCGGGGTCAGCACCAGTTCGTACGCGGACCGGTTCGCCACCGAGGCCGTCCCGCTGACGGCGATCGTGCTGCTCTCGCGCACCTTGCCGAGCAGTTCCGACGCCACCGTCGCCGGGTCGACGTTCTTGCTCTTCTCCTGGTGCTCCTTGGCCAGCCCGTCCGGGATGGTGACCTTGGTGGCCGAGTTGTCCTTGGAGCTGTACTCCCAGACCGTCTGGCCGTTCCGGACGATGGTCTGCTGGCTGGAGCCCTCGGTGAGCGAAACCTTGCTCTTGCCCGCGCCGTCGGTCGAAATCTGCGCCGAGTCGACGTCGAGCGCCGAGACGCCGGGCAGGGTGCTGCCGACCTGCGGCAGGCCGAGGTCGTTGCTGACCTTGACCTTCCCGTCGAACGCCGACGGCTTCGCGTTGAGCGTCGACTGCACCAGCTCTTCGGCGCTGATCTGCGGCAGGACGGGCGCGTCGCCCGCGGTGGCCGGCATCGCGACGACGGCGAGGCCGCCGACGCCGAGCGCCGTGCCCACCACCGCCGCGGTGATGGCCTTCCTCTTCGGATCCATGCTGTCTCTCCCTGTTTCCCCGAACCCCAGTGTGCTCGGGTCTTGGCGACAACGCTTCCCCGGAAACGCTGAGATACCACTCAGACTCCGCCTTCCCGGCTGAGATGGCGCTGAGAGGTCGCGCGTGAGCTGGTGAAAGCGTGAATGATGAAGAGCGTGAAACCTCGAGTACTGGTGGTCGACGACGAACCCGGCGTGCGCAAGGCGTTGCAGCGGGGGCTGCGCGCCGAAGACATGGACGTGGTCACGGCGGCCGACGGGCCCAGCGGTCTGCGGCTCGCGCAGACGGGCTCCTTCGACGTCGTCCTGCTCGACATCATGCTTCCGGGGCTTTCCGGCTACCGCGTGCTCGAACGGCTGCGCGCGCTCGGTGTCACCACGCCGGTGCTGATGATCTCGGCGAAGGACGGCGAGGTCGATCAGGCCGACGGGCTCGACCTCGGCGCCGACGGCTACCTCGTTAAGCCGTTCTCGTTCGTCGTGCTGGTCGCGCAGGTACGCGCGGTGCTGCGGCGGGCGTCGCCGGACGGGACCCGCGGGCCGCTGCGCATCGGCGCGCTCGAAGTCGACCGGAGCCTGCGGCAGGTCCGCTACGACGGCGTCGACGTCGCGTTCAGCCCCCGTGAGTTCGCCCTGCTGGAGGTGCTGGCCGGCCGGGCCGGAACGGTCGTCACCAAGGACGAACTGCTGCGCGCGGTCTGGGGCGACGAGCAGGCCGCGACCCGCAACGTCGTCGAGGTCTACGTCGGCTACGTGCGCCGCAAACTCGACGCGGTCGGCGCGGGCGCCCTGGTCAGGACCGTGCGCGGGCACGGATACCTGGCCTCGGATCCGCAGCTCGACGAAGTGATCGCCCCGGCGGGACAGGGGTGATCGGCTCACCGTCTTGGTGGCGCCGCCGTTCGCTCCAGGTCCGGATCACCCTGCTCGCGGCCACCGTCACGCTCGGCTTCCTGCTCGGGCTGGCGGCGGTCGCCGGGGACAACCTGCAGCCGCTGCTCATCGGTTCGGTCGACGACGAGCTGAGCGCTCAGCTGGAGACCGCGAAGGCCGACGTTTCGGCCGGGCGGACACCGTCGGGGTCGGCGGTCACAATCCGCGTCCTCGACACCGCAGGCGGCCCGGTGGACGGCCTGCCGCCGCCGAACCTCGGCCCCACGGACGTCCGCGCGCTGAAGGCGGGCGAATCGATCACGACCGGCGGCGAGCACAGCTGGCGCTGGGCGGGCACCGTCGTCACCGCACCCGACGGTCAGCAACGGCTCGTCGTCGCGGGTGCGGGCCTGGTCGGCTTCGCGACGGCCGTGCACTCCGGCGGGTTGTGGCTGTTCGTGGTCGCATCGGTCGGCGCGGTGGGCGCGGGGATCGCGACGTGGCTGCTGGTGCGGTTCGCCCTGCGGCCGGTCGCGCGGATGCGCGGATCGGTCCGGGCACTTCCGCCGGGCGCGCGGCTGCCGCTCCCGGATTCGCACGACGAACTCCGCGCGCTGGCCGAGGAGTTCAACGCGTTGCTGGCGCGGCAGGAAGAGGGCGCAGACCGGCTCCGCCGGTTCACCGGGGACGCCGCGCACGAGCTCCGCTCGCCGGTCGCGTCGATCCGCGTGCAGGCCGAGGTCGCCGTCGCCAACCCCGATCCCGACCTCTCACAGGAGACGCTTTCCGACATCCTGGAGGAGTCGGAACGGCTTTCCGCGCTGCTCGACGGGCTGCTCGCGCTGGCGAGGTCGGACGCGGGGGAGGTCCCGCCCGCGGAACCGGTCGAGCTGGTGAGCGAGGTGCGGGCCGCGGTCGCGCGGATGCCCGCCGGCGCACCCGAGATCCGGGTGAGCGGCACGGTCGGGACGGCGTGGGCGCTGGCCACCCATTCCGAGGTCGAGCTGGTGCTGAGCAACCTGCTGCGCAACGCCTGCCGGTACGCGCGGAGCGAGATCGTGGTGTCGGTGCTCGCGGCGCGGTCCACCGTGCGGGTGGTGGTCGACGACGACGGCCCGGGTATCGCCCCTGAACACCGGGACCGGGTCTTCGACCGCTTCTACCGCGTGTCCGACTCGCGGGCGCGGTCCTCCGGCGGCACCGGGCTGGGACTGGCGATGGTCGCGGAAGCCGTCCGGCGCCGAGGAGGCCGGGTGCGCGTCGGCGAATCGCCCGACGGCGGGGCGCGCTTCCAGATCGTCTGGCAGGCGGCCCGGCCTGGTTAAGGTGTGCCGCGTGGTGATCGTGGGCGCCGCCATCGTGCGGGACGGACAGTTGCTGGCGCAGCAGCGGGCTTGGCCCGCCGACCACGCCGGGCAATGGGAGCTGCCGGGCGGGCGGGTCGAGGACGGCGAAAGCGACGAAGCCGCCCTGGCGCGGGAATGCCTGGAGGAACTGGACGTCGCCGTGACGGTCGCGGGCCGGGTCGGCGAAGACGTGCCGCTGCCGAAGGGGAAGGTCCTGCGGATCTACGCCGCTTCGCTGGTCAGCGCGGGGGACGAGCCGCGGGCGGTGGAGCACGAGGACGTCCGGTGGATCTCCGCGCGCGAACTCGACGACCTCGACTGGCTGCCCGCCGACCGGATCCTCCTGCCCGCCCTGCACGCCCTGCTCACAAGTCCGTGAAGGCCTCCTTTCCTACCCTCAAAGTAGGGAAGGAGGCCTTCACGGAACTTCAGCCGGCGCCGATGAGCCGCAGCGCCGACTGCAGCCGGTGCTCACCCCGTTCCGCCGCCCGGACGGCGCCCGCCTTGCGCACCCGCTCCAGTTCACCGGGGTCGGTCAGAAGAGCCAAGGCCCGCTCCCGGACCGGCCGCAGTTCCTCGATGAGCGCCTCGGCGACGGCCTCCTTCACCTGGCCGTAGGAATCGAACCTGTCGGCGAGGACCTCGGGCTTCTCGCGGGTACACGCCGCGAGGATGTCCAGCAGGTTCGCCATCCCCGGACGCGTATCCGGCGCGTAGGCGGGCTTCGACCCGCCGTCGGTCTTCGCGCGTTTGACCTTCCGCCGGACCTGGTCGGGCTCGTCGAGGACGAAGATCACCCCGGCCTCTTCCTTCGTCGACTTCGACATCTTCCGCGTCGGCTCGGCCAGGTCCATGACCCGCGCGCCGGCGGGCGGCAGCACCGCCTTCGGCATGGTGAACACGTCGCCGTAGGTGGTGTTGAACCGCTTCGCCAGCGTTCTCGCCAGTTCGACGTGCTGCCGCTGGTCCTCGCCGACCGGGACCTCGTCCGCGCCCTGCAGCAGGATGTCGGCCGCCATCAGCACCGGATAGGTCAGCAGGGAGAGCCGGACCCCGGCGCGGCCCTTCGACTTCTCCTTGAACTGGATCATCCTGGCGGCCTCGCCGTAGTTGCAGGTGCACTCGAGGACCCAGTTGAGGGCCCCCAGCTCGCGCGCTATGTCGGACTGCACGAACACGCGGTCCGGCTCGATCCCGGCCGCGATCAGCACGGCCAGCTGCTCCGACGCCATCGAGCGCAGTTTCGCCGGATTGTGCGCGTTCGTCATGGCGTGCAGGTCGGAGACGAAGTACAGGTCGTCCGGCCCGCCCTCGTCGGCCCAGCGCCGGATGGCCCCCAGGTGGTTCCCGACGTGGACGTGGCCGGACGGGGTGATCCCGGACAACCTGATCATCTGCCTTCTTCCTTCCGGATTCGGGCCGCCCCAGGGTCCGGGCACGAAAAAGGCCGCCCGGTGGGGCGGCCTGGTGGTGCGCTCGTCTGGTTCAGCGCAGGACTGCGGGGCCGCCGGAGGGCGGCCACCACTGGGCGTTCTGCGCGCGCATGCCGACGATCGTACCGCAGCCCGAAAAGGAAGGGCAGATCACTCATTCCGGGCATTGCGCGTCAACACTTCATATCAGCCCGGCCAGTACGTCCGTCATATTGGAGATCCGGGTCTACCTTCAACTCATGTTTGTCGTCCTGCTGACCTACACCGCGCCCATCGAAGAAATCGACTACGTGCTCCCTGATCACGCCGACTGGCTGACCAAACAGTACGAACACGGCAATTTCCTCGCCTCCGGCAGGCGCAACCCGCGCATCGGCGGCGTCATCATCACCAAGCCCATGGCCAGGGGAAAGCTGGACGCGATCCTCGCGACCGACCCCTTCTCGATCAAGCACATGGCCACCTACGAGGTGATCGAGTTCTCGCCGACCCGCACCGCGCCGGAACTGCGGGCCATCAACGAGGCGGTGGTGCACTGACGATCTTCTAAGCGGCCTTCGCGATCTTCGTTTTCGCCTTTTTCAGTGCGAGAACGGGGCATTTGCCGCACCGCGACTTCGACCGGCAGCATTTCTTCTTGACCTTGCCGGACTTCATCCATTTGCGCACGAGCTTGTGCGGGTCGTCGGGTAGTTTCTTGCCCACGCGCGCTCCTTCTCCGACCGGTGTCGGCGACCTCTACACGTTAGGTGAGCCTAACCGATCTGGGGGCGTGGGGCTGCTCACAGTCGGGCTACAGGTATCCTGGTGTGGTCCGCGTATGGCCAAAGTCGGCCAGGCGTGTCTCGAACGCGCGAGCGCGGGCACCACACCCGAACTTGAAACCTTTGGAGCCTTCGCGTGCCCGCAGCCAGCGCCACCGCAGTCGATGCCGGCCGCTCGTCCGGCAAGACCCGGCCCGACCTGCGCAACGTCGCCATCGTCGCACACGTCGACCACGGCAAGACGACCCTCGTCGACGCCATGCTCCGGCAGTCCGGCGCCTTCGAGGAACGCGCCGAACTCGTCGACCGCGTGATGGACTCCGGGGAGCTCGAGCGGGAAAAGGGCATCACCATCCTCGCGAAGAACACCTCCATCCACCGCGAGACCGAGAACGGCCCGGTGACCATCAACGTCATCGACACCCCCGGCCACGCGGACTTCGGCGGCGAGGTCGAGCGCGGACTGGCCATGGTGGACGGTGTCGTCCTCCTGGTCGACGCCAGCGAGGGCCCGCTCCCGCAGACCCGGTTCGTGCTCCGCAAGACCCTCGAGGCCGGCCTGCCGGTGATCCTGGTCGTCAACAAGACCGACCGGCCCGACGCGCGGATCTCCGAGGTCGTCGAGGAGACCCACGACCTCCTGCTCGACCTGGCCGGTGACATCGAGGACGCCGATCTCGACGCGATCCTCGACCTCCCGGTCGTCTTCGCCTCCGCCCGGTCCGGCAAGGCGAGCCTCGAGCAGCCCGCCGACGGCGCCGTGCCCGAGAGCGAGAACCTCGACCCGCTGTTCGAGACCCTGCTGCGTCACGTGCCGCCGCCCTTCGCGGACAAGGAAGGCCCGCTGCGCGCGCTGGTCACCAACCTCGACGCGTCGAACTTCCTCGGCCGTATCGCGCTGATCCGCATCCACTCCGGCAACCTGCGCAAGGGCCAGACCGTGGCCTGGATGCGCGAGGACGGCAGCATCCAGAACGTCCGGATCTCCGAACTGCTCGTCACCGAGGCGCTCACCCGCGTCCCGGCGACCGAGGCCAGCGCGGGCGAACTGGTCGCGATCGCCGGTATCCCGGACATCACCATCGGCGACACGCTGGCCGACGTCGAGAACCCCGAGGCGCTGCCCCGGATCGCCGTCGACGAGCCGGCCATCTCGATGACCATCGGCGTCAACACCTCGCCGCTGGCCGGCCGCAGCGGCGGCGACAAGGTCACCGCGCGGCTGGTGAAGGCCCGGCTGGACCAGGAGCTCATCGGTAACGTCAGCATCAAGGTGCTGCCGACCGAGCGCCCCGACACCTGGGAGGTCCAGGGCCGTGGCGAGCTGGCGCTGGCCATTCTCGTCGAGCAGATGCGCCGTGAGGGCTTCGAGCTGACCGTCGGCAAGCCGCAGGTGGTCACCAAGACGATCGACGGCAAGCTGCACGAACCGTTCGAGCGCCTGTCGATCGACGCCCCGGAGGAGCACCTCGGCGGCATCACCCAGCTCCTCGCCGCCCGCAAGGGCCGGATGGAGCACATGGGCGGGCACGGCACCGGCCGCATCAAGCTCGACTACGTCCTCCCGGCGCGTGGCCTGATCGGCTTCCGCACCGACTTCCTCACCGAGACCCGCGGCACCGGTATCGCGAACCACGTGTTCGAGGGCTACTTCCCGTGGGCGGGGGAGATCCGCACCCGTCACTCCGGTTCGCTGGTCGCAGACCGCTCCGGCCCGATCACCGCGTACGCGATGATCCAGCTGGCCGACCGCGGCACCTTCTTCGTCGAGCCCGGCGCCGAGGTGTACGAGGGCATGGTCGTCGGGGAGAACCCGCGCGCCGAGGATCTCGACATCAACATCACCAAGGAGAAGAAGCTGACGAACATGCGTCAGTCCTCCGCCGACGTGATGGAGACGCTGGCCCGCCCGCGCAAGATGGGGCTGGAAGAGGCGCTGGAGTTCTGCTCCGTCGACGAGTGCGTCGAGGTCGCCCCCGACGTCGTCCGGATCCGCAAGGTCACGCTGGACGTCAACCAGCGCGCCAAGGAGCGCAACAAGATGAAGAACCGCGGCTGAGCCCGATCGGCCAGGTGGGTGGCGAGACCGCACTCACGTGATCGAAGCCGGAACTCGCGTGATCAGAGGCGGAACACCCGAGTGCGGCCTTCGATCACGCGAGTCACGTCCCTGATCACGCGAGTCACGCCTCCGCTCACGCCGCTGCCCGTGTTCCTAG
The DNA here is from genome assembly GCF_051373225.1 of Amycolatopsis sp. w19. Lineage (NCBI taxonomy): Bacteria > Bacillati > Actinomycetota > Actinomycetes > Pseudonocardiales > Pseudonocardiaceae > Amycolatopsis > Amycolatopsis sp. w19. Next base: position 273,163 of record NZ_JBPQFM010000008.1, on the reverse strand, counting down.
TCCGTGAAGGCCTCCTTGAGGGACTCTGGGTCCCTCAAGGAGGCCTTCACGGACTTCGGGCCAGCAGATACGTAAGGTCTTAGCCCGAATCGTCACTTACGACCGCCCGGACCGGGTCGGTTGCGTGACTGGGTGGACGACACGTGTGACTGGGTGGACGACACCCTGACGCGACCGCCCGGGCCGTGAGGCGTCCGGCTGGACACGCGTGTCGTCCACTCGATCACCCGTGTCGTCCGTCTGATCACGCGTGCCGTCCCAACGCCGAGGGCGCCTGTTCACTCACCGTGAGTAGGCGCCCTTCGCCGTTTCCGGCTCCGAATGCGGTCACGCACCGTATTCGATCGAGCGTTCTTCGTTAAAGAAAGGTCCTTTCCGTACAATTCCGGGGAAAGCCGATCCTCCTTTTCGGACGGTGTTCACAACACCGGAACGGACGCGGCGCAACGACGACGGGGCGGCCGCTCGCGCCGGTTCGCCGAATGCGGATCCGGACCGCCGTGAAACAAAAGTTCCTAAACGCGTCCGGATAGGACTCGCGATCGCGATCGTTGCCGCCATGAATCGTGCGGTGGCGAACATTCCGGCGGCCGTTCCGGAATGTTCCGGGTTTGCGGAACCGATTGCCGGAGTATCGCGCTCCGGTGCCGCCGAAAAGCCTCGGCGAGGCAGGAACCCCGAGGGGCTCCCGGACGTCCACCGGAGGAGGACGGCATCCGGTCGGGCGACGGCCGGGCCGATATGGGAATCTCGCTGCCGAGGCCATGTCCGGCGTGATAGCTCTATGGCGACGGGGCGAGGGACAAACCAGGAGGATCCAGGCGTGCGGTCACGGACCACAGCGGCACCCATGCTGGCGTGCGCGGCGGTGCTCCTCGCCGCCTGCAGCAACACCCCGCCCCCGCCCGTGGTCAGCTCTTCAGCCTCTCCGGTGAGCACGTCGACCACGAAGACGCCTTCGCAGGTCGTCGTGGGTGTCGACGACGTCCTCGGCGGCTACAACCCCCACAACCTCGCCGACGCGTCCCAGGTGACGTCGGCGCTCTCGCAGCTGCTGCTCCCGTCGGTGTTCCGCCCCAAGGACGACGGCAGCTTCGAACTGGACAAGAACCTGATGAAGTCCGCCGAGGTCGTCTCGCAGCAGCCGTTCACGGTCGCTTACACGATCCGCCCGGATGCCTCCTGGTCCGACAGCGCGCCGATCGCCGCCGAGGACTTCGCGTACCTCCGCGAGGCGATGCGCGATCAGCCCGGTGTCATCGGCGCCGCCGGCTACCGGCTGATCTCGGACATCCAGTCGCGCGAAGGCGGCAAGCGGGTCGAGGTCACCTTCTCCAAGCCGTATCCGGGCTGGCAGACGCTCTTCGACAATCTCCTGCCCGCCCATCTGCTCAAGGACGCCCCGAACGGGTGGCAAGGCGCGCTGGCGACGGCGTTCCCGGCCGTCGGCGGCCCGTACTCGATCAAGGGGCTCGACACCGCGCGCGGAGAGGTCACCCTGGAGCGCAACGAGCGCTATTGGGAGAAACCCTCCGCCCTCGACCGGATCGTGCTCCGTGCGGCCGATCAGGAGGGCACACTGGCCGCCCTGCGCAGCGGCAACGACCAGTTCGCGATGACCATGACCGACGGAATCGGCCTCAAACGGCTCGGCGAACTCGGCTCCGCCGTCCAGCTGCACACGGTCGCGCGCCCCACGGTCGCGCAGATCCTCCTGCGGCCGGTGAGTCCGACGCTGTCGGATCCCAAGGTGCGCGAAGGGGTCACCGCGCTGATCGACCGCGGAAAGCTGATCACCGAGGCGGCCGACGGAGGCCCGTCGGACAAGCTCCGCGCCGACGCCCAGGTCCGCGTCCCGTCGGCCCCCGGTTTCCGGCCGACGATCCCGGCCCCTGGCCCGCCGTCGGCCGCCGACCCGGTCAAGGGCGAGGAACTGCTCAAATCCGCCGGATACACCAAGGAAGCCGGAACCTGGCGGAAGAACGGGAAGAACCTTTCGCTGGTCGTCGCGTCGCCCGCCAAGAAGGAGCCGTACGCGACGATCGCCAAGGAACTGACGGCCCAGCTGGTGGCGGCGGGGATCGAGGTCAACGCGATCGCGCCGCAGCCGAGGGAGCTGTTCTCGACTCTGCTCGCCATGCCGGTGCTCAACGGGATCCAGCAGACGACGCCGGAGGGTGCGGGCAACGTCGGCATCGACATCGCGGTGATCGGCCAGGTCACCGGTGGTGCGGACGTCGCTTCGGCGCTGGCGTCGAGCTTCGGCTGCCGCCCCGATCAGCTCGCCGACAAGACCAAGGCCGTCGTCCCGGCGAACCCGCTGGGCTTCTGCGATCCGGCCCTGCAGCCGTCGATCGACGCCGCGCTGACCGGCACCACCCCGGCCGCGGACGCGCTTTCGGCCCTCGAACCGGAATTGTGGCGTCGGAATGTTGCCATTCCGTTGTTCCAGCTGGCCGATACCCTCGCCATCGGCTCTGGTATTTCCGGAGTAACCGCAGGTCCTCCTATGGTGGGCCCTTTCGGGTCGGCGGTGAACTGGACGAGGGGTCCGAAGTAGCCGTTTCGAGTCCGAGTCCGACCCTGGAGGGTGACCTTTCCCGGCACGTTCGAGTGGCGGACTGATTCCTCAAGGTAACCGATGTATTTCTCGATGTCGGCCGCAAGTTACCCTTTGGTCACGATCGCCCCGGAACTGGTGACTGTTCGTGCATTTCCTTTCTAGCGTGCACCCGCAGTGCGCCAAATGAGTGTCGCTTGGCGTGTCATAGGCTCCGGGCCATCTCACCGGAGCGGTGTGGGGTCCTGTTCCGATCTCAGGAGCCCAGTGCTAGGAGGGCACACTTCATGAGGAAGTCCAAGGCAGTCTCCGCCTGGTCGCTCGTCGCGGCCTCCGCGCTTGTGCTGAGCGCATGCAGCGGTGGCGACAGCGGCAGTACCGACCCGAACGGGTCGTCGACCGATATCAAGAGCATGGCGACCGGCAAGGCGCAGAACGGTGAGAACTTCAAGCTCGCGGACACCAAGGGCTACGAAGGCACCGTCACGGTGGGCATCGACGACGGGTACTCGGGCTACAACAACGACACGCCCGACACCAACACGTCGTACAACACCTACATCCTGACCGCCGTGCTCGCCGGTGCCGACGTGCTCGACGGCAACAACAAGGTGCTGCTGAACAACGACGTGTTCGACTCCTGGGAGGTCACCTCCAAGGCGCCGCAGACCGTCGTCTACAAGATCAAGCCGAACGTCAAGTGGTCGGACAACGAGGCGTTCGACTGCGACGACATGTACCTGTCGTGGCTGGCGCACTCCGGCAAGGCGAAGACCTCCGACGGCAAGCAGGCCTTCCTCGCCGCTTCGACGACCGGCTACCAGCTGATCAACGAGGCGACCTGTAAGGACGACCTGACCTTCGAGACCAAGTACACCGAGCCGTACCTGGACTACAAGGGTCTGTTCAACTCGACCGCGATCATGCCCGCGCACATCGTCGAGAAGAACTCGGGCGTCGCGGACATCACCAAGCTGACCCCGACCAGCGACGCAGCTCAGCTGGCGAAGGCCGGTGACTTCTGGACCAACGGCTTCAAGGGCTTCAAGGCCGACGTCATGCCGGCTTCGGGCCCGTACAAGATCACCGCGTTCGACGCCAACCAGAAGGCCGTCACGCTCGAGAAGAACCCGAACTGGATCGGTGGCAAGGGTGGCCCCTCCAAGATCGTCGTGAAGGCGATGGAGGACACCAAGGCCATGGCGACCGCGCTGCAGAACGGTGAGATCGACGTCGCCGCTTCGACCCAGCCCGACGCCACCGCGGCCAACACCATGAAGGGCCTTTCCGCCCAGGGTGTGACCTACGGTTCGGCTTCGCAGCTGACCTTCGAGCACATCGACCTCAACTACGGTCGTATGTTCAAGGACAAGGCCCTGCGCAAGGCGTTCTTCGAGGTCGTCAACCGCCAGGAGATCACCGACAAGCTCCTCAAGGAGGTCCAGGCCGACGCGACCCCGCTGAACAGCATCGTGTTCATGCCGGGCGAGCAGGGCTTCAAGGACCTGTACAGCAGCAAGGCCGGTCTGGGCGCCGAGGCCGCGGCCAAGACGCTGACCGACGCCGGCTGGGTCAAGGGTGGCGACGGTATCTTCGCCAAGGGCGGCCAGCGCGCGTCGTTCAAGATCTCGCACAACCAGAACACCCGCCGTCAGCAGACCGTCGAGATCATCATCTCGCAGGCCAAGGCCGCCGGTATCGAGATCACGGACGACCAGGACGCCAACTTCCTGAAGGGTGGCCGTCTCGCGGCCAGCGACTACGACGCCGCGCTCTTCGGCTGGTCCGCCGCTCCGTTCAAGGCCGAGCAGAAGTCGATCTACATCACCCGTGTCGACGACAGCAGCCAGAACTACCAGGGCCTGTCGAACCCGACGATCGACTCGTCCTTCGAGGCGGCCGTGAAGGCCACCGACGAGGCCGTGCAGCTGGAGAACTACCAGAAGGCCGACCAGGCGATCGCGGACGAGTACGCGACGCTGCCGCTGTTCCAGACCCCGTCCATGTGGGCGTTCAAGGGCATCGACCGCACTTACATGCAGTCGTACAACGGTGTCCTGTGGAACGTCGGTGAGTGGGAGCAGAAGAAGTAGGGCCTTCCGCCCCGCTTTTTCACCACTCGCTTACGCGATCCTGGTGGTACGGGGGCCCGGCCACAAGCCGGGCCCCCGTACCCGCCGGAAGTAGCTGTTGACCGTAGGGTTACCGCCACTACGGTGGACAACCGGGCAGCGGTCCAGCACTTCGGCGACCAGGCCCGGATGAGGAGCAGTTCGTTGAACCTGGTGATCTACATTCTTCGCCGTCTGGCGATATCGATTCCCGTCCTGTTGGTCGGGACTTTCCTGTGTTTCGTCATGGTCGCCGGCACCGGTGACCCGCTCGCCGAGATGAAGAGCAACCCGGCGATGAGCAAGGAAGCCATCGCGCAGATGGCCTCGCAGCTCGGGCTGGACCAGAGCATCGTGCCCCGGTACTTCACATGGCTCGGCAACTTCGTCACCGGCGACTGGGGCGTGTCCATCGCACAGGGCAACGCGCAGGCCCCGGTGTTCCCGAAGGTCATGGCCGCGTTCGAGGTCACCTTGAAGCTCGTGGTCGGAGCCGAGATCCTCGCGCTCATCCTCGGCGTCCTCGTCGGTGTGGTCGCGGCGGTCAAGCAGTACTCGATCATCGACTACATCGCCACCACGCTGGCCTTCCTGCTGTTCTCGATGCCGATCTTCTGTGTCGCCATCGTGCTCAAGCGGTACGCGATCGAGTTCAACGGCTGGGTGCGCGACCTGGGACTGTCCGACGTGCTCGGCAATCCCTGGATCCGCACCACGAGTCCGGAATCGCTGAATTTCGACGGTCCAGGCGGATTCCTGGCCAGTTACGTCGGCGCCTATCTGTTGCCGACACTGTCCATCATGGCCATCAGCTTCGCCGCCTACAGCCGGTTCCAGCGCGCTTCGATGCTGGAGACGCTGAACGCGGACTACGTGCGGACCGCGCGTGCGAAGGGACTCGCCAACGGCCGGGTCATCTTCCGCCACGCCTTCCGTAACGCGCTCATCCCGGTGACCACGCTGTTCTCCGTCAACTTCGGTGCCGTGCTTTCGGGCGCGATCATCACCGAGACGGTGTTCAACTGGAATGGCATGGGCAAGCTGCTCGTCGAAGCCGTGACCAAGAGCGATACGCAGGTGATGATGGGGTGGCTGGTACTCATCGCCAGCAGCATCATCATCGCCAACCTGATCGCCGACCTGATGTACGGCATCCTGGACCCGAGGATTCGCGTTGGCTGACTTGAACTCCCTTATCGCGGCGGAAGGCTCCAAGTCCGCCGACGGCACGCTCCCGGAAGAGGCGCTGCCCGAGCCCCAGAGTCAGGGCAAGCTGGTCCTGCGCAAGTTCCTGCGGCACAAGCTGGCCATGATCTGCACCGGCGTCCTGCTGTTGCTCGTGCTGACCGTCATCATCATGCCGATCTTCTGGCCGCACAGCTACGAGGACAGCTCCTTCCCGTCCTTCGCCAAGCCCAGCGCGGAGTATCCGCTCGGGACGACGCAGGTCGGCAAGGAAATGGTGTCGCAGATCCTGCGCGGCACCCAGTACTCGCTGCTGATCGCGCTCATCGTGTCGCTCGTCGCCACCACCATCGGCACCGTTTTCGGTGCCATGGCGGGGTATCTGCGCGGCTTCACCGACTCGGCGATCTCCCGCGTGACGGACCTGTTCCTGATCGTCCCGCAGATCGCCGCGGCCGCCATCCTGGCGAAGGTGTTCGGTGGCGGTACCTGGTACATCGTCGCGATGGTGCTGGCGGCCTTCGGCTGGATGCCGATCGCCCGTATCGCCAGGGCGGAGTCGATGTCGCTGTCCCAGCGCGAGTTCGTGGACGCCGCCCGCGCGTCCGGTGCCGGGACGTTCCACATCGTGTTCAAGCACCTGGTGCCGAACATGGTCGGCCTCATCACGGTCAACGCGACCCTCGCGATCGCGCAGGCCGTGCTGATCGAGGCGGCCCTGTCCTTCATCGGGCTCGGGGTGCAGCTGCCGGACACTTCGCTCGGCCGCGTCATCCTCGAGAACTACGCGCAGCTGCAGGCGCGGCCGGCGCTGTTCTTCGGCCCGTTCATCGTGCTGGTGCTGATCTCGCTGACGATCAACTTCATCGGTGACGGCCTGCGGGACGCTTTCGACCCGCGCCAGCGCAAGATGAAGGCGTAAGACCCCTTTAGCGCGTGAAGGCCCCCTTCCCACGGCTCAGCCGAGGGAAGGGGGCCTTCACGCGCTTGGGGTCTTCACGGACCGGAAGGCGGAACTTGCGTGTTTGGAGCCGGAACTTGCGTGTTTGGAGCCGGAACTCGCGTGATTGGAGCCGGAACTCGCGTGATTGGAGGCCGGAACTCGCTCATCCGCCTGGAGACACGTGAGATACGGCTCCAATCACGCGTGACACGGCTCCAGACACGCGAGTGCCGTTCTGATACACGAAGGCCCCCTTCACCGCGTCTGGCGCGGTGAAGGGGGCCTTCGGGTACTGAAAAGCGTCAGTCGGCCACCGGGGCCAGCTTGCCCGCCTCCCAGGCCGCACGCCGTTCGGCCTGCAGCACCGGGTCCGCGACCGGGGCGGCCGACAGCAGACGACGGGTGTAGTCCTCGCGCGGCGAGTGCAGCACCTGGTCACGCGTGCCGACCTCGACCAGCTTGCCGTGCTGCATCACCGCGACGCGGTCGGCCAGCAGGTCGACGACGGCGAGGTCGTGGCTGATGAACAGGCAGGCGAACTGCAGCGAGCGCTGCAGGTCCAGGAACAGGTCCAGCACGCGGGCCTGCACCGACACGTCGAGCGCCGAGGTCGGCTCGTCCGCGATCAGCAGCGCCGGGTCGAGCGAGAGCGCCCGCGCGATGGCGACGCGCTGGCGCTGGCCGCCGGACAGCTCGTGCGGGTACCGGTTGCGGTAGTGGCCGCCGAGCTCGACCTTGTCCAAAAGGGACGCCACACGCTCGTTCAGGGCCTTGCCCTGCAGGAACTTGTGCAGCACCATCGGCTCGGCGATCGATTCGCCGATGGTCATCTTCGGGTCCAGCGTGGACGCCGGGTCCTGGAACACGATCGAGAAGTAGCGGCGCAGCGGGCGCAGCTCCTTGTTCGACATGTTCGTGATGTCCTTGCCCGCGATCGACACGCTGCCCGCGGTCGGGGTCAGCAGGCGGATCGCGCAGCGGCCGACGGTCGACTTGCCGGAGCCGGATTCGCCGACCAGGCCGACGATCTCGCCCTTGGCGATGCTCAGCGAGACGTCGTCCACCGCGCGGTTCTTCGCCTGGCCGCGGCGGCCGGGGTACTCCAGCACGAGGTTCTTGATCTCGAGCGCGGGCGCGTTCTCCTCGATCACCGCGGCGAGCTCGGAGTCCTCCAGCCGGATCTCCTCGGCGATCTTCGTGGCCTCGTCGCTGTCGGCGGAGATGCCCTCGTCGTCGAGCAGGCGGCGGCCCTCGGGGCGCTGGCCGAGCACGGGCACCGCGGCGAGCAGCTTGCGGGTGTACTCCTGCGACGGCGACGCGAACAGCTCGCGCACCGGCGCCTGCTCGACGATGTTGCCCTGGTACATCACGACCACGCGGTCGGCGAGGTCGGCGACGACGCCCATGTCGTGCGTGATCAGCACGATCGCGGTGTTCAGGGTGTCGCGCAGCTTGCGCAGCAGGCCGAGGATCTCCGCCTGCACGGTGACGTCGAGCGCGGTGGTCGGCTCGTCGGCGATGATGACCTTCGGGTCGCACGAGATCGCCATCGCGATGACGACGCGCTGGCGCAGACCGCCCGAGAGCTGGTGCGGGTACTGCTTGAAGCGCAGCGGCGGGTTCGGGATGCCGACCATCTCCAGCAGCTCGATGGCGCGCTTGTCGGCGGCTTCCTTCGAGATGTCCTGGTGCGAGCGGAGGGCTTCGCGCAGCTGCCAGCCGACGGTGTAGACCGGGTTCAGCGCGGTCATCGGCTCCTGGAAGATCATCGCGACCTGGTTGCCGCGGATCTTCTGGAGGTCCTTCTCCTTGAGGTCGGCCAGGTTGCGCTCGCCGAGGCGGAGCTCGCCGGCGATCCGGCTCGTCTTCGGGAGCAGCCCGAGCACCGACATCGAGGTCACCGACTTGCCGGAACCGGACTCGCCGACGACGGCGACGATCTCACCCGGCTTGACGTCGAAACCGATGCCCTTGACGGCGTCGACCACGCCGTCGTCGGTCGGGAACGAGACGCTCAGGTCGGAGATGGACAGAACCGAACCCGACACGCCGCCGAGGTCCGACGATGCTGCTTCAGTGCTCACCAAGATGCCCTTCGTGGGGGTACATATGGTCACGACGCAGTGCCCGTGACTCGCGCGAGGATAACCGAGAGTCGCCCGACTAAGGTCGGTCCTCTCCGGCTTCCGTTCCCGACACCCTATAAAGGAAAGCGCGCCGTGTTCGAATTAGTCTTCAAGCCGTGATCTCCGACCGGCCCAAATTGCTCCTGGTGCACGCCCATCCGGACGACGAAAGCATCACCACCGGTGGCACCATCGCGCGTTACGCGGCCGAAGGTGCCGAAGTGACCGTCGTCACGTGCACTCTCGGTGAGGAAGGCGAGATCATCCCGCCGTCCCTCGACGGGCTCGGTTCGTGGGCTTCCGATCAGCTCGGCGGCTACCGCGCGGGCGAGCTGGCGTCGGCCTGCGCGGCGCTGGGCGTCACCCGGCACCGGTATCTCGGCGGCATCGGCCGCTGGCGCGACTCCGGGATGGCCGGGACGCCGTCCGCGGCCCATCCGCGCGCGTTCTCCGGCGGCGACCTCGACGAGCAGGCCGCTCAGCTCGCCGAGATCCTCGACGAGGTCCGGCCCCAGGTCGTCGTCACCTACGACGCCTTCGGGGGTTACGGGCATCCCGACCACATCCGCGCGCACGAGGTCACCATGGCCGCGGCGCCGAAGGCCGCGTCGGTCGAGAGGGTGTTCCACACCGTTTCTTCCCGCGACGCCGTCACGGCCGGGCTCGCCGCGCTGCGCGGGCGCTCGTCGTTCCGGGTGCCCGAGGACGGCGAACTGCCGGTGACGCCGGACGAGACCATCACGACCGTCCTGGACGTCGCCGCGCACATCCCGGCGAAGGCGGCCGCGCTGCGGGCCCACGAGACCCAGGTCAGCGTGCCCGCCCCGCCGCATCTCGCCGACCACTTCGCACTGAGCAACGACGTCGCGCAGCCGATCACCCCGGACGAGTACTTCGTGCTCGCCCACGGGCCCGCCGAAGGCGCCGCGGCCGATCTGTTCGGGGGACTCGCGAAGTGAGCACGCCGCTCACGTCACGGCAGCGTCTGCTGCTCGCCCTGCTGACGTTCGACGCGTTCCTGCTCGGCCTGCTCGAACTGTTCTTCCTGCCGCTCCGTCTCGACGGGATCGTGCTGCCGAAGCTCGGGGACGCGCCCGTCCCGGTGACCGCGGTGCTCGCGGTGATCACGACCCCGCTGCTGGTGCGGACGAGCGCCAAAGTGGTCCGGCCCACCTTTTCGGTGATTCCGCTGCTCGTCTGGGTACTCGTCGTACTCGGGATGGGCATGGCGGGCCCCGGCGGTGATCTGGTGCTGATACAGGACTGGCGGGCGCTGCTGCTGATCGGCGGCGGGGCGCTGCCGGGAGCGCTGGCGCTGGGCGGAGGCCTGGGCACCGCGCCGAAGGTCGCGAAGGGAGTCAGCGGTGGGTGAAGCGATTTCGGACCGTCAGGTCGTGGCGGTGCTGCGGCCGTTCGTCCGCGCCTGCGGGCCGATGGTCGACGCGCTGCGGGACGCGGATCCGTTCGGGCTGCAGGCCAGGGGTCGTCGTCACGAGGATCTGGACGGCGTCGAACCCGGGCTGAAGGACAAGCTGCTCAACGGGATCACCTCGGTCAAGGTGCCCGGCACCGCGGCGTGGGCCGAGATGTCGAACTACCAGCGGACCGACTGGTGGGTGAACCGCGTCGGCCGGTTCACCGCGCTGATCACCGCGATCCCCGGCCTAGGCGGCGCGCTCGCCGACCGGCTGCCCGTGCAGGACGCGCTCGGCTCGGCGGCACAGGGGGTGCTGCTGTGCGCGATCGCGGGGGAGTACGGCGTGACCGATGTCGGCGCCCGCGTCCGGCTGATCGCGTGGGTCCTTTTCGAACGCGACATCGATCCGGTGATCGCGGCGGGCAAACACGCCGAACACGACAAGGCCGCCGAAGACGACGAAGCGGCGAAGCTCACCGAAGAACTCGACGACGCGAAGAAGAAGCACGGCAAGATCACCTTGAAGGCCGCCGCGGGCACGCTCTGGCGGCTCGGCCGGGGACTGCTGGGCATCGTCGACGAACTCGAGAAGCGTCCCCGCGGCCGCCTTTTCCACCGTGCGCTCGGGAAGCTGCCGGTGGTCGGCATGGCGGGCGACTACCTCGGCGAGCGGTCCGGCCTCAAACGCGTCTGGAAGCGGGCGCACGAATGGTTCACCGCACACCCGGACGGCGAGCTCACTTCCAGAACATGAACGCGTCCTGGCCGTACATGGCCGCGAGCTTGAACCCGCCGACGGCGTCGAAGACCGCGAAGGACCCTTGCCACAGCAACGAGCTGGCCCCGGGTACGAGGAACAGCACGGCGAACAGCACGATCGGCGCCCACGGCCGAGCCTTCGCGCCGAATTCCCTCGCGCCGGGCGAGAGATAGGGCTCGATCGCGCCCCAGCCGTCGAGACCGGGGATCGGCAGGATGTTCAGGATGAACGTGACGATCTGAAGCAGCGCCAGGAACGAAAGCCCGATCACGAGACCGGACGACATCGGCACGAGCGCGACGACGAGGGTCAGCAGGACACCGACGCCGAGGTTGCTCAGCGGGCCGGCGAGCGACACCCACGACTGGACCCCGCGCGACCGCAGGCGCCCGTGCTCGATCCACACCGCGCCACCCGGCAGCGGGATGCCGCCGATGAAGAGGAATACCAAGGGCAGGATGATGGACAGTGCCGGATCCGTGTATTTCCGGACGTCCATGGACAGGTAACCCTTGTGGGCGACGCTGTGGTCGCCGCCGCGGAACGCCACGATCGCGTGACCGAACTCGTGCAGCGTCAGTGACGCGACCCAGCCGCCCGCGACGAGCAGGACGACGCCGATGATGATGAGCGGGTCGTACTTCTGGCTGGAAATCGTCGTCGTGTCACCGAAAGCCGCCAGCACACCGCCCAGGACGGTGACCGCGAGGATGCCGAGGAAGATCGGGCTTGGCCGCACTGCTGATCTCTGCACCCCTCCAGTCTTCCGTATGCCCGATGTGAAGTTGTCGGCGTGTCCCCTTGCGCGATGAGGCGTGAGTATCCCCCGAACTCGCTACTCCGCTTGACCTGACCGCACTACACGGGTGTAATCACAGTGATGTCATTCGTCGCTGGAAGGGGGCGGCGGATGGTGTTTCAACACCGCCAGCCTGGGGAGTGCGTGGACAGCGAGGAGGCGGACGTGCGGTTGGAAGCAGATGGAAGGGAATGGGGGCAAGTCGTGGGTTGGGGTGAGGTCCCGGAGCAGCAACTGGGCGATCTCACCGAGCTTTTCGACGATGCCTCCGCGGAAGAGCAGGACTGGCAGGAACGGGCCCTCTGCGCGCAGACGGACCCGGAGGCGTTCTTCCCCGAGAAGGGCGGCTCCACCCGTGAAGCCAAGCGGATCTGCCTCGGTTGCGAGGTCAAGGACGAGTGCCTCGAGTACGCCCTCGCGCATGACGAGCGGTTCGGTATTTGGGGCGGGCTCTCCGAACGTGAGCGTAGGAAACTGAAAAAGCGAGCTGTGTGACGGCGATCTCCGGCGGCCTCGTGCGCCGGAGATCGCTTCCGTTCGCTTCCATATCGTGGGGCCACCAACGGGTGACAGGGTCGCGTCGTAGGGTGGCGGCACTCGACTTCGCCGCCACATCTGGAGTGCCCGTTGTCTCGCACTGCCGCGTCATCTGTGCCGCGCACGGCCCCCGTTCTGGCCATTGTGGTCTGTCATAACGGCGAGAACTGGTTGCCACTGGCGCTTTCCGCGCTGCGGCGCAGCGGTGTCCGGCCGCGGCACGTGCTCGCCGTCGACACCGGATCCACCGACGGGACCGCGAAGATCCTCGCCGACGCGGCGGCCGACGGCGATGCGCCGGTCTTGGACGGGATTCTCACACTTTCCGGTGAAGTCGGCTTCGGTGCCGCCGTCGGCGAGGCCGTCGAGCACGCCGTCGAACGCTGGGGAGACCCCGGCGGTTGGCTCTGGCTGCTGCACGACGACTGCGCGCCGGAACCCGGCTGTCTCGAGAACCTGTTGGCAGCGGCCGAAAACGAGCCCGCGGCGACGGTGCTCGGCCCGCTCGCGGTCGACTGGAGCGACCCGCGCCTGATCGTCGAAGCCGGCCTGTCGACCGACGCCATCGGCCATCGGCAGCAGATCTCACCGGATGAGAACGACACCGCCGTACTCGCCGTACCGAGCGCGGGATCATTGGTGCGTCGGGAAGTCTGGCACGAGCTCGGTGGCTACGACCCCGGCTTTTCGTTGCTGCGCGAGGATCTCGACTTCGGCTGGCGGGCCAACGCCGCGGGCGGCCGCGTGCTTTCGGTGCCGTCGGCCCGGCTGCGGCACGCCCGCGCGCTCAGCACCGGGCAGCGCGAACCGGACGCCCTCGGCCTTTCCCTCGCGACGGCGAACCGCGCGCACGGGCTCCGGGTGTTCCTCGTCAATTGCCCGCCACTGTCCTTTTGGTTCGGCCTTTTTCGAATTCCGGTCTTCGCGGTGCTGCGGGCGCTCGCGTTCCTGCTGCTGCGGCGCACCGGCGAGGCGAGCGCGGAACTCGCGGCCGCCTGGCACCTGCTGCGCGGTCGCGCCGGACTGCGCGCCGCCCGCGCGGAACGCCGGAAGACCGGTCGGCCCGGCAAGGTCGGCGGTCTGTTCACCGGACGGATGACGCGGGTGCGCAACGCCGTGCGCGCCGGTGTCGTCGGCCTCGTACGGCGTGGTGTGGAACGGGATTTCGCCCTCGGGACGGTGCCGGAGGGGGTGGATCAGGAAGGTGCCTGGATCCCGCCGGAGGCGTTGAAGGCCGGGCAAGATCGTCCGGTCGGTCCCGGCGCGCTGCCCGCGGGGGCGATGCGCGGCGTCGGCTCGCGGGGGACGGGTCTTCGGCGGCCCAGCGCGGTCGTCGCGGTCGCGGTTCCCGAAAAGCCCGCGACCGAGGGGCCGAAGCCGTCGCCGGTGCCGCGGGCCGGCGGGCCGGAACCGGAACTCGTCTTCGTCGAGGTCGACCGGAAGCGGGTGCTCGGCGCGACCGTGTTCGCCCCGCCGGTGATCGTGCTCGTCGTGCTGACGGCGCTCGCGTTCGTGGTCAACAGATCCCGGCTCGGGCTCGATCTCTTCGGCGGGAAACTGCTGCCGGTCGGCGGGCTCGGCGAGATCTGGTCGTCGTATCTCGCGCCGTGGCACGCGATCGCCGGCGGGACGGCGAGTCCCGCGCCCGCGACGCTGCCGGTGCTGGGCACGATCGGCGCGATCTTCACGCCGATCGGCGGTCCCGCGGCGCTCGTCGCGATCCTGCTGATCGGCGACATCCCACTCGCCGCCCTGAGCGCGTACGTGGCCACTCGGCACCTTCGTGTGCGTCGCTGGGTGCGTGCCGTCGCGGCGGCGGCGTACGGCGTGCTTCCCGCGGCCACGGCTTCGGTCGCGCAGGGGCGGCTCGACGTCGTCGTCGTGCATCTGCTGCTGCCTTTGGTGATCGCGGGGATCGTGGGGCTGCTGGTCCGCGCGGACTCGCGCTGGCTGCACGTTTCCGCGCTGAGCGCGATCGGGCTGGCGCTGATCGGCGCCTTCTCCCCGCTGGCGCACGCGCTGGCGCTGGTCGGGCTGGTGATCGGGTTCGTGGTGCTGCCTTCGCCGACCGGGCTCGCGCGGCGGATCGCGTCGGTCGGCATCGTGGTCTTCCTGCCGCTGGCGTTGTTGCTGCCGTGGCCGAGTGTGCTGCTGCGGCATCCGGAACTGCTGCTGCACGGGCTCGGCGGTGGCGCCACGGCCGCGTCCGGCGCCGATCTCGCCGGGCTGGACCCGGGCGGCCCCGGCGCTTGGCCGATCGGGGTGGCGCTGGTCGCGGCCGCGATCGTCGCGCTGGTGGTGCGGCCGACGAAGAGCGCGGGTGCCGGTGTGGCGGTCGTCGTGCTGGGCGCGCTCGGGCTCGTCGCGGTGCGGTTCGTGGCGGTGACGCCGATGTCGGGCGGCGCGCACGCGACCGGGTACGCCGGGGTGCCGCTGCTGGTGATCGGCGCGGGTCTGTTGTGGACGGTGCTGGAGACCTGGCAGCGAGGCGGATCCGGGGTCGATCCCGCGCCGTGGCTGGTGAAGGTCACGGCCGTGGCCGGGGTGCTCGTGCTGCTGGCGCTCGCGACCGGCGCGGTCGTCGCCGGACGGGAAGGACCCTTGCGGGCGGGTGAGCGTCCCTCGCTGGCTCCGGAGATCTCGATGGAACTGGCTGCGAGTGGCCGCTCGGTGCTGGTGATCGGTCAGGATGGTGCCCGGCAGACCGGTGGGCGGTTGCCGACTTTCGGCGACGACGAGTTCGCGCCGACGCCGGGCAGCGCCGATCGGCTGGCTTCGTGGCGTCGGGACCTCCTGCAAGGCTCGCCGGACGCGGTGAAGCATGCCTTCGCGGCCGCCTTGGCTTCGGGCGTCTCGTATGTGGTGCTGCCGAGCGGTGCCGACGGCGGCGCCTTCGTCGAACTCGCGCGGGACCTGGTGGTTTCAGCTGCGCCGACCTCGGACGGGCGTCCGGTGCTGCGGTTGCTGCCCGCCGGTGGGCAGGTGGCGCTGATCTCGCCGGAACTGGCGCAGGCGGCCGTGACCGGGAAGGGCGCGCCGGGAGCGTCGCCCGGCGTCGCGCCGGTGCAGGCCGGGCTGCCGGACGTGCGGGTGCGTGTCTCGGAAGGCCCGACCGGGCGGCTGCTCGTGCTGGCCGCGGAGTTCGAGGCGGGCTGGCAGGCGAGCGTGGACGGGAAGGCCGTGCCGATCGTGCGGGCTTGGGGGCACCAGGTGGCGGTCTCGGTGCCGGCCACGCCTTCGGAGGTCGTGGTGGAGCATCAGGGGACGACGCGGAATCTGCTGCTGCTGGCGCAGGTGGCGGCGGTGCTGTTCACGCTGCTGACGGCTGTTCCTACGCGGCGGCGTCCCTCGGCTTCTTGAGCTTCGTCCTGAAGGCCCCCTTCCCTGCGGCGGGGTGCCCCCAATGTGGCATTGGGGACGCTCGGTGACCCCAATGCCACATTGGGGGCGACTCCGGGGTTCGCTTTGGGGGCCTTTCGTCGCATGTGACGTGGTGAAAGCTCCCTTCGCTGCATGGCATGCGGTGAAGGACCCCTTCAGCCCTCATAGGACCTGTGCCGCATCGAGAGGTGTCGCGAAAGCCACTTTCGGGACGTCAGATGTCCTGAAAGCGGCTTTCGCACACGATCTGGGAGGGCAAGGGGCTCAGCGGTTCCCAATGTCGCATTTGAGACGCTGAGCGACCCAAATGCGACATTGGGAACCCTTGAGCCACCCGCTCGCCCAGCCCCAGCGAGTTATCCACAGCCCCTTCCCCTTGTGGACAACTTCGCCCTCCGGCGCCGTTTCCGCAGGTCCCGTCGGTACCTCGCGATACGCTGGGCTGGGGACGCCCCCCGGGGAAGGGCGGGGGCTGGGTACGGGGTGGAGGGGGCGCGGAGGGGGTTAGTCGCCTTCGATGACGTCGGGTTCGACGCCCAGGTAGCCCGCCACCTGTTCCACGAGGACGTCGTGGACGAGTTCCGCGAGTTCGCCGGGGTCCTTCGCGCGGGCTTCGAGGGGGCGCCGGTAGAGGACGATGCGGGCCCGCGTCGGGAGGCCGGCGCGGTCGACGCCGGCGGGCACGAGCCGCGAGAGCGGGACGGCGCCGTCGTGCAGCACGCCGTCGACTCCGGCCGGTGCGCCATCCGAGCGAACTTCGGGGACGTCGTCGACGGCGACGTCGAGCTTCGTCAGCTCGTGCCGCCACCGCGCTTCGATCGGTTCGAGCGCGTCCAAAACCAGCGCGTCGAACCTTTCCGCCCTGCTAGCGGCGGCGGGAAGGGTCGACGGATACAGCGCTCCGCGCAGGCCCCGGCCGTGCCGGTCCCGTCGCATCCGCCGTCGCTGTCGGGAATCACGAGCCGTCGCCACGAACCGAAGGGTACGCGCTCGGCGATTCAAAGCGCGTGTCGCCGGTACGCCGGGCTCGCGACGCGCTATCGTTCTCGATCGTGCGGAGCGTACGAAAGTGTTCGCGAACGGGTTGTCTCGAACCCGCTGTCGCCACGCTCACGTATGCCTACAGCGATTCGACGGCCGTGGTGGGCCCGTTGGCCACCGCGAGCGAGCCGCACTCCTATGACCTCTGCGAGGCCCACGCCCTCCGGCTGACCGTGCCCAAGGGCTGGGAAGTCGTCCGGCACGAAGGCGCCTTCGCCGCCCCAGATCCCTCCGCCGACGAGCTGACCGCGCTGGCCGAGGCCGTGCGCGAAGCCGGCCGCTCCGACAAGCCCGCACCCGAGCCCGAACCCGAGGGGCCCTCGGGCAGGCGCGGCCACCTGCGCGTCCTGCCCGGCCGCGCCTGACGCGAGGGCTCGCCGGTAGGCTTTCGAGCGCGCCAGAGGGCGTTGTAACGAGACTATTGGCGGGGAGCAGGCGTGCCAGACCTTTCGGGCATCGTGAAGGCCTACGACATTCGCGGCGTGGTCGGTGAGCAGCTGGACGCGGCACTCGTCCGCGACCTCGGATCGGCGTTCGCCCTGTTGATCAAGCCGGAGTCCGACTCCGTGGTGATCGGCCACGACATGCGCGACTCCTCGCCCGAGCTCGCCGCCGCCTTCGCCGACGGCGTGACCTCGCAGGGCCTCGACGTCGTGTCGATCGGCCTCGCCAGCACCGACCAGCTGTACTTCGCGTCCGGCTCGCTCAACCTGCCGGGCGCCATGTTCACCGCCAGCCACAACCCGGCGAAGTACAACGGCATCAAGCTGTGCCGCTCCGGCGCCGCCCCCGTCGGCCAGGACTCCGGTCTCGCGGAGATCCGCGACACCGTCGAGCAGGGTGTGCCCACCTTCGAGGGCCAGCGCGGTTCGGTGACCGAGCAGGACGTCCTCGCGGACTACGCGGCGTACCTGCGCAAGCTCGTCGACCTGTCGGGCAGCCGCCCGCTGAAGGTCGTCGTCGACGCCGGCAACGGCATGGGCGGCTACACCGTCCCCACGGTCTTCGCGGGCCTGCCTCTCGAAGTCGTCCCGATGTACTTCGAACTCGACGGCAACTTCCCGAACCACGAGGCCAACCCGCTCGACCCGAAGAACATCGTCGACCTCCAGGCGAAGGTGCGCGAGGAAGGCGCCGACGCGGGTCTCGCCTTCGACGGCGACGCCGACCGCTGCTTCGTCGTCGACGAGCGCGGCGAGCCCGTCTCGCCGAGCGCCATCACCGCCCTGGTCGCCATCCGTGAGCTGGAGAAGGAGCCGGGCGGCACCATCATCCACAACCTGATCACGTCGAAGGGTGTCCCGGAGATCGTCGCCGAGCACGGCGGCAAGCCGGTGCGCACCCGGGTCGGGCACTCGTTCATCAAGGCCGAGATGGCCAAGACCGGCGCGATCTTCGGCGGCGAGCACTCCGCGCACTACTACTTCCGCGACTTCTGGCGCGCCGACACCGGCATGCTGGCCGCGCTGCACGTCCTCGCCGCCCTCGGCGAGCAGGCGGGCCCGCTGTCCGAGCTGACGGCGGAGTACTCGCGCTACGCGGCGTCCGGCGAGATCAACTCGACCGTCGACGACCAGGTCGCCCGCATGATCGCGGTGAAGGACGCCTTCGGCGCGCGTGACGGCGTCGAGATCGACGAACTGGACGGGCTCACCGTGCAGCTCCCCGGCGGTGGCTGGTTCAACCTGCGCCCGTCCAACACCGAGCCGCTGCTCCGCCTGAACGTCGAGGCCGCCGACGCCGAGGCCGTCCGGACGCTGACCGAAGACGTATTGGCGATAGTCCGTGGGTAACGAATGTGTCGTGAAAACACACATAGAGATGTCCCACAGGTAGGGAGTAACCATGGCCGTCACGTTCGACGCACAGTTGCTGGAGATCCTGGCCTGCCCGTCCCCCGATCACGCGCCGCTGCGGCCGGGGACGCCGGCCGATCCGGAGGCCGATTCGCTGACCTGCACGGAATGCGGTCGCGTGTATCCGGTCCGGGATGGAATCCCGGTACTGTTGCTGGACGAAGCCACCGAGCCGACGACCCCGGATGGCGCCCATGCCGACGGTCCCTGACGATTCCCTGCTCGACGACCCCGCGAGGCTGGCCGAGGCCGACACCGCGGGGCTTCTCCGTGCCGCCGCGATGGCGGGCGCCCAGGTCCGGGCGACCGCCGAAGCCGCGGCCGAACTCGAGCTGAGCGATCGCCTGGACGTCGGGCGCCCGCGCTCGCTCGTGCTGATCGACCGGCCGGGGGTCAGCCGGACGCTGACCCGGCTGGTCGCCGCGCTCCTGACCCCGTCGTGCCCGGTGCCGGTGGTCGTCGCCGAGGTGGTGCCGAGCTGGATCGGCGCGCTCGACGTGGTCTTCGCGCACACCGACGACGCCGGTGACCGCGAGCTGGCCGCCTCCTTGGAACGCGCCGCCCGGTTCGGGGCGCGAGTCGTCCTGTCGGCGCCCGACGAAGGCCCCGTCGCGGCCTCCATCGCGGGCAAGGGGCTGTTGCTCGCGCCGAGGCTCCCGGTTCCGCCGGAGATGGCCTTCCCGCGCGGGCTCGCCGCGGCCCTGCTCACCGCGAACGCCCTCGGCCTGCTGGTGGCCGACCTGGAGCAGCTCGCGGACCAGCTCGACGCGGAAGCCGAGAAGGATTACCTGGCCAGGGACTCGTTCGCGAACCCGGCCAAGGCGATGGCGCTGAAGCTGGCCGAGCGCCAGCCGTTGCTGTGGGGGCTGGACCCGGTCGCGGTCGCCGTCGGCGAGCACGCGGCCCACGCGTTCGCCGCGCACGCCGCCGTCGTCTGTGACGTGGAGGACTACCGCCAGGCACTGGCCAGGCCCGCTTTGCGGCGGGCGGCGTTGTCCGGCGGCGTGGATCGCGATATCTTCGCGGACCCTGAGGAGGGGGCAGGCGCGACGCCGAGGGTGCTGCTCCTCTCGGTCCGGACCGGGCCCGCCGCGGAGGCGGCCCGCTATCAGGCGGAAGACCTGCTGCCCGGCGGCGACGTGATCGCCCCGGCCGAAGAGATCGAAACGGACGAGATCGTGCGTGCGGCCGTTCTCGCCCTGCGTTTCGAGCTGGCCGCGGTCTACCTGGGGCTGGCCGTCGGCAGCATCGGCGGCGCCGGGAGGTACACGCCTGCAACGGCGTGAGTCCCGAGCGCGACGTAAGCAATGAGGGCCGGCACCACCCGTGCCCGGCGAGGAGTTGAGGTGACAGTGGAGCTGCTGCGCAATGCCGTGCGGCCCTACGCGTGGGGGTCCAGAACGACGATCCCCGAGCTGCTGGGGCGTCCGGTGCCGGCGCCGCATCCGGAGGCGGAACTGTGGATGGGCGCCCACCCCGGTGACCCGTCCCACGTCATCGGTCCGGACGGCACCGAGCGGAGCCTGCTGGAGCTCGTCGAAGCCGATCCCGTCGGCCAGCTCGGCACGACCTGCGCCGGCCGCTGGGGCGGCAGGCTGCCGTTCCTGCTGAAGATCCTCGCCGCCGAAGAGCCGCTTTCGATGCAGGCGCACCCGTCGGCCGCGCAGGCGGCGGAAGGGTACGCGCGCGAGGAGTCGGCGGGTATCCCGCGCGACGCCTCGAACCGCAACTACCCGGATCCGACGGCAAAACCGGAACTGGTCTGCGCGCTGACGGAGTTCCACGCGCTCGCGGGCTTCCGCGACCCGGAACGCACGATCGCGCTGCTGAAGGCGATCGAGACGCCCGGGCTGGCGAAGTACGCGGTGCTGCTGGAGGCCCAGCCGGATCCGGCCGGGCTGCGCGCGCTGTTCACCACCTGGATCACGCTGCCGCAGGCCGCGCTCGACGAACTGCTGCCCGAGGTCCTCGATTCGTGCGTGAAGCACGTTCAGGAACGCGGCGAGTTCGACGTCGAATGCCGGACCATCCTGGAACTCGGCGAAGCGCATCCGCGCGACGCGGGGGTGCTCGCGGCGCTGCTGCTCAACCGGCTCACCCTCAGCGCGGGCGAGGCGATCTACCTGCCCGCCGGCAACCTGCACCTGTACCTGCACGGCACCGCTGTCGAGATCCTGGCGAACTCGGACAACATCCTGCGCTGCGGGCTGACCCCGAAGCACGTCGACGTGCCGGAGCTGCTGCGCGTCGTCGACTTCGCGTGCGGGGAGATGCCGGTCCAGAGCGGAGAGCGCGAAGAGCGGCTGTCGGTGTACCGCACCGACGCGCCGGAGTTCGAGCTGTCGCGGATCGAATGGGAGGCCGGGGACGACGGCGAGGTCGCCGTCCACGACGTCGGCCCCCAGATCCTGCTCTGCACCGCCGGTGGCCTGCTGGTGACGGCCGACGACGGCGAGCAGGTCGAACTCCGCCGCGGCCAGTCGGTGTGGCTCCCGGCCGCCGACCCGGAGGTCCGCGTGCGGCCGCTGTCCGGTGAGCGCACCCAGGTGTTCCGCGCCACCGCCGGCACCTGCTGATCCTCCTCCCGCGTTTCGTCCTCTGAATGCGGTCCTTGCGCGCGCAAGGACCGCATTCAGAGGACGAAACGCGGGCTTGGCCGAAGTGTGTGCGTTCCGTGTGGCGGCTTCCGCGACCATCGACCGAAGGGGTGACCCGGCGCTTGGCGTCGGCTCGTCCCGGACATCGACAGCCAAGGAGCGACAGCAGTGACTTCCCATCCCGGCGCGGCGAGCGGACGTGCCTTCCGGGTGCCGGTTCCCGTGCGCCCCACCGTCCTGCTCGCCGCGCTCGGATTCGCTGTCGTCACCGCGCTCGTCCCGGTCGTCGACCTGGTCCTCCCGGTACCGAGCGGCCAGGAGCTGGTCGGCTCGGCGCAGGCGATGGCGGGGCTCGCCGGTGACGCGATCGAGTCGGTCAAGGCCGCGGGGAGCGGCCTGCAGGAGCTCGCGGCGGGCGCGGAGAGCAGGCTGAACCTCCCGCTGGTCGTACTCGTCTCGCTCGGCGCGCAGGTGCTGCTCACCGCCGCGCTGGTGGTGACGGGCACCCAGCCCGTCCGCGTGATGCTGACCGTCGCGGGATTGATCAACATGTTCGCGGTCTCGCGGCTCGGGGCCGCCTCGCCGCCGGTGTGGGACGCCGTGGCCAACGGCGTGCTGGCGATCACGCTGGCCTGGTTCTCCGCCGGACGGCGGGAACCACGGCACGCCGCCTGGTGAAGTGCGGGTGACTTCCGGGTGGTGCCCGTCTGAGGGGTCGGGCACCACCCGGTCAGGCCGGGGCGGGTTCGGTGAGCGACAACAGCAACCGGACGAGGGTCGAAGCGTTGGCGTCGTGGGGGACTTCCAATCGCTTCGCCTCTTCACCCGCCGCCTCGGCCGCTTCTGTTTCCCCGACGGCCTCGTACGCCCTGCGCAGCACGTGCAGGGTGAGGCCCGTCGCCGGTTTCCCGCCCATGGCGCGGAATTCGTCGAGACATCGGCGCAGTACGGGGATCGCGCGGTCGGCCCGGCCGTCGCCGATCCAGCTCGCCGCGATCGCGCGGGTGCAGGAAAGCTCTCGCGGTCGTTCTTCGAGTGCTCCGGCCAGGCGCCGCGCGTTCTCGTAGGCCTTCACCGCACCTTCGCGCCGCCCGGCGCCCGCGAGGATCGCGCCCTGGGTGCGCAGCGACTTCGCCAGCGCCGATTTCGCCGTCGTCCGGCGAAGGACGCGGACCGATTCCTCGATCGTCGCCAGGGCCTCCTCCTGGCGGCCGTCGAGCATCAGCGACCACGAAAGCCCTTGCAGGGCAACGCCGAGCTGCCGGTCGTCGGCCGATTCCTGCGCCTGGGAGAGGATCCGGCGATCGATTTCCAGCGCTTCGGAGATCTTGCCCAGCCGGTGCAGGGCGGCGGATTCCGCCCGTCTCGCGTGTGTCCCGGAATCCTCCACAGTGGACATTTCGCGGGCCTGAGTGGCGGCGTGCAGCGATTCCCCGGCCCGGCCGAGCCCGACCAGGCAATGCGCCAGATTGGTCTCCACCCACGCCCGGGTGGCGAGGTCGCCCAGCTCCGCCAATTCCTTCGAGCACGCGCGATAACCCTCGGCCGCGCGTTCGTACTCGCCGCGAACATGCAGCAGTACGGCCAAATTCGCGTCCGCGATGACGGCGATGTGCCGGTCGTCCGTCTCGCGGGCGGCGTCGCGCAACGTCTCGTACGACGTCCGCATGTCTGCGTAATGACTGTGCAAGTACAGGTACGCGCTCAGTCTTTCCAGTATCCGCAAGGCTTTTCGCCGCCAGCCAACGGCGCAGAGCGACGAGACGGCGGAGACAAGGTTCGCCCGCTCCACGGAGAACCACGTGCCGGGATCACGCAGCAGCCGCTCGACCAGCTCGGCCTCCAGCGGCTGCGCGGGGACGTCATGATCCGACAACGGCATCGGCACCGTCCTCGGCAGGCGGCGGGCCGCCGTGTCGGCGAGGCACAGTGCCGCGTCCGACACCTTCGCGACGGTGGCCACCCGCTCGGCGCGGGTTTCCAGCTCCCGGCCGAGCTCCGTGGCGTACACGCGGACGAGGTCGTGCACACGGAACCGCTGCTCGCCCGTCGCATCGAGACCGGTGGCTTCGAGCAGGCTGGCCTCGACGAGTTCGTCGATGGCCTCGTCCGCACCTTCGTCATCGATCAGCGTCGTCACCGCCCACGCGGGCAGGTCGAGGGTGCGGCAGCGGCCGATCAGCCGGAACGCGCGCCGTGCCGCCGGGCTCAGCGCCTGATAGCTCAACGCGATGCTGCCGCGGACCTGGAGATCGCTGACCTGGAGCTCGTCGAGGCGCGAGACCTCGTCCTCCAGCCGCCCGGCGAGCTTTCCCAGCGGCAGGCCCGGCCGCATCGCGAGCCTGCTTCCCGCGATCCGCAACGCCAGCGGGAGATTGCCACAGGCCTTGGCGATCCGTTCCGCGTCGGCGCGTTCGGCGCCCACGCGATCCGGCCCGGCGAGGCGGGAGAGCAGGGTCATCGCCTCGGCGCCGGACAGCGGCGCGAGGGGGAGACGATCCGCCCCGGCGAGCCCGGAAAGCCGCCGCCTGCTGGTGATCAGGACGGCGGTGCCCGGCGTGCCCGGCAGCAGCGCGCGGACCTGCTCGGGGCTCGCCGCGTCGTCGAGCACCACGAGGACCCGGCGATCGGCGAGACGGCCCCGATAGACCGCCGCCCTGGCTTCGACGTCGTCCGGGATGGCGGGCCCGGTGACGCCCAGCACGCGCAACAGGTCGCCGAGGACGTCGGAGAGGTCGCGAGGGTCGGAGGCGCCGGCCAGCGGGACGAACAGCTGTCCGTCCGGAAAGGACCGGCGGAGCCTGTGCGCGGTGGCGACCGCGAGCGTGGACTTGCCCGCGCCCGGCTCGCCGGTGACCACCGCGACCGGGACGCCCGTGCCGTCGCCGAGCAGCTCGGAGAGCTTCGCGATCTCGCTCTCGCGGCCCGCGAGATCCGAAATGTCCGGCGGCAGCTGGCAGATCGGGAAGATCGGCGTGGCCTTCGCCGAGGGCACCGGATCCTCGCCGCGCAGCACGGCGGCGTGCACCCGGCGGACCTCGGCGCCGGGCTCCACACCGAGCTCTTCGACGAGGGTGGCGCGCAGATCGCGGTGGACGGCCAGCGAGTCGGCCTGCCGTCCGGCGCGGTGCAACGCGATCATCAGCTGCGCGGCCAGCCGCTCGCGCAACGGATGTTCGGTGATCATCGCCTGGAGTTCGCCGGTGAGCTCGCCGTGCCTGCCGTCGGACAACTCGGCGTCGACACAGTCTTCGAAGGCGGCCAGGCGCTCCGACTCGAGCCGGGCGACGTCGGCGTCGAGCCGGGGGATGTGCAGCCCGGACAGGACCGGCCCGCGCCACTCCGCCAGCGCCCGGCGGTAATGCCCCGCGGCCGACGCCGGATCGCCAGCCCGCGCCGCGGCCTTCCCCGCCGCGGCGGCTTCGCGGAAGGACAGCAGATCGAGGTCGGCGGGCGCGACGACCAGCCGGTAGCCGTGCGGATCCCGCTCGATCTCCAGCCCCTCGAACCTGGCCCGCAGGCGAGAGACGTACGTGTGCAGATTCGAGGAGTACGACTTCGGCGGCGTATCCGGCCAGAGCGTCTCGACCAGGGCGTCGACCGGGACGGGCGAGTTCGCGTTCAGCAGCAGGACGGCGAGCAGGGCACGCTGATGATCGCCGCGCGGCGTGGTGCGCCGCCCGGGCGGATCCTCGATCGTCAACGGTCCGAGCACGCCGAATCGCGGCACGGGCACCTCCCCAGGTCATGAGAGGGGCGAGACTAGCGAGGGGCCCCGACAATTCTGTGACCTGTCCCGCCCGGCGCGTACCGGCTCATCTGCACTGCTAGCCTTCGAACCCGGCATATCGGGACACCATTTGGGGAGTTGCAAGTGTCTGCAGGTGGCGGAACCAAGGCGATCATCGCCGCGCTCGTGGCGAACGCCGGAATCGCGGCCGCGAAGTTCACCGGCTTCCTCATCACGGGGTCGTCCTCGATGCTGGCCGAGTCCGTGCACTCGCTCGCGGACACCTCGAACCAGGGCCTGCTGCTGCTCGGCCAGAAGACCTCGCAGCGCAAGGCGACCCGCGCCCACCCGTTCGGCTTCGGACGGGACCGGTACTTCTACTCGTTCATCGTCGCGCTGATGCTCTTCAGCCTCGGCTCGGTGTTCGCGCTGTACGAGGGCATCCACAAGATCTCGCATCCCGAGGACCTGACCTCGCCGCTGGTGGCGGTCGGCATCCTCGTGGTCGCGATCGGGCTGGAGTCGTACTCCTTCTACACCGCGATCCAGGAGTCGAAGAAGATCAAGGGCGACGCGGGCTGGTGGGCCTTCATCCGCCAGGCCAAGACCCCCGAACTCCCGGTGGTGCTGCTCGAAGACGCGGGCGCGCTGCTCGGTCTCGTGTTCGCGCTCGCGGGTGTCGGGCTCTCCGTCATCACCGGGAACCCGGTGTGGGACGGCATCGGCACCGTGACGATCGGCCTGCTGCTCGGCATCATCGCGATCATCCTGATCATCGAGATGAAGAGCCTGCTGATCGGCGAGGGCGCCTCCGAGGCCGACCTCGACGTGATCGTCGACGAACTCGCCGCGGGCAAGGTCGAGCGGGTCATCCACATCCGGACGCTGTACATCGGGCCGGACGAGATGCTGGTGGCCGCGAAGCTCGCGCTGGTGCCGGGGCTGGAGACCGCGGAAATCGCGCAGGCCATCGACGACGCCGAAGCGCGTGTGCGGGCGAAGGTGCCGACGGCGAAGCTGATCTACCTGGAGCCGGACCTGGACCGCGCGCTGGCGTGAGCCGGTCTCCGCTCGCTTCACGGATGTCATGAAAGGGCCGTTCAGGACGTTTTTCGTCCTGAACGGCCCTTTCATGACATCTGGGCCAGGCGGGGCGCGACCGCCATCCGGAGCAACTCTCCGTACTCCGCCGATTACCGCCGCGACCTCCGGGTACTTCGTTGCTCTCCCACCGCGCTGCCGTCACGACCGGGCGATAGGGTCCGTTGAACCGCAGTCAGGTGTAGGAGGTCAAGGGTGCCCGGAAACGGTCTGTGGCGTACGAAATCCATCGAGCAGTCCATCGCTGACACCGACGAACCGGGGACGAAGCTCAGGCGGAACCTGAGCGCGTGGGACCTGACCGTCTTCGGTGTCGCCGTCGTCATCGGTGCCGGTATCTTCACGCTCACCGCGCGCACGGCCGGCGACTACGCGGGCCCGTCGGTGTCGCTTTCGTTCGTCTTCGCCGCCATCGCCTGCGCGCTGGCGGCTCTCTGTTACGCGGAATTCGCGTCGACCGTCCCGGTGGCCGGGAGTGCGTACACGTTCTCCTACGCCACCTTCGGCGAGTTCATGGCGTGGATCATCGGCTGGGACCTCATCCTGGAACTCGCGGTCGGCGCGGCCGCGGTGTCGAAGGGCTGGTCCGCCTACCTCGAAACCGTGCTCTCCTACATCTTCGGCAAGGGCACGAAGACGACGTTCGAGATCGGCGGTGTCCCCGTCGACTGGGGCGCCCTGATCGTGGTGCTGGTGCTGGCGACCCTGCTCGCCCTCGGCACGAAGCTGTCTTCGCGGTTCTCGATGGTGATCACCGGGATCAAGGTCGCGGTGGTGCTGTTCGTGATCGTGCTCGGCATCTTCTACATCAAGGGCTCCAACTACACCCCGTTCATCCCGGAGGCCCAGTCCGGCGCCGAATCGTCGGCCACCGGCGTCGACCAGTCGCTGTTCTCGGTGTTCGCGGGCAGCAGCAGTAGCTCGTTCGGCGTCTTCGGTCTGCTGGCCGCGGCTTCGCTGGTGTTCTTCGCGTTCATCGGTTTCGACATCGTCGCGACCACCGCCGAGGAGACCCGCAACCCGCAGAAGGCCGTGCCCCGCGGCATCTTCGGCTCGCTCGCCATCGTCACGGTGCTCTACGTCGCCGTGTCGCTCGTGGTCGTCGGCATGGTGAACTACAAGGAACTCGCCACCTCGGCGGGTGACGGCGGCAAGAAGACGCTCGCGTCCGCGTTCGCGGCCAACGGCGTCGACTGGGCGGCCAACATCATCTCGGTCGGCGCCCTCGCCGGTCTGACGACCGTCGTCATGGTGCTGATGCTGGGCCAGATCCGGATCATCTTCGCGATGTCGCGCGACGGCCTCATGCCGCGTTCGCTGGCGAAGACCGGCGCGAACGGCACGCCGAAGCGGGCGACCATCGTCGTCGGCGGACTGGTCGCCGTCGCCGCGACCTTCTTCCCGGCCGACAAGCTGGAAGAGATGGTCAACGTCGGCACGCTGTTCGCGTTCATCCTCGTTTCCGCGGGTGTCATGGTGCTGCGCAAGACGCGACCGGACCTGCCCCGTGCCTTCCGGGTGCCGTGGGTGCCGGTGGTCCCGATCCTGGCGATCCTCGCCTGCCTGTGGCTGATGCTGAACCTGACCGTTTTGACCTGGTTGCGGTTCATCGCGTGGATGGTGCTGGGCGTCCTCATCTACTTCGTCTACAGCCGTCGCCATTCGCTGCTCGGCAAGCAGAAGAAGGACGAGGTCCCGACGTCCGTTTCGGACTGATCATTCTCGTTTCGACGGCCCACCATTCCTTTGTGGATGGTGGGCCGTTTTCGTGCGCGGGCCGTCCGGTCTCGGAGCGATAACACCTGGGGTCCCGATGTCGCCGTAAAATCCGTGTGCGATACCGTCCGGGACCTGCTTCCCCCTGATGGGTTAACGCGACTCCTGCAGAAACACCGCGAGTTGACCGCGTTCCCTCGGAGGTGGCACCACGCTTTGCTCGTTTGTCCCCCGATCGGTACAGGAGAGCTCTGAATGCAGATCATTTCCGCGCGGCGTGTCCGCTCCGCCGCCACCGTCGTCGCGCTGGCGACGGCCGCCCTGCTCGGCGTCACGGGCACCGCGCTCGCGTGCCACACCGACGACCCCCGCGCCATCCCGACCCCGAAGAACGTCAGCACCTGTGAGAAGGCGAAGCTGCCGGGCACCGAGATCTCGACGAAGGACCTGACCTTCACCGGTGGCACGGAGAACGACAAGTACCTCAACATCACCGCGGTCGGTGAAGGCGTCACCGTCACCGCGATCGTGGTGAAGGGCGGCGACGGCTACAACATCTACGAGCCCGGCAAGCGCGGCCTCGCGGAAACCCCGCCGTGGGAGAAGCTGCGTTCGCCGATGAACGGCGGCGGCAAGCAGGCCGACATCAGCCACTGGTTCGCCTGTGGCGAGAAGAAGACCAAGCCGACCGAGCCGACGAAGCCGAGCGAGCCGACGAAGACGACGACGGCCAAGCCGCCGACGAGCGCGCCGACCACCACGGACAAGCCGTCCGAGACCTCCGCGCCGTCGAGCACCGCGGTTCCCGCCCCGAACGTCGGCGGTAACGGCGGCAACGGTGGCGGCCTCGCGGACACCGGTTTCGACAACGCCTGGCTGCTGTGGGCCGGTGGCCTGCTGGTCCTGGCCGGTGCCGGCGTCCTGGTCCTGCTGCGCGTGCGCCGCGGGAAGACCGACTGAAAACCAGCTGACGCCTGAAGGCCCTCTTCCTCGCGAAGGGGGCCTTCAGCGCATCTGCGGGAAGTCCCCGAACAGCGAACCCTGCTCGCCCCAAGCGTTCTTCGGCCGAGGGCGGCCGAGACCGGCGGCCATCGCGACGGCGTTGTCCCATTCGGCGTCGACGACGTAGTCCGTGTGCTTGAGGACGCCGGGCGCCCAGCGGTGCCGTCCGGTCGGCCCGCGCATCGGGTCGGGCAGCCAGTGATCGCCGCCGAGCACGAGGACACCCTGCTCGTCGGGCGTGGCGGCCAGCGGTCCTGTGCCGCCGCCGGGCAGGTAGCCGTCGCCCAGCAGTTTCCCCGCCACCACGCGATGCCGCCACGTCGTGACGCCGCCGCCGAAGATGTCCGTGCCGCGGCACAGCGCCCGCCAGCGCCCGTCGAGACCTTCGTAGAGCCCGGCCAGCTGCGTCTGCGGCAGCATCGCGGGGAACGCGCGCTGATAACCCCATTGCAGTGGTGAGCCCGCGGTCAGCAGCCCGACGCGGTCACGGTCCTCCGGCGGGAGGTCGGCGATGACGCGCGCGGCCGCGAGCACGGTCAGCAGGCTGCCGAGGTTGTAGCCGGACAGCACGACCCGCGTGCCGGGGTCGGCGAGATGTTCCTTGACGCGGTCCGCGAGTTCCGGGACGACCCG
Organism: Amycolatopsis sp. w19; assembly: GCF_051373225.1. Taxonomy (NCBI): domain Bacteria; kingdom Bacillati; phylum Actinomycetota; class Actinomycetes; order Pseudonocardiales; family Pseudonocardiaceae; genus Amycolatopsis; species Amycolatopsis sp. w19. The sequence goes on along the minus strand of NZ_JBPQFM010000008.1, from coordinate 243,668 downwards.
GAGCGCGTAACTCGGCGGCACGGTCGGATGGGCGGCACGCGGCCAGAAGCAGACGAGATCCGCCAGCGCGCCGAGGTGACGGCTGCGTTTCGGGGTCGTCGCGGCGGCGAACACGACCCGCAGCAGCCCCGCCGCCATCGCGCCGAGCGCGAACACGCCGATCGCGGAGATCGGCTTGGACCAGGCGCCCAGCGGGCCGAAACCGAAGCGCAGCACCAAGAGCACGCCGCCACCCGCCGCCATCGCGAGCGCCACCGTGAGCGCGAGATGGTGCAGATGCTTGCGTTCCCACGAGGCGCGGGCCCATACCCGGGCGGCCTCCTCTTCCTGCGCCTTGCTGATCTCCATGAGCGCGACGATCTTCGGGATGCCCCGGCGCAGCCGTCGCAACGGGACGGCGACCGCGAAGCCCAGCACGCCGAGCACGACGGCGAGCGCGAGACCGGCACCCCACAGCACGGTCACCAGGGAGTAGGTGTCGGGCAGCCGGAGTTCGCTCGCGCCGACCAGTTGCCGCAGCGCGACCGCGAGCCCCGCGCCGAACCCGCCGCCGAGCAGCCCGGCCAGCGCGACGACCGGTGCCGCGGCCCAGCCGCCGAGCCACGGCCGCAGCCGGTGCGGCAGGTGTTTCCACGTCGATCGGCCGAGCAGGGCCGCCGGGACGAGCATCAGCGCGAACAACACGGTCACCGTGACCATCGCCGCGCCCAGTGCTTCGACCGTCCCGTCCGCTCCGCCGAGCCCGCCGCCCGGCAGTCCCGCGGGCAGCGGCGTCCGGCGCACGACGGCGATCCCGACCAGCACGACGGCGAACGCGATCAGCCCGCCCCGGATCACCGGACCGGCCGAGAAACCGACCGTCGAGGCCACCAGTGCGGCGAGGACGAGCGCCAGCGCGCAGATCCAGACGACCAGGTCGAAGGTCGGGGACGGCAACCGGAACGGCCCGCCGAGCAACGGAAGCGCGACACAGGTCAAGGCGGCGACGGTGTGCAGCGTGCGCAGCCCCGGCGTCCGCGGCAGGTCCTGGGGTTGCAGGGGGCTCGAACTGTGCTCGCGGTGGACCCGGTTCCGCGAGCGCCAGTCCGACGACGGGATCCGGTCGAGCACGAAGATCAGCACCAGCAACGGCACCACGCCGATCGCCGTCCGCAGCGGCGCGAAGTCGCGCAGGAACGACGGCGCTCCTTCGAGACAGGTCGAACCCGGCGCGAGGCACTGCGCGGCGAACAGGTCGAGCGAGACCACCGCGAGCTGGCTGATCAGCAACATCGTCAGCAGCAGCGAGGCCACCCGCAGCAGCCCCCGGCAGGCTCCGCCGAGCAGCGCCGCGGACCGCCGGCCTTCCGGGACCGGCGGCAGCATCCAGTGTGCGACGTTCGCCAGCGAGAACGGGAACAGCAGCGCCCAGGTCGCCTTCGCCGCGCCACCGGAGGTCATGCCGCTCCACAGGTAGCCTTCGAGAATGCGCGGGATCGAACGGCCGAGCGCGGGCAGCACCGGACCGGGAGCGGGACGGCGCAGCCGGTCCGACGGCCGGATCAGCCTGCCGACGCCGTCGCCCGCGACGTCGACCACCGACGTCGAATCCAGCAGGCTTTCACCGCTCGTGCCCACTAGCCCGGGTACGCGTATTTCGACGACGCGGGTATCGGGACCCGGCATGACCACGGTGAAGCCTCCAAACCGTTCCAGTGGGGACTGAACCGACAACGGTACTGTTCAGATGTCATCCAACCTTGGAGGAAGCGCGCATATGACCCCCGAAAGCGTTGCCAAGCGGCACGACACCCGCAACGGCATCGAGTTCGCCGTCGCCGATCTCGAGGCCGCCGAGTTCGGCCGCAAGGAGATCCGCCTCGCCGAGCACGAGATGCCGGGCCTGATGGCGCTGCGCCGCGAATACGCCGAGGTGTATCCCTTGCGGGGAGCCCGGGTTTCGGGCTCGCTGCACATGACCGTACAGACCGCGGTGCTGATCGAAACCCTCGTCGCACTGGGTGCCGAAGTGCGCTGGGCCTCCTGCAACATCTTCTCCACCCAGGACCACGCGGCCGCGGCGATCGTCGTCGGCCCGCACGGCACCCCCGAGGAACCCAAGGGCGTCCCGGTGTTCGCCTGGAAGGGCGAGTCGCTGGAGGAGTACTGGTGGTGCACCGAGCGGATGCTGACCTGGGACGGTGAAGGTCCCAACATGATCCTCGACGACGGCGGCGACGCCACCATGCTGGTGCACAAGGGAACCGAGTTCGAGAAGGCGGGCGTCGTCCCCTCGCCGGACGAGGACACTTCCGACGAGTTCCGCGTGTTCCTGCAGCTGCTGAGCGCTTCGGTCGCCGCCGACACCGGCAAATGGACCAAGATCGGCGAAGGCGTCCGCGGGGTCACCGAGGAGACCACCACCGGCGTGTTGCGGCTCTACCAGCTCGCCGCCGCCGGCGAGCTGCTGTTCCCGGCGATCAACGTGAACGACGCGGTGACCAAGTCGAAGTTCGACAACCGCTACGGCATCCGGCATTCGCTGATCGACGGCATCAACCGCGGCACCGACGTCCTCATCGGCGGCAAGGTCGCGGTCGTCTGCGGTTACGGCGACGTCGGCAAGGGCGCCGCGGAATCGCTGCGCGGCCAGGGCGCGCGGGTGATCGTCACCGAGATCGACCCGATCTGCGCGCTGCAGGCGGCGATGGACGGTTACCAGGTCAAGAAGCTGGAGAACGTCCTCGGCGAGGCCGACATCATCATCACGACCACCGGGAACAAGGACGTCGTGCTCGTCGAGCACATGGCGCGCATGAAGCACCAGGCGATCCTCGGCAACATCGGCCACTTCGACAACGAGCTCGACATGGCCGGTCTGCAGCGTTACCCGGGCATCCGGCGCATCACCATCAAGCCGCAGGTCGACGAGTGGGTCTTCCCGGACGGCAAGAGCATCATCGTGCTGTCCGAGGGCCGCCTGCTGAACCTGGGCAACGCGACCGGGCACCCGTCGTTCGTGATGTCGAACAGCTTCTCCAACCAGGTGATCGCGCAGATCGAGCTGTTCACCAAGCACGAGGAGTACGACAAGGAGGTCTTCCGCCTCCCGAAGAAGCTCGACGAGAAGGTCGCGAAGATCCACCTCGACGCGCTCGGCGGTGAGCTCACGAAGCTGACCAAGGAGCAGGCCGAGTACATCGACGTGGACGTCGAAGGCCCCTTCAAGACCGACCACTACCGGTACTGACGGCCTGCTATGAAAGGCCCCTTCATTGCGAAATTTGCAATGCAGGGGCCTTTCATTGCACGCGCTAGCGCCACTCGACCTCGATGCCGGCCAACCCCGGACCGGCGTCGCTGAAGAAACCACTGGTCACGCCGCCCATGTCGAGCGGAAGTTCCTCGGACTCGACGGGCACGGCGTCGTCACGCGTCCGGAACTGCCGGGTGCAGCGGGCGGGCAGCGCGCCGAGCGCGAACTTCAGCTGCACCAGGTAGCTGGAGCACTGGTCCCGCAGCATCCGGAAGTACCCGGGCGACGCGGTGCCGGAGTCGTCGCGGACCTCGAAGCAGAACACGTGGATCTCGCCCTCGGCGAGTTTCCGGTCGAAGAGCAGCTCGGTGGCCATCGTCTCGGCTTCGGCGTTGCGCCGGATCCGGCCGACCCGGCAGCCCTCGGCGGTGATCAGCTCGACGTCGGCGATATTGCAGCCGGGGTCGCCGTTGTAGACGGTGACGTACCGGTCCGGGCCGTGGCGCCGGGCCCGGCACACCAGCCGGGTCTGCAGGCCGACCTGCCGGTGCGCGGCGTCGAAGGTGATCGTGTCGTGCACCGCGAGCATCTCGAGGTCGGCGTTGTAGCGGTTGGACGACGGGTACGCGCCCAGTTCGGCCAGCAGCTGGTCGACTATCGAGCCCATGTCGCCGGAGCGGATGTCGTGGAACGACGCGGCCATCTGATGCCCGCGCGCCCGTGCCGTCCGCGGTCCGATCAGCACGACGAGCGCGTCCGCGGGCAGTTGCAGCACCGATTCCAGCGCGCGCACGGCCGGGAGCGCCTTGGGTACCTCCGGCTGGCGTAATCCGCGCTGCCAGTAGCTCAACGTCGACTGTCCGATTTGGACGCCGCGGAGCCCGAGGTGGGCGCGGAGCCGCGCGAGGGAGAGGCCGCGGTAGGCGATCGCCTGGCGGAGCGCGTGGTGGAATTCGCCGCTGCGAAGGGCCTCGACGAGCTCCTTGGGCAAGGCTTCGAGCGGTTGACGGCGCGCGCCGTCGATGATCGTCGGGGTGTCCCCGTCTCGTGTCACCGCTCGTCCCTTCACCAGACCAGTGTGTGCGCTGAGCGTGAACACCGCGGAACGTTCACGTTAGCAGCGCACTGTGAACACTACGTCCCCCGTTCGGGGTTGTTGACCCCGGAAGAGTGACCGTTCCGGGGTGTGGAAACGCCCCGGAACGGTCCGTTCCGCCGAGTGCCCATCTTGCTCTGCGTGAACCTTCTGTTCACCGTTGTGACCACATTGGTTCGCCATGGTGACCAGGAGGCCCGTCGTGCCTGTGTTCTCGAGGAGGGTTTGCGCCGCCGGCGCCGCGACCATCGTGGCGTGGCTGGCGATCCAGACCCCGGCGAGCGCGCTGCCATCGGCGCCCGCCGCCCCGCGCCCGATCGCCATGCAGGCGCAGGAGAAGTCCCAGTGGTGCTGGGTGGCTTCCGGTAACACCATCGCGGCACACCACGGCGTCACCGTCACCCAGAACGAATTCTGCCGGATCGCTCACGACGAGCGACGCCGGGAGTGCGCAGACAAGCCGGGCACGCTGGGCGACGTCCGGCGTGCCTTCGGCAAGCTCGGCTTCTCGGCCCCGGGGAACTACCTCAAGGGCCGCATCCCCTTTGCCGCCGTCCAGGCGCAGACCGGCGACGGCAAGCCCGTCCAGACGCGGGTCGGCTGGGCCTCGGGCGGCGGCCACATGCACGTCCTCTACGGGGCGGACGCCGGCCGGAAGTGGGTCTCGTGGGGGGATCCACTGCCCACCGGCAACCGGTACAACTGGTCGACCTACGATTTCTACTCGGCCAACAAGTCCTTCACCTGGACCCACACCCTCACCGGGATCCGGCGATGAGCGCGCGGCGGTTCCTCGGGCTCGCCGGGCTGGTCGCGGTCGCGCTGCTGATCTCGGCGCCCGGAGCGCGCGCGGATCAGCTGTCGGGTGAAGATCTCGCGGCCGCGAAGGCGGCTGCCGACGACCCCACGCTCCGTGCGGAGCTCGGCCGCTTCTTCACACAGCTGGGTGGTTCGAGCCATGCGCCGTCGGTGAGCGTCATCGACGAATCCTTCCCGGTTTACGAGCTTTCGAGGGATTTCGTCGCCGGTGACGGTGCGATCGCCGGACGGCTCGCCTACGTGGCGGTGCCGGTGACGGCGTCCGACGGGCAGACCGCGACCGTGTGGTCGGTCCGCGGTGACGACGGCGCCTGGCGCGTCGGCAACATCGCGTCGGGCGACCGGGAAAGCGCGCTGGCGCGGCGGTTGCCCGCCGGTGCGACGCTGCTCCACGAACCCCAGGTCGACGCCTGGTACGCGCTGCGCGACGGTCAGGTGACGATGCTCGACTCCGGCGCCAGCGGCTCGGCGACGGGCGCTTCGGCCACCCTCGCGGAGTATCAGAAGACCGTCTCCGGCCGCTACGGCGACATGCTCGCGAGCTCGCCGTACGCCCAGGAGGGCAAGGCCGGTGGCTACAACGCCCAAGTGATGCCCCGCGGCGACGGCGGCCCCGCGCCCGACGCGCAGGACACCGGCTTCGTCCCGTTGCTGATCTTCGGCGGCTTGCTCCTCATCGGTGTCGCCGGCTTCTTCCTGCACTCGAAGAGGCGCGTCCCCTAGCGGACCGGTGGGCCGGACGTGAGCTGACCCGTCTGGCCCGCCGGTCGACCACCGCCCCGTAATCTGGCCCTGTGGGACGACTCGTGGTGATCGAAGGTCTGGACGGCGCGGGCAAGCGCACGCTCGCCGACGCGCTGACCGGCGCGCTGAACGCGGCCGGGGCGAGCGTCACGTCCATCGCGTTCCCGCGTTACGGCGCGAGCGTGCACGCCGACCTCGTGAAGGAAGCGCTGCACCGCGGCCACGGCGATCTCGCCGACTCCGTCTACGGCATGGCGATGCTCTACGCGCTCGACCGACGGGGCGCGGCCGACGAGATCCGCGCGCGTCTCGGCGATCACGACGTCGTGCTGCTCGACCGGTACGTCGCGTCGAACGCCGCGTACGGCGCCGCCCGCCTCCACCAGGGCGCGGACGGCGAGTTCGTGCGCTGGCTCAAGGAACTGGAGATCGACCGGTTCGGCCTGCCGGTGCCCGTCGCGCATCTGCTGCTCCGGGTCACCGCGGACGTCGCCGCCGACCGCGCGCAGCGCCGCGCGGAGAGCGACGCCGACCGCGCGCGGGATTCCTTCGAGACCGACGACGCGCTCCAGAAGCGGTGCTCGGTGGTCTACGACGAACTCGCTGCGACGGGCTGGCTCGCGCCCTGGCACGTTCTCGACGGCGTCGCCGGTGTCGACACCCCGGCTCTCGCGACCTCCCTCCTCCGCACCTAGTCCTCTGGATGCGGTCCTTGCGCGTGCAACTACCGCATTTCGTCCTCTAAATGCGTGAGCAGCCAGGTGTGGAACTCGCCGATGTGGTGTTCCGAGGGCATGAGCACACCGCCGCCGCGGTAGGCGCGGGACGCCATCGCGGGCTGGCAGCGTTCGCAGGCGTCGAAGTCCTGCTCGTTGACGCGGTGGAACAGCTCCACCGACCGTGACACGTCCCGTCCCGACGCCACGACCTCCTCCGAATAGAGCCAGTCGCATTCGACGACCGTCCGGTCCGGCGCGAGCGGGTACATCCGGTGGAAGATCACGTGGTCCGGCACCAGGTTCACGAACACCTGCGGCCGGATGGTGATCGCGTAGTACCGCCTGTCCTGGTCGTTCGCGACGCCGTCGAGCCGGTCGAAACCCGAACCGCCGTCGATGGTGAACCCCTCCACGCCCTCGCCGAATTCGGCGCCGTGCCCGACGTAGTACTGCGCCGCGTACCCGTCGGCGAACTCCGGCAGCACCTCGGTCAGCTCCGGATGGATGGTCGCGCAGTGGTAGCACTCCATGAAGTTCTCGACGATGAGCTTCCAGTTCGCCTTGACGTCGTAGGTGATCCGGCGCCCGACCGACAGCTTGTCGAGGCGGTACCGCTCGATCGACTCCAGATCGCCCAGCCGTTCGCGCACCGCGCCTTCGACGTCGGCCTCGAACGACGGCGGGTCCGCGGCGAGGCAGACCCACGCGTAACCCAGCCACTCCCGCAGCCGCACGGTGTGCAGGCCGTACTCGGCCCGGTCGATGTCGGGAAGGTTCGCCAGATTCGGCGCCGCGATCAGCTTGCCGTCGAGCCCGTACGTCCACGCGTGGTACGGACACTGGAACGCGCGTTTCACCGTGCCCGATTCCTCCGCGCAGAGCCGGGCGCCGCGATGGCGGCAGACGTTGAGGAACGCCCGCAGCCCGCCGTCCCGGCCCCGGCTGACGAGCACGCTCTCCCGTCCTATTCGGACAGTGCGGAAGTCACCGGCCGACGGCAGGTCCGCCGACCGGACCGCGCAGAACCACTGGCGCTCGAAGATCTTTTCCTGCTCGGCCGCGAAGATGGCGGCGTCGGTGTAGTAGCCGCCACCCAGCGTGGGGATGAGACTCGTCATCTCGCGACTCCGGCGAACCTGGCGGGGTCGAACAGGCCGATCGGAAGCGCGGTGGTGCCGTCCACGACCAGGTCGGCGAGTATCTCACCGACCACCGGGACGAATTTGAAGCCGTGCCCGGAGAAACCGCAGGCGACCACCACCCGTTCGTGCTCGGGATGGCGGGAGATGACGAAATGCTCGTCGGGCGTGTTCGTGTACATGCAGGTCGCCCCGCGCAGGAACGTGCCGGGCAGCGCCGGCATCTTCCGCCCGACGAACTCCGAGATCTCGGCGACCTCTTCGGTGTGCACCGTCCGGTCGATGGTCTCGGGCGTGCAGGGCCGGCCGCCGCGGAAGAACGCGACCTTCACGCTTCCGGCGTCGTCGTGGGAGGGGAAACCGTAGAACTGGCGGCCGCCTTCGCCTTCCCAGACGTAGATCGGATGCCGTTCGGCGCGGAACGGCGCCACCCCACCCGATGGTGCGAACCAGTACTGGACCTGCCGTTCGATGGTGAACTCGATCCCGAGTTCGGTGAGCAGGCCGGGAGCCCAGGCACCGGGGCAGATCACCAGCTGTTCGGCGGTGTAGAAGTTCTGCGACGTGCCCACCCGGACCCCGGTGGACGTCTCCCGCCAGGAAAGGACCTCCTCCTCGTGGTGCAGCTCCGCCCCGGCCCGCGCGGCGAGCTGGAGATGCGCCGCCACACTGCCTTCCGGCACCACGAAGCCGGCGTTCTCCTCGTACAGCGCGATTTCGTGGCCCGCCGGGTTCATCGTCGGGAACCGGCGGCGGATCTCGGCCGCGTCGAGGAGTTCGTGCGGCAGATCCCAGGTTCGCGCGCTCGCCAGGCTGCCCGACACCGTGCGCGAATCGGGACCGCCGAGCATGATCCCGCCGCAACGGGTGAAGATCTTCCGACCGGAGTCGCGTTCGACGCCCTCCCACAGTTCGTGCGCCCGCAGCAGGAGCGGGACGTACGCGGGATCCTCGAAGTACGCCTGCCGGGTGATCCGCGAGCCGCCGTGGCTGGACCCGAGGTTGTGCACGGGTGCGAAGCGGTCGATGCCCAGCACGCGGCGTCCTCGCCGGGCGAGCCGGTACGCCGCGGCGCTGCCCATCCCGCCGAGGCCGATGACGATGACGTCGTAATGACTCATGCGGCGCTCCTGATCCGGGCCATGGCGGGGTCGAACAACGGCTCGGTCGCGACGACGGCGGGGATCCGCTCGCCGAAGTACTCGATCTCCAGCGGCCTTCCCGGCCGGGTGAACTCGACCGGAAGCCAGGCGTAGGCGATGTTCTTGCCGACGGTGTAGCCGTACGCGGCGCTCGTGACGTACCCGGCGGGACGGCCGTCGGCGTACACCGGTTCCTTGCCGAGCACGACGGAGTACGGATCGTCGACGGTGAGACAGGTCAGCTTCCTGGTCACCGTTTCCTCCGAGCGACCGGCCAGCGCGTCCCGGCCGACGAAGTAGCCCTTGTCCATCCGCACGGCGAACCCGAGACCGGCCTCGTACGGATCGTGCTCGGTGGTGACGTCCGTGCCCCACAGCCGATACCCCTTCTCCAGCCGCATACTGGAGAAGGCGTCCCGTCCGGCGGCGATGATCCCGTGCGCCTGCCCCGCCTCCCAGATCGTGTCCCAGAGTTCGCGGCCGAGGTCGGCGCTCGTGTACAGCTCCCAGCCGAGTTCGCCCACATAGGACAGTCGCATCGCGGTCACCGGAACATGGCCGATGTACGCCTGCTTCGTCTTGAAGTAGCCCATGGCCTGATGCGAGAAGTCCGTTGTGGACAGTGGCTGCAGTACGGCTCTCGCGAGCGGGCCCCAGAGCCCGATACAGCAGGTGCCCGGGGTGGTCTCGTGGATCTGCGCGGCGCCGTCACCGGGGAGATGCCGCCGGAGCCAGTCGATGTCGATGGCGCTGTTGACGCCGACCTGGAACCGCTCGGTGCCGAGCCGGGCGACGGTCAGGTCGCTGCGCACGCCGCCGTCCTCGTCGAGCAGCAGGGTGTAGGTGACCGAGCCGGGTTTCTTGCCGAGCTGGTTCGTGGTCATCGTCTGCAGGAACGGCAGCGCGCCGGGGCCGGTGACCTCCACCCGTTTCAACGACGTCATGTCGAACATCGCGACCCGCTGCCGCGCGACCAGTGCCTCGGCGCCGCCGATCGGCGACCAGTACCGCGCGGCCCAGTCGTTGCGCGCGGGGACGCGGTCGACCTCGGGAAGGTTCGCGTTCGCCTCGTACCAGTGCGGACGTTCCCAGCCACCCGCTTCGAGGAAGAAAGCGCCGAGCTGGGCTTGCCGTTCGTAGAAGGGACTCGTCCGCAGCGGCCGTGGTTCTTCCATGGGCTGCAAGGGATGGACGATGTCGTAGACCTCGACGAAGCTCTGGCAGCTGCGAGCCATGACGTGGTACGGGGCCAGCTGCACCCGCTCGAACCGGGCGAGGTCGCAGCCGTGCAGATCCGCTTCGGGCCTGCCGTCGACCAGCCACTGCGCCATGGCGCGCGCGACACCGGCCGAATGCGTGATCCAGACCGCTTCGGCGACCCAGAACCCGTCGAGGCCGGGGTGTTCGCCCAGCAGGGGCATGCCGTCCGGAGTGAAGGAGAACAGGCCGTTGATGCCCTCCTCGACCTTGGTCTCGCCGAGTGAAGGCAGCAGGTCGACGGCGGCGGTCCACGACGCTTCGAAGTCCGCGGGGGTGAACGTGAGCTCCGAGGGCATTCCCTCGCCGGAGCCGATCTCCTTGGCGGGCAACGGCATCGGCCGGTGACCGTACGCGCCGATGCCGATCCGGTCGACGTGTTCGCGGAAATAGAGGTCGGCGTCCTGATGTCGCAGGATCGGCCTCGTGGCCTCCTCGGTCACGCCGGCGAGTGACGGCAGGGGACTGGTGCGCGCGTACTGATGCGCCATCGGGACCAGCGGGATCGTGAGGTCCACCAGTTCGCCGAGCACCGGCCCCCACATCCCGGCGCACGAGAGCACGATGTCCGCGCGGAAGCTCCCGGTCTCGGTGGTCACGCCGGTGACCCGGCCGGCCGACCGTTCGACGCCGACGACCTTCTGTCGCGCGATGAACCTCGCGCCGCGTCCGATCGCGCGGCGGGCCTGCGCCTCGGCCGCGCGGAGGGGATGGGCCAAACCGTCGGAGGGGATGTGGAATCCGCCGAGCACCTTGGCCGGATCGAGCAACGGATGCAGGGCCGCGCATTCGCCGGGATCGATCAGCCTGCTTTCGACCCCCGACGCGGTGGCCCAGCCGTGCCGCCGCGCCAGGTCGGCGAGCCGTTCCGGGGTGGTGGCCACCTCCAGTCCGCCGACCGGGCGGAAACAAGGGTTCCCGTCGAGGTCGAGCGTGCCGTATTTGGCGACGGTGTAGCGGGCGAACTCGGTCATCGTGCGGCAGGCGTTGGTCTGGAAGACCAGACCGGGTGCGTGCGACGTCGACCCACCGGTGGCGAACAGGTCGCCCTGCTCCAGCACGGTGACGTCGGTCCAGCCGCGTTCGGTGAGTTCGTCGGCGAGCGCGCAGCCGACGATGCCGGCGCCGATCACGACGACGCGGGGTACGGGGGGCATGGTGAGGGGTACCTCCTGCCTGCCCGGAAAGTCCACAAAGGACCATCGGGCATCGGGGTGACAGGCGCTGTTGCGGATGAGGCACGTTGTTCCGTCTTCAGCAACAAAGTGCGGCACCGGCGGGCGCGCTGTCAAGAGCCCGAAAAGGTCGGCCTCTTCACTCGGCGAAGTACCCCAGCTGCGCCGAAAGATCAGCCGACGCCTCGGTCAGCGGCCGGACGATCTGCCGCACCCGCTGTTTCGAAAGCCGGTACGACGGGCCCGAAGCGCTCATCGCCGCGACGACGTCGCCGCCGGGTCCGTGCACCGGCACCGCGACCGCGTGCATCCCCAGCTCCAGTTCCTCGAAACAGGCCGCGTACCCGTCCTCGGCGACCCGCTCCAGCTCCGCGGTCAGCTCGTCCGGATCGACGGTGGTCCGCGGCGTGAACTGTTCGAGTTTCCGCCGGAGCAAGCGTTTGCGTTCGACGTCGCCCATGTACGCGAGCAGCACCTTCCCGCTGGACGTCGCGTGCAGGGGCGTGCGCTGCCCGGTCCAGTTCTGCGTGGTGATCGCGGCCGAGCCGCGGGCCTGGCTGACGTTGATCGCGACGCCGTCGTCGGCGATCGCGATGTTGACCGTCTCGCCGAGCGTCTCCGCCAGGCCCTGGCAGGTCTGCCTGCCCAATTTCGCCAGGTCCATCCGCCCGGTGGCGGCGCCGGCGAGCCGGACGACGCCGAAGCCGATCGCGTATTTGCCGCGTTCGCCGAGCTGCTCGACGAGGCCGCGGTTCTCCAGGACGCTCAGCAGACGGGAGGCGGTCGACTTGTGCACGCCGAGCTCGCCCGCGATCTCGGTGATCCCCGTTTCCCCGTTGCGTGCCAGCAGTTCCAGCACGCTGATCGCGCGGTCGACGGACTGCACCTGGCTGGATGTTGCGTTCCCCGCGTCCTGGTTCCGCATGACGCAACAGTAGCCGTTTCGCCCGGATCCGCTCGGCTGAGTGGGCGAATCCCTTGACGCACCGGCCCCTCGGGGGTGATTGTTGCGCAGAGCACGTCCCGTCTCGTAATACGCAACATCAACAACCGTCGGTCCTTTCCCCGGAGGCCCCGATGATCCGTGCCTGCTCCGTCTCCGAACTGCCCGAAGGCGAAGCCGTCCGCCTGGCGGGCCCCGTGCCCGTCTCGGTCTTCCATTCCGAGGGCGCGTTTTACGCGCTCGACGACACCTGCAGCCATCAGGACGCGTCGCTCGCCGACGGCTGGATCGAAGGCTGCTACGTCGAATGCCCGCTGCACGCCGCGCGGTTCGATCTGCGGACCGGCGCGCCGGACTGCCTGCCGGCCAAGAACGCCGTGCGCACGTACCCGGTCGTGATCGCCGACGGGGTGATCTACGTGGACACCGAGGCGCGCCAGGAAGTGGCTTGAGAACCGTCGCCGTCGTCGGCACCTCCCTGGCGGGGCTCCGCGCGGCACAGGAATTGCGCGCCCAAGGCTTCGACGGGCGGCTGGTGATGATCGGCGCCGAACCGCCGTACGACCGGCCGCCGTTGTCGAAGGATTTCTTGCTGGGCAAGGTTTCCGCCGACGACATCGCGCTCGCCGGGCAGGACGACCTCGACGCGCTGGCCGCCGAATGGCACCTCGGCGTCCGCGCCGAAAAGCTCGATTGCGAGGGCGTGACACTCGGCGACGGCACCACGATCGCCGCCGACGGTTACGTCATCGCGACCGGCGCGCTGGCCAGAACCCTTGACGCGGCAAGGGATCTGGACGGCGTGCACACCTTGCGAACGCTCGAAGACGCGGTCGCCCTGAAGCAGGCTCTCGCGGCCGGGCCTTCCGCGGTCGTCGTCATCGGCGCGGGATTCATCGGCGCGGAGGTCGCGTCCGCGTGCCGTCTGCTCGGCCACGAAGTGAACGTGATCGAGGCGATGCCCGTGCCGCTCGCCCCCGTCCTCGGCGCGCGGATGGGCGCGGTGTGCGGGGAACTGCACGCGGAGAACGACGTCCGGCTGATCGCGGGCGTCCCCGTCGCCGGGTTCACCGGGACCGGCCGGGTCACCGGTGTACGGCTCGCCGACGGTCGGGAGATCCGCGCCGATCTCGTCGTCGCCGGAGTGGGGGCGCGGCCTGCCACCGGATGGCTGACCGGCTCCGGGCTCGCCGTCGACGACGGGGTGCTGGTCGATTCCGGCTGTGTCACAGCGAATCCCCGAGTGATCGCGGTGGGTGACGTCGCGCGGTACCGCTGCCCGCTGCGCGGCGTACGGGTCCGCGCCGAGCATTGGACGGCGGCCGGGGACCAGCCGGGCGTCGCGGTCGCGAACCTGCTCGCCGGCTCGACCGTCACGCATTTCGCACGACACGGTTACTTTTGGTCCGATCAGTACGGACGACGGCTCCAATTCGCCGGAGTGGCCACGGAAGACGTGCGGATCGCCGAAGGTGACGTGGCTTCGAAGCGCTTCGTCGCGACCTATCACCGCGGCGATGTGCTGACCGGTGTCTTCGCGATCGACTCCCCGAGGCGGTTCACCAGGCTCCGACGTGCTCTGAAGTCCGTTGGTGAACCCGCGTCCGCGATCGACGTCGGCAGGGCGCTGCCTGGTCATCGCCCGTCACGGATGCGATGAAGGCGCCCTGCCGCCGCGATAGCGGGGCCTTCGGCCGGGCGGGTTCACGCGTCTGGTCGCCTTTTCCAGTCCGGTTTCAGCTCCGCCAGCAGGCTCTCTAGGGCCCGAAGACCCTACTCGGATGGAGCAATTTGCCCGATTCGATGATCTTTCTGGTGGTCACATCGCCGGGTCGCGCGCCCGCACGGGGAAACTAGTGCGAACATAGGTTTATGAAGGCACGTGTTCTGGTCGTCGACGACGACCCTGCTCTCGCGGAGATGCTCACCATCGTGCTGCGTGGGGAGGGGTTCGACACAGCCGTCGTGGCCGACGGCTCACGGGCGCTGCCCGCGCTTCGTGAGCTGAAACCGGACCTGGTCCTCCTCGACCTCATGCTGCCCGGCATGAACGGCATCGACGTCTGCAAGGCGATCCGGGCCGAATCCGGCGTGCCGATCGTGATGCTCACCGCCAAGAGCGACACCGTGGACATCGTCCTCGGGCTCGAGTCGGGGGCCGACGACTACGTGGTCAAGCCCTTCAAGCCGAAGGAACTCGTGGCCCGCGTCCGCGCCCGGATGCGCCGCACCGAGGCCGAGCCCGCCGAGTCGCTGACGATCGGCGACCTCGCGATCGACGTCCCCGGCCACGAGGTGACGCGGGAGGGCAAGGCCATCCCGCTGACCCCGCTCGAGTTCGACCTCCTGGTCGCGCTCGCCCGCAAGCCGCGTCAGGTGTTCACCCGTGAGGTGCTCCTCGAGCAGGTGTGGGGCTACCGCCACGCCGCCGACACCCGGCTGGTGAACGTCCACGTCCAGCGGCTGCGGTCGAAGGTCGAGAAGGACCCGGAGCACCCCGAGGTGGTGTTGACCGTTCGCGGTGTCGGGTACAAGGCCGGCCCGCCGTGATCACCCCATGACCGGACGCTTGCGAAGGCTCGCCCAGACCACGATGCGCCAGTTCCGGCGCATCGTGGTTTTCGTGCGCCGCAAGATCGTGTCGTTCAACGAACTGTGGCGGTATTCGCTGCAGTTCCGGGTCACCGTGTCCACCCTGGCGCTGTCGTCGGCCGTGGTGTTCGTGCTGGGCATGGTGCTGCAGAACCAGATCACCGATCGGCTGGTCGAGACCAAGCAGAACGCGGCGATCGCCCAGACCAGGGCGGTCGTCGAGACCGCGGCCGCCGAGCTGGTCGGTGTCGGCACCGAAAGCCCGGAAGCGCTCACCGCGCGGATGAGCAACGCGCTGAAGAAGATCTCCAGCACGACGTCCTCGCAGGACGGCGCGGGATCGACGGCGGGCACCTTCGAACCGGTGCTGGCCGCGGGCGGCCGCGACCAGTCCAGCAAACCGGTGGCCGCCGGTCCCTACGACCGGGTGCCGGTGCGGCTGCGCCAGTTCGTCGAGACCGAGCAGCTCAGCTACCTGACCCACACGGTCACCGAGGCCGACGGCGGCAAGACGACGTACCTGATCGTCGGCGCGCCGGTGAGCACGATGATCAACCCGCTCCAGCTCTACCTGCTGTACCCGCTGACCAGTGAGCAGAACACCGTCTCGACGGTGCAGAACACGCTGCTAGTCGGCGGGCTCGTCCTGCTGCTCCTGCTCGCCGGGATCACGAACCTGGTCACCAGACAGGTGGTCCGGCCGGTCCGGCAGGCCGCCGCGGCGGCCGAACAGTTCGCGGGCGGGGAACTCGACCAGCGGCTCGCCGTGCTCGGCGAGGACGATCTGGCCAAACTCGCCGTGTCCTACAACGAGATGGCCGCGAGCATCCAGCGGCAGATCCGCCAGCTGGAGGAGTTCGGCGGGCTGCAGCGCCGGTTCACCTCCGACGTCTCGCACGAACTGCGTACCCCGCTGACCACCGTCCGGATGGCGGCCGACGTGCTGCACGCGTCACGCGAGCAGTTCCCGGCAGGGCTCGCCCGCTCCACCGAACTGCTGGTCGACGAACTCGACCGGTTCGAGGCACTGCTCGGCGATCTGCTGGAGATCAGCAGGCTGGACGCCGGTGTCGAGGAGCTCTCGGCCGAGCTGATCGACGTCCGCCCGATCGCGACCAGGGCCGTCGAGCAGGTCCGGGTGATCGCGGGCAACGCGGGAAGCTCGGTCGAACTGGTCGTCCCGGACGAGGAGGCACCCGCCGAAGTCGACGCGCGCCGCGTCGAGCGGATCCTGCGCAACCTGCTGGCGAACGCGGTGGACCACAGCGAAGGGAACCCGGTGGTGCTGACGCTGGCGGTCAACGAGACCGCGGTCGCCATCACCGTGCGGGACCGAGGCGTCGGGCTCCGGCCCGGCGAGGCGGAACTGGTGTTCAACCGGTTCTGGCGCGCCGACCCGTCCCGCAACCGCCGGACCGGCGGCACCGGCCTCGGCCTCGCGATCAGCCAGGAGGACGCCCGGCTGCACGGCGGCGTGCTCGACGCCTGGGGCGAGACCGGCCACGGTGCCTGCTTCCGGCTCGTGCTGCCGCGGCGGCAGGACACGCCGATGGGGGAGAGCCCGCTGCTCCTGCCCCCGCCCGATCACAAGGCGACCGACACGCACGGGTCGTCCGGACTGCTCGAAGTCCGGCCCGCGCCCGACGCGATCCTCGCCGAGCCCGAGGAGGTCGGCCGGTGAAACGGCTGCTGGCCCTGCTCGCGGTGTTCCTGCTGGTCGCAGGCTGCGCGAACATCCCGCTCGAATCCCAGCCCGTCGTCGTCTCCGGGGACAAACCCGGCCAGGCGCCGGCGGACGTCCCCGAACCGGCGGCCGGGATCGACCCGCTGACCGTCACCCGCCAGTTCATCCGCAACTCGGCGGCACCGGGCACGGCGAGCGCCGCCGCGCGCGTCTACCTCGACGACGACGCCCGGCGTAACTGGAAGCCGTCGCCGGGGCTGACGATCATCGACGACACCTTCGGCACCGTCTACGACACTTCGTCGTCGTCGGGGAACCCGGACGAGCAGGTCGTGAACGTCCGCGGGTTCAAACTCGGGACCCTCAGCCCCGACAGCGCGTTCCTCCCGGTGAAGGCGGAGTACTCGCAGCAGTTCAAGCTGCGGAAGCAGCAGAACGGCCAGTGGCGGATCGTGGACCCGCCGCAGGAACTCGCCGTCACCGACGAGGACTTCGCGCTCAACTACTTCCGGGTGCCGATCAGCTTCTACTCGCCGGACTCCGGCGCCTTCGTCCCCGATCTCCGGTACGTCGCGGCGAAACCGCAGGCCGGATTGCCCGGCCGGGTGATGGACCTGGTGCTGCAGGGCCCGTCGGAGGGGTTGAAGGGCGCGGTCAAGGACCTGCTCGGCGACCAGGTCACCATCGAAAGCAACGTGCGCAGCACGGACGACGGGACACTGGACATCAACCTGACCGGTGTCGGCGGGGCCAGCCTCGTGGACCGGAACCTGATCGCCGCGCAGATCGTCCTGTCGCTGCAGACGGTGACACTGAGCCGGGTCCGGCTGCTGGCCGACGGCACCGCGCTGGTGCCGGAACACGAATACTGGCGCTCCAGCGAACTGCCCAACTACAACGTGGACATCGCGCCCAACTCGGAACTGCTGGGGCTGATGACCGTGAACGGGCGGGTCCGGTCGCTCGGCGACGGGCAGCCGGTCGGCGGGCCCGCGGGCAACGGCGGGTACAAGGTCGTCAGCGCCGCGCAGTCCGTCGACGGCAAACGCCTCGCGGTGGTCGAAGAACGCGACGGCAGGCAATGGCTCCGGGTCGGCGATCTCGGACACGACCTCGCGTCGGTGGACCTGTTCGGCGGCAGCCTGAGCCGCCCCACCTGGCGTCCGGTCGCCCGTGGCGGCGGCGGGGTCTCCGGTGAGGTCTGGACGGTGGTCGACCACAACACCGTCGCCAGGGTCACCCTGGCCGCGGACGGCCGCTGGGTGAAGGCCGGCGTCGACGCGACCATGCTCACCGGGCTGGGGCAGATCACCGAACTGCGCCTTTCGCGCGACGGGTCCCGGCTGGCCGCGGTGGTCAACGGGCAGCTGGTGGTCGCCTCGATCGTGCGGACGGCGGACTCGGTGGCGCTGCGGGCGCCGCGGAAACTGCAGGAACGCGACCTCAAGGACGTCGTCGACGTCGACTGGGCGACCCAGGACCACCTGATCGCCGCGACGTCGTCGAATTCGCTGCCGGTCGTCAAGGTGCCGCTGGACGGGCAGCGGATGGACACCTTCAGCGGCTCGAACCTGACCCCGCCGGTGCACGGCGTCACCGCGGCGCCGAGCAGGCAGAACCTGGTCGCGGACGCGGGCGGGCTGTGGGTCGCCTCCGAACTGGGCGAGGTCTGGCGGCCGCAGGCGCACACCGTCACCGATGCGGACCCGTTCTACCCGGGCTGAGGTTTCGCCGAAGTACATGAAGGCCCCCTTCCTTGCGCTCAGGTACAGGAAGGGGGCCTTCATGTACTTGGGGCTCGGGAGGGGAGATGCGCCCAATGTGGCATTGGGGACGTTGGGTGTCCCCAATGCCACATCGGGCGCGCAGGACATCGCCGAGGGGAGCAAGGGACCTTTAGTACCGCTAGCTTTCCTAGCGGTGCTAGCAAGGCGGAGAGTCCGTGAAGGCCTCCTTCGCTACCTTGAAGGTAGGCAAGGAGTCCTTCACGGACCGGGACCCGCGCGCGAAGGAGCCCCGAAGCGCCCTTCTCCTCGATTGACTTTTTCAACGGCGCCCAGCCATGACCGGCCCCCTCACGACGCGAAGTGTCCAAAGCGGACCAGTCACGCCCCGGCGACATCCGGAACTGTCGGAGCCCCGGCCGACACTCGCCCCATGACCAAAATCCTGGATCTCCTCATCCCCGCCCGTTGCGCGTCCTGCGGAGCACCGGGCGCGCCCTGTTGCGCGACCTGTCAGACCGCTTGGGGTTCGCTCAGCGAGATCATCCGAGGCCCGACGGCCGGTCTCGTTCCCGTCTACGCCCTGGCTCCGTACGCCGACGACGCCCGTCGCCTGATCCTCGCCTACAAGGAACGCGGCCGCCGCGACCTCGCTCCCTCCTTCGGCCGCGCTGTCGCCGAAGCCCTCGCCCACCTGCCCGAGCCAGTGCCGGAACCTTGCCTCGTTCCGGTCCCTTCGCGACGGTCCGCCTCGCGTGTCCGGGGTGGACCGCACGTCCGGCGCATCGCCGAGGAATGCGTGAAAGCACTGGCGGACAAGGGAAAGCCGGCGATGGTGGCACCAGTCCTCAAGCTCGGGGCCGGTGTCCGTGATGCGGTGGGGCTCACGCGCGTCCAGCGGTCGGCGAACCTCGACGGCCGTATTCGCCTGGTCCCGGGAGCCTGCCGGGAGAAGGTCGTTCTTCTTGACGACGTGATCACAACCGGAGCGACCGCCGCCGCTTGTACGCGCTTTTTGGACATAAGCGGAATTCACGTTTCCGCGGTGGTAGCGCTGGCCGCCGCCGTGTGATCGGGGCGTCACCTACAAGAGTGATGAATGATCGGGAACGGGAATGGGTACATGGGCGTTGACGGGATATGAGGGACCTTCTGGGGAACACTCCGACGGCCCGCCACTCCACCGGGGTGGCGGCGGATTCCCCCGGGCACGGCCCACTGGGCACCCTCCGCATTTTCCTGTCCGAAGGCTTGCGCCGTCCGCGTGAAAACAAATCACGGGGACGACGCCCGACAAGCCGGATTGTCCCGCTGGCCACAGGGTCGTCGTCGCGTGCGGTGACGAGGTCTCACGTCCTGATATCCCCCGGCTCGGGGGCTGTTGCTCGCGGCGTGATGCAGCTAACGTGCAGCGCTATCAGCAATCCCGGCAGGCAGGGAGGTGACCAGCCCATGTCCCTGGCGCCGGAGCCGCGCTGAGTCCGCGCTCGGACATCCGACACGAGACGTCGTGGCCGTATGCCGAGTTCCCTCACCGCCCGCGATCCGGGCTTCGTCCCCGCATTACCGGCGCCCTAGTGAACACATCTACAGCTCGCAGTCATTTCAGCGAGGGAGGTCGTGTATGGACATCGTCGTTAAGGGCCGCAACGTGGAGGTGCCCGACCACTATCGGGCACTCGTCAGCGAAAAGCTGGCCCGGCTAGAGCGCTACGACAAGAAGGTCATCCGTTACGACGTGGAGCTCTTCCACGAGCCCAATCGCAGGCAGTCGAAGAACTGCCAGCGCGTCGAAATCACCGGTAAGGGCCGTGGCCCCGCCGTACGCGCCGAAGCGTGTGCCGGCGACTTCTACGCAGCGCTGGATTCCGCACTGAACAAGCTCGAGAACAGGTTGCGGAAGACACACGACCGCCGGCGCGTGCACTACGGCCGCAGCCGCCCGGAATCCGTCGCCGAGGCGACTTCGATGGCGGCCGCCGGTGGAATGACCACCGACACCCGACATCTGGCGGGTACCGCTGTGCTCGAAGCGCCGGAGGCCGAACCCATGGCCAACGGTTTCGCTGTCGAGAGCGGTGACTTCGAGATGCCCCAGCAGCAGCGCTGGGATGACGGGGTGACCGAACACCAGCCCGGTCGCGTCGTCCGCGAGAAGAAGCATGACGCGGAGCCCATGACGGTCGACCAGGCTCTCTACGAGATGGAACTGGTCGGTCACGACTTCTACCTGTTCAACGACTCCGACGCCGGGTGCCCGAGCGTCGTCTACCGGAGGCGAGGCTTCGACTACGGCGTCATCCGGCTCAGCTAGCCGGCCACTACTGCCCTGACGGCGGCCCGCACGCGTCCCGTGCGGGCCGCCGTCATGTCCGGATCAGGCAGGACCCGCCCCCGTCTCGTCAGGTACCGACAGACGGTGCGTGCGCGAACACCGAGGTGTTCCCTACGATGGGGGCGGACGGTGGTGCGTTACCAGGCACCGCCGCGGACGAGATTGCCCGGGACCGGCTCGGGTGCGATCACAATCAGCTAGTGAGGTCGACCGGATGGTGCTGAACCGCCTGCTCCGCGCGGGCGAGGGCAAAATGGTGAAGCGGCTGCGACACATCGCCGATCACATCAACACCCTCGAAGACGACGTCAAGGAACTTTCGGACACCGCGCTGCGGGCCAAGACCGAGGAGTTCCGTAAACGGCACGCGGACGGCGAGTCACTCGACGACCTCCTGCCGGAGGCGTTCGCGGTGGCGAGGGAAGCGGCTTGGCGCGTGCTCGGCCAGCGTCCCTACGACGTCCAGCTGATGGGCGGCGCCGCGCTGCACCTCGGCCAGGTCTCGGAGATGAAGACCGGTGAGGGCAAGACCCTGACCCAGGTCCTCCCCGCGTACCTGAACGCCGTGTCCGGCAAGGGCGTGCACGTCATCACGGTGAACGACTACCTCGCCAAACGTGACGCCGAGTGGATGGGCCGCATCCACCGCTTCCTCGGCCTCGAGGTCGGGGTCATCCTGGCCGACCAGACGCCCGAGGTCCGCCGCCAGCAGTACGCCGCCGACATCACGCACGGCACGAACAACGAGTTCGGCTTCGACTACCTCCGCGACAACATGGCGTGGAGCCTCGAGGACTGCGTGCAGCGCGGCCACAACTTCGCGATCGTCGACGAGGTGGACTCCATCCTCATCGACGAGGCCCGGACGCCGCTGATCATCTCCGGCCCGGCCGACCAGTCCTCGCGCTGGTACGTCGAGTTCGCCCGGATGACCCCGCTGATGAAGGCGGACATCCACTACGAGGTGGACATCCGCAAACGCACCGTCGGTGTCACCGAAAAGGGTGTCGCCTTCGTCGAGGACCAGCTCGGCATCGACAACCTCTACGAGGCCGCGAACACGCCGCTGGTCGGCTACCTGAACAACGCGCTGAAGGTCAAGGAGCTCTACAAGCGCGACAAGGACTACATCGTCCGCGACGGCGAGGTCCTCATCGTCGACGAGTTCACCGGCCGCATCCTGCACGGCCGCCGCTACAACGAGGGCATGCACCAGGCGATCGAGGCCAAGGAAGGCGTCGAGATCAAGGCCGAGAACCAGACGCTCGCCACGATCACGCTGCAGAACTACTTCCGGCTCTACGACAAGCTGTCGGGGATGACCGGTACCGCCGAGACCGAGGCGGCCGAGTTCCACCAGACCTACAAGCTGGGTGTGGTGCCGATCCCGACGAACAAGCCGATGGTCCGCGCCGACCAGGCCGACCTGATCTACAAGACCGAGCAGGCCAAGTTCGAGGCCGTCGCCGAGGACATCGCCGAGCGGCACGAGAAGGGCCAGCCGGTGCTGGTCGGCACCACGAGTGTCGAGAAGTCCGAGCACCTGTCGAAGCTGCTGCTCAAGCTGGGTGTCCCGCACGAGGTCCTCAACGCCAAGCACCACGACCGGGAGGCGCTGATCGTCGCCCGCGCCGGGCGCAAGGGCGCGGTCACGGTCGCCACCAACATGGCGGGCCGCGGTACCGACATCGTGCTCGGCGGCAACCCGGACATCATCGCCGACGAGGTGCTGCGCGACCGCGGCCTCGACCCGGTGGAGCACTCCGAGGAGTACGAGGCCGCCTGGCCGAAGGTGCTCGAAGAGGTCCAGGCCGACACGAAGGCCGAGGCCGAGGAGGTCCGCGAGGCCGGCGGGCTCTACGTGCTCGGCACCGAGCGGCACGAGTCGCGCCGGATCGACAACCAGCTCCGCGGTCGTTCCGGCCGTCAGGGCGACCCGGGCGAGTCCCGGTTCTACCTGTCGCTCGGTGACGAGCTCATGCGCCGCTTCAACGCGACGATGGTCGAGCGGGTCATGACCACCATGCGGCTGCCGGACGACGTGCCGATCGAGCACAAGATGGTCTCCAAGGCGATCAAGAGCGCTCAGACGCAGGTCGAGCAGCAGAACATGGAGATCCGCAAGAACGTCCTCAAGTACGACGAGGTCATGAACGAGCAGCGCAAGGTGATCTACGCCGAGCGTCTGCGCGTCCTCGAAGGCGAAGATCTGCGCGAGCAGATCGAGCACATGCTGGTCGACGTCATCAACGCGTACGTCACCGAGGAGACCTCTTCGGGCTACGCGGAGGACTGGGACCACGAGAAGCTGTGGACGGCGCTGAAGCAGCTGTACCCGGTCAAGGTCACCTGGGAAGAGCTCACCGAGGACGACGACCTCGACGCCGACAGGCTGCGTGAGGCGCTGCTCGAAGACGCCCACCGCGCGTACGACGAGCGCGAGGCCGAGATCGACGGCAAGGTCGGCGAAGGCGCGATGCGGAGCCTGGAGCGTCAGGTGATGCTCACCGTGCTCGACCGCAAGTGGCGTGAGCACCTCTACGAGATGGACTATCTCAAGGAGGGCATCGGCATGCGTGCCCTGGCGCAGCGCGACCCGGTCATCGAGTACCAGCGCGAGGGCTACGACATGTTCCGCGCGATGCTGGAGTCGCTGAAGGAGGAGGCCGTCGGCTTCCTGTTCAACCTCCAGGTCGAGCAGGCCGAGCCCACCACCCCGGCGCCCGAGTCCGCGTCCGCGCTGCCCGCCGGTGTCGGCTCCGGGAACGGCCAGGCCGCGAACGGCGACGGCAGGCACGCCCGCCCGACGCCTCCGCAGGGTCCGGCGACCGACACCGAATCCGTGCCTTCCGCCTTGCGGGGCAAGGGACTCGGCGGTGGTTCGCAGACCGGGCTGACCATGTCGGGCCCCTCCGAAGACGGCGGCGTCGAGTCGCATTCGGACAGTGCTGGCAGCGCCGGTGGCGACCAGAGCGGAACCCGCCGGGAGCGTCGCGCCGCGCAGCGCGCCTCCCAGAAGAAGGGCAAGAAGGGCCCGCGCCGCTAAAGGCCCCAAGCGCGTGAAGGCCTCCTTCCCTCGGCTGAACCGAGGGAAGGAGGCCTTCACGCGCATCAGGCCGCGAGCGCGGAGACCCGTCGCGGAGGCTTCAGCAGATGGAAGCGGGTGCACACCCAGCCCGACGGCGTCCGTTCGAAGCGGGCGGCCAAGGCGAGGCAGCGTCCGTTCTGTTCGACGGTCGCGCAGGCTTCGACGACGCCGTCCGCCGGGTGACCCAGGTGCACCGACTTCGGCCGGTAGCCGCCCGCTGGACGACGAAGGCCGCTTTCGAGCAGTGCGTGGTGGAGCGCCGGGTCGAGGATCGGCCGCACCTGGACCGCCGGACGGCGGCCGTCACACGCTTCGAGGATGGTGGTCAGCAGCCTGCCGATCTGCCTGCCGTCCGGGGTGTCCGGTGACGGCAGCGGTTCCTCCACGACGCTTTCCCCGGCCAGCGGCAGATCCAGCACGAGCTGGTTGTCCGGCGACGCCGCCCGGTGCACCAGGCCGTCCGGCCGGTCGGCGACCCGGTACGGCGGTTCGTACGGTTCGAGCCGTCTCAGTACGTACGACTTCATCGAGCAGTCCCCCTCCGCGGCCCCCTCGGCCACGCCCAGCAACTAAGGGGCAGGCGGCGGGCGAAGCCGCGACAAGGACCGCCCGAGAGGATGAACCGGGCGGTGATCGCTTGTGTACGGTGAGCGCGTGCTGAAAGGGCTGGTCGTCGACTACGCCGGGGTGCTCACGGACGTGGGCGCGGACGAGCTGTACGCCTTCCTGCGCTCGGTCAGGGAGCGCGGCATCAAAACGGCCTT
The DNA here is from genome assembly GCF_051373225.1 of Amycolatopsis sp. w19. NCBI lineage: Bacteria > Bacillati > Actinomycetota > Actinomycetes > Pseudonocardiales > Pseudonocardiaceae > Amycolatopsis > Amycolatopsis sp. w19. The sequence continues at coordinate 219,212 of NZ_JBPQFM010000008.1, read as the reverse complement.
GCTCTCGAACGCCCCCGGCGCGTCGGACGAGGCCAAGCGGTCACTCGGTCCGTTCTTCGACGCGCTCGTCTTCTCCGGCGAGGTCGGCGTGGCCAAACCCGAACGCGAGGTCTACCTGCTCACCGCGGGTCTGCTCGACCTGCCCGCCGACCGGTGCGTGTTCGTCGACGACGCCGCGCACAACGTCCGCGCGGCGATCGCGGCCGGGATGGCGGGAGTGCACCACACGTCGGTCGAGGAGACGCTGACCGAGCTCAGCGCGTTGTTCCCGAAGCCTTAGTGGCCGCCCGGCGCACCAGCTCGAACGACAGCACCGCGGCGGCGGCCGAGACGTTCAGCGACTCGACTTCGCCGGGCATCGGGATCGACACCCAGTCCGTCACCAGTTCGCCGACCTCGGCGCCGACGCCGTTCGTCTCCCCGCCCAGCACGAACGCCGCGCGCTGCGGCAGTTCGACGTCGAACACCGAGCTGCGTGCCGAAGCGCCCAGCGCGTAGATCCCGTAACCGGCCTCGGTGAGCATCTCGGCCGCCTCGCGCGCGCTGCCGCACCGCAGCACCGGCGCGCGGAACGCGACCCCTGCCGAAGCCTTGACCACCATCGGGTCGAGGGCGGCGACCCCGCGCCGCGGCACCACGACCCCCTCCAGTCCGGCGGCGGTCGCCGTGCGCAGGATCATCCCGACGTTCGCCGGGGTGGTGATGCCGTCGAGCAGCAGCACCCGCGAGGGCGGCCTGCCGTCGGACAGCGCCGCGTGCAACGACCGCATACGCGGGGCGACGACGTCGGCCAGCACGCCCTGGTCCTGCTTGCCGTTGCCAGCCAGCACCTTGACGCGATGCGCGCTCGCCCGCTGCACCGGCACCCCGGCGGCTTTCGCGGCACGCTGGATCTCGGCGGCGTTCGGCCCGCGCACGGTGTCGGCGAGGATCACCTTGTCCACCTCGAGCGCCGCGTCGTCCAATGCCTCGAGCACCGGTTTGCGGCCGTACACCGTCAGGAACCGGTCCTTCGGCGAGATCACCGACTCATCACCCACACCGGCGAGTGTCCCACTATGTAAGGATCGGCCCATGCCCGACCGCCTCTCCGCGCTGGACGCCTCGTTCCTGTACGTGGAAGACCACTCGACCCCGATGCACGTCGGCGGCGTGGCGATCTTCGAGCGACCGCGCGAGGGCTTCACCCACGAGCGGCTGCTCGACCTGATCGGGCAGCGCCTGGCGTTCCTGCCGCGCTACCGGCAGCGGGTGCTGGAGGTGCCCGGTCACCTCGCCCGGCCGGTGTGGGTCGACGACGTCGACTTCGACCTGAACTACCACGTCCGGCGGTCCGCGCTGCCCCAGCCGGGCTCCGACGGTCAGCTGTTCGACCTCGTGGCGCGGCTGATGTCGCGGCGGCTCGACCCGGGAAGGCCGCTCTGGGAGGCGTACTTCGTCGAGGGGCTCGCGGGCGACCGCGTCGCGCTGGTGACCAAGACGCATCAGTCGGTCGTGGACGGGATCGGCACCATCGAGATCGGGCAGCTGATCCTCGACGCCACCCCGCAGGAGCCGGAACCGTTCGACGACACCTGGCATCCGCGCCGGGAACCGAGCCGCACGCAGCTGATCCTCGACGCGGTCGCCGAGACCGTGCAGCGGCCGACGGAGCTGGTGGAGAACGTCCGCTCCATCGCCCACGACGCCACCGCGATGGCGGGCAAGGTCACCGAAACGGTCGGCGACGTCGCTTCTGCGCTGAAGACCATGGTGAATCCGGCGCCGTCCGGGCCGCTCAACGTCCGCACCTCCGGCGGCCGCATGTTCGCCGGGGTCCGCACGCGGCTGGAGGATCTCCGCAAGGTCCGCGCCGCGCACGGCGGCACGGTCAACGACGTCGTGGTCGCGGTGATCACCGGCGCGCTGCGGGAATGGCTGCTCTCCCGCGGCTCGAACCTGACCGCGACGACCACCGTGCGCGCGCTCGTGCCGATGGCCGTCCGCGACGCCGAGACGGCCGAGTACTCGACGCCGGCGCTGGTCGGCAACCAGGTCGACGCCTACCTGGTCGATCTCCCGGTCGGGGAGCCGAACGCGGTCCTGCGGCTGCAGCACATCGGCCATGCGATGGCGGACCACCTCGACTCTGGCCGTTCGGTCGCCGCGCGCGGGCTGCTGACGGTCGGCGGTTTCGCCCCGCCGACGCTGCATTCGCTCGGCGCGCGGGTGGCCGGGTCGATGTCGGGACGTATTTTCAACGTGCTGATCACGAACTCGCCGGGCCCGCAGGTGCCGCTCTACGCGGGACAGGCGAAGATGGTGGAGATGTTCCCGGTCATGCCGCTGGTGCGCAATCAGGCGCTGGCGATCGGGGTCACCTCGTATCACGGTGGTGTCTACTTCGGACTGAACGGCGATCGCAAGGCCGTGTCCGATGTGGACCTGCTCGCCGGGATGATCGAGGAATCGTTGGAAGAGCTGAAGGGTGCGCACTGGTGAGGGTCTATCTACCCGGGACGATCGCGATGCTCCGTGAGCTCGAAACCGCCGGAGAGCTCCGGGCGCGCAGCGGCACCGGATTCGCGCTGACCCCGGCGCTGCGGGAGTCCTACGCCAACGGATCCGACGAAGAACTCGAGTACGCCGCGCTGCTCGACGCCGCCAGGGCGTCGCTCCGGCTGATCGCGGCCGAGGAGAAGCCCGAGCCGCGGCGGGTGGTGATCTCGGCCGACATCGACGAGGTCACGCTGCGCCCGGATCTCGACGCCGCCGTCGTCCGGCTGGCCGGGCCGGTGAAGATCGCCGACGTCGCCGCGATCCACGTCGACGCGGCCGAAGCCGCCGAGTCCGTCCAGGCCGCCGCCGCGGTGATCGACCAGGCCGACCTCGGCGATCCGGACGCCGAGTTCACTCTCGGCGACGCCGAAGACCACGAACTCGCCTGGTACGCGCCCCAAGAGCTGCCGTTCCTGCTGGAACTCCTCTAGCCCCTCTCGCGTTTCGTCCTCTGAATGCGGTCCTTGCACGCGCAAGGACCGCATTCAGAGGACGAAACGCGTCAGAACCAAGACGGGCCGGGCACCGGGCGTTCGGGGCGCCAGCCGGTCGCCTCGGTGAGCCGGGTCGAGACGACGCGCTGCGAGCGCGCCAGCACCGCCATCAGGCCGAGCCGGTTCGCCAGCCACTTCGGCAGCGCACGCGGCCGCCGGACCCCGGCCGCGGCGGCCATCGCCTCGCCGAGTTCCTGTTTCCGCACCGGATCCGCGGCCAGGTTGTAGACGCCGCTCGGCGCCCGCAACGCCGCGATCGCGCCCCCCGCCGCGTCGTCCGGATGGATCGCCGCGGTCCAGTCGGTCCGGCGGCCGAAGACCAGCGGCGAGCCCCGCCGCGCGGCCGCCAGCATCGTCCTGGTCATCGGGTCGTCGCCGACCAGCAGCCCGATCCGCAACCGGATCGCGGTGCGTCCCTCGTCCGCCAGCTCCGCGATGTTCGCGTGCGCCATCGTCGAAGACGCGATGTTGCCGCGCAGCGCGAGCGGCGCGTCCTCGTCCAGTTCCTCGTCGCCGCCGTCGGCGTAGACGAACGAAATCCCTTCCTGCACCACGATTCCCAGCTCGCCGACCCGTCGCACGGCGGCCGCCAGGGTCTGGCTGCCGGTGATCCGCACGCGGTCGTTCTCGGCCCAGCCGGACAGCTTCATCGCCCGCCGCGCGTCCGGGATCCGGGTCGCGACGTTCACCACCGCGTCGTGCCTCCGCAGCGCGCCTGCCAGCGAATCGACGTCGAACAGGGACCCCCGCGCCGGTTCCGCGCCGGTCGCGCGCACCGCGGCGACCCGGTCCACGTCGCGGGCAAGGCCGCTCACCTCGTGGCCTTCGGCCAGCAGACGCCGCACCAGCGGACGCCCCAGCATCCCGGTCGCCCCGATCACCATCACGCGCATGTTCGCTCCTCGAATCCGGCCTTCACGAACCCGACGAGACGGGGGAGCGGAACGTGACGGATCAGCCCGCCGGGATCTCCCCGATCTCCTCCGGCGGAGGCGCTTGGATGTCGGCCTGCGTTCCCCACTCGCTGTAGCGCGTGACGATCTTGGCGGTCGCGCTGTCCGGGGCCCCGGAAGCGGCGAGGACGGGGGCGAGGTCGAGCACGATCTGCAGCGGCAAGCGCGCGTCGTCGAGCCAGACCTCCATGGGGAGCTTCCCGACCTTGCCCCGCAGTTCGGCGACGGCCTCGGCCGACAAACCGGCGGGCAGGTCACCGCCCAGCGCGGCCAGGTCGACGTCCAGCCGATAGCGCTCGGCGGACATCCCGTCGAGTTCGCCGTGCTCGGATCCGGTGACCGTGCCCGCCTTCCGCACCTGGTCGAGCGCGCGGGCGGGGTCGTTCTGCTTCGCGAGTTGGTCGATGCTGCCCCCGGCGACCTGCGAGAACGGATCGGCGCCATCGGGGGAGACCTTGACCCACGGTTTCCCGCCGGGCACCTCCTCGCGGGCGGTCTCGGGGACTTTGGCGAAGACGATCTTGTCGACCAGCCGGAGTTCGATCGGCTCGCCGAGGAAGTCCGTGGTCATGGCCAGCGCGGTACCCGTTCCCGCGACCTTGGCCTGCCCCTGGCTCTTCGACCGCATCGTGCCCGCCGTGACGTCGGTGGTGAACTTCGCGGCCTTGCCGTTCATGGCGGACGTGGCCCCGTCGGCGAGCGCGCGGGCGTCGGCGAACGAGACGGAGTCGCCGTCACAGGCGGCGAGCAGCACACCGAGTACGAGCACGACGGTGGACAGGGCCGTTCTCCGCATGAGGACCTGCTTTCGATCGCGGGCACCCAAGCGAAACACAGCAGCGGGCCACGCCCCGATCGGGGGAACGGCTCAGCGGCTGTCGCCGACCGCCTCGGGCGGCGGCGCGATGATCACCACGTCCGAAGCCCAGCTGTCGTATTTGACCGTCGCCTTGCCCATGCTGACCTGCACCGGGCGCTGCTCGGCGTCCAGCCACACCTCGGCCGGCGCGCCACCGAGGTCGAGGACGTACCGCGTGGCGGCCGTGCCGTTCACGTCGGCCTGTTCGGATTTGGTGACCTTGCCCGACTTCGAGATCCGCTCGATCGTCCGGGTCGGATCCATCGTCTCGACGACGTTCGTCATCAGCGCGCCGTTGGCGGTGGAGAGCGAGTCCTTGCCGTCGGCGGTGATCTTGACCCATTCCTTGTCGGTCTTGAGCTCCTGGACCTGCGTGTCCGACAGGTGGTAGTAGAGGACGCCGTCGGCGAAGATCAGGTCCCGTTTCTCACCCGCGACCTCGGCGACCATGGAGAACTTGCTGTTCGGCCCCTCGTAGAGCCCGGAACTGGTGACCACGACCTTGCGGCCGTCCTCCGCGGTGGTTTCGAGCGAGATCTTGGACGAACGGGCCTTTTGCGTGCCCGCGGCGGCGACCGTGGCCAGTTGCGCCGCGTCGTTCACCGGTCGCGCCGCCGGTTTCTCTTCGCCGGAACAGCCGCCCACGAGCAGGAGAGCGCTACAGACGACGGCGAATCCGGTGGCACGCATGGGACTCCCTCGGGTGAATGGTCTGTACCACCACCGTAGTGCCTGTCGCGTGAATTTCCACCGTCCGATGGTTCGGAAACGCGTGAAGGCCTCCTTCCCTCGGCTCAGTCGAGGGAAGGAGGCCTTCACGCGCGGGCAGGGGTTAGTTGCCCGCCTTCTTCAGCAATTCGGTGTAGTCGGCCACCTCGGCGGCCGGCGGTGCGGTGACGTTCACCGGCGTGCCCCAGTCGCTGTAGGTGTAGGTCGACTTGACCTCGCCGGCTTCAGATGCTCCGGCCGACTTCATGACCGAGGTCAGGTCCATGGTCAGCTTCAGCGGGAGCTGCTCGGCGTTGAACCACAATTCGGCCGGAACCCGCAGATCTTTGTCCCCGAGTCGCTTCTCGATCTCGGCCCGCTGGTCGGCGGGGACATCGCCGCCGAGGAACAGTTCGATCTGCTTCTTGACGTCGTACTCGACGAAGTAGTGGTTCACCGGGACGCCGTCCAGCTGGGTCTGCTCGGACCGGATGATCCGCCCGGCCTTCTCGATCAACTCCAGCTGTTTCGCCGGGTCGCCCATCTCGAACGACCGCAGCAAGGCCTTCCCCATGGCCTTCGCCCGGGGATCCGCGCTGTTCAGCTCGATCTTCCCCCAGGCCTTGTCCGTCTTGAGTTCGGCCTGTTCCGACGGGGGCAGCTTGAGGTACAGCGTCTGGTCGACCAGACGCAGGACGCCTGCTTCGCCCGCGATGGTCATGTTCGCCTCGATCTTCGAGGCCGGACCGTCGTAGTACGCCAGCAGGGTGCCCGTGACCTTGGCGTCTTTGGTGATGGCGTCGATGGTCGTCTTGGACGACTTCGTCTTCCGCGTCCCCTGCTTCGCGGCCTCGACGAGGCCGAACGCGTCGGTGAACGGGTTGGCCAGCGCGAGCTCGCCGCCGTTGTTCTCGGCCGTCGCGCCAGGGCGGGTGCCGCAGCCCGTGACCACGAGGGTCAGGGCCGCGGCCACCGCGGCGAGCTTGAAGGTGGGACGCATCAGCGTCCGGCCTTCTTCATGATCTCGGCCAGGTCGCCGACCTGGTCGGCGGGCGGGGCGGTGACGGTGATCGGCGTTCCCCAGTCGGTGTACTTGATCGTGGCCTTCGCCGAACCCTCACCGGGAGCGCCCAGCGCCTTCATGAACGCGGTCTGGTCCATGGTGACCTGCAGCGGAAGGTTGTCGGCGTTGAGCCACAGCTCGGTGGGGATGGTGATGTTCTTGCCCTTGAGCTTCGCGTCGAGCTGCTTCTGCGCCTCCGGCGGGAGCGGCACACCGGCTTCGCCCACGACGAGCGCGATCGCCTTCTCGACCTCGATGTCGATCACGTAGTGGTTGGTCAGCTCGCCGTTCAGCTCGACCTGGTCCGACTTCGTGATCTTGCCCGCCTTCGAAACCTGCTCGAGGGTGCGCGACGGGTCGCTGTCCTTGACGGCCTTCGACATCATCTTGCCGAGCAGCTGAGAGAGCGGGTCCTGGCCGTCGGCCGAGACCTTCACGTACTCCTTGTCGGTCTTCATCTCCGCCTTGTCGGCGGCGTCGAGCTTGAAGTACAGCGCCTTGTCGACGAACAGGATGTCCATCTTCTTGCCGTCGCTGTCCATCGACATCGAGAACTTGCTGTTCTCGCCGTCGTACAGCCCCTGGCCGGTCACGGTCATGGTCTGGCCACCGGAGGAGGCCTCCATGGAGACCTTCGAGGACTTGGCCTTCTTGGTGCTCTCGCGGGTCAGCGCCGCGAGCTGGATCGGGTCGCCGAGCGGCGACGAAAGCAGGCTCTTCCCCTCGGAAGGAGCAGGAGCGGGAGCAGCCGCGCCGGGCTGCGTCTCGCCACCGCAAGCGGACAGCGCCAGGACGGCGGCCGTGGTGATGGCGGCGAGCATGGTTACGCGCTTCAAGTGGACCCCTCAGAAAAGTTGATCTAATCCGAACGGGGTATCGCGCAAGATCGGATTTAGTTACCGATCGTCGTCATGCCCGGCCCGGGAACCCAAAAGGCGGCGCAAAGACTCCAGTCGCTCGTGACTGGCGTCACCATCCGTGACCACGTCGTCGAGCGCGCAGTCCGGGTCCGAAGGCGGTCCGAGATGACCGCAGCCGGACGGACACTCTTCGGCGGCCGCGGCGAATTCCTCGAACGCGAGCACGATGTCGTCGGCGGTCACATGTGCCAGCCCGAACGAGCGGACGCCGGGGGTGTCGACCACCCAGCCGCCGCCGGGCAGGGGGAGCGCGACGGCCGCGACGGACGTGTGCCTGCCCTTGCCGACCGCGCTGACCACGCCGGTCGCCAGTCCGGCGTCGGGCACCAGGCGATTGACCAAAGTGGACTTCCCGACCCCGGAATGCCCGACCAGCGCGGTGAGCCTGCCCTTGAGCCGCCCGGTCAGTTCTTCCGGATGTTCGTCGTGCCGGGTGACCACGGCCGGGATGTCGAGGCCCGCGTAGCCGGCGAGGAGTTCGTCCGGGCTCGCGAGGTCGGCCTTCGTCAGGCAGAGGACCGGCTCGAGACCGCCCGCGTAACAGGCGACGAGACACCGGTCGATGAATCCGGTGCGCGGCGGGGGATCGGCCAGCGCGGTCACGATCAGCAGCTGCTCGGCGTTGGCGACCACCACTCGTTCGAAGGGGTCGGTGTCGTCCGCGGTCCGGCGCAGCACACTGGAGCGCTCGTCCACCCGGATGATGCGGGCGAGGGTGTCCGGTTTCCCGCTCACGTCGCCGACGATGCCGACGGTGTCGCCGACGACGACCGGGACCCGGCCCAGTTCACGGGCCCGCATCGCGGTGACGACGCGGTCCGGATCGGAGTCGATCGCGCAGGTCCAGCGGCCGCGGTCCTTGCCGATGACCATCGCCGTGGAGGCGTCCGCGTGCTCGGGACGGCGTTTGCTGCGCGGCCTGGTGCCCTTGCCGGGACGGATCCGCACGTCGGATTCGTCCAGCCTGCGCCAGTCCTTGCCCGCCAAACCGCCTCCTGCTCTTCGAACACCGCGGAACAATGATCCCATGCTGCTCGCCATCGTCTGGCCGGCGTGTAACGATGGCTGTCGATTAGGGAGGTTTTCGCATGTGCGGGCGTTATGCCGCCACCAAGGACCCGGCGGCGCTGATCGACGAGTTCGCCGCGGTGGACCTGACCGAAGGCCGGATCCGGACCGATCACAACGTGGCGCCGACCAAGGACGTGCCCACCGTCGTGCAACGGCATCCGCGTGACGCCGACGGCGCGGTGCTCGAAGACGAACCCGCCGTCCGGTCGCTGCGGATGATGCGCTGGGGCCTGGTCCCGTTCTGGGCGAAGGACCCCGGTGTCGGCTCGAAGATGATCAACACGCGCGCCGAGACGGCGAAGGAGAAGCCGTCCTTCAAGAAGGCGGTCTCGGCGAGGCGCTGCCTGGTCCCCGCCGACGGCTGGTACGAGTGGCGGCGTGACGGCAAGGAGAAGCAGCCCTTCTTCATGACCGGACCGGGTGACGGCTCGCTCGCGTTCGCCGGGATCTGGGAGACCTGGCGGCCGAAGGAGGACAAGGACGCCGATCCGCTGATCACCTTCTCCGTGATCACCACGGACTCGGTCGGCAGGCTCACCGACATCCACCACCGCATGCCGCTGCTGATGCCGCGCGAGAAGTGGGACACCTGGCTCGATCCGGACCGTCCCGACGTCACGGATCTGCTCGTCCCGCCCCCGGTGGACCTGGTCGACACGATCGAGCTGCGGCCGGTGTCCAGCCTGGTCAACAACGTCCGCAACAACGGCCCGCAGCTGCTGGACCGCGTGGAACCCGCCGCCGACAGCGCGCTCTTCGAGCTGCCGAACCCATGACGAAACTCGAGATCGACACCGCCTACGGCCCCGCGCGGGCCGAGCTGCACTGTGCCGAAGAAGGGGTCGCGGTCCTGATGCTCGGGCACGGCGCGGGCGGCGGGATCGGGGCGAAGGACCTGGTCGCGGTCACCCGCGCGGCGCAGGCGGCCGGCGTCCACGTCGCGCTCGTCGAGCAGCCGTACCGGGTGGCCGGCCGCCGGGCGCCCGCCCCCGCCACCCAGCTCGACACCGCCTGGCTCACCGTGGCCGACGAGATCTCCGAGCGCTTCGACGACCTCCCGATCGTGTTCGGGGGCCGGTCGTCCGGGGCCCGCGTCGCCTGCCGGACCGCCGCGGCGGGGCAGGCGGTGGCGGTGCTCTGCCTGGCCTTCCCCGAGCATCCGCCGGGAAAACCGGAGAAGAGCCGGCAGGGTGAATTGGACGCCGTCGAGGTCCCGACCCTGGTGGTGCAGGGTGAACGGGACCCGTTCGGCCTTCCCAAGGCCGGGCCGCATCACGAGATCGTGGTGCTCCAGGGGGATCACAACCTCAGCGCCGACCTCGACGGCGTGTCACGCGCGGCCGCCGAGTGGCTGGAGCGTGTGCTGCGGCCGCTGACCTGAGAACCGTCGCCGGGCGTAGTGCACGGTGACCACGGCCAGCAGCGGGCCCCAGAGCAGGAGCGGCGCGTAACAGGCGGCCATGACGATGTCGTAGACCGGCGAGTCCTCCCTGGTTCCCGGCGGCACCGAAGACCCGGCCTGAGTCCAGCGGAACAGCCACTGGACGCTCAGCCCGATCAAGGCGATCGCCCCCGCGGCGGCCGGGAGGATCGCCGCGAGCGGCGGGATCCGGCGGCCGCGCAGCCCCGGGATCCAGCGCGGCCAGACCTCACCCCACGGCCGGACCAGCCCGAGGGTGAGGAACGCGAGCGCTTCGGAGAGCAGGCTCAGGCCGAAGACGTAGGCCGTGCCCCAGCCGGGGATCCCGAACTCGGCCAGCCCTCGCGCGGTGAACCCGACCGGGAGGCCGAGGCCCATCGCGATCCGCCACAGCCCGGACGGCACCGTCACCAGCGCCGCCGCGTGGGCGGCGAGGTTCGCCCATCTCGGTACGCCGGGCAAGGTCTCGGTCATTTCGTCGCTCCCGGGAGTCGTCGTTCGTTCGCCGATGACGATTCCCTGGCGCGGCCGCGTGATCTTCCCGCTGGGGACCGACCGCACTCCCTCTCACGGGTGAGTGGTCAGCCGTGTCCATGAAGGATTTGGGACGTCGAGTGATGCTCTTGGTTTATTCGGACGGGGTAGGTCTCGGCCGCCTGTTCCGGCTGGTGCGTGCTGTGGCTGACGGTGTTGGCGGGGTGTCTATCCGCTGGTCAAGTGGGTGACGGAGGGCGTGTCACGGTGGCCTGACTCCTTCTCGGCTGTCCGCAGGGGACACTTTCGGGGTGATCGTGCCCGATTCGAGCGTTCACGATGGGGGTCGTGAGTGATAAAGAGCGTTAGAACGCTCTTTATCACTCACGACCCCCATCGAAAGCCGCACATATATACATCAAACGGACATTCACCCTTCACTGCCTTCAGGGTCAGGTTCGGTTCTGGTGTCCCCAATGAGCGTCATTGGTGACACCAGGACCGAGTACCGGGCGACACCCATACCGCGGCCTTGCACGCGCGACTACCGCATTCAGAGGACTAAACGCCGGGAGTGGTCAGCCGGCGATCGGGGCCACCACGGCGCCGGTGAGCCGCGCCAGATCGCCGGGCGCGAGTTCGACCTCCAGCCCGCGCCGCCCCGCCGAGCAGTGCACGGTCTCGAACTTCTCCGCCGACGAGTCGATCACCACCGGCAGCCTGCTCCGGTGCCCGAGCGGCGAGATCCCGCCGAGCACGTACCCCGTCGCGCGCTGCGCGGCGGCGGGGTCGGCCATCTTCGCCTTCTTCCCGCCCACGGCGGCCGCCAGCGCCTTCAGATCCAGCTGACCGGTGACCGGGACCACGCCGACGGTCAGTTTCCCGTCGACCTCGGCGACCAGTGTCTTGAACACGCGCGCGGGGTCGAGCCCCAGCGCTTCGACGGCTTCGAGGCCGTACGACTCCGCCCGCGGGTCGTGGTCGTAGGCGTGCAGCACGTGCGCCACTTTCTGCTTCACCAGCAGCGCCGTCGCCGGGGTTCCCTTGCCTGCCATGGCCGGAGTGTACGAACCCGGGGGAATGCATCACCGGTCACCACTGTTGGAAGCCATGTGTCCACCACACTCGAAGCCCCCCGAATCCTGATCCCGCGCACGCCGGGCGGCCAGGTGATCCGTCCGCGCGTAAACTCGGCGACGTCTCATGCGCACAAGCGCATCGACGCCGATCGGGAAGGGAACGGTTTGCCGAGCACGCAGAATCCCGCGCCGGACACGGGCACGGACGCCGAAGAGGCGGCCGCGCGGGCCGAGCGCTTCGAGCGGGACGCGATGCCCCTGCTCGACCAGTTGTACTCGGCCGCCATGCGGATGACCCGGAATCCCGCCGACGCCGAGGACCTCGTCCAGGAGACGTACCTGAAGGCGTACGCGGCCTTCGCGTCTTTCAAGGCGGGTACGAACCTCAAGGCGTGGATGTACCGCATCCTCACGAACACCTACATCAACGGCTATCGCAAGCGTCAGCGCCAGCCGGTGCAGCAGCCCACCGAGGAGATCACCGACTGGCAGATCGCCAAGGCGGAGAGCCACACCTCCAGCGGGTTGCGCTCGGCCGAGGTCGAGGCGATGGACAACCTGCCCGACGCCGACGTCAAGGAAGCGCTGCAGAAGCTGCCCGAGGAGTTCCGCCTCGCGGTCTACCTCGCCGATGTCGAAGGTTTCGCGTACAAGGAGATCGCCGAGATCATGGACACGCCCATCGGCACCGTGATGTCCCGGCTGCACCGCGGCCGCGCCCAGCTCCGTGACCTGCTCGCCGACGTCGCGCGCGAGCGCGGCTTCATCCGCGCGGGCAAACAGCAGGAGGTGGCGGGGCGATGAGCGAGGACTACTGCGCCGGAGCGGACGACAAGGTCAGGTGCGAGGAGGCCCTCGCCGACATCTACCTGCTCCTGGACAAGGAGTGCAGCGCCGAGCGCGACGCCGCCCTGCGCAAGCACATCGAGGACTGCCCGCCGTGCCTTGAGGAATACGGCATCGACGAGCACATCAAGCAGCTGCTCGCCCGCAAGTGCGGTGGCGACCACGCGCCGGACGACCTGAAGTCCCGGCTGCGGGCCTCCATCCGCCAGACCGTGCAGACCAAGGGCTCGATCACCATCGAGCGCACCGAGGTCAAGATCGAGCAGACGTTCGAGTAACCACGGCCCAGGACACACGAAGGCCCCCGTACCGGATCGGTGCGGGGGCCTTCGTCGTCTGATCGATGATCAGGAGTTGGGCTTCTTGCCGTGGTTCGCGCCGTTCTTCTTACGGTCGCGACGCTTGCGGGCGCGCTTCGACATGTTTCACTCCTCGTCCGAGTGGCCCGCGCGGGGTGATACGACACCGCTGGGCCAGGGTCAACCTCTCCAGTGTGTCATGCGGCCCTCACCCTGCTTGGATGGGGACGTGTCCACCCTTTCCGATCTCCTCGCGGAGAACACCGGCCTGTCCGGTCAAGCCGCGGACCATCTCCAGACCGTGGTCGCCGAATGGCAGCTGCTGGCCGACCTGTCCTTCGCCGACTTCCTGCTCTGGGTCGCCGTGTCGGAGGAGCTACAGCCCGATGGCGGCGACTTCGTCTGCGTCGCGCACGCGCGCCCGACGACGGCGCCGACCGCCCATCCGGAGGACGTCGTCGGCTCCCGGTTCACCGAGGACGAGCATCCGCAGCTGGCCAAGGCGAGCCGCGAGGTGCGGATCTGCCGCGAAGAGGACCCGCATTGGTACCGCGACCTGCCGATGCGGCGCGAGGCCATCCCGGTGGTGTTCGGCGGCTCGGTGATCGCCGTCCTGTCCCGGGAGACCAACCTGGCCGCCTCGCGGGTGCCGAGCCCGCTCGAGATCGCCTATCTCGGCAGCGCGGGCGACCTGTGCCAGATGATCGTCGACGGCACCTTCCCCAGCCCGGGTAACCAGACGGACACCCACACCAGCCCGCGGGTCGGCGACGGCCTCATCCGCCTCGACCCGACCGGCACCGTGGTCTTCGCCAGCCCGAACGGGTTGTCGGCCTACCACCGGATGGGGCACGAATCGGATCTCGTCGGCCAGCGCCTCGCGCCGCTGACCAGGTCGCTCATCCGTGACCCGTTCGACGCGACCGAGGTGTCGCACCGGATCATCGAGGCACTCGACGGCAAGCCCAGCAGCCGCACGGAGGCGGATTCCCGGCGTGGCGCCGTCGTGCTGTTCCGTGCGCTGCCGCTGCGGCCCGCCGGGCAGCCGGCGGGCGCGCTGGTTCTGGTGCGCGACGTCACCGAAGTGAAGCGCCGTGACCGCGCCCTCCTTTCGAAGGACGCGACGATCCGCGAGATCCATCACCGGGTGAAGAACAACCTGCAGACCGTCGCCGCGTTGCTGCGGCTCCAGTCGCGCCGGACCTCCAGCGAGGAGGCGCGGCTCGCGCTCGGCGAATCCGTGCGCCGCGTCTCGTCGATCGCGATGGTGCACGAGGCGTTGTCCATCTCGGTGGACGAGCGGGTCGATCTCGACAAGCTGCTCGACAACGTCCTCCCGATGGTCGGCGAGGTCGCGACGGCCGAATCGCAGGTCGGGCTTTCGCGCACGGGTTCGTTCGGCGTCGTCGTCGCCGAGATCGCGACGCCGTTGGTGATGGTGCTGGCCGAGCTGGTCCAGAACGCCATCGAGCACGCCTTCCCCGATGGACGGCCGGGCAAGGTCGAACTCGTGGTGGAGCGCTCGGCGCGCTGGCTCGATGTCGTCATCCGCGACAACGGGCGCGGGCTGCCCTCGGGGTTCTCGCTGGAACGCAGCGACGGCCTCGGTCTTCAGATCGTGCGGACCCTCGTGGAGTCGGAACTGCGCGGATCGCTGTCGATCCGGGGATTGCGCGGGGATTCCGAAGAGACCGGCGGTCGCAGGCTGGGCACCGAAGCCGCCTTGCGCATCCCGCTGTCGCGACGTCTGTAGTGGACTGTCGCGTTTGATCATCCTCAATGGACAGTCCCACCCGGACACGTTTTAGGGCCGGCGCCCGAAGAGAAGTGGCGCCGGCCCTGTAACGGTTCCGCGGGAGGACTTGTGAAAGCCCGCTGAAGCCACACCCCCTCGGGGGCGTGTCGGCCTCGCTTGTTAAGCTCAAGTCGGGTAGGTGTCACCTCGCGACGCAGGGCCATAGAGCCACTGCACCGCGGGATTACCCGAGGCTTGGGGTTGTTACTCAGTTTTTGGTGATGCGATGAAGCGTGCGTGAGTTGAAAAACTCAGGCGGAGGTACGCGTGCCGATGTGCGTACGACGGCGCTTCAGGGCCCGTCGCTCGTCCTCGCTCATCCCGCCCCAGACGCCTGCGTCCTGCCCGCTGGCCAATGCCCAGGCCAAGCAGTCGGAAGCGACGGTGCAGCGGTGGCACACGGCCTTCGCCTGCGCTACCTGCGACAGAGCAGGACCGCTGGTTCCCACCGGGAAGAACAGCTCGGGGTCCTCGTCTCGGCAGGCCGCGTCGTGGCGCCAGTCCATGTTTCTGAGCTCCTTCATAACGGCGCGGTACTCCGCGCCATAGTCGTCATGGCGGTCGTTTTTTTGGGTGCTTGTGAATGCTTTCACGAAGCACCCGTTTCGACAAGGGTTTTCTGAAGATCGGTGAGTCAGCTCACCCGGCCGAGCGACGCTTCTGACCTGCGGTTTCGTTCCGAAACGGCCTTCCGATGGGAAGGCCGATGCGGTGAGCGGAGGTTCTGCGTCGATGAGCGGCAGTTCGTACTTTGCCGCAGGCGATCAGCGGTCCGGTCGTCAGACGATTACCGTCAGTGCTCCCGGGACGCTGAAGAACTCCACCCTCTTCCGCTGGCCGACGAGGTCGCCGTCCACCTGGAAG
Source organism: Amycolatopsis sp. w19 (assembly GCF_051373225.1). Taxonomy (NCBI): domain Bacteria; kingdom Bacillati; phylum Actinomycetota; class Actinomycetes; order Pseudonocardiales; family Pseudonocardiaceae; genus Amycolatopsis; species Amycolatopsis sp. w19. The sequence goes on along the minus strand of NZ_JBPQFM010000008.1, from coordinate 203,829 downwards.
TTTACCGGTTCAGCAGCGTCTATGCGGATCATCGGCAGGTCATCGTGACGAAGGAGACGTCGCCCGCGTTGGTCGCTCTTCGTGAGCAATGCCTGCCGTACATGCTTGAACACGGTGGGCAATCCCAGACCGCTCAACGCGAAAAGGCCCAGTCCGGTGTCGAACGAGCTGTCCGGGTTCAGGTGGACGGGACGGTCGCCCAGGTAGCTCCACGGATCGGTGTTCGACACGAAAGCGGTCAGCACTTCGGTGGGCTCTTCACCCGGGATGCGGACCGTGAGGGGCGGACGACCGAGCGGAGGCCGCAGATGCGACGCCACCGCGGCCCTCAGATAGAGCCCCGCGGTGGTCTGCTTGCCCCGGCGCTTGGCCACGCGGCCGACGACGTCGGCGTCCCAGCCCAGGCCGGCGTTGAAGGTGAACCAGTGGCCGTCGGCGATCCCGAGGCCGACTTTGCGGCTTCGGTCGTTCTCGATGGCGTTGAGGAGCTGATGGGTCGCTTCGACGGGATCGTGCGCGATCCCGAGCGCGCGGGCGAAGACGTTCGCCGAGCCGCCCGGTACGACACCGAGCATGGGGACGTCGCCGACCTTCGCCGGATCGCCGTCGGCGTCCGCGAGGAGACCGTTGACCACCTCGTTGACCGTGCCGTCGCCGCCGTGGGCGACCACCAGGTCGATCCCGTCGCGGGCGGCGGACCGCGCCACGGCCATCGCGTGGCCGCGGTAGTCGGTCTCCACCACGTCGAGTTTGACCTGGCTGGCCAGTGCGTGCGCCAGCACGTCACGGCCACCGGCGGTGGTCGAGGTGGCCTGGGGATTCACGACGAGGATGGCACGCACATACCGCAGGGTAAGTGACGTCGGCCCGAAGAGGGGAGCGTCAGGTGACGCGAAGCTCAGTGGCCGGTGCGTCCTCGAAGCAGCACCTTATGACCCTGTGGCGGGCGTTCCTCCTCATCGTGCTGTTGTTCCGCCGCGCGTCGTGACAAGTGCACCCGGGCCGACCGCCCGCTCATCGACGACACCGCCAATTCTTCCCCTGCGGCGGCGAGGGGAAACCGGCCGACCGGGTGGCATACGATCGAAAGTGCTCACGTACGGTGACCCGCCCTGGCGGAGCACCGTGTCCGGAAGCCTGGAAGGCTGTTTCGCCGTGTCCATCGCCGACAAGCTCTCGCCCGCGCCCCGTGAAGTCCGCCTCGCCGGCGCCGTCACCGCGCTGCCGGGGCTCGCCCTGATCGTGTTCGCGATCCTGCTCCTGGTCAACGGCCGGGCCGGGCCCGAGAACCTCCTGGCCGAAGTCGCCTACTACCTCGTCCTCGCCGCCGGGACGCTGGCCTGCGCCGCCGGGCTGATGATGGGGAAGACGTGGGCGAGGTCGCCCGGCGTGGTCGTCGCGCTGATCCTGGTGGGCGTCGGCTGGTACGGCGCGGGGCCGTCCGGGCAGCCGTTGTGGGGTGTGCCGCTGGGGCTGGTCGGCGTCGCCGTCGTCGTGCTGCTGTTCCGCCGCCCTTCGCGCGCGTGGGCGCTCGGGATGCAGGAAGGCGAGACCGAGGAAGAGGCCGCCGAACGGGACGGTGCCGCGGGCCGTGCGGCGCGTCGTGAGCGCGAGGAACGCGACTCCTGACTAGACCTGGTCGGCGAGTGCCTTCAGGGGTTCGTCGGTGAGGCGGTCGACGGTCCATTCGTCCATCGGCACCGCGCCGAGCGACTTGTAGAACCCCTGTGCCGGGTTCCAGTTGAGCACCGACCACTCCAGACGGGCGTAGCCGCGCTCGACGCAGACCGCCGCGAGGGTGGCCAGGAGCGCTTTGCCGAGGCCGGAGCCGCGCTGTTCGGGGCGGACGTAGAGGTCCTCCAGGTAGATGCCGTGCACACCGCGCCAGGTGGAGAAGTTGAGGAACCAGAGCGCGTAGCCGACGATCTCGCCGTCGACCTCGGCGACGTGCCCGAACAGGCCCGGCGCCTCGCCGAACAGCGCGACGCGCAGCTGCCCGGGCGTGAGGTGGCATTCGTCCGGGGCGCGTTCGAACTCGGCGAGGTCGTAGACGAGCTGGACGACGGCGTCCACGTCTTCTTCGCGGATACGCCGGATGCGGTCGTCCATTTCAGTCCTCTGTGGTGGGGAGCAGGTTGAGGTGTTCGATCTGCGGCTCGCCGCGTTCGTCGCCGAGCACCGCGACACCGGCCGGGTCGAGTCCGAAGTGGACACCCGCCGTCGACGGGAGGCCGATCCAGCGCGCGACCAGGACACGGCTGAAATGTCCATGGCCGACCAGGATCACGTCACCCCTGCCGAGCGGCTCGCGGATCCGGTCGATCAGCTTGTCCGCGCGGGAGTTGACGTCTTCCGCGCTTTCGCCGCCGGGGATCGGGTGTGACCAGACCGTCCAGCCGGGGACGGTCTCGCGGATCACCGGGGTCGTGACGCCCTCGTAGTCGCCGTAGTCCCATTCGGACAGCTCTTCGGTGACCTCGTCGACGCGCAGTCCGGCCAGTTCGGCCGTGCGCAGCGCCCGGGTGCGGGGGCTGGAGAGGACGAGCGCCGGGCTGCCGCCGAGTACCGCGCGCAGGGTGCCGCCCGCCGCGCGGGCCTGCCCCTCGCCGGCGGCCGTGAGCGGGATGTCGGTGCGTCCGGTGTGCCGTCCGTTGACTGACCACTCGGTCTGACCGTGCCGGAGGAGGAAGAGCCGATGTGCCACGTTGCGAATATAGCCTGCCGTCCGGTTATGCTACTGGTGAGTAACATGGTGAGGAGACCGTGATGGCGCAGAATCCGACCTACGCGATGTGGAACCGGCTGGCGGGCAAGCCGGTCGGCAAACAGCTGTTCTCGGCGGCGATGTGCCTGCGTGTGCCGTACTTCCGGACGGTGCTCCCGTCGGTACGCGAGCTGCGTCCCGGCCGGTGCGAGGTGACGTCCCCGAAGTGGTGGGGTGTTTACAACCACATCAAGACTTTTCACGCGATCGCGGCCTGCAACCTCGCGGAAATCGCGATGGGCATGCTCGCCGAGGCGACCGTGCCCACGACGCATCGCTGGCTGCCGAAGGGCATGACGGTCGCGTACGTCGCGAAGGCCGAGACGAGTCTGCGCGCCGTCGCCGAGCTTCCGGAGTTGCCGGAATTCGGCGACGAGGGCTTCGAACTCCCCGTGCCGGTGACGATCACGGACACGAACGGGAAACCCGTCGTGACCGCGACCATCACCATCTGGGTGACCAAGAAGAAGTAAGACTCAGGCGTTTCGTCCTCTGAATGCGGTCCTTGCGCGTGCAACTACCGCATTCAGAGGACGAAACGCGGGTGGTCAGAGGGGTTTGAACTGCACGTAGGTCGACAGCTTGAAGGTGTTCTTCCCGCTCGCCGACGGGAGGCCGAGTACCTCGTCGGCCGCTCGCGTCAGCGGGCCGCAGCCGGTCGTACCCGGCAGGGCAAGCTGCGAGTCGACGACGCCGAACCTCACCGTCTTCGGGTTCTGCGAGATCACCTCGAAGGGGACGGCGGGATCGTCCTTGACCACCGAGTGCAGCGGCGCGTCGAGAGTGCCGATCGTGCATTCCTTGGGCAGCAAGGGATGCCGCAGGACGGCGTAGAGGTCCAGCTCGCCGCGGCGCTCGTCGTTCGACAGGAAGTCGGAGTAGCCGCCGTACTTCAGCTGCAGGGTCGTGCCGAAAGCGCCGCGGATCCGGGCCGGGGCGTGCCGCAGTTCGCCGAACACCTGCGCGAACTTCCCGTCCACTCTGCCTTCGGAGAACGTCAGCCGCATCTCCCCGAGCGGGATCTCCCGGTCGCCGATGGTCAGGGCTCCTTGGGAGACAAAGGCTTCGCAACGCCAGGTGCCGGGGTCGGCGTTGGCGGGCGGAGCGGGGCAGGCGGAGAAGTCGAAGTTCGGTAGCTTCGCCGCGGAGGCGTGGCCGGGGAAGGCGAAGAGGGCGGCTGCGGACAGTGCGGCCGCGGTTGCGGCGAGAAGGCGTCTCATGGCTCGAAAGAGTGGTCTGAGCCGGTCCGAGCCACATCGGGGAAGCCACCCAAGGGACCCCTGAATCGCCACGTTCGAGTGAAAATAAACGGTGTTTACCCAGCTGACGCGAATCTGCTTCGGATTCGCTCTTGAAGGCGGCTCGAACAGCGGGCGATCATCGGCCCATGTCCCCACTGTCGCGCCGCAAGTTCCTCGGGTACACCGCGCTCAACTCCGCCGCCGCTCTCGGGCTGACCACGATTTCCACCGCGCAGGCCGAAGAAGTGTCCCCGGGCTTCTCGGCGGCCGTGGTGATCGGCACCGGCTACGGCGCCGCGGTCACCGCCCTCCGCCTCGGTGAGGCCGGGATTCCCACGGTCATGCTCGAAATGGGCAAACTGTGGGCCGACCCCGGGCCGGACGGCAAGGTCTTCTGCGACATGCTCCGGCCGGACCGGCGCGCCGCGTGGTTCAAGAACCGCACGCAGGCCCCGCTCGCGTCGTTCCTCTGGATGGACCTGGCGAACCGGGACATCGGGCGCTATCCCGGCGTCCTCGACAGGGTGAGCCACGGCGACATGTCCGTCTACGTCGGACGCGGCGTCGGCGGCGGTTCGCTGGTCAACGGCGCGATGGCCGTGACGCCGAGGCGGTCGTACTTCGAGGAGATCCTGCCGGCCGTCGACGCGGACGAGATGTACGGGACGTACTTCCCCCGGGCCAACCGGACCCTCGGCGTGAACCACATCGATCCGCGCTGGTTCGAAACCTGCCGTTCCTATCGCTACGCGAGGGTGTCCCGGAAGGCCGCGACGCGCGCGGGACTCAAGACGGTGTTCGTGCCCAGCGTTTACGACTTCGAGTACATGAAGCGGGAAGAAGCGGGCAAGGTGCCGAGGTCGGCGCTCGCCTCCGAGGTCATCTACGGCAACAACCACGGCAAACGGTCCCTCGACAAGACCTACCTCGCGGCCGCGCTGGGCACCGGGAAGGTGACCATCAAGACGCTGCACGAGGTCCGCGGGATCACCCGGCAGACCGACGGCACCTATGTCCTCACCGTGCACGAGACCTCCGAAGACGGCGCGGTCGTGGCGAGGAAACAACTCGGCGCGAAATACCTGTTCCTGGGCGCCGGCAGCCTCGGTTCGACGGAACTGCTCGTGCGGGCACGGGAAACCGGGACGCTGCCGGGACTGAACGACGCGGTCGGCCGCGGCTGGGGCACCAACGGCAACGTGATGCTGGGCCGCGCCAACCACGCGTGGGATCTCGGCGGATCGCTGCAGTCGGGAATGCCCGCGCTCGGCATCGACGCGTGGGACGACCCGGTGAACCCGGTCTTCGCCGAGGTCGCGCCGGTGCCCGCCGGGGTCGAGACCTGGCTGAGCCTGTACCTGGCGATCACGAAGAACCCCGAACGCGGCCACTTCACCTATGACCCCGCGAGCGACTCCGCACGTCTCCACTGGCGCGCTTCGCAGGGGAAGCCGTCGATCGACGCGGCGAAGTCGTTGTTCGACAAGGTCAACCGGGCGAATCGCACGATCTACCGCAGTGACCTGTTCGGGGATACCAGGTCGTTCGAGAACCGGTTCACCTATCACCCGTTGGGCGGTCTGGTGCTGGGTGAGGCCACCGACCTGTACGGCCGGGTGAAGGGCTACCCGAACCTCTACGTGACCGACGGATCGCTGATCCCCGGCAGCACCGGGGTGAACCCCTTCGTCACGATCACCGCGCTGGCGGAACGGAACGTGGAACGGGTGCTGGCCGAGGACGTGGCGCGCTGACTCAGTTCGCGGACCGCAACTTCTCGTAGTACGCCACACAGTCGTCGTACCGCGGCAGCAGTCCCTGCTCCAGGGCTTCTTTCAGCAGGGGCGCCACGGTGTCCTTTTCGGACACGACGGGTTCGATGTCCTGAGGCCAGGGCAGCGCGAGATCGGCGTCCAGCGGGTTGACGCCGTGCTCGCCCGCCGGGGCGTACGGCTCGGAGCAGAGGTACGCCATGACCGTTTCGTCTTCGAGAGCCATGAAGGCGTGGCCCAGGCCTTCGGCGATGTAGACCGCTTTGTAGTCGGTGCCGTCGAGCAGAACGGACGTCCATTCCCCGAAAGTGGGCGAGCCGACCCGGAGGTCGACGATGACGTCCAGCAGCGAACCGCTCGGGCAGAACACGTATTTCGCCTGCCCGGGCGGGGTGTCGGCGAAATGCACGCCACGGATGGCGCCGCGGCGCGAGACGCTGGCGTTGGTCTGCCCGAGACGAAGCCGGTGCCCGACCGCTTCGACGAACGCTTCTTCCTGGTACGGCGCCACGAACAGGCCGCGATGATCGGGGAAAGCCCGGGGAGTGAACTCGAAACAGTCGGGGATGCTGAGGCGCCTGGCTTGCATGTCCCCATGCTAACGAGCGCTTCCCAAACCGGATGGACGTCTTGAGAAACCTCTTTTGAGCTGCGGAAACCCGGGGCCGTTTGTGACATCAACCGCACCAGAGGGGCACACTGGTCCGCACGCCTGTCACAATGATCTGACCGCTGCGTCCGCGGCCGTCGCCACACCCACGGCACCGATGGCCGATTGGACGCTTCGCCGACAGGCCGGCGCTACCGCGCTGGGCTGCCGTGTCGGAGGACGAGTTACCCCAGGTGGCCGGGCCATGCCCATTTGGCCTGCTCACCGGCCAGTTCCCCCGCTCGCAGTCCCAGGAGAATTCCAATGACCTTCGCTCGAATCGAGACTTCGCCGTCCTTAGACACGGCGGAAGCAATGACGGGAACCACCACGATGACCACGCCAGTGACGGACACCGAGATCTTCGAGGGGCACGAGGGCGGCAAGCTCTCCGTGGCCGCCACGCGACCGATCTCCTCGCCGCGTGACCTTTCGGTCGCGTACACGCCTGGCGTGGCGAAGGTGAGCCGGGCGATCGCCGAGGACGCGGCCAAGGCGAAGCGGTACACGTGGGCGGACAGGCTGGTCGTGGTGGTCAGCGACGGTACGGCGGTGCTCGGCCTCGGTGACATCGGCGCGAGCGCTTCACTGCCGGTCATGGAGGGCAAGTCGGTCCTGTTCAAGACCTTCGGCGGGCTCGACTCGATCCCGCTGGTGCTCGACACCACCGACGTCGACGAGATCATCGAGACCCTGGTCCGGCTGCGCCCGTCGTTCGGCGCGGTGAACCTGGAGGACATCTCGGCGCCGCGCTGCTTCGAGCTGGAGGACCGCCTCAAGGAGGCTCTCGACTGCCCGGTCATGCACGACGACCAGCACGGGACGGCGATCGTCACGCTGGCGGCGCTGCGCGGGGCGAACCAGGTCCTCGGCAAGGACATCGCCGGCCAGCGCGTGGTCGTCTCGGGAGCGGGCGCGGCGGGTGTGGCCTGCGCCAGGATCCTGCAGAACGCCGGCGTCGCCGACGTCACCGTGCTCGACTCGCGCGGCATCATCCACGAGGGTCGTGAGGGCCTGAACCCGATCAAGCGGAAGCTCGCCGAGACCACGAACACGGCCGGCCTGCGTGGCGGCCTCGGCGAGGCGCTGAAGGGCGCCGACGTCTTCCTCGGCCTGTCCGGGGCGACCATCGACGAGACCCTGCTGGCCGGGATGGCCGACGACGCGATCGTGTTCGCGCTGTCCAACCCCGACCCGGAGGTGCACCCGGTCGCGGCGTCGCGGTACGCCAAGATCGTGGCGACCGGGCGCAGCGACTTCCCGAACCAGATCAACAACGTGCTGGCGTTCCCCGGCGTCTTCCGCGGCGCGCTGGACTCCGGTGCGCGGGCGATCACGGAGAACATGAAACTGGCGGCGGCCGACGCGATCTTCGCCGTCGCGCAGGACGACCTCGGCCCGGACCGGATCGTCCCGAGCCCGCTGGACCCGCGTGTCGCGCCCGAGGTGGCCGCCGCGGTCGCGAAGGCCGCTGAGGCCGACGGCGTGGTGTGACGGTCCCTTTCACGCTCTCTCGAGTGCTAGGAACGGTCCTTTCCTTGCGAAATTTGCAAGGAAAGGACCGTTCCTGGCATCTGGGGTCGCGCACGTCAGCCGGTCGGAACGGCGAGGTCGGCGCCGGGGACTAGGACGGAACCGGTCAGCTGTGAGTCGGGCGAGACGAGCGTGCAGAAGACGGTACGCACGCCGTGTTCCCAGGCTTCGCGCTCAGGCTTCAAGTAGCCCAGGTCGGTGTAGACATCTGCCGCGTTGAGTCGCGGACTGTCCACGTTCTTGGCCATGATCCGCTGACAATGGGTCAAGGCTTCCGCTTTCAGTTCTCCGCCGCCGGGCCAGGGGCCGTCCGTCGCGGTGAAGGCTCCGATCACCTCGGTGCTGTGCGGGCTCGCGCACGCGGCGAGTTCGACGCTGGTGACAGCGGCCACGGGCTGGTGCAAGCAATCGCCCGGCTTCAAGGTGCAGATGTTCGCGTGCCCGGACGGCGGGGTCGCGCAACTCGCGCTCGACGGGCTCGCGGTGTAGTCGTCCGGGTTCCCCATGGTGTTCCCGACCAGCGCGACCCAGCCGATGGTCCAGATTCCCGCGGCCGCGAGGCCGCCGATCGCCAGGCCCCGGCCCTGCTGTTTCCCCGGGCCGGTCTGAGTGAGCGCGATGATGCCCAGGATGATCGCGGGGAGCAGCGGCAGCGCCAGGCAACCGGCCAGGCCCAGTACGAGCGTGGCGATCGCGAGGCCGCTGGTCTTGGGGCGTTGCGGCGGGTATCCGGGTGGGTGGCCAAACCCGTACGGCTGGTTCATGGGACCGAACTTAGGAACGGCCCATGAAGTTCCGATGACACGCTCAGCCGAGCAGCTCCGCCAGCCGGTGCCGCGGCAGGTCGATCAGCCGCGCGTCCGTGAGCTCCGGCGGCACGTCCAGCGAGACGTTCGCCAGCCGCGCGTGCGCCCTGGTCAGCAGTTCGTCCTGGTGCTCGACGGCGTCCGCGACGACGATGGCGTGCCGGTTGTCCGGCGTGCTCCGCAGCAACCGCAGCTTGTACTTCGCCCCGACCAGCCGGTTGAGCGCGCCCTGCGCCTCGGCGTTCGTCAGATCGGGATGCGAGTTCGGGACCAGCAGCGCCAGCCGTCGCGCGTTGGTGCCCAGCAGGGTCCGCAGCAGCCACGGGCCGGGGTCGGCCGAGAGGTCCATCGCGACCGCGTCGCCTTCCGGCCCGGAAACGGACCAGTCGACCGGCCGCGACTCCAGTGCCAGGCCGCCTTCGGTGGCGATCTCGTGCAGCTTGTCCAGCAGTGACGGCTTGGCCGCGCCGGCGGACTCCACCGACTGCGGGCCGTGCGTGTAGATCGCGGCCTTTCCCTTGCCGCCGCGGTTCTTCTTCGATTTCGCGGTCGGCTGGCAGACGTAGAGGTCCGCCGCGCTCCCGATCGCCTGAGCGCCGAAGTACCGGTTGAAGTCCGGCAGGATCGCTTCGAAGGTCAGCCCGAGCGTCGCGAGCGCCCGCTGCACCTGCGCGCCCAGCGCGGGATGGCGCGGGCTGTAGCCGTAGGCGAGCAGCAGCCGTCCGTCCGAGGGTTCGGCGAGCGCCTGCACCCCGCGTGCGGCGAACAGGCCCATTCCCTCGGGGGTGTAAGGCGGATCACTGAACACGAGGTCCATCCGCCCGGTCACCGAGGGCGGCAGGCCGACGCGCAGATCCGTGTGCAGCGTGCGGATGGAGCGCTCGCTGAGTTCGTCGATGTAGGAGAGCACGCGGTCGTCGAGATCGACGACGGTGAGGTCCGCGTCCGGCCGCAACGCGCGCACGGCCAGCGAAGTGAGGTCGTGGTCGCCCAGGAACAGCAGCTTCGCCGTGTCGAGGTCGTAGCGCTCGTCCAGCCACAGCGCCCGGTTCAGCACCGTCTCCGGCGTCGCCTGCACGTGATCGAGCGCGGCCAGCGGCGCGGGCACGTTCTCGACGTAGCTGGTGATGGTCTTCAGCAGGTCGGGATCGGATTTCCGGTCCCGTGCCCCGAAGCGCGCGTACTTCTCCCTGGCGGCGGGGGCCAGCCGCAAGCGGGACTCGTTCCGCTCCAAGTCGTCGCCGAGTGCGTTCAGGACGTCTTCGACACTCCGGCGTGGCGCGGTGCTGACGCGGACCAGTTCGCCGAGGTCACGCCAATCCGTCCGGAGCAGGGAAATCACCTGATGGAGCGGTCGCACGTGGACACCGTGCGCCGCGAGGACGTCATCGACGGAAAGACTCACGGCCTGCAGCCTAGTGACCCGCCTCCTGGGACACCGTGCCAACAGGCAGGATCTGGGCTACGGTTTTTCGACCAGACATGGGGAGAGACACGTGACTATCGAGTTCCGTGGCGTGACGAAGCGGTATCCGGACGGGACGGTCGCGGTCGACGACCTGAACCTCACCGTGGAGGACGGCACCATCACCGTCTTCGTCGGGCCGTCCGGCTGCGGCAAGACCACGTCGCTGCGGATGATCAACCGGATGGTCGAGCCGACTTCGGGCACGGTGCTGCTCGACGGCAAGGACGTCAGCGACGGCGACCCGGCGCTGCTGCGCCGCGGCATCGGTTACGTCATCCAGCACGCCGGCCTCTTTCCACACAGGACGGTCCTGGACAACGTCGCCACCGTGCCGCTGCTGTCCGGCTGGGACAAGGGCAAGGCGCGCAAGCGCGCGGCGGAACTGCTCGAGACCGTCGGCCTGCCGTCGGAACTCGGCAAGCGGTACCCCGCCCAGCTTTCCGGCGGCCAGCAGCAGCGCGTCGGGGTCGCGCGGGCGCTCGCGGCGGATTCGCCGGTGCTGCTGATGGACGAGCCGTTCTCCGCCGTCGACCCGATCGTCCGCGAGGAACTGCAGGACGAACTGCTGCGCCTGCAGTCGCAGCTGGGCAAGACGATCGTGTTCGTCACCCACGACATCGACGAGGCCGTGCGGCTCGGCGACAAGATCGCGGTGCTCCGCGTCGGCGGGGTGCTCGCGCAGTACGGCACGCCTTCGGAGGTGCTGCGGCATCCCGTCGACGATTTCGTCGCGTCGTTCGTGGGCAAGGATCGCGGCTACCGCGGGCTTTCCTTCCTTTCGGCGGAAGGGATCGTCGTCGAAGAGGTCAAGCGGGTCGAGGTCGGCAAGCCCGCCCCCGGCCCGTCCGACGAGTGGCAGGTCGCGGTCAACGCCGATGGGCAGCCGCGCGGCTGGCTGCGTCCCGGGTCCACTGTGGACGGAGAGCTCGCGGAGACCGACCTCGTCGCCGGTGGTTCGCTGTACCTCCAGGGTTCGCCGATCCGGGGCGCACTCGACGCGGCGCTCTCATCGCCCGCGAGCCTCGGTGTCGTGGTGGACGCCGACCAGAAGGTCCTCGGCGTGGTCAGAGCCCAGCAAGTCCTCGAAGTGATCGAAGCGCCGTCGCTGAGTTCCTGATGGGGGACTTCTTCGCGGAGCTCGGCCGCTACCTGGGCAGTGCCAACAACAGGTCGCAGTTCTTCGGCGACCTGCTCGACCACATCTATCTTTCTTTGGTCCCGCTGGTGCTGGGGCTGGTGATCGCGGTGCTGGCGGGCTGGCTCGGCCATCGGTTCCGGTCCGTGTGCTCCGTACTGCTCGTCCTGTCGAACCTGCTGTACACGATCCCGTCGCTCGCCTTGTTCGTGGTGATCCCGGGCATCATCGGCTCGAAGATCCTCGACAGCGTCAACGTCATCGTGGCGCTCACCGTCTACACCGCCGCCCTCCTGGTGCGCCCCGTGCTGGACGCGCTCGACGCCGTCCCGCCGCACGTCGTCGCCGCGGCCACGGCGATCGGCTACAAACCCGCGCGCCGTTTCCTCACCGTGGAGCTGCCGCTTTCGGTGCCGGTGCTCGCGGCGGGCGTCCGGGTGGCCTCGGTCAGCAACATCAGCCTGGTCAGCGTCGGCGCGCTGATCGGCACCGGCGGGCTCGGCGTGCTGTTCACCGACGGCTTCCAGCGCGAGTACTTCTCGCCGATCGTCGTCGGGATCGTCGCGACGCTGCTGCTCGCGCTGATCGTCGACCTGATCCTGGTCCGGCTGCGCGATCTCCTCACACCCTGGGACCGGGTGGCGACCACGGCGGGGGCGAAATGATCGGCGACGTGCTGAACTGGTTCGGCGACCCGGCCCACTGGCAGGGCCCGGACGGCGTCCCGGCCCGGCTGCTGCAGCATCTCGGCTACACGGCGCTGGCACTGGTCTTCGCGCTGATCATCGCGATCCCGCTCGGCCTCTACGTCGGGCACACCGGTCGCGGCGCGGTGCTGCTGGTGAGCGGCGGCAACGCGATCCGCGCGCTGCCGACGCTGGGTCTGGTGACCTTCCTGTTCCTGCTCTTCACCGAAAGCGAGCTCTCGACGATCATCGGCCTCGTGGTGCTCGCCATCCCGCCGATCCTCGCCGGGACGTACGCGGGCCTGCAGGCGACCGACCACGGCGTCGTCGACGCGGCGCAGGGCATCGGAATGACCGGCTGGCAACGGTTGTGGAAGGTGGAGGTGCCCATCTCGCTGCCGCTGGTGCTCGGCGGGGTGCGGAATTCGGTACTGCAACTGGTGGCGACGGCCGCCGTGGCGGCGTACGTCGGGCTGGGCGGGCTCGGCCGGTTCCTGCTCGACGGACTGGCCATTTTGGACTATCCGCAGGTGGTCGCGGGCGCGCTGCTGACGACGTTGCTCGCCGTCGTGCTGGACCTCGCGCTGGCGGGTGTCCAGCGACTGCTGGTGCCCAAGGGAGTCCGGCTGGCACAGGCCGTGAGCGGGAAGAAGGCGAAGGTATGAGGCGGCGGATGGCGGCATTGTTCGCCGGGATCGCTTTGCTGACGGCGAGTTGTGGCAACCCGCTCGCCGGCGGGGCCGAGGGCGGTGCGACCGGCGACATCATCATCGGCGCGTCCGACGTCGGGGAAAGTCTTCTGCTGGCCCAGATCTACGCGGGCGCGCTGCGCAACGCGGGCGCGGAGAACGTGACCGTGCGCCCGCCGGTCGGCAGCCGCGAGGTCGTCGTCAAGGCACTGCAGGACAAATCGCTCTCGGTGGTGCCGGACTACAGCGGAAACCTGTTGCGCTACTTCGACAAGGACACGCAGGCGACCACGCCGCAGGACGTCTACGCGCAGCTGAAGCAGAAGTTGCCGTCGGGATACGAAGTCCTCGAACAGGCGCCTGCGGAGGACAAGGACCTTCTGGTGGTGCGCAAGGAACTCGCCGATTCCGGGATCCGGACCTTCTCCGATCTCGGCAAGCGGTGCAAGGAGTTCGTGTTCGGCGGCCCGGGGCAGTGGAGCAGCCGCTGGAAGGACAAGATCAAGGCGCTCTACGGCTGCGAGTTCGCCGAGATCCGCACGACCGACACCGGCGGCCCGGTCACGGTCGCCGCGCTGAAATCCGGCGACATCCAGGTCGCCGACCTGTTCAGCACGTCGTCGTCGATCGCCGCCAACGGATTCGTGCCGCTGGTGGACGACAAGAACATGTTCCCCGCGCAGAACATCGTGCCGTTCGTGGCGAAGGGGACGTTGTCGCCGAAGGAGGTCGACGCGTTGAACCGGGTTTCGGCGGCGCTCACGACCGACCAGCTGACCGAGCTGAACGTCCAGTTCAGCGAGGAGAAGCGCAACCCGCTCGACGTCGCCGAGGAGTTCCTGCGCCGGAACAACCTCCTGGCGCCGTCCTGACCCCCGGGCCTGCGTTTCGTCCTCTGAATGCGGTCCTTGCGTGCGCGACTACCGCATTCAGAGGACGAAACGCGGGAGGGGGCTAGAGGCGGTCGAACGCGGGTGAGTAGCGGAACTCGCCCTTGAGGTCCGGCGTGTACGCCCGAAGGGTGCGGACCTGGAAGTGCGGCGCCCATTCCGCGACCGGCGGCGTGATCCCGTGCTGTGCGGCGAGCACGAAACCGAAGCGGGAGTAGTAGTTCGGGTCGCCCAGCAGGACCACCGCGCCGTAGCCGAGCGCGTCCGCCGCGCCGAGCACGGCGTGCACGAGCGCGGAGCCGACGCCGGAGGCGTGGTACTCGGGCAGGACGCCGAGCGGGCCGAGGCCGACCGTCGACTTCTCGTCGCCGCCGAGTTTCGACGGGCTGCAACAGACGTGCCCGACGACCTTCCCGTCGCGTTCGGCCACGATGGACAGTGCGCCGATCAGGTCGCCGTCCTCCCGTAGCTCGTCGACGAGTTTCGCCTCGACCACCGGGACACTGAGTTTCGCGAACGCGGCCAGATGCACGGCGTGGATCGCCTCGCGATCGGCCGGGATTTCCTGTCGGAGCAGCATGTGCCCGAGTGTGCTCCATCCGAAGGTAGGATGGAAATCGTTTTCCGCCCGCCGACGTCACGACTTTAGTAGGCGGCCATCCGTGTGTACTTCCCCGTGCGTGAAACGCCAGGAGGGCGGGGAAACGACCACCAGATGTGCGGATCCCCAATTCTTCGTGGGCCGTACGGGCGCAAAACGCGACTAAAGGCGGGGGCTGAACGGTGCCCGAGCTGCGCCGACGCGGTGCCCATTACTACCGGGATGTCCGTAATGCAAGGTCTTCCTTGGGGTGAAAACGCGACTTAGTCTCAGCCTGCGCTCCTAAGTGGAACGCGGTTCACCTCTGATTCACCCCAACGATCCGGCGGGCTTCTTCATGCCCGTGGGTCGACCCTGCCTGGGAGGAATATCTTGAACAATTCCCTGGGAACCTTGAAGAGACGACTGCCCGCCTTCGGTGTGGCCGCGGCCGTCGCGGTGCTGACCGCGCTCGGCGGCACCACCGTCGTGTCGGCGGCGGAAGGTTCGATCGTCAACGCCGGCAGCGCCAAGGCGATCAAGGACAGCTACATCGTCGTACTGAAGGACGGCTCGTCGGTCGAAGCCACCGCGAAGAGCGTGACCCAGCGCCACGGCGGCACGGTCGAGAAGACCTTCGCGTCTTCGGTCCGTGGCTTCTCCGGTGCGCTGACCGAAAAGCAGGCGAAGCGCGTCGCCGCCGACCCCGCCGTCGCGTACGTGGAGCAGAACCAGACCGTCTCGATCTCGACGGACCAGCTGAACCCGCCGTCGTGGGGCCTGGACCGGGTCGACCAGCAGAGCCTTCCGCTGGACCAGAAGTACAGCTACAGCACCACGGCGTCGAACGTCACCGCGTACGTCGTCGACACCGGCATCCTCACCACGCACCCCGACTTCGGCGGGCGCGCGACCCACGGCCGTGACACCGTCGACAACGACAACGACGCCACGGACTGCCAGGGCCACGGCACCCACGTCGCCGGCACCATCGGCGGTACCGCGCACGGTCTGGCCAAGGGCGTCAAGCTCGTCGCCGTCCGCGTGCTGAACTGCTCCGGTTCCGGCACGACCGCCGGCGTCATCGCCGGTGTCGACTGGGTGACCGCCAACGCCGTCAAGCCCGCCGTCGCGAACATGAGCCTCGGTGGCGGCGCTTCGACGACCCTCGACCAGGCCGTGCAGCGGTCGATCGCGTCGGGTGTCACCTACGGTGTCGCGGCCGGTAACGACTACGGCGCCAACGCGTGCAACAGCTCCCCCGCCCGCACGCCCGAGGCGATCACCGTCGGTTCGACCACCAACACCGACGCCCGGTCCGACTTCTCCAACATCGGCACCTGCCTCGACATCTTCGCGCCGGGCAGCGGCATCACGTCGACCTGGCTGAACAACGGCACCAACACCATCAGCGGCACCTCGATGGCGACCCCGCACGTCGTGGGCGCGGCGGCCCTGTACGCCTCCGCCAACCCGTCGGCGACGCCCGCTCAGGTCCGCGACGCGCTGGTCAACGCCGGCGTCAAGGGCAAGGTGACCAACCCGGGCACCGGTTCGCCGAACGTGCTGCTCAACACCGGCAGCGGCGGTGGCCCCGGCCCCGAGCCGACCCCGTGCGGCACGCAGACCAACAGCGGCGTCGTCGCCATCCCCGACGCCGGTGCCGCGGTGACCAGCACCATCACGGTCGCCAACTGCGCCCGCAACGCTTCGGGCACCACCAAGGTCGCGGTGAACATCACGCACACCTACGTCGGTGACCTGGTCATCGACCTGGTCGCGCCCGATGGCACCTCGTACCGCCTGAAGGGTTCGAGCGGCGACTCGTCCGACAACATCAACACCACCTACACCGTGAACGCCTCGGCCGAGGCCGCGAACGGCGCGTGGAAGCTGAAGGTTCAGGACGTGTACCGGATCGACACCGGCTCGCTCAACAGCTGGTCGTTGACCGTCTGATCCACCCCTGGAGTACGTGAAGGCCCCCTTCCTCCTGCTGGGAAGGGGGCCTTCACGTACCCGGAGGGTGATTCGGCGCCCAGTTGCGGCATTCGTCCACTAAGGACCGTCGTGAGGCTTTAACCTCTCCGCATGCAGCCCGGACCGCCCTACCAGCAGGGACCTCAGCAGCCGTATCCACCGCAGGGATACCCCGGCTACCCGCAGCCCGGATACGGGCCGCCGCCCAAGAAGTCGAACACCGGACTGATCGTCGGGCTCATCCTCGGCGCGGTGGTGCTGCTCGGCGGTGGTGGGGTCGCGGCCTTCCTGTTGCTGTCCGACTCCGGCTCGTCGTCGACCGCTTCACCGACCTCGTCCAAGAAGAGCGGCCCGCCGGACAAGTACTCCTCGATGCCCGGCTGCGAAAAGATCGGCGGCAAGGTGCGGAACCTGCCGCCGCTCGAAACGCCGAAGGGCGAGGAACCGGCGAGCACGTCGAACGACGAGATCACCTACACACGTTCGTCCTGCTCCTGGCGTGAACCGAACGCGCCGTCGGCGACCGTCTCGATGTACCTGTCGAAGTCGAAGGAGCCGGGTTCGGGCGCGGGGGAGGCGTGGGCCAAGGCCGGGGTCGAGAACGCCGTGACCGACGGCGGCGTCCTCATCCCCACCATGGCGAAGTCCACCAAAGCCGTGCACACCAAGCTCGATTCGCCGAGCCAGTGCCAGATCAAGTTCTACCAGGGCAACGTCGAGGGCGAGATCATCGTGACCGGCCCGAACCCGTCCGGGACGGTCAACCAGACGGTGTGCAAGGAGAACGCACTGAAGATGGCCAGGGCGACCTCCGAGGCGATCGGTTAACCGACCTCGGTGACCTGGACCTGCCCGGTCGGCCCGTCGCCGAACGGGTTCTCCCAGCCGTGCCACTCCGCGGCGAGGACGTAGAGCGAACGCCCGTCCTCGCCGCCGAGCACGCAGGAGAAGCAGCCACGGTCGGCTTCGACCTTCTGCAGCACTTCGCCTCCTTCGCGGACGCGGACGCAGTGCTTGCTCGCGACGTCCGCGTACCAAACGGCTCCTTCGGCGTCCAGGCAGATGCCGTCCGGGTGATCGCCGCCGAGTTCGGCCCACACCCGCCTGCCGGACAGCGAACCGTCTTCGGCGATGTCGAACGCGGTGAGCCGGTTGCCGTACGACTCGGCGACGATCAGCGTCCCGCCGTCGGGTGTGACGACCATGCCGTTGCCGAACAGGATCCCGTCGGCGACCTGGCGCACCTCGCCGTCCGGGGTGACGACGGCGATGACGCCGGGCGACTGGAAGTCGTTCGTGCCGTTGACGAAGGCGTTTCCGCGGCCGTCGACGGCGACCTCGTTCCACAGGGCGGCGATGCCGCTCAGATCGGCGTAGCGGCTCAGGCCGGCGTTCAGCAGGCGCGCGTTCGGGCCGTCGACGATGAGGAGGCGGCCGTCGGGCAGCCAGTCGAACGTGAGTGGCATCGCGGCCGGCACGTTCGCGATGACTTCGCTTTCGCCGCCGGGCGTGACGGCGAGGATCTCGCCGGCGCCCCAGTTCGCCAGCCAGAGACGGCCGTCGTGCCAGCGGGCGGATTCGGGGAGCTTGAGGCCGTCGAGCAGGGTGTTCATGGTGTCTCCTTCGGTCGTTTGCCCCCTACACGAACGGGACTCGCCGTTTTCGACACCCCAAGTACATGAAGGCCCCCTTCCTTGCGACAGGCGCAAGGAAGGGGGCCTTCATGTACTTCTAGGCGATCAGTCGAACGCCCGCGCGATCAGCGCCTTCTGCTCGACCTCGTGCACCTTGGACGAACCGGCCGACGGGGCGGCCATCGGACGACGCGACACGACATCCAGGTTGGAGAACACCTCCGGGAGCTTCCGGGGCAGGTTCAGGCCGAAGAACGGCCACGCGCCCTGGTTCTCCGGCTCCTCCTGGACCCAGACCGCGGGAGCGCCGTTGTACCGCTCCAGTGCCGCCAGCAGCTTCTTCTTCGGCAGCGGGTAGTACTGCTCGACGCGCACGATCGCGACGTCGTTCGCCTCGCGCTTCGTGCGCTCGGCCACCAGCTCCCAGTACAGCTTGCCGGACGTCAGCAGGACCTTGCGGACCTTCGACGGGTCGACGACGGCGTCGTCGATGACCGACATGAACTTCGTCTGCCCGGTGAAGTCCTCGACCGCCGAGGTCGCCGCCTTGTTCCGCAGCATCGACTTCGGGGTGAAGGTGATCAGCGGCCGGTTCACCCCGTCGAGGGCGTGGCGGCGGAGCAGGTGGAAGTAGTTCGCCGGGGTCGACGGCACCGCGACGGTCATCGAGCCCTCCGCGCACAGCGAGAGGAAGCGCTCGATGCGGCCGGAGGTGTGGTCCGGGCCCTGGCCTTCGTGGCCGTGCGGCAGCAGCAGCACGACGTCGGAGAGCTGGCCCCACTTGGCCTCGCCGGAGGAGATGTACTCGTCGATGACGGTCTGCGCGCCGTTGACGAAGTCACCGAACTGCGCTTCCCACATGACCAGCGCTTCGGAGTTGGCCACGGAGTAGCCGTATTCGAAGCCGACCGCCGCGTACTCGGACAGCGCCGAGTCGTAGATCATCACGCGGCCCTGGTTCTCGGCGAGGCTGGCCAGCGGCGAGTACTCCTGGCCGGTCTTGCGGTCGATCAGCACCGAGTGGCGCTGGGTGAAGGTGCCGCGGCGGGAGTCCTGACCGGACAGCCGCACGAGGCGGCCTTCCATGGCCAGCGAACCGAAGGCGAGCAGCTCACCGAACGCCCAGTCGATGCCGCCTTCGCGGGACATCTTGTGACGGCGCTCCATGACCGGCTTGACCCGCGGGTGCGGGGTGAAGCCCTCGGGCACGTTGAGGAACGCGTCGCCGATGTGCTCGATGACCTCGGTGGTGGTCGCGGTGGGCACCTTGGCCGGGACCTGCTGCTCCTCTTCGACCGAGGGGCTGGCCTTCGCCGGGTGCTTCTCCAGCTCGCGGACCTCGTTGAAGACGTGCTCCAGCTGGCTGGAGAAGTCGCGCAACGCGGCTTCGGCCTCTTCGACGGAGATGTCGCCGCGGCCGATCAGCGATTCGGTGTAGGTCTTCCGGACCGAACGCTTCGTGTCGATGATGTCGTACATCGCCGGCTGCGTCATCGAGGGGTCGTCGCCCTCGTTGTGGCCGCGGCGGCGGTAGCAGATCAGGTCGATCACGACGTCCTTGTGGAACGCCTGGCGGTAGTCGACGGCCAGCTTGGCCACCCAGTGCGCGGCCTCGGGGTCGTCACCGTTCACGTGGAAGATCGGCGAGCCGATCATCTTCGCGACGTCGGTGGCGTACTGGCTCGAACGCGAGTGCTCGGGCGCGGTGGTGAAGCCGACCTGGTTGTTGACGATGACGTGCACGGTGCCGCCGGTGCGGTAGCCGCGCAGCAGCGCCAGGTTCAGGGTCTCGGCCACGACACCCTGGCCCGCGAAGGCCGCGTCGCCGTGCATGAGGACCGGGAGGACGGTGAAGCCCTCGCCACCTTTGTCGAGGATGTCCTGCTTCGCGCGGACGATGCCCTCGAGGACCGGGTCGACGGTCTCCAGGTGCGACGGGTTCGCGGTCAGCGACACCTTGGTCTCGCCGTCGCCGAACATGCGGAAGTATTTGCCCTCGGCGCCGAGGTGGTACTTCACGTCACCGGAACCGTGCGCCTGACCCGGGTCGAGGTTGCCCTCGAACTCCTGGAAGATCTGCGCGATCGGCTTGCCGACGATGTTCGCGAGCACGTTCAGGCGGCCGCGGTGCGGCATGCCGATGACGACCTCGTCGAGTTCGTGCTCGGCGGCCTTGTCCAGCAGCGTGTCCAGCAGCGGGATCGCCGTCTCGCCGCCTTCGAGGGAGAATCGCTTCTGGCCGACGTACTTGGTCTGCAGGAAGGTCTCGAACGCCTCGGCGGCGTTGAGCTTCGAGAGCACGTACTTCTGGACCGCGGGGTCCGGCTTCTCGTGCGGGATCTCGACGCGGTCCTGGATCCAGCGGCGCTCCTCGGGGTCGAGGATGTGCGTGTACTCGATGCCGACGGTGCGGCAGTAGGAGTTGCGCAGCACGCCGAGGATGTCGCGCAGCTTCATCCGCTCCTGGCCGGCGAAGCCGCCGACCGGGAACTCGCGGTCCAGGTCCCACAGGGTCAGGCCATGGGAGAGGACGTCGAGGTCGGCGTGGCTGCGCTGCCGGTAGTTGAGCGGGTCGGTGTCGGCCATCAGGTGACCGCGCATGCGGAAGGCGTCGATCAGCTCGATGACGCGCGCGGTCTTGTCGACCGGGCCGTCCGGGATGTCGGCGACCCAGCGGATCGGCTCGTACGGCAGGCGCAGGCTGGTGAAGACGTCGTCGTAGAAGCCGTCCTCGCCGAGCAGCAGCTCGTGGATGCGCTTGAGGAACTCGCCCGACTCCGCGCCCTGGATGATGCGGTGGTCATACGTCGAGGTCAGCGTCATGATCTTCGAGACGCCGAGGTCGACCAGCGCCTTCTCGCTGGTGCCCTCGAAATGCGCCGGGTACTGCATGGCGCCGACGCCGATGATCGCGCCCTGGCCCGCCTGCAGACGCGGCACCGAGTGGTTGGTGCCGATGCCGCCGGGGTTGGTCAGCGAGATCGTGGTGCCGGCGAAGTCGTCGGCGGTCAGCTTGCCGTTGCGGGCCTTCTTGACGATCTCCTCGTAGGCCTGCCAGAACTGCATGAAGGTCATGTTCTCGGTGGCCTTGATGGAGGCCACGACGAGCGTGCGGGAGCCTTCCTTGCCCTTCATGTCGATCGCGAGACCGAAGTTCACGTGCTCCGGTGTGATCGCGAACGGCTTCCCGTCGATCAGCTGGTAGTGCCGGTTCATGTTCGGGAAGTTCTTCAGCGCCCGGACCATCGCGTAGCCGATGAGGTGCGTGAAGGAGATCTTGCCGCCGCGCGTGCGCTTGAGGTGGTTGTTGATGACGATGCGGTTGTCGGCCATCAGCTTCGCCGGGACGGCGCGCACACTCGTGGCCGTCGGCACGGACAGCGAGGCGTCCATGTTCTTCGCGATCGCCGCCGCGGCGCCGCGGAGCTGCTTCGACTCCGCCTCGGCGTCCTTCTCGGCCGGCTTGGCGGGGGCCTTCTCCGCCGCCTTGGGCGCGGCCGCGGGGGCCGCCGCCTTGGGTGCGGCGGCCTTCGCGGGGGCGCTCCTCGGCGCGGTCTGCTTCGCGGTGGACTCGGCGTTGCGGACTGTCTGCGCCGACGGCGTGGCGGCGGCCTGGCCGTTGGCGCCGGGACCCTCGTTGCCGGGGTCTCCGGAGTTCTGACGTGCGTCGTCGGCCTTCGTCTGCGCGTCCTGCGTTGGCTTGAAGTCCGCGAAGAAGTCGTGCCAGGCGGCATCGACTGAGCTGGGGTCGGCAAGGAACTGGTCGTACATTTCCTCGACGACCCACTCGTTGGGGCCGAATTGTGACGCAGGGCTGCTGCTGGACACGGCTTGGACTCGCCTCTATCCGTCTCGAGATCTTGAACACCGCTGATGCGCCTACCAGGCTAACCCCCTCGGTCGCAGCCGTGTGATGGAACTGGCCTGTGTGAGGCGTGGCGCACTAGGTGATGGGTCACTGTCTCGATCAAGAGACCGAAAATAGGCCACCCGCCGCCCTCGCCCGCCGCTGTCCGGGGGAGCAAGGGACCTTTGCTGCCACTTTCACTGTCCGTGCAGGTCAGGTCACTGTTTGGTCGGTAAAGGTTGGCTGGGTCGTCGTGCCCGGACAGCCTGGAGTTCACGTCGGGGCGCTTCGCTGGGTGGAGGATGCGGCCGGTGTCGTGCCGGCCGCCGATCCCCGCGAGGTGGTGGCGGCCCATGTGGCTGGACGAGTGCCCGTCGTTCTGGGACGAGGGGCGTGTGCGCCCGCTGGTCACCGAGTCCGGCAAGGTCGTGCTGATGTGCGACTCGTGCTCGGCGGTCTGGCCGACGCTCGCCGACTTCAAGGAGATGGAGCACGTCGAGCCCGACGAGCCGGACTGGACGGTCGCGGCAGGCGTGCACGTCCGGCCGGGGACCGTCCGGTGGGCTTCGGTCCAGGACCTGGAGGTCGCCGGGATGGGCGGCCTCAAGTGGCGGCCCTAGCCGGGGTACGGACGCTCCGCGGGTAGCAGCGCTTCGGCGTCTTCGACGCGGTTCGCCGCGACCAGGGCGCCGACCTCGCGCATGACCGGGGTGACATCGGTGACCGCGGTGATCCATTTGTCGACATAGCGATCGACGGTCTCGCCGCTCAGTCCCATCTGGAGCGAACGGTGCTTCAGCGGACCGAGCCGGATGCTGCGTTCCGGATCCCACTGGATGCGGACCGGACTGGTCTTGACCTCGTTCTGCCACGTCTTCCGGTCGGGATGGACGTCCGCGTCGTAGTGGCTGAGCGCCGCGTGTTCGAGCGCCCAGGCGAAACCCTCGCGAGTGATGTCGAGGGCGAGTACGCGCTCTTGGCCGGGCTTCGCGGCCCAGCCGCAGCGGTACGCCATCCAGAGGAAGGACGGCTTGATCCAGGTCATGCGTTCGCGTTTGAACGGCGGCACGAAAGTGCCGGCCTTCAGCGCGGCATCGGCGATGGCCGGGGCGTACGCCTGATAGACGCGGATCGTGGTTTCGGTGTACAGGGCGCGGATCTGCCGCGCCGGGATCTCTTCGTTCATTTCCCGGTCAGCGTGACAGGTGCCGTGGGCGTGCGCGACCGAAATTCCCTTGCTCATCGGGTCATGCTGAACGCATGGCATTGCTGCGCAAGGGATCGCGACGAATCATGGTCGATGACACCGCTTACCGGTGGATCGTCCGGCGTAAGCCCACTTATGCACAGGAAGGCGGATTCTTCCTTTCGTACGGAGTGGAACTCGAGGACGCGCGGGGTGCCGTGCTGGTGGTCCGGACCGAGCACGCGCATCCGTTGAATTACCTGGGCGTGCCATCGAAGGCGGTGCTGCCTTCGGACGTCGAACGCGCGATCCGGCAGGCGCTGGCGCGGGGGTGGGAGCCGGAGACGCCGGGGGCGCAGTTCCAGCTCGACCTCGCGGCTGGGTGAGGGGGGTTACGGCGTCGTGAGCGGCGTTCGACGTGCTTGAAGGCGCGACTCGCGTGATTGGGGGCGCGACTCGCGTGATTGAAGGCGTGACACGCGTGATTGGACGGACGACACGCGTGACTGGACGGACGACACGACCACGGCACGGTCAGCCGAGGGACCAAAGGCGGGCGTAATGGCCGCCCGCGGCGACGAGTTCCGCGTGCGTGCCCTGTTCGATGATCCGGCCGTGGTCCAGCACCACGATCCGGTCCGCCTTGGCGGCGGTGGCGAGACGGTGCGCGACCACGAACGTCGTGCGGCGGCGCGCGAGTTGTTCGGTCGCGCGCAGGACGGCGGCTTCGGTGGACGGGTCGAGTGCCGCGGTCGCCTCGTCGAGCAGGAGGACGTCGGGGTCCACGAGTTCGGCACGGGCGAGGGCGACGAGTTGCCGTTGCCCGGCCGAAAGGGACCGTCCGCGTTCACCGACGGGCTGGTGGAAACCGGCCGGGAGCGCGGCGACACCGTCGAGCGCGCCGACGGACCGGACCGCTTCCTCGACCTCCGCGTCCGTCGCGGAAGGCCTGCCGTAGCGCACATTGTCCGCGACGGTTCCCGAGAACAGATGCGCTTCCTGCGGTACCACACCCATTCGCG
Organism: Amycolatopsis sp. w19; assembly: GCF_051373225.1. Taxonomy (NCBI): domain Bacteria; kingdom Bacillati; phylum Actinomycetota; class Actinomycetes; order Pseudonocardiales; family Pseudonocardiaceae; genus Amycolatopsis; species Amycolatopsis sp. w19. The sequence continues at coordinate 179,947 of NZ_JBPQFM010000008.1, read as the reverse complement.
TGCGCAGGGCGGCGAGGTCGTACTCGCGGATGTCGGTCCCGTCGATTCGCACCACGCCGCCTGTCGCGTCGTAGAAGCGCGCGACGAGCTTCACCGCCGTCGACTTCCCGGCGCCCGTCGCGCCGACCAGTGCGACGGTCTCGCCGGGCGCGACTTCGAGTGAGAGCTGTGAAAGGGCGGGTTCGTCCGTTGCGGTGTAAGCGAAATCGACGTCCTTGAAGGAGACCTCGCCGCGCAGGCGCTCCGGCATGGCGACCGGGTTTTCCGCCTGTGGAACGGAAGTCGGTGTGCGCAGGAGATCGCCGATCCGCGTCAGGCCGACCCGCGCCTGCTGGTAGCCGTCGAACACCGAGGACAGTTGCTGGATCGGTGAGAAGAACTGCCCCAGGTACAACAGGAACGCCACCAGCACACCGGCCGACAACGTACCCGCCGCCACCCGGTTCGCGCCGACGATCAGCACGACGACCTCGGCCAGTCCGGAAAGCATTGCCGCGAAAGGGAAGTACGTCGCGACGAGACGCTGGGCGCGAAGCCGCGAACGCCGGTATTCGTCGCTTCGGGACGCGAACTTCTCAGCCGTGCGCTCCTCGCGCGTGTACGCCTGCGCGACCCGCAGCCCGTTCACGTTCTCCTGCATGTCCGCGTTGACGACACTGACCCGTTCCCGGGCTTCGGTGTACGCCTTGGACGACGCTCGTCGGAAGATCACGGTCGCCACGACGAGGATCGGCAGCACGGCGAGCGCGTACGCCGCCAAACCGATGTCGGTGATCATCAGCGCCGCCGCGATCCCGACCAGCGTCAGCGCGCTCACCACCGCCTGCGCGACACCGGTCTGCAGGAACGTCGAGAGCGCGTCGACGTCGGTGGTCATCCGGGTCATGATCTTCCCGGACAGTTCGCGTTCGTAGAAGTCGAGCCCGAGCCGTTGCAGGTGGGCGTAACTGCGCACGCGCAGCGAGTACAGCACCGTCTCGCCGACCCGCGCCGTCATCTTCGTCTGGAGGTACACCACCAGCCAGTCGGTGAGGATCACCAGCGCGCCGATCCCGGCGGCCAGCCAGATCACCGCCTCGGCGCCGGCGCGCACACCGTTGTCGATGCCGTGCTGATACAGCGCGGGCATCGCGATGGTGGCCAGCGCGTCCGCCGCGACCAGCCCGATCACCAAGGCGAGCGGGCCGCGCACCGGTTTCAGCAGGCGGCCGAGGCGGAACTTCGGTTCGGGCGCGGTGACATCCGTGCCCGGCAACCGCGGGACATCCGTGGCGGGCGGCAGTTTCCGGACACCCTCGATGAGTTCCTGGCTCGGCGGCAGGTCGACGTCCCATTCGCCGCCCGAGCCCTTCCGCTCGCCGGCCAGCTCGTCGGCCTTGTCCTGCTCCGGCCACAGCGCGGGGGTGATCCCGGCGGGACCGCAGTCGAGACCCTCGCAGCGATGCGGCTCCTCGACGTCGTCACCCGGACCCGCGACGAGTTCGCGGAACAGCGGGCAGCGGGCTAGCAGTTCCTCCTCGGTGCCGACGTCGACGACGCGGCCCTTGTCGAGCACGGCGATCCGGTCGGCGAGGGCGAGGGTGGAGCGGCGGTGCGCGATCAGCAGGGTCGTCCGGCTCGCGGTGACCGAACGCAGCGTGTCGTGGATCGCCGCCTCGGTGACCGTGTCGATGGCGGAGGTCGCGTCGTCGAGGACCAGCACGCGCGGATCGGTCATCAGCGCCCTGGCGAGGCCGAGCCGTTGCCGCTGACCGCCGGACAACGTGAGCCCGCGCTCGCCGACGAGCGTGTCGTAGCCGTCGGGGAGACGCTGGATGAACTCGTCCGCTTCCGCGGCCCGCGCGGCCGCGCGGATCTCTTCGTCGCTCGCGTCCGGCCTGCCGTAGGCGATGTTGTCGCGTACCGACGACGAGAAGAGGAACGCCTCTTCGAAGACCACGCCGATCGCACCGCGCAGATCGTGCTGCCGGACGTCGCGGACGTCGAGGTCGCCGACCTGGACCGAGCCGCTGTGCACGTCGTAGAACCGGGGCAGCAGCAAGGAGATCGTCGATTTGCCCGAACCGGCCGTGCCGACCAGCGCGAGTGTTTCGCCCGGCCGCGCCTCCAGGGTGAGACCGTCGAGCACGGGATCCGACCGCGTGTAGCCGAAGGAGACGTCCTCCAGCCGGACACCGAGCGGGCCGTCGGGCAGCGGCCGCGCGTCCGGGCTGTCGACGACGTCGGGCTGCGCGTCGATGAGTTCGTTGACCCGTTCCGCGCCCGCCCTGGTCAGCTGGGCCTGCACGACCAGGCTGGAGATCATCCGCGCCGGGCCGATCAGGATGGACAGATAGGTCGCGAACGCCAGGAAGGTGCCGAGGCTGACCTCGCCCTTCAACGCCAGGACGCCGCCGACCGCCAGCACCGCGACCTGGCCGGCGGCGGGAAGGGCCGCCGTCGTGGCCGTGGGCAACGAGGACAGCCGGGCCGCGCGCATACGTTCCGCGAAGAGCTTCTTCGCCGTCTTCTCCAGCTTCGCGACTTCGCGCGCTTCCTGGCCGAAACCCTTCACGACGCGTACGCCGGTGACGGTCTCCTCGACCTGCTGCGCGACGTCGGCCGCGCGCTGCTGGGCCGCCCAGGTCGCGGGGAAGAGCCGTTTCCGGCTCACCGCCATGATGATCGCGATCGCCGGGGCGACCACCATCGCGATCAAGGTCAGTGTCGGCGACATCCACAGCATCGCGCCGAGTGACAGCAACGCGAAGATCACCGAACCCGCCGAAAGCGGCACCTGCATCAGGACCGAAGTGACCAGCTGCAGATCCGAGATCGCGCGCGAGGCGACCTGCCCGGTGCGCAACGCGTCCTGCTTGCCGCCGTCGAGCCGCGAGACCGCGCCGAACACCTGGCGGCGCAGGTCGTGCTGGACGTCGAGGGCCAGCCGCCCGCCGACGTACCGGCGGGCGAACGCGTTGCCGAAGGTCAGCACCTGCAGCACCGCCATCACGGCGGCGAGCAGGCCGAGCCGGGAGGTGTCGCCCGCGACGGCGTCGTCCAGCGCCTCGCGGATCAGCAGCGGACCGGCGGCCTGGAGCCCGACGCCGATGATCGCCGCGCCCAGCGAGAGCACGACGAGCCACGGATGTTTCCAGCACGAAGCGGCCAGACGGCGGATCCAGCCTCCGGTGGGCACCGGGGCCGTCTCACGTGCCGGACTGGCTTGACGGGGACGAGGTGGAGCAGTGGTCACCCCGCAAGCCTAGGCGTCCGCACCGACAGTCCCGGCCGGTTCGCGCAGGGCCGAACGCCATGAAAGGTCCTTTCCTTGCGAAATTTGCAAGGAAAGGACCTTTCATGGCGCTTGTGGACTGTGACTTACGTGATGTCCTTCTTCTGGTTCACGGCCCAGCCGGCGAGGAAGAAGATCATCGTCCAGCCGAAGAAGATGAGCGCCGAGGCCCACCACGAGAACGCGCCCGGGGCACCGGCCGCGTACTGCAGCGCCCACGCCGTCTCGTCCTGCAGGCCGGGCACCTTCACGCCGGCGGCGCCGAACGCCTCCGCGCCGATGGCGCCCACGATGCCGTTCACCGTGCCGTTCGGCAGGACGCCGCCCAGCCAGGTGATGTCGGCGGCACCGAACATGACGAACACCAGCACGTTCTCGACCACCAGCATCCAGATGGTCAGCGTGATGATGCTGCCGACCACGCTGCGCCAGACCGCGCCGACCCCGATACCGAACAGGGTCGCCAGGATCGTCGCGAGGACACCCGCGCCCAGCACGCCCAGCCACTGGCCCGCCGTCGGCAGGCGCTGGCTGTCGACCGTGATCACGGTGCCGAGGCTCGCCGCGCCCACGATGATCACGCCGTAGATCGCGCCCCAGGCGATGTAGGTGATCATCTTCGCGCTCAACGCCGAAACCCGGTTCGGGGCGGTGAGGAACGTCGTCGTGATCGTCTTCTTCGTGTACTCGCCGGCGAGGGCGAAGACGCCGAAGATGATCGGGATCATCGTGCCGATGTTGATGCCGTGCCCGAGCGCGAGCAGACCGACCGGCAGCTCACCGGTCGAGATGCCGAGCGCCTCGGTCAGCTCACGGGTGTCCGAGCGGCCGAGGAAGTCGCTGAAGTCGTTGGTGACCATGCCCCAGAACAGGGCGAACGCGAAAGCGAAGACCACCGCGGGGATCATCAGCGCCCACCACGCCTTGAGCGTGAGCGTCTTGCGGAACTCCGCCTTGATCAGGTTGCCCATCAGCCCTGGCCTCCCCAGCCCTCGTTCTGGCCCTGCTGCTGCGCCTGCTGCTGAGGCGGCGCCTGCTGGTACTGCGGTTGCTGCGGCGGCTGACCCTGCTGCTGGAACTGCTGCGGCGGCGCGAAACCGGGCGGCGGCGTGTTCTGCGGCGCGTAGCCGGGCGGCGGCCCCTGATAACCGGGCGGCGGGCCCTGATAGCCCGGAGGCGGACCCTGGTAGCCCGGCGGCGGGCCCTGCTGGAAACCGGGCTGCGGCGCCGCGTACTGGCCCTGCGTCAGCTGGAAGAACATGCGCTCAAGATCCGCCGTCTCCTCCTGCATGCCGTAGACCGCGATGCTCGCCTTCGCGGAGACGTCACCGATCTGCTGCACCGTCGCGCCGGAGACCGCGACCCGGCCGTCGGGCATCGGCGCGACCTGCGTGATCCCCGCCTCCTGCAACGCGGAGACGAGACCGCTCGCGTCGGCGGACTGCACCAGCACCCGGGACTGGTTGCTCTTGCGCAGCTGGTCCAGCGAGCCGTTGTAGCGCGTCATGCCCTGGCTGATGATCACGACCTGGTCGATCGTCTGCTCCACCTCGTTCAGAAGGTGGCTCGAGACCAGCACCGTGCGCCCCTCACGCGCGTACGCGCGCAGGAAGTTCCGAAGCCACAGGATGCCTTCGGGGTCGAGCCCGTTCGTCGGCTCGTCCAGCACCAGCACCTGCGGATTCCCCAGCAACGCCGTCGCCAGCGCCAGCCGCTGCCGCATACCGAGCGAGAACCCGCCCGCCTTGCGGTCCGCCGCCGACGAAAGACCCACCAGCCCCAGGACCTCGTCCACCCGCTGATCCGGCATCCCGATCGCCGCCGAGTACACGCGCAGGTGATTCCGCGCCGTGCGACCCGGGTGGAAACCCTCGTTCTCCAGCACCGAACCGACGACCCGTGCCGGATTCCCCAGCTGGTCGTGCGGGCGCCCGTTGATGGTCGCCGTGCCGTTCGTGGGCGTCACCAGCCCGAGCAGCATCCTCAGCGTCGTCGTCTTCCCGGCCCCGTTGGGCCCCAGGAAGCCGGTCACCGAACCGGGCTCCACCGTGAAGCTCAGATTCTGGACCGCGTTGACCGCACCGAACTGCTTGCTCAGGTTCTGCACCGCGATGCGGCCACTGCCGTCGTGCATACCGTCCCCTTTTGTTGACGAAGGCCGATCACGCGACATCCTGCCTCACGGGGTGAGTCCGTACCCGAGGAAGGGGTCAATCCGCCGAAAGCGACCTTCGTCACGTTCGACCGGGTGACGGATGCGTCCTCCAGGGCACCCGTCGCTGCGCCGAATGGCCGCTGACTACCGGATATACGACGCAGAGCGCGGAAAATCACCGACCTGGCCAGCGGTTCGTGAAGAAATAATTCGGAAGACATGGCAACCCCATGCAGCGCGACGGCCACTTATTACCTACGATGTAGGAGGCGGCCCGCTCCCAGTGACCCCCAGGCTGGTCGAGCGGGCCGCCCTCAGCCCCTTTGCCCCACTTCGGTCGACGCTGGCGCGTCTTCCCGAAGGTGGGGCTTCGTCGTATCACCCCGGGGGGCCGAGCCCCCCGGACCCCCGCGGTGCGGTCGGCGCCGGTCTCGACGGGGTGGCCTAGGGCGCGGAGCGCCCTGGCCGGGCGAGAGCGCGCAGGGTACGGAGCGCGGGGAAAGGTCTGGGAAAGGTCGGGGCGTGATCCTGTCGTCTGTTAGGTGACGAGGGGAGACGACCGGTGGACATAGATCCGGTACGGAAGATCAGAGAGTTCGCGGAACTGCTCGCGAGGAGCAAGGCCGCGCTTGTGCAGGCCGAGGGGGAGCTGGCGGGGCGGCGCTACACCGCGTCGGCACGTGGGGGACTTGTGCGGGCGGAGGTGGATCATCGGGCGCGGCTCGTCGGGATCCACATCGACCGGGCCGCGGTGGCACGCAGCCGCAGTGGAGAACTCGGCGCGTACATCGTCGAGGCGGTCGGTCAGGCGCGTGAAGAGGCCCGCGCCGAATATCGGCGGCTGGCCCGGGTGGGCGTCCGATGAACGGCCTGCTGCGGCTCCACGACCTCGATGACGAAGACGACAGGCGGGCGACCTCCCGGCGAGAAGAACACTTCGCCGGCGCGGACATCGACGCCGGTCTCGGCAGGGTCCACGTCGACGAGGCCGGTGACCTGGTCGCCGTCGACCTCGACGAGCGGGCACTGCGCACGATGAACCCGGCCGCGCTCGGCGGCCACCTCCTCTCGGCGATCGAGCGGGCCGAACAGGCCGCCAGGTCCGAGCGGATCGAACGGAGAAGGCTCTGATGGCAGAGGGAACCGGCTACGAGGTCGTCCCGGAATCGCTCGCGGACATGGCGACGGAGTTCCAGACCGCGGCCGAATCGTGGACCACGCTCAAGGACACGATCGGCGGGCTGACGATGCAACCGGGCGACCTCGGTCTGCTCGCCACCGGCGCGGGATACATCGAGGCGTACAACGACGCGTGCAAGCTCATCGTCGAGAAACTCGGCGAGGCGATCACGAGTTTCGAGGACACCGAGTCCGCGCTCGTCACCGTCGCCAACACCTACGCCGCGCAAGACGCCGAGTACTACGAGCAGTTCGGCTACCTGGGGAGCGACGATGACTGAACCCGCGCCGTACCCGGAAGGAGACGCGGCGACAGTGCAGGACGCCGCGGATTTCTTGAGCACTGTCTGCGGTCCCGCCGTCGCCACCGGGGTGAGGGTGATTCTCGACGAGATCCGCAAGCTTCTCGGCGACCGCACGATCCCCTCGTCGCGCGCCACCCAATGGGGCGAAGCGCAGAAGACACCGAGCACGGTTGCCGACGGGCTGAACACGATACTCGGTTCGCTGGACGCGTATTGGCAGGGAGGCGCGTTCGACGCGTTCAAGACCCACACCGATCGGGTCGTCCAGGAGTGCGACCTGACGGCCGCGAAACTGGGGGAGGTGGGCTCCCTGCTCGCCCAAACGATCGCCTTCGTGCATGAGACGTGGGGGATGGCCATCGGGTTCATCACGAAGGCGGCCGCAGGCTGTGCCAGTCTTTTCGACCCGACCGAGGTGCTCGGCGCGATCAACGACCTGGCCACCAGCTACGCCGATCTCATCGAGAACGCCCTCTCGACGATGGGCGAGTTCGCGTCCAACGTCAAGGCCGTCGAGATCTCCGCGCTCAGCTTCCCGGCGCCGGGAACACTGCCGTCCGAAGTGAGCAACCCGGACAAGTGGGTCCTCGAACCGGCGCCGGAACACCCGCCGGAGGACAAGAAGCTGCCTGCCGAAGCCGGGATGGCCGAATCGCCAGGCGGCGTCACCACCCCCGACGAACCGGACACGGCGGAAGCGGAACCCGCCTGATCCGGGGAAACCCGGCCGCCTCGGCGCGTGGGCCCTCACGCGCCGAGGCGGGCCCGGATCTTCTCGGCGATCGGGTCGCCGGTGGCCGTGCACAGCCCGAGTGCCTCGTGGAGATGGTCCCGAGCCTCGGTTTCGCGTCCGTCCGCCACCGACAGGTCGGCGAGCTGGACGAGCAGCCGCGCGGAGCCCCACCGGTCGTCCAGTTCGCGCGTGATCGCGAGCGCGTCCCGGTACTCCTCGCTCGCCTGCTCCCGCAGTCCTTTGTCCCGGTACAGATCGCCGAGCGTGCGCAGGGTGAACCGCAGCGACGTGCGATCGCCGCTGCTCCGCTGCAGTGCGACGGCGTCCCGCAGATGACGCAGGGAGTCGTCGAAGAGGCCCTGCTGACGGCGAAGATCGCCGAGATTGTTCAGCGCGATGCCCTCGCCGTGGAGGTCGCGGTCCGCCTGGAACATCTCAAGCGCGGCCGTGTAACTCGCCGCCGCCTCGGCGAAGCGGCCCATGCTGTCCTGTGTCACGCCGAGGTTGTTCAACGTCCACGCCTGTCCGTGCCGGTTGCCGAGCTCGTGGAACACCTCCGCCGTGGTGCGGAAGTACTCGATCGCCTTCTCGAAACCGCCGACGTCGTCGTGCGCGATCCCGAGGCCGAGCAGCAGGTACGCCTCGTCGATGCGCCTTCCGGACCGCCGGGCCGCGGCCACCGCGATCTCGTGGGTGACCAGCCAGTCGTCCCAGTGTTTGGTCAGGTAGAACAACCGCATCAGCGCGGCGGCCAGCAGGCAGCAGATGTGGTCGGCGCCCTGTTCCGCCGCGGTCCGCACCAGGGTCACCAGGTTCGCGCGCTCGGAGGCGAACCAGGCGAGCGCGTCGTCGCGGGTGTGGAACGGTGCTTCGGTTCGCGTCTCCTCCACCCCGCTCAAGTCGATCACCCGGGCCTTCGGGTCGACGAACGCGCGGGCCGCGATCACCGTGCGCAGGAACCACACGAACAGCCGTCGCATGCCCGCCTCACGGGAGGCGGGCTCGACCTCGTCCGCGAGTTCCCGTGCGTAGGCGCGGAGCAGGTCGTGTGTCCGGTAGCGCCCGGCGAAGCCCTCCTCGACGAGGTGCGATCGGGTGAGCGCGTCGAGAGCCTTTCGAGTGGCACGCAGGTCTTCGCCGGAGAGCGCGGCGAACGCAGACGCCGTGAGGTCGTGCCCGGGATGGAGGCCCCACAGGACGAAGAGCCGCGCGGAGGACGGTGGCAGGTGATGGAAGGACCGGGAGAACACCGAGCGGATCGCGGTGTGGGCGTCGCCGTCGGCGTCCATCAGGTCGAGGCGCCGGTGCTCGTCCGCCAGTTCGGCGGCGAGGTCGGCGACGCTGATGTTGTCGCGGGCGCGGAAGATCTCCGCGGCGACCCGCAGGGCGAGCGGCAGCCGGACGCACTGCCGCACCACCTTGTCGATCGCGTCGGCGTCGTCCGTCCGTTCGCCCGCGAGGCCACGGAACAATTCCCGCGCGTCGGAAGACGGCAGCCGTCGCAGGACGATCCGGTTCGCGCCGTCACGGGCCACCAGCCCGGCGAGTGAATCCCGGCTCGTCACGACGACGTGGCAGGACGAACTCATCGGCAGCAGAGGCCGGACCTGCTCGCAGGTCCGCGCGTTGTCGAGCACGACGAGCAGACGGCGGCGGGCGGTCAGCGCCCGGAACCGCGCCGCCCGCGCCGGGAGGTCGCGGGGGATCGCCGGGCCTTCGACCCCCAAAGCCTGGAGGAACCCTTCGAGCACGTTCGCGGCCGAGGGCGGCTGCTCCGGCCCATAACCCCGGAGGTCGACGTACAGCTGGCCGTCGGGGAAGCGGGGGCGGACGCGGTTGCCCCAGCGGATCACCGTCGCGGTCTTGCCGACGCCCGCGGTGCCCACCACGACGGACACCGGTGCCGAATCCCGGCCGGACAGGGCGAGCTGATCGTCCAATTCGGACAGTTCCGCCGCCCTGCCGACGAAGTTCCGTACGGTGCGGGGCAGTTCCGACGGCACGACCGCCGGTGCCGTCGAGCCCGCCGGCTCGATCGGTAGCCCGGCGAGGATGCGCCTTTCGGCTTCGCGAAGCTCCGGGCCCGGCTCGATCCCGAGTTCTTCGACGAACAGCCGTCGTGCCGCGCGGTAGACGCCCAAGGCCGTCGTGCGCCGCCCCGCCCGGTAGAGCGCGATCATCAGCAGTTCGTGCAGGCGTTCCCGGAACGGGTGACGGCGGATCAGTTCGGTCAGCTCGTCCACCAGGGACGAAGGCCCGCCGTCGGAGAGTTCGGCCTGGCACAGCGTTTCGATGGCGGCCAGCCGGCGCTCGGTGAGCCGCCGCGCCCGCTCGGCCAGCTCCGGCGAGTCGAGCCCGTCGTACGGCTCACCGCGCCACAGCGCGAGCGCCTCACGCGACAATTCGGCGCACCGCCGCGGATCGCTCGCGACGGCTTCGTCCACGAGGGACTCGAACCGCTGGGCGTCGAGTTCCCCCGGCAGCACCCGCAGGTGGTAGCCGCCCTCCCCGCTCGCCAGCCGATCCGGTTCGCCGAGCAGCCGCCTCAGCTTGTGGACGTGCAGGTACAGCTTCGACGCGGAATCGTCGGTTTCCCCCGGCCACAAGACGTCGACGAGCGTGCTCGCCGGGACGTCGCGGTTGGCGTTCGCCAGCAGCGTCCCCAGCAGGACCTTCTGCATACGTCCGGTGACGGCGACGGCACGGCCGGTGGAACGGATGCGGATCGGCCCCAGTACCTCGAATTCCATCGAGTACCTCCCCGCGGACAGTGTGCCGCGACCGTGGGGAGCCGAGGGCCGGAAAGCCGCAAAAAGGAGCGAGGGACCTTTGCTCTCGGGCAAAGGTCCCTCGCGTGGGAGTGTGGCGTGGGGGTCAGGCCAGGACGGCGGCCAGCTCCGTGGCGGGCAGGTCGTGCGCGGCCGCGACCGGGGCGTTGGTCAGCGCGCCCCCGTGCGTGTTGAGGCCCTTCGCGAGCGAAGCGTCGGCCTGCAGCGCCTTCTGCCAGCCGTGGTCCGCCAGCTGGACGGCGTACGGCAGCGTCACGTTGGTCAGGCCGTAGGTCGAGGTGCGGGGCACCGCGCCCGGCATGTTCGCGACGCAGTAGAAGACCGATTCGTGGACCTTGTAGGTCGGCTCGTCGTGCGTGGTCGGCCGCGAGTCGGCGAAGCAGCCGCCCTGGTCGATCGCGATGTCCACCAGCACGCTGCCGGGACGCATCCGCGACACGAGGTCGTTCGAGACCAGCTTCGGGGCCTTCGCGCCGGGCACGAGCACCGCGCCGATGACCATGTCGGCCTCCAGCACGGACTGCTCGACCGACAGCGCGTTCGAGGTCACCGTGCGGATGCGGCCGCCGAAGTCGTTGTCGATCTGGCGGAGGCGGTCGACGTTGGTGTCGAGGATCTCGACGTCCGAGCCGAGGCCGAGCGCGACCCGCGCCGCGTTGAGGCCGGCGACACCGCCGCCGATCACGACCACGCGCGCCGGGTGGACGCCGGGGATGCCGCCGGGCAGGACGCCGCGGCCACCGCTCGGCTTCATCAGGGAGAACGCGCCCACCTGCGGCGCCAGCCGTCCGGCGACCTCGGACATCGGCGCGAGCAGCGGCAGCGCGCGGTTCGGGGTCTGCACCGTCTCGTAGGCGATCGCGGTGGTGCCCGCGGCCAGCAGCGCGTCGGTCAGCGGCCGGTCCGCGGCGATGTGCAGGTAGGTGAACAGCACCTGGTCGGCGCGCAGCCGCGGGTACTCCTCGGCGATCGGCTCCTTGACCTTGAGCACGAGTTCGCCCTCGGACCAGGTCTCCTCGGCGGTGGCGAGGATCTTCGCGCCCGCGGCGACGTACTCGTCGTCGGAGATGGACGAGCCGACGCCCGCGCCGGTCTCGACGAAGACGTCGTGGCCGCGCCCGGTCAGTTCGTGCACGCCCGCCGGGGTGAGCGCCACCCGGTATTCATGCTTCTTGATCTCACGGGGGACGGCGATACGCACGGAAAGCCTCCTGGCGACGGTTCTGCGAACAAGGTGCTGCCACTCACGGTGAGCCACCCGGACGGCGGTGTCATCGTTCGCCGGTGACAGTGTTGAGAACCGATCGTGGTTTTCGCGGCACAATCGCTTGACCTCCAGTCAACTGGAGCTTGCACCTTGGGTCACATGAGAGCCGTGTGGTTGAAAGAGTTCGGCGGGCCCGAAGTGCTCGTCGCGGGCGATGCCCCGGATCCCGTGCCCGCAGCGGGCCAGGTGCTGATCGAGGTGGCCTTCGCCAACATCACGTTCGTCGAGACGCAGTTCCGCGCGGGCGGGGGCGGGCCGTTCCGCGCCGAGCCGCCGCTGATCCCGGGCAACGGCGTCGGCGGCGTGATCAGCGCGGTCGGCGAAGGGACGGACCTCGGTCTGGTCGGCAAGCGCGTCGTGACCTCCACCGGCGGTTCCGGGGGCTACGCGGAACGGGTCGCGGTCGACGCCGAAGCCGTTTTCGAGGTGCCGGACGGCCTGGCCCTCGACGCCGCGGTGGCGATCCTCGCCGACGGCCGCACGGCGACCGCGCTGGTGACCGCCGCGCGGATCCGGCCGGGGGAGCGCGTGCTCGTCGAGGCGGCGGCGGGCGGGGTCGGCGGGCTGCTCGTCCAGCTCGCCAAGGCCGCCGGCGCCGAGGTCGTCGGCGCGGCGGGCGGCGCCGCGAAGACCGAACACGTCCGGGAGCGGGGCGCCGATCTGGCGGTCGACTACCGCGAGCCGGGCTGGGCGGAGAAGACGGGCGAGGTCGACGTCGTGTTCGACGGGGTCGGCGGTGAGATCGGGACGGCGGCGTTCGGTTTGCTGAAGCCGGGCGGCCGGATGCTGATCTACGGCCTGTCGAGTGGTTCGTGGACGGAGGTGTCCGAAGAGGACGCCGCCGCGCGCGGGGTCACGGTCATCCGGGGCCTCGGCGGGCCCGAACAGATGCGGGCGTTCACCGAGTCCGCGCTCGCCGAAGCCGCCGCCGGACGGCTGGAACCCTTGATCGGCCAACGGTTCCCGCTCGCGCGGGCGGCGGACGCGCACGCGGTCATGCAGTCGCGGGGCGCGCTCGGCAAGACGGTCCTCGAGGTCTGATGTTCGACGTCGACGAATTCCTCGCCGGTCCGCTGACGGCCAGGGTCGCCGCGGCCGGGCCTTCCGTGCGCCCGACCTGGTACCTCTGGGAGAAGAAGGCCTTCTGGATCCTCACCGGACCATGGGCACGGCTGGCCGGTCTCGTCCGCGAGTCGCCGTCGATCGCGGTGACCGTCGACGTGTGCGATGTCGGCACCGGCCTGGTGCGGCAGGTGCTCGCGCGCGGTGAGGCCGAGGTACTGCCGTTCGACGTCCCTCGTGGACAGCGGCTGCTGAGCCGGTACCTCGGTCCCGACGAGCGCAAATGGGATGCGCGTTTTCGTTCTTACCTGCACGATGATCCCGAGGTGAAAGGGACCGTCTGGGTCCGGATGGTGCCGAAGAGATTCGTCGCCGAAGACCTCGGCTATCGGGTATGACGCACGGCCGCGTTCGCTGGGGGTGGGCGCGGTCGTGCAACCTGCGAAACGGTAAATGCAGCACGATCGAGTCAAGATGTTGATCTTACTGGCCGGTAAGCTGCCATTCTGTTCCGCATGACAAATCAGGACTGGCGGCGGGAGCGGCGTGTCCGCACCGTCGACACCGAAGGCAATCCGGCCGATGTCATCGTCGGCCTTGTCGAAACCCCCGGGCACGGATACGAAGCCGCGCTTCGGGTCGACGGTGGCCCCGGTGTTCTTTTGCCGCTTTACCCCGGTGCCGATCTGCTCGCCGCGGTACGGCAGACCATTGAGGACGGATATCGCGCCAGCGCGCACTGAACCGTCGAATGTCATGAAAGGGTCTTTCAAGACGTTTTCCGTCCTGAAAGACCCTTTCCTGACGTCCGGGTGCGGAATGTCGCGCTACAAAGTGTTCGTTATCGAGCAGTTTGTAGTGGAATCAACTCCACCGCAGGGAAACGAGTTGCGTGATCAACGCCAGCCGGACGTCGGGATCGTCGAGATCCAGCGGGACGAGGTCGAGCAGCCGCCGCATCCGGTACCGCAGGGTGTTGGGATGGATCCGGAGTTCCTTCGCGGCCGCGCGCGGGTCTCCCGGATGCCGCAGCCACTGGTAGAGCGTGTCGACGTAGCCGCTCTCGTGGGCTTCGTCGTGCGCGCGCAACAGGCCGAGCGGGCCGAGCTCGGCGACCTTCGAGGTGCTCGCCGCCGTCGCGCCGCGATGCAGCGAAAGGGCTGTCCATGCCTCGTCGAAGACCACGACGCGGCCTGGGACGAGCTTCGCGCGAAGCAGGCCCAGTGCCTCGTCGGCCTGGAGTCGTGAGGTCGCGAGTTCGCCGATTTCGCGGGCCGAACCGGCGGCCGCCCGAGGTGTCCCGCCCTTCCTCGACGACGGCAGGGCTTCGAGGGCCGCCCGGAGTTCGTCCCAGCCGTCGCCGTCCGGGACGACGGCGTAGAGGACACCGCCGAGTTCGGTGGCCACCGGCCGCCTGCCGACACCCTGCGAGATCCGTTCGAGGAGCGCGAGCCGCAAGCCCTCGTCGTCGCGGCCGTCGCCGCCGGAGACCTCGATGACGACCACGCGGTGCGGCTCCTCTGACAGGTCGAGTTCCGCGATCGCCTTGCGCGGGCTGGCCTTCCCTTCGAGGACCGCGCGCAGGAGCTCGGCCGAGACCCGGCGTTGCGAATCGGTGTGCGCGCGGCGGCGCAGCAGATGCAGCGCGACGACGGGGGCCGCGTCGGCGAACGCGGCCGCGCGTTCGTCGGAGACCGGTCCCGCGACGACCGCCCACATCGACCCCAGCAGTTCGCCGCCCATCCGGATCGGCACGATGAGCCGCGGCAGCGTGCCGTCGCGTTGCGCGGGCACGAAGATCGTCTGCCGCCCACGGGAAAGTTCGCGGAACACGCCTCGCGACCGGAACCGCGCGAGCACGTCGTCCGGGATGCGGCGGCCCATGATCGTGGACACGCGCGCCGAGTCGGTCAGGTCCTGCCGGGCCGAGTACGCGAGCACCCGCGAGTTGGTGTCTTCGATGGTGACGGGCGCGTCGACCACCGAAGCGACCGCGTCCGCGAGCCGGAACAGGTCGCCGGAACCGGGGCCGCCGCCGTCCTCCAGCGCGTCCGACTCGTCGGCCAGCGCGTCGAGGACCGTCCTGAGCAGCCAGACGAGCTGGGCCCACGACGTCGCGGAGCGCACCTCGATCAACGCGATGTCGGCCGATTTCGCCGCCCGTTTCACCGAGGGCTTCGCCGCGAGCGGGGGTTTCAGCAGGACGGCGGCGGCGCCTTTGGCCGCGCTGAGCTTGACGAGTTCGGCGGCGTCCGGGGTTTCGGTGATCGCGACGCCGAGGACGAGGTCCCCCGCGGCCAGGGTGTGGCCGGGCTCGGCGATGACGACGTCTCCGACTGCGGGGGACTCCTCGGGGACCTGGAGGGCGTGCAGCAGCGTCGGCCCCACCCGGTCGACGACAGTGCGCACGGAAACCATGGGGCGATTGTCCAGCAGGTGGGACCACCGCACACGTCAGGCCTCGCGGGGCGTCCTCGCGTCGATGTCCTCGGGCGTGAACCGCTCGCGTTTCGTGGTCAACGCCCACAGGTGACCGTCGGGATCGACGATCCGGCCGTAGCGTTCGCCGAAGAACATCTCCTCGACCGGCGCCTCCACGCTCGCGCCCGCGAACACCGCGCGCCGCACGCCTTGCCGTAGAAGGAAAGCGACCTGTCGACGTTCTTGACGAACAGATGCGGCGTCAAGCCGAGCGCCCGGCTCACGCCGACTCCGCGCGTTTCAGGAGCCCCGCCTGGTCGGCGACCGCGACGAGCTTGCTCAGGAACTCCGCCTCGCGGGCGGCGACTTCGCGGCCGGCGCGGGTCACCCGGTAGTAACGGCGGCGGGAGTCGTGCGGCTGGTCCTCGCTCGCGTCCGGGGCCTCTTCGACCAGGCCGTCGGCGACGAGCCTGCCGAGGGTCCGGTACAGCGTGCCCGGGCCGAGCTGAGCGGTACCGCCGCTCACCTCGTCGACGAAACCCATGATCGCGTAGCCGTGCGCGCGCCCTTTCGCGAGCGCCAGCAGGGTCTGGAACGCCGCGGGCGTGAGCTGCGGGTTGCCGTCGGCCATCCGCGAAGCATACACTCCGATCTCGTTATATCCACGATGGATACAAAGGAGCCGGACGTGGCGATTCGAGGCGTGCACAAGATCGTGGTCGGCGTGCGGGATCAAGAGCGCGCGAAGCGGTTCTGGTCCGAGGTCGTCGGATTCGAGATCACCACCGACGTGCCGTACGACGACAACGGGAACCGGTGGGTCGAGGTCACTTCAGCCGATGGGGTGACGTCGCTCGTCCTGAGCACCGCGCCGGAGGACCTCAAACGCTTCGAGGTGCGGGACGAACTCCCGACGGGCAATTTCTTCTTCTACGCCGACGACATC
Source organism: Amycolatopsis sp. w19 (assembly GCF_051373225.1). Classification (NCBI taxonomy): domain Bacteria; kingdom Bacillati; phylum Actinomycetota; class Actinomycetes; order Pseudonocardiales; family Pseudonocardiaceae; genus Amycolatopsis; species Amycolatopsis sp. w19. Next base: position 163,816 of record NZ_JBPQFM010000008.1, on the reverse strand, counting down.
GAAAAGACGTACGAGGAGCTTTCGGCGAAGGGCGTCGAGTTCCCGGCCAAGCCGGAGAAGCAACCGTGGGGCTGGTGGGCGATGTTCACCGATTCGGAGGGCAACAGGTTCGCTCTCCAGGAAAGGAATCCCACCTCCTGAGAGCGGTTGGGTGCTCCGTCCGGCGGAGCTAGCTTCGGTGCCAACAGCCGAAACCCCTTGAGCCGCTAGGAGAATCGCGATGAGCGCGGACGGATGGTCGTTCGAGACCAAGCAGATCCACGCGGGTGCGGCGCCGGACACCGCCACCGGTGCGCGGGCGACCCCGATCTACCAGACCACCTCGTACGTGTTCCGCGACAGCCAGCACGGCGCCGATCTGTTCAGCCTCGCCGAGCCCGGCAACATCTACACGCGGATCAACAACCCCACGCAGGACGTGCTGGAGCAGCGGCTCGCCGCGCTCGAAGGCGGGGTCGCGGCGCTGGCGTTCGCCTCCGGGACCGCGGCCACGACGGCGGCCATCCTCAACCTCGCGAACGCCGGTGACCATTTCGTCTCCAGCCCGGCGCTTTACGGCGGTACCTACAACCTCTTCCATTACACGCTGCCGAAGCTCGGCATCGAGGTGTCGTTCGTCGAAGACCAGGACGACATCGAGCAGTGGAAGGCGGCCGTCCGGCCCAACACCAAGCTGTTCTTCGCCGAGACGCTGGCCAACCCGGGCAGCAACGTCCTCGACATCCGCAAGGTCGCCGACGCCGCGCACGAGGCCGGTGTCCCGCTGGTCGTGGACAACACCGTGCCGACGCCATACCTCGTCCGCCCGATCGAGCACGGCGCCGACATCGTGGTCCACTCGGCGACCAAGTACCTCGGCGGGCACGGCACCACGGTCGCCGGGGTGCTGGTCGACGGCGGCACCTTCGACTTCGGCAAGGATCCGGCGCGGTTTCCCGGGTTCAACGAGGCCGACCCGAGCTACCACGGTCTCAAGTACTGGGAGGCGCTCGGCCCGGGCGCGTTCGCCGCCAAGGCCCGGGTCCAGATCCTGCGCGACACCGGCGCCGCGATCGCGCCGCTCAACAGTTTCCTGATCCTGCAAGGGATCGAGACACTTTCGCTGCGGCTGGAGCGGCACGTGTCCAACGCGCAGGCGCTGGCCGAATGGCTGGAGCAGCGCGACGAGGTCGAGAAGGTGTACTACGCCGGGCTGCCGTCGAGCCCGTATCACGAGGCCGCCAAGAAGTACCTGCCGAAGGGTGCCGGCGCGGTGCTGTCGTTCGATCTGCGCGGCGGCGTCGAAGCCGGACGGGCCTTTGTGGACGGTACGGAACTGCACAGTCAGCTGGTCAACATCGGCGACGTGCGCAGCCTGATCGTGCACCCGGCCTCGACGACGCACAGCCAGCTCACGCCGGAGGAGCAGCTGTCGAGCGGTGTCACGCCGGGCCTCGTGCGGCTCGCCGTCGGCCTGGAAGGGATCGAGGACCTCAAGGCCGACCTCGAGGCCGGATTCCGGGCGGCGAAGGCCGCTCTGTGACCGGTGCTTGGCGAGAGGGAGAGCCGCCTGGACGTCGCCGCTTCGTCAGCGGCGTCCAGGCGCTCGAAACCGGCGGGACGCTGCCCTTCACGCTCGCTTACGAAACCTGGGGAACACTGAATCCCAGCGCCTCCAACGCGATTCTCGTCGAGCACGCCCTGACCGGGGACAGTCACGCCGTCGGCCCTGCGGAGGAGGGCCACGTCAGCCCCGGCTGGTGGGACGGCCTGATCGGGCCGGGCAAGGCGATCGACACGGACGAGTTCTTCGTCGTGGTCCCGAACGTGCTCGGCGGCTGCCAGGGATCGACCGGCCCGTCGTCGGCGCATCCGGACGGAAAGCCTTGGGGCAGCAGGTTTCCCGCCGTGACGGTCCGGGACCAGGTGGCGGCCGAGACCGTCCTCGCCGACGCGCTCGGCATCGGCCGGTGGGCCGCGGTGATCGGCGGATCCATGGGCGGGATGCGTGCGCTGGAATGGGCGGTGAGCGAACCGGAGCGGGTCGCGGCGCTGCTCGTCCTCGCGTCGACCGCGCAGGCGTCGGCCGACCAGATCGCCTGGGCCGCACCGCAACTGCACGCCATCCGGTCCGATCCGGGCTGGCACGGCGGCGACTACTACGACGTCCCGGGCGGCGGTCCGGACGCCGGGCTCGGCATCGCGCGCCGCATCGCGCACGCGACTTACCGCAGCGAAGCCGAACTGGCTCAACGCTTCGGCCATCGCCACCAGGACGGTGAAGACCCGCTGCGCGGCGGCCGGTTCGCCATCGAGTCCTATTTGGACTATCACGCCGGGAAGCTGTCTCGCCGGTTCGACGCGGGCAGCTACGTGGTGCTCACCGAATCGATGAACACCCACGACGTCGGCCGCGGGCGGGGCGGCGTCGCGAACGCGCTCGGCCGGATCACCGCGCGCACCGTCGCGGCCGGGGTGGACAGCGACCGGCTCTACCCGCTGTACCAGTCGCGGGCCATCGCGGACGGGGTCGCCGGGGCGGAATTCGCCGTCGTCGCGTCGCCTTACGGGCACGACTCGTTCCTGATCGAGACCGAGCAGATCGGGCGGCTGGTGAAGCTCCTGCTGGGATAGCCGCGCCAGCCGCACGGCGCGACATGCCGTTGCGAAAGCCACTTTCGCAACGTTGAAGGTTGCGAAAGTGGCTTTCGCAACCGGTTCCCGCCGGATCGCTCGCCGCTCAGTGTTCCCCGACCGGCTCGATTCGCTGACTTGGCATGTCGCGAAAGCCACTTTCGGGACATCCGGCGGCCGCAGGGTGTCGGACTAGCTGTCGCGTAACGGACGACACACGTGATCAGACGGCCGACTCTCGTGATCAGACGGACGGCGCACGTGATGTCCGGCTGATCACGCGTGCCGTCCATCCAGACACGCGAGCCGGCCACTGCGCGGCGGCTAGTCCGCGACGGCGTCCGAGATCCAGGGCGCGACCGGCAGGTCCCGGTCCAGGCATTCCGCCGACAGCCGGATCGTCCACCGCAGCGCCTGCAGCACAAGACTGTCGACCTCGTCCGGCGCGGCGTTGGCGAGCGCGATCTCGACCTGCTCCTGCGCCGCCTCGCTGTTGCCGTGCACCTCGGCCAGCAGCGTGCGGACGGCCGTCCGCACCGGCGGGTCCGCCTGGTCGATCGAGACCTCTTCGCCGTCTTCGTCGAACACCTGCACCTTGACCGGCGCACTTCCGCCATCACCCAGCGTCGACACCATGGCGCTGCATTCGCCGAACAGCATCATCACGAGCTCTTTGGTCTCGTCGGAGCGGGCCTGCGGCTCGACGGCGGTCGGCGTGAGCTCGTCGAGCGCCTCGGCGTCCTCCCCGAGGCTGATCGCCACGAGCGCACGCTGCGCCTTTTCGACGAGCCTCCGCTCGTACTCGCTCCTGTCCGGCTCCACGTGCCTATCAAACACCAGAGGACGGAAAAGTGGGGATAGGCCGAAACCCGGTCGTGGTCACTTGGCGGAGTGCAGTGCACCCAGCGCGAGACGGCAGAGCATCTCGGCCAGTTCGCTGTCACCGAGATGGCGGTTGTACGGCGTCGAATTGATCAACCCGAATACCGCGTGCGCCGCCGAACGCGCCTGGCGCTCGCCGATCCCGGGGACGGCGTCGCTGATCGCCCGCACCCAGACCTCGACGTACTGGCGTTGCAGGGCGCGGACCTGCTTGCGGTCACTGTCGGTGAGGTTGGCGAGGTTGCGTTCCTGGACGGTGATCAGCGCGGGATGCGTGAGCGCGAAACCGACGTGAAAATCCACCAGTGCTTCGAGGACTTCGCCCGGTTCGTCCCGTTGGCTCGCCCTGGCCGTCCCGCCGTCGAGGAGGTAGCGGCTGATCGAGTTCAGCATCTCGCCGAGGATGGCGTCCTTGCTGCGGAAATGCCGGTACAGCGCCGGGCCGGATATGCCGACGGCCGCGCCGATGTCGTCGATGCCGACTCCGTGGAAACCGTGGTGGGCGAAGAGCTCGGCGGCGGCGGCCATGATCTGTTCACGCCTGTTCGCCTTCTCGCCGTTCACGAGTGGGGTGGGGTTCGCCGGCATCTGGCCATATTAAGGCCGCGTGTTAGCGAGCGCTAACACGCGGCCGTACTTCCAGCCTGAGCCAAGTGGGCTACCTGGGGAAATGACCCTGTCGTGTGGGGCTACCACCTGGTAATGCTGTCTCTCGTTAACTTGTCACAAAGGAGTGACCATGTCCGTCCCTGCTCGGATCAAAGCTCTTTCCATCACTCGTTTAGGTGCGGCCCTGGGGGTCGCTGTCCTTGCCACCCTCGGTCTCGCGGGCACCGCCCAAGCGGCGACCAACTACGTGGCGCTCGGTGACTCGTACTCGTCCGGCGTCGGTGCCGGCAGCTACGGGAACTCGGGCGATTGCATGCGCAGTGCCAACGCCTATCCCCAGCTGTGGGCCAACGCCCACGCCGGGACCACCTTCAAGTTCGTCGCGTGCTCGGGGGCGCGCACCGGCGACGTGCTCAACCAGATCGCGAACGTCACCTCCAGCACGACGCTGGTGACGGTCTCGGTCGGCGGTAACGACGCCGGTTTCGCCGACGTCATGACCACCTGCACCACCGGCAGCGACCAGACCTGCATCAACCGGGTCAACACCGCGAAGACCTATGTGAACAACACGCTTCCCGGGCTGCTGAACAACGTCTACAGCAAGATCAAGGCGAAGGCGCCCGGCGCGAAGCTGGTCGTCCTCGGGTACCCGCGCTTCTACACGGTGCCGGGTTCGTGCTCGGTCGGGCTGAGCGACACGAAGCGCACCGCGATCAACTCGGGCTCCGACGCGCTGGCGTCGGTGCTCTCGGCTCGTGCTTCGGCGAACGGTGCCAAGTTCGTCGACGTGCGGGGCGCGTTCACCGGACACAACATCTGCTCGTCGGCCGACGACTATCTGCACAGCCTCACCTGGCCGATCGTGAACTCGTACCACCCGACGGCCACCGGCCAGCGGGGCGGCTACTACAACCCGCTGGTCTCCGCCATCGGCTGATTTCCAGTACGTGAAGGCCCCCTTCATTGCGTCTAGCGCAGTGAAGGGGGCCTTCACGTACTTCCGGGGTGCGGTGGACAAGCGACGTTAGTGGGCGTTAACCTGTGCACGCGAGTTAACGACGGCTAACTTGGCGACGAGGAGCCATGGACACACCCGTACTGAGCACTTCTGCCGATCCGGGCAGCGACGAGTACGCCCGCAGCGTCACCTCCCACGCCGAGCTGGTCGAAGACCTGCGCAAGCGGCTCGCCGCCGCCCGGCTCGGGGGCCCGGAGAAATCCCGCACCCGCCACGTCGAGCGGGGCAAACTCCTGCCACGCGACCGGGTCGACACCCTCCTCGACCCGGGTTCGCCGTTCCTGGAGCTGTCCCCGCTGGCCGCCACCGGACTGTACGACGACGAGGCGCCCTCGGCCGGGATCATCACCGGGATCGGGCGGGTCTCCGGCCGCGAATGCGTGATCGTCGCCAACGACGCGACGGTCAAGGGCGGCACCTACTACCCGATGACGGTCAAGAAGCACCTGCGCGCGCAAGAGGTCGCGCTGCACAACAACCTGCCGTGCGTCTACCTGGTGGACTCCGGCGGCGCGTTCCTGCCGAGGCAGGACGAGGTCTTCCCGGATCGTGAGCACTTCGGCCGGATCTTCTACAACCAGGCCACGATGTCCGCGCGAGGCATCCCGCAGATCGCCGCGGTGCTCGGCTCGTGCACGGCGGGCGGCGCGTACGTCCCGGCGATGAGCGACGAAGCGGTCATCGTGCGGAACCAGGGCACCATCTTCCTCGGCGGCCCGCCGCTGGTGAAGGCCGCGACGGGCGAGGTCGTCACGGCCGAGGAGCTCGGCGGCGGCGACGTCCACTCGCGTCAGTCCGGTGTCACCGACCATCTGGCCGAGGACGACGCCGACGCCTTGCGCATCGTTCGCTCGATCGTGTCGACCTTGGGCCCGCGTACGCCGCGCCCGTGGGATGTCCTCCCGGCGGAGGCCCCGGTCGCCGACCCGAACGAGCTGTACGGCGTCGTCCCGACCGACCCGCGCGTCCCCTACGACGTCCGCGAGGTCATCGCGCGGATCGTCGACGGCAGCCGGTTCGGCGAGTTCAAGAAGGAGTACGGCTCGACGCTGGTCACCGGGTTCGCCCGGATCCACGGCCACCCCGTCGGCATCATCGCGAACAACGGCGTGCTGTTCGCCGAGTCCGCGATGAAGGGCGCGCATTTCATCGAGCTGTGCGACAAACGCTCGATCCCGCTGCTGTTCCTGCAGAACATCACCGGTTTCATGGTCGGCCGCGCCTACGAGGCGGGCGGTATCGCCAAGCACGGCGCGAAGATGGTCACCGCGGTGGCCTGCGCGCGGGTGCCGAAGCTGACCGTCGTCATCGGCGGCTCGTTCGGCGCCGGCAACTATTCGATGTGCGGCCGCGCGTACTCGCCGCGGTTCCTGTGGATGTGGCCGAACGCGCGGATCTCGGTGATGGGCGGTGAGCAGGCGGCGTCGGTGTTGTCCACGGTCCGCAGGGACGCCATCGAGGCGCGCGGCGGTGAATGGTCCACAGGGGACGAAGAGGCTTTCAAGGAGCCGATCCGCGATCAGTACGAGGCGCAGGGGAGCCCGTACTACTCGACGGCGCGGCTGTGGGACGACGGCGTGATCGACCCGGCGGACACCCGCACGGTGCTCGGCCTCGCGCTGTCGGCGACGGCCAACGCGCCACTTTCCGATGTCAACTACGGCGTCTTCAGGATGTGAGCGCGACGATGCAGAGGATCGCTCGACTCGGCCGAAGCCGGCGCGCATGCCGTCCGGAGGACTCGCGAACGTGGAGGCGGGCCGCCCTGGACACGCGAATCGAGATCGACTCGCCAACGAGCGGCCTGGCTACGCGTTCGCGATCGCGCGCCGCCGGAAAACACAGGATGTGAGCATGTTCGACACGGTTCTGGTCGCCAACCGCGGGGAGATCGCGGTCCGCGTGATCCGCTCGCTGCAGGGGCTCGGCATCCGTTCGGTCGCGGTGTACAGCGACGCGGACGCCGACGCCCGGCACGTCCGGGAGGCGCATACGGCTGCCCGTATCGGCCCGGCCGAAGCGGCGAAGAGCTATTTGTCCATTCCCGCGATCGTCCAGGCGGCGCTCGACACGGGCGCGCAGGCGGTCCACCCCGGCTACGGCTTCCTCGCGGAGAACGCGGAATTCGCCCGTGCGTGCGCCGAGGCGGGGCTGGTCTTCATCGGTCCGCCGGTCGCGGCCATCGACGCCATGGGCGACAAGATCCGTGCCAAGGCCACGGTCTCCAAGGCCGGGGTCCCGGTCGTGCCCGGTGCGTCCGATGTGGACATTCCCGAAGGTGGTTTCGCGGCCGCCGCCGAGAAGGTCGGGTTCCCGCTGCTGCTCAAGCCGTCCGCCGGTGGTGGCGGCAAGGGGATGCGGCTGGTCACCGAACTGTCCGAATTGGACGCCGCCGTCGAGTCCGCTCGCCGCGAGGCCAAGAGTTCCTTCGGTGACGACACCTTGCTCATGGAGCGGTTCGTCACCACACCGCGCCATATCGAGATCCAGGTGCTCGCCGACACGCACGGCAACGTGATCCACCTCGGCGAGCGTGAGTGCAGCCTGCAGCGGCGGCACCAGAAGATCATCGAAGAGGCGCCGTCCGTGCTCCTCGACGAAGCCACCCGCGCGAAGATGGGCGCGTCCGCCGTCGAGGCCGCGCGTTCGGTCGGGTACGTCGGCGCGGGGACGGTCGAGTTCATCGTTTCGGCCACCGCGCCCGACGAGTTCTTCTTCATGGAGATGAACACCCGGCTGCAGGTCGAGCATCCGGTGACCGAGCTGGTGACCGGGCTCGATCTCGTGGAGTGGCAGGTCAAGATCGCCGCCGGCGACGTGCTCACCGTGGCGCAGGACGACGTCCGGCTGGACGGCCACGCCGTCGAAGCCCGTGTCTACGCCGAAGATCCCGCCCGCGGCTTCATCCCGACGGGTGGCACCGTGCTCGCGGTCCACGAGCCGTCCGGCGAGGGCGTGCGCGTCGACTCGTGGATGAGCGAGGGCGCGGTCATCGGTTCGAACTACGACCCGATGCTGGCCAAGGTCATCGCCTGGGGGCCGGACCGCGCGGCCGCGTTGCACCGGCTCGATCTGGCGCTGGCGGACACCGCGTTGCTCGGCCTCGGCACCAACGTCGCCTTCCTGCGCGGGCTGCTCGCCGACGGCGACGTCCGTGACGGCAAGCTCGACACCGGCCTCGTCGACCGCCGGCTGTCCACTTTGGTCTCCGAAGAGGTACCGCCGGAGTTCTTCGTGGCGGCGGCGCTCGACCGGCTGCTTTCCCTGCAGCCGCAGGGAGACGTTGTCGATCCGTGGGATGTCCCGGACGGCTGGCGGCTCGGCGGTTCGGGCGGGATCGACTTCGCATTGAAGTCGGGAAGCTCCGAAGCCGTGGTGCGCGTGCAGGGCACTCCGGCGAACGCGCTCGTCAGTGTGGACGGCGCCGAGCCGGTGAGGGTTTCCGCGCGACGCCTCGGCGATCTGCTGGAAGTCCGGCATCCCACCGGTTTCCACCGCTACCGGCACTCGGCCGGGAGCGGGCGGGCGGTGTGGCTCGCGCGTGACGGGCACAGCTTCGCCATCGGCGAGCGTGAACGGCTGCGCTCGGCCGCCGGTGCCGCGGGCGGCGCCGGACCGGTCACCAGCCCGATGCCCGGGACTGTGCTCGTGGTCAAGGCCGCAGCCGGTGACGTGGTGACCGCCGGGACCCCGCTCGTGGTCGTCGAGGCGATGAAGATGGAGCACACGATCACCGCGCCGATCGACGGCGTGGTCAGCGAACTCCCCGTCCGCGCCGGCCAACAGGTCGCGCTGGACGAGACGGTAGCCGTCGTGACACCCCAAAAGGATGAGCAATGATCGACTTTCGGCTGGATGACGAGTACGAGGCGCTGCGCAAGACGGTCGAGGAGTTCGCGCGCTCCGAGGTCGCCCCGGTCATCGGCGACCTCTACGAACGGGAGGAATTCCCGTACGAGATCGTCGCGAAGATGGCCGAGATGGGACTGTTCGGCCTGCCGTTCCCCGAGGAGTACGGCGGCATGGGCGGCGACTACTTCGCGCTCTGCCTGACCCTGGAGGAGCTGGCGCGCGTCGACTCCTCGGTCGCGATCACCGTCGAGGCGGGCGTTTCCCTGGGGGCAATGCCGATCTACCGGTTCGGCACCGAGGAACAGAAGGAGAAGTGGCTTCCGGAGCTGTGCGCCGGTACCGCGCTCGGCGCCTTCGGGCTCACCGAACCCGGCGGCGGCTCGGACGCGGGCGCCACCCGCACGCGGGCGAAACTCGACGGCGACACCTGGGTGATCAACGGCAGCAAGTCGTTCATCACGAACTCCGGCACCGACATCACGAAGCTGGTCACGGTCACCGCCGTCACCGACGTGAAGGAGAACGGGCGCAAGGAGATCTCGGCGATCATCGTCCCGTCCGGCACGCCGGGCTTCGCCGTCGCGCCGAAGTACTCCAAGGTCGGCTGGAACTGCTCGGACACGCACGAGCTCTCGTTCGACGACGTCCGCGTCCCGGCCGAGAACCTGGTCGGCGAGCGCGGCCGCGGCTACGCCCAGTTCCTGTCTATTTTGGACGAAGGCCGGGTCGCGATCGCCGCGCTGAGCGTCGGGCTCGCGCAGGGCTGCGTCGACGAATGCCTGCGGTACGTCAAGGAACGCGAGGCGTTCGGGCACAAGATCGGCGAGTACCAGGCGATCCAGTTCAAGATCGCCGACATGGAGGTGCGCACGCACACCGCGCGGCTGGCGTACTACGCGGCGGCGTCGAAGATGCTGCGCGGTGAGCCGTTCAAGAAGGAGGCGTCGATCGCGAAGCTCGTCGCGTCGAACGCCGCCATGGACAACTCGCGCGACGCGACGCAGATCTTCGGCGGGTACGGCTTCATGAACGAGTTCCCGGTGAGCCGCTTCTACCGGGACGCGAAGATCCTGGAGATCGGTGAGGGGACCTCGGAGGTGCAGCGGATGCTGATCGCTCGGCACCTCGGCGTGGCCTGACACCCTTGACCATGCCGATAACTATACCGGTATAGTTATCGGCATGGTCGAGTTGAAATCCGCCGCCGAGCTGGACGCCATGCGTGAGTCCGGCCGTGTCGTGGCGCAGACGTTGCAAGCGGCGAAAGAGGCGTCGGCGATCGGCGTGAGCCTGAAGGAGCTGGACGAGATCGCCGCGCAGGTGATCAGGGACGCCGGCGCGAAACCGTCGTTCCTCCACTATCGCCCGCATTCCGCGCCGACCCCGTTCCCCGCCGTGATCTGCGCGAGCGTCAACGACGCCGTGGTCCACGGCATCCCGTCGGACTATCGTCTGCGTGACGGTGACCTGGTCAGCATCGACGCCGGCGCCTACATCGACGGCTGGCACGGCGACGCGGCGATCAGTTACGTCGTCGGCGAGGCCGATCCCGCCGACCTCGAACTCATCGCGACCACCGAGCGCGCGCTGGCCGCGGGGATCGCCGCCGCGCAGGCCGGCGGCAAGATGGGCGACATCTCCCACGCCGTCGGCACTGTCGGTCGCGAAGCGGGCTACGGCCTCCTCGCACATCACGGCGGCCACGGGATCGGGCGCAGCATGCACGAGGATCCGCATCTGCCGAACGAGGGCAGGCCGGGGCGCGGCATGCGTCTCCAGCCGGGGCTGGTGCTGGCGATCGAGCCGATGCTCATCGCCGACGGCCGCGACGCCTACCGGACCGACGACGACGGCTGGACGCTGCGCACCGTCCGCGGCGCCAGGGCCGCGCACGTCGAGCACACCGTCGCGATCACCACAGAAGGTCCGCGTGTCCTGACGATGTTGTAGAACGGAAGGATGAGCGACTTCATCATCCGCCAGGGTGGTTCTGGGGATTTCCAAACGTTGCTGGACATGTTCGACGAGGTCGTCGCGTGGCTCGCCTCGCGCGGCAGTGAAGGACAGTGGGGGACCGAGCCGTGGTCCACGATCCCGAAACGGGTCGAACGGGTCCGCGGGATGGCCGATGGGCCGGGGCTGTACCTCGCCGAGATCGACGGCGAGGTGGCCGGGGCGATCATCCTCGGTGACCGGTTCCCGCATGTCTCGCCGGTCGACGAGCCGGAGATCTACATCGGCCTGCTGCTGACCTCGCGCCGGTTCACCGGGCACCGGGTCGGCTCGCGGCTCATCGAGTTCGCGCTGGCCGAGGCGCGGGAACGCGGTATCGGGCTGGTGCGGGTCGACTGCTGGGCCGGCGGTGACGGCGACCTGCAGCGCTACTACGAGAGTCAGGGCTTCAAACCGACGGAACGCTTCGACGTCAAGGGCTGGATCGGGCAGGTTTTCGAGCAACGTCCGTAGGACTGGCGTCGTCGCGGCTTCCGGTGCACCATAGTTGACACATCGCCAACAGTGCCCCGGACAATGAAGTCGCAGAGGAGACCGGCATGGCCAAGCGTGAACGTTCCCTGGCGGGCAAGGTCGTCGTGATCACCGGAGCGGCGCAGGGCATCGGGGCCAGTACCGCGACGGCGCTGTCCCGGCTCGGCGCCAAGGTGGTCATCGGCGATCTGGACCAGGTCCTCGCCGAGAAGACCGCGGCCGAGCTGGGTGCAGAGGCGCTGCCGCTCGACGTCACCGACACGAAGGGCTTCACCGAGTTCCTCGACGAGGTCGAGCGGCGCGTCGGCCCGATCGACGTGCTGATCAACAACGCGGGCATCATGCCGCTCGCGCCGCTCGACGAGGAGGACGACGCGGCCACTCGCAGGCTGCTCGAAATCAACCTGCACGCGGTCATCCACGGCACCAGGGAAGCCGTGAAACGGATGCGCCCGCGTGGCACCGGCCACATCGTCAACATCGCCTCGATGGCGGGGAAGGCCGGATTCCCCGGCGCGGCGACCTACTGCGCGACGAAACACGCCGTCGTCGGTTTGTCGGAATCGGTGCATCTGGAATTGCACGGGACCGGCGTGCTGGTGTCCTGCGTGATGCCGGCGGTGGTGCGCACGGAACTGGCCAGCGGGCTCGGCGAGGCGAAGTTCTTCAAATCGGTGCAACCCGAAGATGTGGCGCAGGCCATTGTCGATGCGTTGCGCCGCCCCAAGTTCGACGTCTTCGTTCCCGCATCGTTGGACGCCATGGGCAGGATCACACGACTGCTTCCGCGTCGTCTCGGCGAAGGACTGCTCCGTGCGCTCGGCGGAGACAAGATTCTGTCCTCCGCAACGCATTCCTCCGCCCGCGCGGAGTACGAATCGCGGGCGGCGCGGAGTGCCCCGGCGGCGGAAAAGGGCGCTGATTCTTAACTCGGACGGCCTAGCGACCGTCCGAAATGGACGGCCTGTGACGGCGGCGGTGTTGAGTCGTGCGCCCCCAAGCGGCAAGATTACGTCTTACCGCGTTGATTCCCCAGGAGGCACACCATGGCCACACCCCCGGCACGGCTCGCCGCCGCCGCGTCGAACGTCGTCGGGAAGGTGCTGCACGGTGGTGTCGCGGATCTTCGCCCGGTGCCGCGCGTCCTGATCGACCAGGGGCCGAATCGTTCCCTGTACCGGCTGACCAACGGCAGGAGCGCCCAGTCCGGCCCGCCGGTGCTGCTGGTGCCGCCGCTGGCCGCGCCCGCGCTGTGCTTCGACCTGCGCCGCGGCTGCAGCCTCGCCGAGCACCTGGTCGAGGGCGGCCGCAACACCTACCTCGTCGACTACGGGAACGTCGCCTTCTCCGACCGGCGCCTCGGTATCGAGCACTGGATCGAGGAGGTGCTCCCGCGCGCGATCCGCAAGGTCAGCGAGGACTCCGGCGGCCAGGGCGTGCACGTCGTCGCCTGGTGCCTCGGCGGGATCTTCTCCCTGCTGACCACCGCCGACCAGCCCGATCTGCCGATCGAGTCGATCGCCACCATCGCGTCGCCGTTCGACTTCACCGCGATCCCGCTGATCGCCCCGTTCCGCCCGCTGGTGGATCTCACCGGCGGCCACCTGCTGACCCCGTTCTACCGGGCGCTCGGCGGCGCACCGTCCTATTTGGTCAGCCGCGTCTTCCGGGCGACCGGGATCAGCAAGGAGATCACCAAACCCCTTGCCATCCTGAAGAATCTCGACGACCGGGACTATCTGGCGCAGATCGAGGCCGTCGACCACTTCATGGACAACATGATCGCCTACCCCGGGCGGACGTTCGGCCAGATCTACCACCGGTTCTTCCGCGCCAACGACCTCGCCGAGGGAACGGTCGACCTCAACGGCCGCATCATCGCGCTGTCCGGGGTGAAGGTGCCGACGCTGGTCATCGCCGGGCAGAACGACACGATCGCCCCGCGCGCCGCCGTCGAACGGCTCACCGAGCTGCTGGACAACTCGCCGTCGGTGACCTTTGAGACCGCGCCCGGCGGGCACCTGGGCGTCCTCACCGGCCGGAAGGCCCGCGGGACGACGTGGCGCTACCTCGACCGTTTCCTCGACGCGCAGGCCGCCTGAGCCTCGTCGTCGGTGTGCTGGGTGATGGCGCTGCGCAAGGACTGGCGTGGCGCGATCATGTCCACCATTTCGGTGATCTGGCGCCAGGCGTCGGTGATCTCGGCGGTCGCGCGGTCGCGTTGCAGGACGATCGTGGACAACGTCAGCGCGGTGAGCCCGACGGTGGCGTCGTAGGCCTGGACGTGCAGCATCCTGGTCGCCAGCTCGTAAGAACCGTAGGGGCCGAGCCCCCGGATCGCGGCGAAGATCGTGACCGTGCAGACGCACAAGGAACACAGCAGCGCTCCGGCTTGCCGGAAGCGCAGCGCCGCCCAGATGAGCACGGGGAAGACCACGAACAGCTTCGGCGTCGTCGTGGACGCGAGGACGGCCGTGCCGAGACCGAAGAGCGCGAGCGCCGCCGCCTCACCCCAGCGGATGAGTGGAACCCGCTTGGGCATGCGGAACCTCGGCGCGAGAAGCAGGAGCGGCGTGATCGTCAGGACACCCATCGCGTCGCCGGTCCACCACACGAGCGCGGTCGCCCAGAAATCGCCGGGGCTCAGCGCGCCACCGAAGACCAGCACGCCGGTGCCCATGACGGCGCTGACGGCCGTGCCCCCGATCGCCCCGACCACCACCAGGAGGACGGCGTCGGGAAGCCGGTCGAGTTCGGTGCGGAAACCCAGCCGCCGCATCACCGCGTACGCCAGCATCGGGCCGATCGTGTTCCCCGCCGAGATGATCAGGACCGTGCCCAGCGAAGGTCCGAGGGCGATGTTCGTCAGGAGCGCGCCGAGGAAGATCCCCGGCCAGAACCGCGGGCCCAGCAGCATCGGCGTGGCCAGCGCGACCCCCGCGGCGGGCCACAGCGGCGAGATCTGCTCCCGCACGATCGCCCACTGGATCCCGATCCGGGCGGTGGCGAAGTAGCAGACCGTGACACCGAGGACGATGAGACACCAGCGTGCCGCAGGGGAAAGCGGTCTCATCGCGACTCCGGCCTTCGCGGGCAAAGGAAAGTTCGAGAGTACCTCTGCCAGGTCACCACGAAGGTGTTGTCGAAATGGTGGAAATAAACGGGCTCGTGGGTGGCAAGGACGGTTGCCGCCAAGGGCGTCATGGCTCCCTGCTGGCTTCCGGCCACGGCCGACGTTGCGAAAGCCACTTTCGCAACCTTCAACGTTGCGAAAGTGGCTTTCGCAACCCACGGTTGCCACCCACGAGCCTCGCGCCTTACTTGAGCTCCGCGCTCGTCTTGCCCAGGATCCGGCGCGCCACGATCAGCTGCTGGATCTGTTGCGTGCCTTCGAAGATGTCCAGGATCTTCGCGTCCCGGCTCCACTTCTCCAGCAGCGATTCCTCGGTGTAGCCCAAGGTTCCGGCCAGCTCGACGCATTTCAGCGTGATCTCGACGACCGACCGGCCTGCCTTCGCCTTGGCCATCGAGGCCTGCAGCGAGTTCGGCTTGCGGTTGTCGGCCATCCACGCCGACTCCATGGTCAGCAGGTACGCCGCTTCGTAGTCCGCCTCCAGTTGCAGGAACGTGGCGGCCGCCGCGTGCTGGCTGTGGACGGGCTTGTCGTAGTCGATGGTCACGCGTGCGTCGGTGAGGATCTTCCGGGTCTCCTCCAGCGCCGCGCGGGCGACACCGATGGCCATCGCGGCGACCAGCGGGCGGGTGTTGTCGAAGGTCTGCATGACCCCCGCGAAACCCTTGGCGGTGTCGATCTCCGGCGTACCGAGGAGGTTCTCCTTCGGCACACGGACGTTCTCGAAGCGCAGCACGGCGGTGTCGGAGGCGCGGATGCCGAGTTTGTGCTCGACGCGCACCACCTCGAAACCGGGCGTGCCCTTCTCGACGACGAACGACTTGATCGCCGCGCGGCCCTTCGTCTTGTCCAGGGTGGCCCAGACGACGACGGCGTCGGCGCGCTCGCCCGCGGTCACGAAGATCTTCTCGCCGTTGATCACGTATTCGTCGCCGTCGAGGCGCGCGGTCGCGGTGATCGCGGCGGAGTCCGAGCCGCAGTCCGGTTCGGTGATCGCCATCGCGGCCCACAGCCCGGAGAACTTCTTGAGCTGCTCGTCGGTGGCGACCGAGCCGATGGCGGCGTTGCCGAGCCCCTGCCGCGGCATGGACAGCAGCAGACCGACGTCGCCCCAGCACATCTCGATCGTGCCGAGCACGATGTTGAGGTTGGAACCGTTGCGGTTGCCCGGTTTCTCGTTCTTCTCGGACCGGCGGACCCCCGCCGCGCCCGCGCCGCCCTCGCCGGAGGAGTTCAGCCCGTCCAGCAGCGCGGCGAACATGTCGAGTTCGGCCGGGTAGGTGTGCTCGGCGCGGTCGTACTTGCGCGAGATCGGCCGGAACACTTCGGCCGCGGCCTGGTACGCCTGGTTGATCAGGGTGCCGGCCTTCTTCGGAACCTCAAGGTTGATCATGATTGCCTTTCGAAAGTCCTAGAGAAGGACGGCGCCTTCCATGACGCCGATCGCACGGAGGTCGCGGTACCAGCGCTCGACCGGGTGCTCCTTGACGAATCCGTGCCCGCCGAGCAGCTGCACCCCGGCGCTGCCGATCTGCATTCCCTTGTCGGCGGCCAGTTTCCGGGCCAGCGCGACCTCGCGGGCGTACGGCTTGCCCTGTTCGGCGCGGGCGGCGGCGCGGAGCGCGACCAGCCGCAGTCCTTCCAGTTCGATGGCGATGTCGGCCACCGAGAACGCGACGGCCTGGCGGTGGCTCACCGGTTCGCCGAACGCCTTGCGCTCGTTGACATACGGCACCACGTAGTCGAGGACGGCCTTCGCGGTCCCGGCGGCCAGCGCGGCCCAGCCGAGGCGCGAGAGCCGGACGACCTCGGTGAAGACCTCGGCCTTGCCGCCGCCGAGCAGTGCTCCGGCGGGCAGGGTGACCTTCTCCAGGTGCAGTTTCCCGGTCGCCGCGCCGCGCAGGCCCATCGCCGGTTCGGACTCGATGGTGACACCGGAGTTCGAAGACTCGACGAGGAACAGCGCCGGGCCACGGCCTTCGAGGTCTGCCGACACGATGAACAGCTCGGCGTCCGCGGCCCGCGGGACCAGCGACTTCACGCCGTCGAGCTGGTAGCCCTTCGGCGTGCGGCGGGCCTTCGTGGCGGGCTTGAACGGGTCGAACAGCGCGGTGCGCTCCTGCAGCGCGAGCGCCGCGGCCGGGACGTTCTCGCCGACGAACGCGGGCAGGTAGTCCGCCTGCTGCTGCTCGTCGCCGTAGGACACCAGCGCGGTGCTGACCGCGGACGGCGCGAGCACCGCGACCGCGAGCCCCAGGTCGCCGTGCGCGAGGGCCTCGGCGACCAGTGCGTTCGTGACCACCGACCGCTCGGTGCCGACGCCGCCCAGCTCCTCGGGGATGCCGACGAGCGTGATGCCGAGTTCGGCGGCGCGGCTCAGCAGACCTTCGGGGGCCTGGAGCTTCGCGTCGGCGTCGGCCGCGGCGGGCCGCAGCTGCTCGGCCGCGAACTCCGTCACGGTCTCGACGATGAGCTGCTGATCCTCACTCGGGGTGAGGTCGAACAGTCCCGTGTCCTCGGCCGGCGCGAGCCGCGCGGGCTTGCCGAGTTTCTGGGCGGATTTGAAGGTCCGTCCCGCCGCGCCCGCGACCCGGAAGCCGTTGCGCGTCCCGGCACTGACCAGGTTCTGCACGGGCTTCCGAAGTCCGGCCCGTTCAATGACCTTGCTCCCGGCCAGCCGGGTGAGCGCGGACAGGCCAAGGCCCATCGCGTCTCGTTTCCTAGGCGCACCCACGGTGAGTCTCCCTGCCTCGCTTACCTACTCGTGAGTAGGTTAACTCCCCTCGGGCGGATGCGCTACCACGGGGGAGGCGAACGTCACGCCGATGAGTGATTCCGGGGGTGGAGGAGTCCCGGATTACTCACGAGCTTGCGCCTCTCGAACAACACCAGCGCGACCGCGGCCACCGCCACGACACCGACCAGCACGATCGCCGGCACCAGTTCCAGCACCGGCGTCGCCGCCAGCAGGATCACCGCGAGCACCAGCCGTTGCCCGTTCCACGAGCCCAAGTTCCGCTTCCGCAGCCCGCTCAACGCGATCAGATAGAGCGCGAGCCCGCCGGTCAGCGCCCAGATCGGCGTCCCGTGCAGACCGTCGGAAAGGCTGTGGTGCTCGGTGTCGGACACGTACAGCAGCGACTTCTTCAGTCCCAGCGCCACGAGCACGATCCCGGCGATGAGCGGGAGGTGCAGGAACGTGTACGTGTCCGTCCCGATCCGCACCCGCTCGACGCCGTCGGCGCGTTTCAGGTTGTGTTCGGAAACGTGCGCGACGACGGCGAAGTACATCCACCACATCGCCGAAGCGAGCATGAGCCCGAAGACGGCGGCCAGCGTGATCGGCCAGGACATCGGGTACGAGCTGATCCCGATGCCGATCGCCACGATCGACTCGCCGAGCGCGATGATCACGATCAGCCCGAATCGCTCGGCGAAATGGCCGGGCTGGTGCAGCCGCCAGTCCGAGGAGCGGGTCCGGAAGACGTTGACGTAGTCGGCGAGCAGCGCGACCGCCCAGATGCCGAGCTGCGCCCAGCCCGAGAAGAACGCCGCGATGGCCAGCAGCGTGACGCTCGGCAGCAGCCCGACGAACATCTTCAGGACGACCTTGCGCAGCTCAGGATCGGTCCGGGCGGCGCCGAAGTACGCGGTGAGATGCAACAGCCGCACGAGGAAGTAGCAGCCGACGAACATCAGCGGCGCGTACAGGCCGCCGGGCAGGTCGGTGAACGCCTCCGGGATGGTCAGCGAGACCAGGAACATCGTCCCCATCGCGGCGAACATCGCGAGCTGGGCGATGCCGCGGTCGACGTGCAGCGTGTTGGCCAGCCAGGCGTAGGCGCACCAGCACCACCAGAGCACGGCGATCATCGCCACGCCCTGCCCGATGCCGAGCGGGCTGAGGTGATCGGCCATCAGCTGCGTGGTCTGGGTGATGGCGTAGACGAAGACCAGGTCGAAGAAGAGCTCCAGCGTGGTGACCTTGTGGTCTTCGTCCCGGGTCACCAGATGCAGGCCGCGTTTCGTGGGCACGCCGCATATCGTGCACCGCCGGCCTTTGCGGGACACGTGAGTTTGCTAAGAGCTGACTTTCAGGACGGCGTGCGTCAGCGCGGTCAGCTCGGCCTCGATGTCCGGGCGGCCGTTGACCCGCCGGGTGCGCGCGAGGTCGTTCGCGATGGTCAGCGCCGCGTGCACGGTGATCTTCACTTCGCGCAGGCTCAGCTCCGGGTGGACTTCCGACGTCAGCGCGATCCAGCGCGCGACGTAGTCACGCTGGACCCGGATCAGGTCCGCCTTGTCGCGTTCCGGCAGCTCCATGGGGCTGCCGGAGAAGGACACCAGCAGCTCGGGCGTGCGCAGCAGGGTGTGCACATAGGACGCCGCCAGCCTGCGGAGCGCGTCGCGTTCGTCGTCGGTCCGCAGTGCGCGTTCCGCGGCGAGAGCCAGCCGGTCGGCCGCTCGATGCCCGATCGCCACCATCAGCGCGGCCTTGCTGGGGAAGTGCCGGTACACGCTGGGACCGGCGATCCCGGCCGCCGCGCCGATCTCCTCCATGCTCACCGAGCGGAAGCCGCGTTGCCCGAACAGCTCGGTCGCGGCGGCGAGGATCTGCTCGCGGCGGGACGGCTCGCCGAGCGCCATCGACGGCGTCTCCTCCGGCGTCTCCTCGGGTTCGGGGAGTGTGACATGCAGCACCGACTCCGCCAGCTGCACGAGGATCTGCGCGAAGCGTTTCTTCGCCACGGACGTGTGATGCACGGAGACGCTGCCGAACACGCTCAGCCCCGCCCAGCACAGCAGCTCGGCGTCGTCGGCGGTCAGTTCCGGACGCAACGCGCGCAGCGCCTTGGACCACGCTTCGAGCACCGCGCCGGACCGGCGGCGGATCTCGCGCCGTTCCTCCCGGGGCAGATGCCTGCCCTCCCAGCGCCACAGCGCGGCGACCTCGCGCCGCTCCACCGCCTGAGCCGCGAGAGTGCCCAACAGGGCGTTGACCTGGGCGGGAACGGGGAGACCGTCGTCGAGCGTCTCGGTGGTGGCCGCCTCCATGTCGTCGATGCCGGACAGCACGACGTAGGACAGCACCGCCTGCTTGTCCGCGAAATGCCGGTACAGCGCGGGCCCGGTGATCCCGGCCGCGGCGGCGATGTCGTTGATGCCGACGCCGTGGAACCCGCGGGCGCGAAAGAGCTCCGCGGCGAGGCCTGCCAGCTGGGCCTTGCGGTCGCGCGGTCGGGGTGAACGCTCGGTCGGGTGATCCATAGGTGAACCCACGATAGCGCCGGTTGCGTGCATCGCAACCCATTGACACCATGGGGTTATCGCGGTTTATGTTAATCGGCATTAGCATGGCTACTGGCCGGTACTTTTGATCCTGATACAGCGCCGTACGCGGAGGAGTTTTTCTGTGAGTAGCGAGGCCTACATCTACGAGGCGATCCGTACGCCTCGCGGCAAGAACAAGGGCGGTGCCCTCCACGGCACCAAGCCGGTCGATCTCGTGGTCGGCCTCATCGAAGAACTGAAGGTCCGGCACCCGAACCTCGACCCCGCCGTGATCGACGACATCGTCCTCGGCGTCGTGTCCCCGGTCGGCGAGCAGGGCGCCGTGATCGCGCGCACCGCCGCCTTGAACGCGGGTCTTCCCGAGTCGGTAGCCGGTGTACAGCTGAACCGCTTCTGCGCCTCCGGCCTCGAAGCCACCAACACCGCCGCGCAGAAGGTGCGCTCCGGCTGGGACCAGCTGATCATCGCCGGTGGCGTCGAGTCGATGTCGCGCGTGCCGATGGGTTCCGACGGCGGCGCGCTGTTCATGGACCCTGCCACCGCCTACGACAACTACATCGTCCCGCAGGGCACCGGCGCCGACCTGATCGCGACCATCGAGGGCTTCTCCCGCGAGGACGTCGACGCGTGGGCCGTGCGCTCGCAGGAGAAGGCCGAAGCGGCCTGGTCCGGCGGCTACTTCGCGAAGTCCGTCGTCCCGGTGAAGGACATCAACGGCGTCACGATCCTCGACCACGACGAGCACCGTCGCCCCGGTAGCACCGTCGAGGGCCTCGGCAAGCTCAAGCCCGCCTTCGCCGGTATCGGCGAGCTGGGCGGCTTCGACGCCGTCGCCCTGCAGAAGTACCACTCGGTCGAGAAGATCGACCACGTCCACACCGGCGGCAACTCGTCCGGCATCGTCGACGGCGCCGCCGTCGTCCTGGTCGGCAACGAGCAGATCGGCAAGGACTTCGGCCTGACCCCGCGCGCCCGCATCGTGGCCACCGCGACCGTCGGCTCCGAGCCCACGATCATGCTCACCGGCCCGACCCCGGCCACCGAGAAGGTCCTCAAGATCGCCGGCCTCACCCCGGACGACATCGACCTGTGGGAGCTGAACGAGGCCTTCGCCTCGGTCGTCCTCAAGTGGATCAAGGACCTGCACCTCGACGAGGAGAAGGTCAACGTCAACGGCGGCGCCATCGCGATGGGGCACCCGCTGGGCGCCACCGGCGCGATGCTGGTCGGCACCGTCGTCGACGAGCTGGAGCGTCGTCAGGCGCGCCGCGCCCTGGTCACCCTGTGCATCGGCGGCGGCATGGGCGTCGCGACCATCATCGAGCGGGTCTGAGGAAGAGACAATGACTGAAGCGAAGACCATCCGCTGGGAGCAGGACGCCGACGGCATCGTCGTGCTCACCCTGGACGACCCGAAGCAGTCCGCCAACACGATGAACGCCGACTTCCGCGAGTCGCTCGGCGTCGTCGTGGACCGCCTGGAGGCGGAGAAGGACAACATCACCGGTGTCGTCCTCACCTCGGCCAAGAAGACCTTCTTCGCCGGTGGCGACCTCAACGACCTGATCCAGGCCAAGCCGGAGCACGCCGCCGAGATCACCCAGAGCAGCTCCCTGATGAAGGGCCAGATGCGACGGCTCGAGCAGCTGGGCAAGCCGGTCGTGGCCGCCATCAACGGCGCCGCGCTCGGTGGCGGCCTCGAACTCGCGCTCGCGACGCATCACCGCATCGCGGCCGACGTCAAGGGCAGCCAGATCGGCCTCCCCGAGGTCACCCTCGGCCTGCTCCCCGGCGGCGGTGGCGTGGTCCGCACCGTGCGCCTGCTGGGCATCCAGAGCGCGCTGCTGAACGTGCTGCTGCAGGGCCAGCGGCACCGCCCGGCCAAGGCCAAGGAACTCGGCCTCGTGCACGAGCTCGTCGGCACTGTCGAGGAACTGGTTCCCGCCGCGAAGGCGTGGATCAAGGCCAACCCCGAGGGCGGCGTGCAGCCGTGGGACGTCAAGGGCTACAAGATCCCGGGCGGCACCCCGTCGAACCCGAGCTTCGCGGCGAACCTGCCCGCGTTCCCGGCGAACCTGCGCAAGCAGATCAAGGGCGCCAACATGCCGGCCCCGCGGGCGATCCTGGCCGCGGCCATCGAGGGCTCGCAGGTCGACTTCGACACCGCGATCACCGTCGAGACGCGCTACTTCATCAGCCTCGCCACCGGCCAGGTCTCGAAGAACATGACGAAGGCGTTCTTCTTCGACCTGCAGAGCATCAACTCCGGCGGCTCCCGTCCGGACGGCTTCGAGAAGTACACCGCCAAGAAGGTCGGCGTCGTCGGCGCGGGCATGATGGGCGCCGCGATCGCGTACGTCTCGGCCAAGGCCGGCATCGACGTCGTGCTCAAGGACGTCACCCTCGAAGGCGCCGAAAAGGGCAAGGGCTACGCGGTCAAGCTGGAGGAGAAGGCGCTCTCCCGCGGTAAGACCACGCAGGAGAAGTCCGACGCGCTGCTCGCCAAGATCAAGCCGACCGACAAGGCGGAGGACTTCGCCGGCGTCGACTTCGTGATCGAGGCCGTCTTCGAGAGCGTCGAGCTGAAGCACAAGGTGTTCCAGGAGATCGAGGGCATCGTCAACCCCGACGCCGTGCTCGGTTCCAACACCTCCACGCTGCCGATCACCGCGCTCGCCGAGGGTGTCCAGCGGACCGAGGACTTCATCGGGATCCACTTCTTCTCGCCGGTGGACAAGATGCCGCTGGTCGAGATCATCTGCGGTGAGAAGACCTCGCCCGCCACGCTGGCGAAGGTCTTCGACTACACGCTGCAGATCAAGAAGACCCCGATCGTCGTCAACGACAGCCGCGGCTTCTTCACCTCGCGCGTCATCGGCACGTTCCTCAACGAGGCCGTGGCCGCGCTGGGCGAGGGTGTCGAGCCGGCGTCGATCGAGCAGGCCGGTTCGCAGGCCGGGTACCCGGCCCCGCCGCTGCAGCTGATGGACGAGCTGACTCTGACGCTGCCGCGCAAGATCCGCAAGGAGACCCGCGAAGCGATCGAGGCCGCCGGCGGCACCTGGAACGCGCACGCGTCCGAGGGCGTCATCGACCGGATGGTGGAGGAGTTCGACCGCAAGGGCCGTTCCACCGGCTCGGGCTTCTACGACTACGACGAGTCGGGCAAGCGGACCGGTCTCTGGCCGGGCCTGCGCGACGCGTTCAAGTCGGGCAGCGCCGAGGTTCCCTTCGAGGACCTCAAGGAGCGGATGCTGTTCGCCGAGGCGCTCGAGACCGTGAAGTGCTTCGACGAAGGCGTGCTCACCACCGTCGCCGACGCCAACATCGGCTCTATCTTCGGTATCGGCTTCCCGGCGTGGACCGGTGGTGTCATCCAGTACATCAACCAGTACGAGGGTGGCCTGCAGGGCTTCGTCGACCGCGCGCGTGAGCTCGCGGAGCGCTACGGCGACCACTTCACCCCGCCCGCTTCGCTGGTCGAGAAGGCCGCGAAGGGCGAGATCTACGAATAAGCGCGTGCTATGAAAGGCCCCTTCATTGCGAAATTTGCAATGAAGGGGCCTTTCATGTCATCCGGGGACTAGCGCGACGACGGTTCCAGCGCCACGTGCGGCAATCGGCGGTCCAGCCACCGCGGCAGCCACCAGGCGCGTTCCCCGAGCAGCCGCATCACCGCGGGCACCACGAGACAGCGGATCACGAACGCGTCCACCAGCACCGCCACCGCCAGCCCGAGACCGAACTGCGCCAGCATCCGGTCGGGATTGAGCAGGAACGCGCCGAACACCACGATCATGATCGCCGCCGCGGCCGTGATCACCCCACCGGTGGAGGCGAGCCCTTCGCGGACGGCATGCCGCGCGTCGCCGGTACGCCGCCACTCCTCGTGCATCCGGGACACCAGGAACACCTCGTAGTCCATGGAAAGCCCGAACACGATCGCGAAGATCAGCACCGGCACGAACGCCTCGACCGGTCCCGCCTGTGCCCCGAACAGGCCGTCGCCGAACACCGCCGTCATCACGCCGAGCGCGGCGCCGATGCTCAGCAGGTTCAGCACGGCCGCCTTGAGCGGGATCAGGATCGAGCGGAAGACGACCATCAGCAGCAACGCCGACAAGCCGACGACCACCAGCACGAACAGCGGCAACCGGTCTCCGACGGCGTCCGCGAAGTCCACCGCGGCAGCGACACTTCCGCCGACCAGGTACTTACCCGGCAGACCCGGCAGAACCTCGGTCCGCAGCCGCTCGACCAGATCGGCGGTCGCGGCGTCCTGCGGCGAGGACGTGGGGAACGCGAGAACCGTCGTGACACCCTGGCCCATCGGCGGCGTCACTTCGGCGATCCCTGGCGTGGCTTCGAGTTTCCGTCGCAGCGCGACGCCGTCGCCGTTCTCGGTGACCACGATCAACGGCTCGCTGAACCCGGGGCCGAAACCCTCCGCCATCAGGTCGTAGGCCTGCCGGGTGGTCGACGTCTCCGGGTCGGTGCCCGCGTCGGCGAATCCGAGGCGCATTCCCAGCGCGGGCAAGGAAAGCCCGACGAGGACGAGCAGCCCGATCGCGAGCGGCACCATCGGCCGTCGTTGCACCGCGTCCCCGAGCTTGCCCCACGCCTTGCCGTGTTCGCGTTTCGCGGCGTGCTTGCGGATGCCCTTTTCCAGGCGGCGCCCGAAAAGCGAGAGCAGCGCGGGCAGCAGGGTGATCGAGGCGAGCATCGTCACGAGCACCGTGAGCGCGACCGCGAGAGCTACCCCGCGCAGCGAACCGAGGCCGAGCGCGAGCAGGCCGAGCAACGCGATGATCACCGTGCCACCGGCGAACAGCACCGACCGGCCCGCGGTGTCCAGCGCCCGCCGCGCCGCCCGTTCGCGGTCGAGACCGCCGACGATTTCGCCGCGATAGCGAGAAAAGATGAGCAGCGCGTAGTCCACGCCGACGCCGAAGCCGACCAGCATCATCAGCGGCGCCGTGTAGCTCGCGATGTCGACGAACCTGCTGACGAGCACGATCACGCCGAGTGTGCTGCCGACGGCGAAGATCGCCGTGATCACCGGGAGCCCGGCGGCGAGGATCGAGCGGAACAGGAAGACGAGGATCACCAGCGCGGCGAGCAAGCCGACACCCTCCGACGGGCCACCGCCCCCGCTGGTCCGCTTGATGGGCTCGCCACCGAGTTCGACCTGGAGCGCGGCGGTCTCCGCCTTCTTCGCGGTGTCGACGACGCGCACGATGTCGTCGTACGGCAGATCTTTCGACTCCAGGTCGAAAGCGACCGCCGCGTAGCCGATCGTGCCCTCACGTGAGAGGGCCGAAGGGGTGTCGAACGGACTCGTCACCGACTTCACGTGCGGCTGGTTCCGGACTTCGGCGAGCATCGTGTCGATCGGCCCGCGTGCGGTCGCGAGTCCGCCCTCGGTCTTGAAGACGATTTCGGCCGTCGCGCCGGTCTGGGCGGGGGCCTGCGCTTTGAACAGGTCCGAGATCTGCTGGGATTCGGTACCCGGCAGGGAATGGTCGTCGTGGTAGGCACTGCCCGCCAGCTGCGAGCCCAGCGTGACACCGACGAGGGTGAGCAGCCAGAGCGAAACGGCGAGCCAGCGGTGGCGCTGAGACCAGCCCGCCAGCTTCGAGAGACCGCCCCCAGGCCGCCTCTCGGAAAGAGTGATGGTGTCCATGGCGGAAAGCATCGGCTTTTCCCGGCCGCATATCGTCGGGCCCGGGCGGGCACTCGGGCCGCAACTTCTGGGTACCCCTAAGGCGCTTCCCGTACTACCGGGGTTGTGGTCACGGGGTCAACCAGCGGGGGGTGACCATGCCCGATTCGTAGGCCAGCACGACGAGCTGCGCGCGATCACGGACGTCCACTTTGGTCATGATCCGGCTGACGTGCGTCTTCGCCGTCGCCGGGCTGAGCACCAGTTCCTTCGCGATCTCGTCGTTGGACAATCCGGCCGCGACCAGGCTCATCACCTCGCGTTCCCGCTCGGTGAGCCGGTTCAGGGTGGGCGAGGGGGCGGGCCGGTCCACCCGGCCGGCGAATTCGGAGATCAGGCGGCGGGTGATCGACGGCGCGAGCAACGCGTCGCCCCTGGCGACCACGCGGACACCGTGGATCAGCTCCTCCGGTTCGGTGTCCTTGACCAGGAACCCGCTGGCACCCGCGCGCAAGGCGCCGTAGACGTCCTCGTCGAGGTCGAAGGTGGTGAGGATGACGACCTTGGTCCCGGCCCGCGCCGGATCTCCCAGCAGATGCCGGGTCGCGGTGAGCCCGTCCATCACCGGCATCCGGATGTCCATCAGGACGACGTCGGGTTCGTGTTCGCGCGCGGCTTCGAGGGATTCACGCCCGTCGGCCGCTTCGGCGACCACGCTGATGTCGTCTTCACCGTCCAAAATGGATTTGAATCCGGCGCGGACCAGCCGCTGATCGTCGACCAGCAGGACCCGGATCATTTCTTCGCTCGCAGCGGAAGCCGGGCGCGCACGCGGAAGCCGCCGTCCTCGCGCGCGGCCGCGGTGAGTTCGCCACCGAGTGCCTCGGCCCGTTCGGTCATACCGCGGATCCCGTTGCCGGGCTCCGCCGTGCCTCCCCGGCCGTCGTCGTCGATCTGCACGGACACATCATGGGGCGTGTAGCCGATCCGCACCACGACGGTGTTCGCGGCGGCGTGGCGCGCGACGTTGGTCAGCGCCTCCTGGACGACGCGGAACGCGGCGTGCTCGACGTCGGGTGGCAGTTCCGTCGCCGTGCCGTCGATCTCGGTCCGGACGGTCAGCCCGTGCGCGCCCGCCGACTCGGCCAGTTCGGCGACCCTGGCCAGGCTCGGTGTGTCCGCCTGGCGCAACATGCCCAGGGTGGCGCGGAGTTCTCGTAACGCCTCCTTACTGGTCTTTTTGATCGTGGTCAGTGCCTCCTCGGCTTTCGCCGGATCCTTGCCGTGCAGGGCCGCACCGGCCTGAACGTTGATGAGCGCCAGGTTGTGGCCGAGGACGTCGTGCAGTTCGCGCGCGATCCGGAGGCGCTCGTCGGTGGCCCTTCGCTGGGCCTCGGCCTCCTTGGTGCGCTCGGCCTCTCGGCGGTAGTACGTCACGGCGCCGACCGCGACCAGCGCGATGAACCAGCCCGCCATCAGCAGGAAGGCGAAGTTGTCCACCTGCCGTGAGGCGCCGGCCCCCAGCTCGCCGATCGCGACGCCGCCCATCGAGGCCGCCGCGACGACCGCCGCGCTCCGGATCCGTCCGGTCGAGGCGTTGTTGTACAGCGCGAAGGCGAACGCGAGCAGGACGAACCCGTCCGGATCGGTCTGCGGGTAGTAGATCGCGCAGCACACCGCGGTGAAGATGGTGACAGGGAGCGGGAACCGGCGGCGCAGGAACAACGCCGCGCAGGCGAGCGCCACGCAGACCCAGCCGACGGCCGCGTTGCGCGGTGTCTCCGCGCCGTCCCCGAGTGAGGCCGCGACGGAGCCCGCGATCACCGCCACGGTGACCGCGATTTCCGCCGCGTACCGCCGCAGGATCGCCACACGACGAGAGTAGCGCGATCCGGGCCGATTGACAAAATGGATTTTTACGTTCAAACTGATTTTCGTGATCAAGGGTGTGACGCCGTGAAGGATGTGGAGTACCTCGATCGGCTGGAGCAGGCGGAGGCGCTGCTGAAACCGCAGCGGGTGGACGTCCTGCGGCAGCTGGCGGAGCCGCGGTCGTGCACCGAGGTGGCGGCGGTGCTGGATCAGACTCCCCAGCGGGTCTATTACCACGTGAAGCGACTGGTGGAAGCCGGTCTCGTGAAGCAGGTGTCGGAGCGGAAGGTACGCGCCGTCAGTGAGGGTGTGTACCAGGCGACCGCCCGTTCGTACTGGCTGTCACCCGGACTGGTCGGACGGCTCGGCCCGCGGGTGGCGCGGGACGAGCTGAGCCTGGGCTACCTGGTGGATCTCATGGAGGAGGTCCAGGCGGACGTCGCCGCGCTCGACCGGGCCGCGCCGGAGCTGCCGTCGATCGGTGTTTCCGGCGAGATCCGGGTGGAGCCCGAGCGGCGCCAGGAGTTCCTCGACGAATTGAAGACGACTTTGCAGGACCTGTTCACCCGCTACGGCGGAGCGGAAGGCGACGCCTTCAAGCTCGCCGTGGCCTGTTACCCGAAGGGAGAAGCCCGTGGCTGAGCCGACGACGTTCCAAGTGCGCCTGCGCGCGCCGATCGACGAGGTCTGGCACGCGCTGACCGATCCCGGGGCGCTGCGCGAGTGGCTTTCCGAGTACGCGGAAGTCGACCTGCCGTCCCGGTACGAGTTCTGGGGCCGCTACACGCCGGACGGCGATCGTCCGCGCCAGCGACTGTTACTGGCCGAGGACGACGTCCTGCGGTTCGCGTGGACCGTCGACGGCAAGGAGACCGTCGTCGAGATCGCGCTGACGGAAGACGGGGACGGCACGTCCTTGTCGTTCAGCCAGAGCGGTCTGCCGGACTACACCGCGATGCTCGCCGACCCGGATTCGTCACTCGGCATGATGTACACGTTCTGGGCGCTTTCCCTCTCGAACCTCGTCGACCACGTCGAAGGACGGCCGCTCACCGCCCGCTGCGACCTCACTTCCCCGCTGATGAGCGAAGAGGTGCGGATCGACGCGCCGCGCGGTGAGGTCTACTCCTCGATCGCCGATCCCGCCGTGTTCACGCGCTGGTTCGGCGCCCGGATCGAGGCGGAGACCGAGGTCGGCGGCCGCTGGGCGATGGGGTCACTGGAGAACGACCCGGATCCGGCGAAGATCGTCGACCTGGTACCCGACACCAAGATGTCGCTCGCGTACCAGGACGGCGTCGTCGCCACGTGGGAGCTCGAAGATTCCGGCGGCGGCACCAAGCTGACGTTCGTCCAAAGTGGATTCTCCGACGAGAAGCCGCCCTACGGCTCGTGGATGGGCTGGCTCAGCGGTTTGGCGGAATTGCGCCGGTTCCACGAGATCGACCCGTGGCTCCCGCTGTGGGCCGACGTCCGGCTGGAAGGAATGCCCGAAGGTCTCATCACACTGGATGGAAAGTAGGAGGAAGCGATGTTGCTCGAAGGCAGGAACGCGATCGTCTACGGGGCGGCGGGCGGAATCGGGAGCGCGGTGGCGCGCGGCTTCGCGAGAGAAGGCGCGACCGTCCATCTCACCGGCCGCACGCTGAAGAAGCTCGACGCGTTGGCCGACGAAATCCGGGAGGCCGGCGGGAAAGCCGAAACAGCGGAGTTCGACGCACTCGATGAAGCCGCCATCGACGAGCATGCCGCGTCGGTGGTTTCCACGGCGGGCAGTGTCGACATCTCGATGAACGTGATCACGCACAATGACGTCCAAGGCACTCCGCTCGTCGAGATGTCGTTGGAGGATTTGGAAAGCCCGGTCCGGACGGCGGTACGGACGAACTTCCTGACCGCACGGGCGGCCGCTCGGCACATGATCGAGCAGAGGTCCGGGGTGATCCTGATGTTCGGTGGCGACGGTGACCCGCTGCCGGGATATCACCTCGGTGGGCTCCAGGTCGCGTTCAGCGCGATGGAAGCGTTGCGGCGAGGACTGGCCTGCGAGCTCGGACCGCAGGGCATCCGTGTCGTGACCCTGCGCACCGGCGGGATCCCGGAGACGATCCCGGCGGAGGCCGGGCTCGAAGACGCCATCCGTGACATGGTCGACGCGACGATGCTCAAGCGGACGGCTTCACTCGAAGACGTCGCCCGGGTGGCCGCCTTCGCCGCGTCGGATCACGCGCGCAGCATGACGGCGACGGCGCTGAATATCAGTTGCGGCACGATGGTCGACTGACCCACAGCCGCCGTTAACACCGGCGAACGATCTCCCGACTACGCGGCACTACAAGGTGCTGGGGAGGTTGTTATGCCGAAGAGCGCAACGAAGCTGGGCATGGCACTGGCGATCGGACTTCTGGTCGCCGGAGCCTGCGGAGTGGAGACCGTGCCCACGGGGCGGGTCACGCCGGCGAGCAGTCAGATGTCGACGCCGACGAGTACCGCGTGGACGCCGCCGACGACCACGAGCACGGCGACGCCTACGCCGACACCTCAGCAGTTCGTTCCACCGGCCACGACCGCGGTCGAGGTGCCGAAGCAGGTCGAGCCGAAGCCGACGAAGGCGCGTCCGAAGACCACGCAGGTGACGCCGAAGGCACCGAATCCGGCGGAATGCGGAAGCGACTACTACCGCAACACCGACGGCGTGTGTGTCCATCGGCCGGCGAGCGACCCCGGCGCGGCCGACGGTGCGACCGCCCTCTGCAAGGACGGTTCGTACAGCTACAGCCAGAATCGCCGCGGCACCTGCTCCGGGCACGGTGGGGTCCGCACCTGGCTGTGATCCCGTCCGTCATTCATTCACTGGGAAGGGTGGTGCTGTGTAAGGTCGGATCATGGGATGCGCATGGTGAAACCGGTCGGACGGGCACCTTCGCCCCGGATCTTCGTGGTCGTGCTCGCCACTTGCGGGCTGGTGGCCTCGTTCATGCAGACGCTGGTCGTCCCGCTCATCCCGGCATTTCCCCGGCTGCTCGGCACGACCCCGTCGGACGCGTCGTGGGTGGTGACGGCGACCCTGATCGCCGGAGCCGTGGTGATGCCGGTGAGCGGCAGGCTCGGCGACCTCTACGGCAAACGCCGGTTGCTGCTGATCAGCCTGGGGTTCCTGGTCGCCGGTTCGGTGGTGTCGGCGCTGACGAGTTCGCTCACGCTGATGGTCGTCGGCCGGGGGCTCCAAGGCTGCGCGATGGGCGCGATCCCGCTGGGCATCAGCATCATGCGCGACGAGCTCGCACCGGAACGGGTCGGTGCCGCGATCTCGGTGATGAGTTCGACGCTCGGTGTCGGCGGTGCCATCGGGCTCCCGGTGTCGGCGCTGGTCGCGCAGAACGCCGACTGGCACGTCCTCTTCTGGGCGTCGGCGGGGCTTGGGCTCATTTGCGGCCTGCTGATCCTCTTCGTGGTGCCGGAATCGCCGGTGAAGACACCGGCGCCGTTCGACTACCTCGGTGCCCTGGGGCTGACGGTCGGCCTGGTCTGCCTGTTGTTGCCGATCGTCAAGGGCAGCGAATGGGGCTGGGGAAGTGGCCGCACGCTGGCCTTCGGCGGGAGCGCGCTGGTGATCCTGCTGGTCTGGGGTGCCTACCAGCTGCGACGCCGGGATCCGCTCGTGGATCTGCGAGTCTCCGCGCGGCGTCCGGTGTTGTTCACCAACCTCGCGTCGATCATGATCGGTTTCGCCCTGTACTCGATGGCGTTGTCGTTCCCGCAGCTGCTGCAGGCGCCCGCGTCGACCGGCTACGGCCTCGGCCTGACGATGGTGCAGGCCGGTCTCTGCCTCGCGCCGAACGGCCTGGTCATGTTCATGCTGTCGCCGGTTTCGGCCCGGCTCATCGAGCGCTACGGGCCGCGTACGACGCTGATGGTCGGTGCCTCCACCATCGCGACCGGTTATGTCTTCGCGACCGTGTTGATGGACAACGCCGTCGAGCTGATCACGGCGTCGATCATCATCGGCGGTGGAGTGGGCATCGCCTACGCGGCCATGCCGGCGCTGATCATGGGCTCGGTGCCGGTCACCGAAACCGCGTCCGCGAACGGGCTGAACTCGCTGATGCGCTCCGTCGGCACGTCGACGTCCAGCGCTGTGATGGCGTCCATGCTCGCGTCGCTGGCGATCACCGTCGGCGGGGTCTCCGTCCCGTCCGCGGCGGGCTTCCGGCTGAGCTTCGTGGTCGCCGCCGGTGCGGCGCTCCTGGGGCTTGTCTTGACCGCTTTCGTCCCGAAGCAACGTCAGCCCGAGCCGCTGGTCGCTTCGGTCCACTAGCGCGCCTTGCGTTGCGATGAAAGGACTTCATCGCAACGCAAGGGCGCCCGCTCAGAACAGTGTCGGGACGATCGCGTCGATCAGGTGCGGGCCCGGCTCGGCGAGCGCGCGCTGGAACTGCTCGGCCAGCTCCTCCGCGGTCGTCGCCCTGGTCGCCGGGACACCCATGCCTTCGGCGATCTTGACGAAGTCCATGTCCGGCCGGGAAAGGTCGAGCAGTTCGTTCGCCTTGGGGCCGTTGGCGTCCGCGCCGACGCGCTGCAGCTCCAGCCGCAGGATCGCGTACGCGCGGTTGTTCAGCAGGACGGTGGTGACGTTGAGGTTCTCCCTTGCTTGCGTCCACAGCGCCGAAATCGTGTACAGCGCGCTGCCGTCGGACTGCAGGTTGATCACCGGCCGGTCCGGCGCGGCGATGGCGGCCCCGGTCGCGACGGGCATGCCGTAGCCGATCGCGCCGCCGGTCAGGGTCAGCACGTCGTGCCGGGGCGCACCCGCGGTCGCGGCGGGCAGCAACAGCCCGGACGTGTTCGCTTCGTCGGCGATGATCGCGCGTTCCGGCAGCAGTGCGCCGATCACCTCGACCCAGTTCTGCGGGGTCAGCGGCCCGGACGGCAACGCGGGCCGGGCGGCCTCCTGCAGTACCGGCTCGGTCTCGGCCGCGACCAGTTCCGCCACGTCGGCCAGAGCTCGCGGCACGTCCTGCGCGACTTCGGCCAGCACGTGGACCTGCGCGCCTTCGGGCACCAGGTTGCTCGCCTTGCCTGGATAGGCGAAGAACGAGACAGGAGCCTTCGTGCCGGCGACGATCACGTGCTTGATCCCGTCGAGCTGGTACGCGACCTGCTCGGCGAGGTAGCCCAGCCGCTCGATCGTCGGCAGGCCCTCGCCGCGTTCGAGCCGGGCGGGGAAGGTCTCGACGAACGTCTTGACGCCGGTCGCGGCCGCGATCCGGCTGGTCGCGCGCAGTCCGGCCTCGCGGCAGCCGCTGCCGCCGACGAGCAGGGCGACCGGTTCACCACTGGTCAGCACTTCGGCGATGTTCTTCACCGTCGTCGCGTCGACGACCTGCGGGATCCGAGGCGGGATGGGCGCGCAGGCTTCGCCGCCCTCGCCCCAGGACGCGTCGGCGGGGAGGATCAGCGTCGCCACCTGCCCGGGGGCGTCCTGCGACGCCGCGACCGCCGCCGCGGCGTCGGCACCGACGTCCTTCGTGTGCTCCGAACGGCGGACCCAGCCGTCGAGCGAACCGGCGACGGCTTCGATGTCCGACTCGAGCGGGGCGTCGTACTGCTTGTGGTAGGTCGCGTGATCGCCGATCACGTTGACGATCGGGGTGTGGGCGCGGCGCGCGTTGTGCAGGTTCGCCAGCCCGTTCCCGAGTCCGGGGCCGAGGTGCAGCAGTGTCGCGGCCGGCTTGTCGGCGATGCGCGCGTACCCGTCCGCGGCGCCGGTGACGACGCCTTCGAACAGGCCGAGCACGCCGCGCATCTCGGGCACGGAGTCGAGCGCGGCCACGAAGTGCATCTCCGAGGTGCCCGGATTCGAGAAGCACACGTCGACCCCCGCGTCGACGAGGGTGCGGATCAGGGACTGGGCGCCGTTCATCTCACTCACTTTTCAAGCCCTCTCAGCGAAAAGAACGCCGGGGTTGAGGATCCCGGCCGGGTCGAAGCTTTCCTTGATCCGGCGCATCAGCGCGATCTTCGCCGGGTCCTCCAGGTCGAGGAAATAGCCGGCCTTGGCCCTCCCGAGGCCGTGTTCGCCGGAGATCGCGCCGCCGAGTTCCATGCCCAGCGCGAAGATGTCGGTCAGCAGCTGCTTCCGCTTGTCCGTGTCCTTGCAGAAGATGGCGAGGTGGACGTTGCCGTCGCCGGCGTGTCCGCAGCCGAGCGCGCCCGCCTCGCGCGACATCGCCATTTCCCTCGCCTTGCGCAGGAATTCGGGCATGGCGGACCTCGGGACCACCACGTCGATGACGTCGTCGGCACCTGCCGCCTTGGCCGTCCAGAACGCCTTTTCGCGTGCCTCGATGAGTTTGCGTGCCGAAGGGCCTTCGAGCACGTACACGTCCATCGCGCCGAGGTCTCCCAGCAGCCCGCCGAGCTCCTCGACGTCCGAGTGCAGCCGGTCGCTGTCGCGGTTTTCCAGCGCCACCACCAGATAGGCCTGCGCGGTGTCCCGGATGGAGTCCGGCACGCCGAGGCTGAGTTTCTCGTTGTAGCTGATCGCGGCGAGCGTCAGATTGTCGATGTACTCGAGGATGTGCGGCGCGAGCCCGCTGGAGATGATCTTCGGGACGACGGTCATCACCTCGTCGAAGGTCTCGAACGGGGCGAACACCGTGGCACCGTGCGGCAGGCGCGGGTACAGCTTCACGATGACCTCGGTGGCGATCGCGAGGGTGCCTTCGGAGCCGATGATCAGCTGGGTCAGGTCGTAGCCCGTCGACACCTTCGAGGTCTTGCCGCCGGTCCGGATGATCTCGCCGGTCGGCAGCACGGCCTGCAGGCCCACGACGTTGTGGCGGGTGACGCCGTATTTGACCGCGCGCATGCCGCCCGCGTTCGTGCCGACGTTGCCACCGACACTCGCGCTCAGTTCCCCGGGATAGACGGTGTAGCCGAGCCCGGCCTCCGTGGTCTTTTCGTCCAAATCGGACAGTGTGACGCCGGGCTGGACGACGGCGACGTGGTTTTCGGTGTCGATCTCCAGCACCGCGTTCATGCGTTCGAAGGAGATCACCAGGCCGTCCTCGCGAGGCCGCGCACCACCCGACAGGCCGGTGCCCGACCCGCGCGCGGTGACCGGTACGCCGTGTTCGCTGGCCGCCTTCAGCAGCTCCGCGACCTCTTCGGCGCTTCCCGGTTTCGCCAGGTGGGCGGGCCTCTGCGCCGAGGTGGTCAAAGCCTCGTCGTGTGCGTAGTCCTCGGGGATCGCCTCGCCTGACAGCAAGTTCGCGCCCCCGACGATCTCGGCGAACCGTGCCGCAACATCGCCCATCGACTGCCCTTCCTCACGCTTCTTTGCCTGGTTACCGAAGCGTAGTACGTCGTGGGCGAGGATGGCCATGAATCATTTTCATGTTTGCTTCCGCCGGTCACAACCTCACGACAACCTCACTCGGATACCCATGTCGCAGCGGGCCACGGCGGCCCGCCGGAAGGGGTGGACGCTCGATGGGATCAAGGATGAGGCGGATCGCGGCGCTGGGGGCGTCGTTCGCGATCGCGTTCGGGCTCGCGGTACCGGCGGCCGAAGGCGCGGGAACGGGCTGCACCACGCCCGTGGTGAACGTCAGCGGCGTCAGCCAGGCCGAGGGGACAAGCGCCGGGTACACCACCCTTCTCTTCACCGTTTCCCTCGCCGACGGCGGTTGCGCGCCGCAGGGCTCGGTCGAATACCGGACGATCGAGGGCAACGGCTCGCCGGTCGATCCGGCGTTCGTAGCGAAGGAGAGCGTCGATTATCTGCCGCGTGCGGGCACGCTGACCTGGTCCGGGCAGGCGGACACGCAGACGGTCGCGGTCAAGGTCCGCGCCGATTCCTTCGTCGAGAACGACGAGTTGTTCTCGCTGCGCCTGTACGGCGAGAAAGGCGTGCGGATCGGGCACAGCGTCGGCGTGGCTTGGGTGGCCGACGACGACAAGGCCAAGACCGTGCCGCTGGCCACCACGCAGGAAGGCGAGATCTGCTGGTCGCTCCCGCCGAACTTCGCGCAGGCCACCAGCTGCAAGGTGCCGCTCGTGCTCTCCCGGCCGTGGCTCGCGGGACCGCTCACGATCCGCTACCGCACCGAAGGCTCCGCTCACGAGCCGGTGAAGGACGGTGTCGTCACCTTCGAGCGCGGTGAGACCAGGGGATACGCCGAACTCACGGTCCTGCCCGGGCAAACGGGGAAGGCGCGGGTCGAGTTCTTCGAGCCGTCGCAGGGCAGGCTCGCGTACGCGACCTCCACCGTGGTGATCAGCCCCGCCGGGTGACGAGGTCGGCGTCGGCCGTCGCGTTCGCCCGCCGGTACAGCTCGATCGCTCGAGCCCAGTGGGCGGCCGCGGCGGCCGTGTCGCCGCACCGTGTCTCCAGGTCGCCGAGGTCGCGGTGCAGGTGAGCCTCCTCGTACGGATCCGGGACACCCGCCCGGACCGCGACTCCGCGCTCGAGGCTTTCCCTCGCCGACGCCAGATCGCCGAGCCCCAGGTGGGCGCGGCCGAGCCGGTCGAGGGCGGCTGCCTCGCTGTGCCGGTTCCCGACGTCCCGGCTGATCAGCAGTGCCTGGTCGAAGTCGTCCCGGGCGGCCCGGAAATCCTTGCGGGCGAGGTGGACCTGGCCGGCGTGCAGCAGCGACTCCCACTCCTGCCAGCGGTCGCCGATCGCCCTGGACGCGGCCAGCGCCTTGCCGAGGTGGTCGAGCGCGACATCGTGATCGCCGAGTTCTTCGTAGGCCTCGCCGAGGGTGTCCAGGGTGGCAGCTTCCAGCCGGGCGTTGCCGAGTTCGCGGAACGTCTCCAGCGCGGCCGTCAGCGGGCTGAGACCGTCCATCGGCTGGCCGCGGCGAATGTAGGCGTGGCCGAGGTTGCGCTGGGACAGGGCGCGGCCGAGCCGGTTGCCCGCCGAGGTGCACCGCTCGACCGCGAGCCGGTACGCGGTGATCGCCTCGTCGAAACGGCGAAGCGCGGCGTAGGCGTTCGCGGTGTTGTTGTAGATGTGTCCTTCGCCTTCGAGATCGCCGGCCGCACGGGCGGCCTTCAACGCACGGGCGTTGGTTTCGAGCGCGTCCGTGAGCCTGCGGGTCATGAAGTAGGCCGCGCCCAGCGCACGCAGCATTTCCGCTTCCGCCAACGGATCGTCGAGTTCAGCGGCCGCTGCGGCTCCCTCGCGGCAGAGCCCGATCCGCTCGTTCCAGCCGCCCGTGGTGTCGTAGAAACTGGTGAGCAGGTAAGTGAGCTGCCAAGCGGCGGTGTTGCGGCCGTGTTCGCGTGCGAAGCGCACCACGGGCAGCAGATTCGGGCGCTCGGCCCCCAGGAACGCCAGCGCCGCACGTCTTTCCGCCGGGAACGGCCTTCCGGGTGCCGGGTGTCGCAAGGCCGGGACGACCAGATCGCGGTTCGGGTCGATGATCCGGTTCGCCTCGGCGGCGACGTGCAGATACCAGTCGATCAACCGGTCCGCGGCCTCGGCGCGGCTCGACGTCGTTTCGTCGGTGCCGGCGCACGCGACGGCGAACTCGCGGATCAGGTCGTGGAGGCGATAGCGATCCGGGCCCGCCG
The DNA here is from genome assembly GCF_051373225.1 of Amycolatopsis sp. w19. NCBI lineage: Bacteria > Bacillati > Actinomycetota > Actinomycetes > Pseudonocardiales > Pseudonocardiaceae > Amycolatopsis > Amycolatopsis sp. w19. The sequence goes on along the minus strand of NZ_JBPQFM010000008.1, from coordinate 126,811 downwards.
GGGTGATCAGGTGCGCCGCGGACAGCTCGGCGGCCGCGGCCCGGCCCGCTTCGGCGGGCACCCCGCACAGCGCGCCGCCGAGCGCAGCGCTGAACGACGTCCCGGGGATCAGCCCGGACAGCCGGAACAAGCGGGCCGGAGCATGCTCCAGTGGCAGGTAGGCACTCGCGAGGACAGTTTTGACCGTCCGGGAATCCCCTTGCACCGCAAGGGTTTCCAATCGTCCGACACCGGTCAGCTCATGGGTGAGTTCCGCGATCGGACGGCTCGGCTCACCGGTCAGGCGCGCGGCGGCGATCCGCAACGCCAACGGCATCCCGTCACACAGCCTGGCCAGCCGCGCGGCCTGCGCGGGCTCGCGGGCGACCCGGTCCGCGCCCAGCACCCGGGTGAGCAGCGTCATCGATTCCGGATCGGCCAGCGCGTCGAGCGCGAACACCCGGACGGCGTGCCTGCTGCCGAGCGCCGCCAGTGTCTGCCTGCTGGTGACGATCAGCATCGCCTTCGCCGTACCGGGGACGAGGGGAAGGATCTGGTCGACGCCGCCCGCGTTGTCGGCGACGATCACGCAACGCCTGCCGTGCAGCAGCGAGCGGTAGAGCGCCGCGCGTTCGGCCGTCGCGTCGGGCAGCCGGTCGTCGGGGAGGCCGAGACCCCGCGACAGATGCGCGAGCGCGTCGCCCGGCGACAGCGCCTCGTTCGGGTCGTGCCCCGCGAGATCGAGGAAGAGCTGGCCATCGGGGAAGCGATCCGCGATGCGATGCGCCCACTGCACGGCGAGCGCGGACTTCCCCATTCCCGCCGCCCCGGAGATCACCACGACCGGCGGCTCGGCTTCGTCGAGCAGTTCGTCGAGTGAAGCGAGCTCCTGCTGCCGCCCGGTGAAATGTCCGACACGGGCCGGGAGTTGTGCGGGCGCGGTACCCCGTGCGGGTGCGTCGAGTTCGGGCGCGCGGCGCAGGATCGACGTGTGCAATTCGACGAGTTCCGGTCCGGGATCGACACCGAACTCGTCCGCCAGCCCTCTGCGCACGGCCTGGAACGTCTCCAACGCCTCGGCATGTCTGCCGCAGCGATGCAGGGCGAGCATGTGCAGCGCGGCGAGCCGTTCGCGGTACGGGTGTTCGGCGCGGAGCCGTGGAAGTTCCCGGAGGACCTCTTCGTGTTCGCCGAGCCTGAGCTCGGCGTCCCAAAGTTCTTCCCAGGCGGACAGCCGTAGTTCCTGGAGCCGTTCGACCTCGCGCAGGCCCCAGCCGTCGAGTTCGGCGTCCGCGAAGGCCTCACCGCGCCAGAGCCGCAACGCCTCGCGCAACGCCGTCACCGCCTGACCGGGATTACTCCGCTTGGCGGCACGAAGTTCTTCTTCGAAGCGAAGAGCGTCGACAGAGGACGGTGCGACCGTCAGGACGTACCCGGGTTTGCGCGTCTGCAGGACCAGCGGGAACCCGCAGTCCTCCAGCGCCTGCCGGATCCGTGCGACATGGCTGTGCAGGGTTTTCACCGCGGTGCGCGGCGGATCTTCACCCCAGAGCACGTCGACCAACCGGGGGATCGGGACGACCGAACCCGCGTGCAGGGCGAGAACGCCGAGCACGGCTCGCTGGCGGGCGCCGTGCAACTCCGCCCGCCCGGTGGGGCCGATCGCTTCGACCGGGCCCAGCACCCGTAGTTCCCCTGGCCCGGGCACCCTGCTCCCTCCGGCATGTGACCTCGGTGAGCGTATCCGGGCGAAGACTCACCGAAATCGGCCAATTAGGGCACACGATCTCGACAACCCCGCCACAACCGGTCTGACCGACGGTCAACGGGTCGAACGTTTCGCCCTAGGAGGGGAACATGATCAGCAGGAATCCGCGGCGCAGGCGAGCACTGCTCGCCTCGGCCATCTTGGCCGCCGCGACGCTGTTCGCGGGGGTCGCGCCGGCGGTGCAGGCCGCACCGGGTGGCCGGAGTGATGTCTTCATCCGCGACAACACGTCCGATGTCGGGTTCGAACCCTCGACCGGTTCGCTCTACTCCAGCCCCGACATCCGGGTGTGCAAGAGTTTGACTCCCTGCGCCACCGACCAGCCGGTCCACCAGGGAGAGAACGTCTACATCCATGTCACGTTGAACAACCCCGGCCCATATGGGGACGGGCTCGAGAAGGGGACACTGCAGGTCTACTACACGAAACAGGGCACCGTGGCCCAATGGGCAAGCCAGTGGACCTACATCGGTTCGAAGACCGGCGTGTCCGTACCGTATGGCACCAAGACGGTCGCCATCCCGTGGACCGTCCCGTTCGGCTCGCACTTCTGCCTGCTGGCACGGTGGCTTTCGCCGACCGACCTGCCGACCGAAGGCTTGAGCACGTCCACCAACGCGCGCAAGAACAACAACATCGGCTGGCACAACGTGAACGTCCTGCCGTTCAAGATCAAGATCCCCGAGTACCGGCCGATCGTGTTCGGCTGGGACGGTCCCGACCCCACCGCGGTCGGCGACATCGTCTTCACCCAGCCGGGCAGGCCGTTCACCGGCCCGGGGCGGATCACCATCGATCTCGGTCCCGACCTCGCCGCACGCTGGCGGGCAGCCGGAGCGAAGGGTGAGGGTGTCGAACGGATCGGCGAGACCGAGCTGGCCATCGTGAACCCGCAGCGAGCCCGGATCAGCGGTCTGACGTTCAAGTCCGGCGAACAGGTGGACGCCAGGCTGAGCTTCACGGCCGGAGCGGAGGCGGCAGGGGGACAGCAGTACACCGTCAACGTGACTCAGGTCGACCAGCGCGGCGAAGAGGTCGGTGGCGTCGAGTACCGGCTCTCCGAAGCGCGACAGTAAGCCAGGGAGGGGTACCGGCCCGTGGGCGGTGAGGGTGGAAACCCGCACCGCCCACGGGTTTCACGCGCGGGCGAACGAAAGCGTCTCGCCCTCGACACCGCGCAGCCACAGATCCTGCGCGGCTTCCGCCATCTCGGCCAGCCCCTCTTCGATCATCGCGAACACGTTGCCGGGCACCCAGCCCGCGTCGCCGTTGATCAGCAGGTTGTTGCGGCCGTAGAAGATCGCGAGATCCGTCGCGCCCTGATCGCTGTGCGCCTCACTGCCCTCGTCGTAGCCGTACGCCGGGTTGCCGATCTCCCAAGCCTCGAACCCGAAGTACACGACATCCCCCGGAATCGGGGTCACCGTCGGGTTTTCGCGGCCCGGTTTCGGCTCGGCGAAGGGCGGCACGAGTGTGTAGACCTCGTTGCGCGCGTACTTCGCGTGGTAGGCCGAACCGCTCTGCGGCAACGCGTCCCACACCGCGCGGCAGGTCCGCGGGGCTTCGGCGTCGAGCAGCCGGGCGCGGCAGGAAACCCCGCGCTTGTCCAGGGTGATCGTGATGTAGCGGGCCATCACTCGACCCCCGCCACGACGTCGCCCCAGATCCGCAGCGCCTCGTCGACCTGTTCCGAGTCGACGATCAGCGGCGGCACCATCCGCACGACGTTCATGTACGCCCCGCAGGTCAGCAGGAGCAACCCGTTGGAGGACGCAGCTTTCTGCGCCGCCTGAGCCTTCGCCGTGTCCGGCTCGCCGTCCGGTGTGGTGAATTCGGAACCGACCAGCAGCCCCAGCCCGCGCACGTCACCGATCGACGGCGACTTGTCCGCGATCACCCGCACGCCTTCCAGGAGCTGACGTCCTCGTTCGGCGGCGTTCTCGACCAGACCTTCGCGCTGGATCACTTCGAGCGTGGCGATCGCCGCGGCGCAGGCCACCGCGTTACCGCCGTAAGTGCCGCCCTGGGAACCGGGGAGCGCCTTCGCCATCAGCTCCTCCGACGCGGCGATGCCCGAGATCGGGAAGCCGCTCGCGAGCCCCTTCGCGATGAGCACGATGTCCGGGCGTACCCCGAAGTGCTCGTGTCCCCAGAACCGGCCCGTCCGGCCGAAACCGGTCTGGATCTCGTCCATCACCAGCAGGATCCCGTGCTTGTCGGCGCGCTCCCGCAGCCCGGCGAGGAACGCGGGGTTCGCCGGGACGTACCCGCCCTCGCCGAGCACCGGCTCGATGAAGAACGCGGCCGTCTCGTTCGGCGCGCAGACCGTCGCGAACAGGTAGTCGAGCTCGCGCAGGGCGAACTTCGTCGCCGTCTCCTCGTCCCAGCCGTAGTGGAAGGCGTACGGGAAGGGTGCGACGTGCACCCCGGACATGAGCGGCGAGATCCCTGCGCTGAACCGGGTACCCGACGTCGTCATCGTCGCCGCTGCGACCGTCCGGCCGTGAAACCCGCCCTGGAAGACGATGACGTTGGGCCGCTTGGTCGCCTGCCGCGACAGCCGGAGCGCCGCTTCGACCGCCTCGCTGCCCGAGTTCGCGTAGAAGAGTGAATCCAGGCCCTCCGGCAGGACGCCGCCCAGCTTCTCGGTCAGCTCCAGCATCGGCTTGTGCATGACCGTCGTGTACTGCCCGTGGATGAGTTTGCCGATCTGCTCCTGCGCCGCGCTCACCACGTGCGGGTGGCAGTGGCCGGTGCTGGTCACGCCGATACCGGCGGTGAAATCCAGGTGACGTTTGCCATCGGTGTCGTAGAGGTAAACCCCTTCACCGTGGTCGACCACGACCGGCGTTGCCTGCTTGAGCAGCGGTGATAGCTGGGCCATGGGCTGCGCTCCTAGGTCGGCTGAGCTGTTGTCGATTGTTGACAATATCCATAGCATGGCGTTCGGGACAACATGGAGGAGCGTTGGGATGAGCTCGATCAGTGAGGCCGGCGTGGTCACGTCGGTCGACAAGGAACTGTTCATCGGCGGCAAGTGGGTGCCCGCCGCCGACGGGAAGACCTTCCCCGTTCTCGACCCCTCGACAGGTGAAGCCCTGTGCGAGGTGGCCGACGCGTCACCGGCGGACGGTGTCAGCGCACTCGACGCGGCCGTCGCCGCGCAGGCCGACTGGGCGAACGTCGCCCCGCGCGAACGCGGTGAGATCCTGCGCCGCGCCTACGAGTTGCTGATCAAGCGCGCCGACGAACTCGCGCTGCTGATGACCCTCGAGATGGGCAAGCCGCTCGCGGAGTCGAAGGGCGAGATCACCTACGCGGCCGAGTTCTTCCGCTGGTTCGCGGAGGAAGCCGTCCGGATCGACGGTGGCTACGCCGTCGCTCCCAACGGGACAGGCCGGTTCCTCGTGACCAAACAGCCGGTCGGCCCGTGTCTGCTGATCACGCCGTGGAACTTCCCCATGGCGATGGGCACCCGCAAGATCGGGCCCGCGGTGGCGGCAGGCTGCACGATGGTCATCAAGCCCGCTGCTCAGACCCCCCTTTCGATGTTGGCCCTCGCGGCCATCCTCGCCGAAGCGGGATTGCCGGAAGGCGTGCTGAACGTGCTGACGACGTCGGACTCCGGCGGCGTGATGGAGCCGTTGATCCGGGACGGTCGCGCCCGCAAGCTGTCCTTCACCGGCTCGACCGGCGTCGGCCGGAAGCTGCTGGAACAGTGCGCGGACAAGGTGCTCCGCACCTCGATGGAACTCGGCGGCAACGCGCCCTTCCTCGTCTTCGAAGACGCCGACCTCGACGCGGCGGTCGAAGGGGCGATGACCGCGAAGATGCGCAACATCGGTGAAGCCTGCACGGCCGCGAACCGCTTCTACGTCCAGCGGGGCATCGTCGACGAGTTCTCCCGGCGCCTCACCGAGCGCATGGAGGCCCTGCCCATGGGGCGCGGCACCGAGGAGGGTGTCGTCGTCGGCCCCCTCATCGACGAAGCCGCCGTCGAGAAGGTCAGTGGCCTGGTCGCCGACGCCGCCGAGCGAGGAGCTCGCGTCCTCACCGGTGGATCCACTGTGGACGGTCCGGGCAACTTCTATCAGGCCACGGTGCTCACCGACGTGCCCAAGGACGCCAGGCTCGCTTCGGAAGAGATCTTCGGGCCGGTCGCCCCGATCACCCCGTTCGACAGCGAGGACGAGGCCATCGCGGCGGCGAACGACACCGAATTCGGTCTCGTGTCCTATGTGTACACCTCCGATCTCAAGCGGGCATTGCGGGTTTCGGAACGGCTGGAGGCCGGCATGATCGGCCTCAACCAAGGGCTGGTTTCGAATCCGGCGGCGCCGTTCGGCGGGATCAAGCAATCCGGCCTCGGCCGCGAGGGCGGCACCGTCGGCATCGACGAGTTCCTCGAGACCAAGTACATCGCGGTGGCTCTGTGACTTCTTCGTATCGGATCGCGAGTATCCCCGGCGACGGGATCGGTGTCGACGTGACGGTCGAGGCCCGCAAGGTCCTCGGCCGCGCGGCGGCATCGCACGGTTTCTCTTTGTCGTGGCAGGAGTTCGACTGGAGTTGTGAGCGGTACACCAAGACCGGCTCGATGATGCCGGACGACGGTATCGAGCAACTCTCCCGGTTCGACGGGATCCTTCTCGGTGCCGTCGGCTTTCCCGGCGTCCCGGATCATGTTTCCTTGTGGGGCCTCCTCATTCCGGTTCGGCGCGCGTTCGGTCAGTACGTCAATCTCCGGCCGGTCCGGCTGCTGCCGGGGACGACGTCGGCACTGGCCGGCCGGAGCGCCGACGAACTGGAGATGGTGATCGTCCGGGAGAACTCCGAGGGCGAGTACTCGGAGATCGGGGGCAGGCACAACCGCGGTCTCGGCAACGAGTTCGTCTTACAGGAATCCGTGTTCACGCGGGTGGGGGTGGAGCGGATCATCCGCTACGCCTTCGAGTTGGCGAAGACGCGGACGGGTCGGGTCTGCTCGGCGACCAAGTCCAACGGGCTCATTCACTCGATGCCGTTCTGGGACGAGATCTTCGCCGAGATCTCTTCGGAATATCCGGACGTGCACGCCGAACAATGTCATGTCGACGCGCTCGCCGCGCGGATGGTGCAGGCGCCGGACCGGCTCGACGTCGTGGTCGCTTCCAATCTGTTCGGCGACATCCTGAGCGACCTGGCGGCGGCCGTGACGGGCGGGCTCGGGATGGCGCCTTCGGGCAATATCAATCCGACCGGTGAGCTCCCTTCCATGTTCGAGGCGGTACACGGCAGCGCTCCCGACATCGCCGGACAGGGCATCGCGAATCCGGTGGCGCAGATCCTGGCGGGGGCGATGCTGCTCGAACATCTCGGGGAAACCGTTGCGGCACAAGACGTACGCGCAGCGGTGGAAAAGGTTCTCGAGGAGGGGACCGTGCAGACGCCCGACCTCGGCGGGAAGTCCACCACCGCCGAACTCGGGTCCGCGGTGGTCGCCGCTCTATCTTGAACCATCGGCCCGGTGACGTGTCAAGTCCCGGATGTCATGAATGGTCCGTTCATGGTTTCGGGTAGTACGTGAAGGCCCCCTTCACTGCGTTAGGCGCAATGAAGGGGGCCTTCACGGTCCGGTTCGCGCGGGAGGGTTGCGAAAGCCACTTTCCCAACCTTCAGCGTTGCGAAAGTGGCTTTCGCAACACGTCACCTTGCCGTACCACTCGATAGCGCCGGTCCCGCAGTTGAACTTCGCGGGTTCGTTGTTCTCGGCAAACCTGTAGATTTTCTCACGACGAAAAAACGTTGCCACGAAAGGGAATCTCGGCGCGAAGTCCAGTATGAAAGCCCGTACGTCGCACGTGCGCCGATCCGGGGCGCGAGTTTTTGTCGGTGCCCCGGTGCACAGTGTCGATCATCGGATTCGACGACTGGAGGAGTGCCGATGTGCTGGCATTGCGACAACCCCGGGAAGACCCGCGCCGACTACCTCACCGAGGAGGTCCGTCCGCTGATCCGGAAGTACGGCTGGATGGTGCAGACGGTCGAGCGCGGAATCGTGCAACCAGGATTCGCGTACACGGTCGGGCTCACCGACGCCGGGCTTCCGGAACTTGTCGTCACCGGCTTGAGAGAACGAAGATCCGGTCAGCTGCTGAACTATTTCGCCCAGCAGGTGGTCCGGTCGGGGCCGCCGGAGCCGGGCGAGGTGCTGCCCGCGGAGGTGGGATGGCCGTCCTTGGAGGTCGTCCCGCTCAGTTCGCCGTCGGCGCATCTGCTCACCGCCGTCCTGCTGTACGGCGAGAACTTCCGCGCCCTGCAACTGGTCTACGAGGACGAGCACGGAAATTGGCCGTGGGACAGGGAGTTCCGTGGCGGGACCGGTGGGCAGCCGGTGCTGGGGGCGCGGGGCCGTGGCTGAATCCCTAGGGCACCGCGGGAGCTTCGCCCTCCCGCAGGCTGGTTCCCGGTGCCAGTCGCTGGACGGCGTCCTCCATATGGGCTTCCAGCAGCGAAAGCGCGGACTCTTCGTCGCCCGCCCGCAGGGCCTCGATGATCCTGGTGTGCTCGGTGACCCGTTCTTCGACCTGCTGGTAGGTGCCCTGCAGAGCGGTGAGGCACATCCGCGTCTCGATCAGCAGCGTCCGTGCCATGCGCACGAGCCGTTTGCTACCGGAGGCGGCGATCAGCGCCTCGTGGAACCGGAGATCCGCCCAGGAGAGCGCGGTCGGGTCGTCGTCGTCCGCGGCGGCGGCCATGGCGCGCACGGCCTCTTCGAGTTCGGTGGCGACCCGTTCCCGGTCCCCGCGCAAGGCGCGCAGCATCGCGGCGCGTTCGATGGCCGAGCGCGCCGAGTAGATGTCGTAGACGTCGCCGGGTTCGAGGTCGATCACGAACAGCCCGCGGTGGCGTTCACTGCGCAGGAGCCCTTCGGAGACGAGGTGCTGCATCGCCTCGCGCAGCGGTCCCCGCGAAACCTGGAACCGGGAGGCCAGGTCCGTTTCACCGAGCTGGGTGCCGGGAGGGAGGGCGCCGGTCATGATCGCGTCCCGCAGCTGGCGCGCGATGATCCCGGCGGTCGACTCCCGGCTGACCGGCTCGATTTCCGGCAAGGACATGGTTCAGCTGCTCCTCAGTCCGAACAGGGCGCCCAAGGTGCGGACGAGCGGGGCCTTGCCGGTGAGTCGCAGGCCCTCCCAGACGGTGACCTGGTTGGCGGTCAGCACCGGCTTGCGGAGCCTGGTTTCGAGCGTGTTGATCTCGCCGAGCGTCCGCATGGCGGTGTCGGGGACGAGCAGCGCGTCGGCGGCCGGGTGGTCGCGGCTCACCGCGAGTTCGACGACGGCTTCCGGGGCGAGTTCGCCGACCTCGGCGGCGGTGTCGATGTCCGCGCTGCCCATCGAGACCACTTCGATCCCGCCCGCGCCGAGGAATTCGACGAACAGGCGGGCGACGTCGTCGGGGTAGCTGGCGGCGACCGCGACCCGCCGGACGCCGAGGGCCTGTGCGGCGTTGACGAAGGCGAAGGAGGTGCTCGACGCCGGGACGCCGGCGACGGCGGCCAGCCGGTCGGCCTGGTCGCGGGCGCCTTCCCAGCCGTAGACGAAACTGCCGCTGGTGCACGCCCAGACCACCGCGTCCGGTTCGTGTTTGGCCAGCAGTGCGGCGCCGTCGGCGAGCCGGCTTTCGCTGCCGAGGTCAAGGAGCTCGGGCACGGCGTGCAGATCGGTCCCGTAGATGTGCTCGACCGGCAGTTTGATCCCGGCCATGTCCCCGCCGAGGAGCTGTTCCGCGAGCGGGTAGTCGTCTTCGGCCGCGTGATCGGGGTAGATGAACCCGATGGTGGTCGTCTCGGACGGCGGCTCGGGTGGGGCGAACGGCGTGAAGGGCACGGAACCTCCGGAGGGCAGATTGTCGACAATCGTAAGGGAAGAGGTCAGTCGACCTCCCGGAGCCACTTGCCGGGCCCGACGATCGGCAGGTTCATCCGCCGGAGGCAGGCCCACATCGTGAGCTGATTCGCGGTGAGGACGGGTTTGCCGAGCGCGCTTTCGAGTGGCTCGATCAGATCGTAGGTGGGGAGGTTGGTGCAACTGACGAAAATGGCTTCGGCGTCGGCGTGGTCGGCGGCGAGGATGCGTTCGGCGATGGTCCGGTAGCTGACCTTCCAGATGCCGCCGCCCAGGCCGAGATGGTCGCTCGAAACGGTGCGGACGCCGAGTTCGGCCAGGAAGTCGTGCAGCTTCCCGGTCAGGTCGCCGTCGTAGGGCGTCAGCACCGAGACCCGGTGGAGATCGAGCTGATGCAGGACCTCCGCCAGTGCTCCGGACGTGGTGACGGCGTCCGTCGCGCCCGCGTCGCAGATCGCCTTGGTCAGAGAACGTTCGTAGTCCACACCGTTGACGAAACTGCCGGAGGTGCACAGATAGGCGACGACTTCGGGCTCCACGTGGAGCACGTCCCTCGTGGCGGCGGCGAGATGCCTGCTGTCGCTGACGAGCTGGGCCATCTCCATGCTGACGGGCACCGGCTCGTACGGTGTGCGCGCCAGATGGAGGGAGACCTCCATGGGTACCCAGCGCCACAGCTCGCGTTCCAGGGCGAGGTCGAAGGGGGCGATCACGCCGATACCGCGCTGCGCCAACGGGCCTTCGAACTCCAGTAAGTCGAAATCCAAGTCTCAGCCTCCGGAAAGCTTCTGCTGTCACAGGTCCGGTGCTCCGGGGGTCGTTCCTCGGATTGTTGACAATCATACGAGCCACTTTTACGGTGTCAACGTGATCGCCTCGGAGACCCCTGTGCTGGCGGTGCTCTGCGGAGACACGCGCCCACCGGACATGCGCGCTATCGAAGCCGAAGCGGTGGTTCGTTACACCGACGCGGCCGGGTTGGCCGATGCGTTATCCGGCGCCGACGCGTTCTTCGTCTACGACTTCCTGTCCACCGCCGTCCCGGGCGCCTGGCACGCGGCCGACCGGCTGCGCTGGCTGCACATCGCCAGCGCGGGCGTCGACCCGGTGCTCTTCCCGGGGCTGCAGGAGAGCGACGTCGTACTCACCAATTCGCGGGGGGTGTTCGACGGGGCGATAGCCGAGTACGTGCTCGGGGTCGTCCTCGCGTTCGCCAAGGATTTCGCCCGGTCGTGGGACCTGCAGAAGCAGCGGCAGTGGAAGCACCGGGAGAGCGAACGGATCTCCGGCCGCCGGGTACTGGTGGTCGGCACCGGACCTATCGGCCGGTCGATCGCTCGGATGCTGCGGGCGGCCGGGATGTCGGTGGCGGGTGTCGGACGCCGTCCTCGTGAGGGCGACCCCGACTTCGGCGACGTGTACGCGTCTTCGGAGCTGTCTCGTCATCTTCCCGGAGCGGACTACGTCGTCGCGGTCGCGCCGCTGACCGAGCAGACCAAGGGCATGTTCGACGCGGAGGCGTTCGCCGCGATGAAACCCGGCTCCCGGTTCGTCAACGTCGGCCGCGGTGAACTGGTCGTCACCTCGGATCTGATCGGCGCGCTGCGGGACGGGTCGCTCGCCGGTGCGGCGCTCGACGTCTTCGACACCGAGCCACTGCCTGCCGAAAGTCCTTTGTGGACTATGGAGAACGTGCTGATCTCGCCGCATATGTCGGGCGATTTCGTCGGCTGGCGTAATACTCTGGTAGAGGTGTTCGCGGACAACTTCCGTCGCTGGCGCGCGGGGGAGCCGCTGCGCAACGTCGTGGACAAGCAGCTCGGATACGTGCCGTCGGAGACGCTTCGCCAAGGTTAGGGGCCGGATTGAACGACACCAAGTTGACCGCGAGCGAGCTCGTCGCCGCGTATGCCACCGGAGAGCTGTCGCCGGTCGAGGCCACCCAGAACGCGTTGCGTGTCATCGAGGAACGCGACGGTGAGACCAACGCCTTCTGCCTGGTCGACGCCGATGGCGCGCTCGAACAGGCGAAAGCGTCCGAGGTTCGGTGGCGGGACGGTAATCCGATCGGCTGGCTCGACGGTGTCCCGGCGTCGATCAAGGACATGTTCCTGACGCAGGGCTGGCCGACGCTGCGCGGTTCGCGGTGCATCGACCCCGACCAGCCGTGGGACGTCGACAGCCCGGTCACCGCACGACTGCGCGAGAACGGCCTGGTACTGCTGGGAAAGACCACGACGCCGGAACTGGCGTGGAAGGGCGTCACCGACAACACGCTGACCGGCATCACCCGCAACCCGGTCGACCCGTCGACGACGGCAGGCGGCTCCAGCGGGGGCAGTGCCGCGGCCGTCGCGGCGGGGATGGGCGAGCTTTCCGTCGGCACCGACGGTGGCGGCTCGATCCGGATTCCGGCTTCGTTCTGCGGAATCGTCGGTCTCAAGCCGACACACGGCCGGATCCCGCTGTTCCCGGCGAGCCCGTTCGGGCCGCTCTCGCACGCCGGCCCGATGGCGCGTTCGGTGGACGACACGGCGCTGCTCCTCGACGTGCTCGCGATGCCCGATTACCGCGACCCGGCCGCGCTCGCCCCGCCCGTCTCGACTTATCGCGAGGCCGTCCGCCGCGACGTGCGCGGGCTGATCGCCGCGTACTCGCCAACGCTCGGTTATGTCGACGTCGATCCGGAGGTCGCGGAGATCGTCAAGTCTGCGGTCCAGTCGCTCGGGGACGCGGGCCTGCGCATCGAAGAGGCCGATCCCGGTTTCGCGGATCCCAAGCCCGCCTTCGACATCCTGTGGTCGACGGGGGCGGCCAAATGGCTGGACACCTTCCCCGCCGGTTCGGAGAACAAGGTCGATCCCGGGCTGCGGAAGGTCTGGGAATTCGGCAAGACCTTCTCGGCGAGCGACTACCTCGGCGCCAACGCCGAGCGGGCCGCGCTGGGCATCCTGATGGGCGAGTTCCACACGCGCTACGACGTGCTGATCACGCCGACCCTGCCGATTCCCGCCTTCGAAGCCGGGCACGAGGTGCCGCCGGGCAGCGGGCTGAGCGGCTGGCCGGACTGGACGCCGTTCACGTACCCGTTCAACATGACCCAGCAGCCCGCCATCAGCGTGCCGGCCGGCCGCACCTCCAGCGGCCTCCCGGTCGGCCTGCAGATCGTCGGCCCGCGGCACTCCGACGACCTGGTGCTCGCGGTCGCGAAGCTCCTCGAGGAGGTCCGCCCCTGGCCGTGACCTGCGGAAAGGGAGCAAGGGACCTTTGCTACCACTTTCGCCGGGCGGTCAGGGCTGGGCGGCGTGGGTCTTCCGGACCAGTCCGCGCACCTGGCCGCTGCACAGGGCGAGACAGGTGGCGGCCACGACCAGGGCGGCGCACGCGAGCAGGGTCGTGCTGACCCCGAAGTGCTGCGCGGCCGGTCCGGCCGCCATCTGGCCGAGCGGCAGGGCGATGAAGGAACCGAGCATGTCGTAGGAGTAGACGCGCGCGAGCTTGTCCTCGGGAACGTTCTCCTGCAGCGAGACGTCCCACGCGACCACGAACTGCTCGATCGCCAGTCCGGAGACGAACATGGCCGCGAGCAGCAACGGGAGCAAGGGCGCCTGGCCCAGGAGGATCAGCGGCGGCGCTTCGAAGAGGATCACCGCGACCCCGACGAACAGCGCGCGCCGCGGCTGCCATCGGGCCACGAGGATCCCGCCGACGAGCGAGCCGATCGTCTGCGCGGCGAGGGCGAAACCCCAGCCGGAGCGTCCGAAGCTGCTGTCGGCGACGACGGGACCGAGCACCGCGATCCCGCCGGCGATGACGGCGTTCACCACCATGAACTGCACGACCACGACCCACACCCACGTCCGTGACCGGAATTCGCGCCAGCCTTCGGCGAGTTCCGCCAGCGGGCGGCTGCCGGGGACCCGTTCCCGGCGGTCGAGGCGGATGCGCCGGTAGGACAGGGCGGAGCCCAGGAACAGGAGCGCGTTGCCGCCGAGCGCCCAGCCGGGGCCGACCGCGGTGACCAGGATGCCGCCGAGTCCGGCACCGGCGATCCGGCCGGAGTTCGACAGCAGCCTGGCCAGCGCGTTCGCCTGCGCGAGCTGTGTGGCGGGCACCGTCAGCGGGGTGAGCGACGCCGACGCGGGTGCCGAGATCGCGGCCACCGCGCCGTTGACCACGCTCAGGCCGACCAGCAGCGGGATCGACGCGAATCCACAAAGGACACTCGCGGCGATGGCGGCCTGGGTCAGGGTCGCGGCGACTTCGGTGCCTTGCAGGATCACCGAGCGCGGCAGCCGGTCCGCGAGCACGCCGCCGAACAGCAGCAGGACCACGCTCGCCACCGAGCGGGCGCCGACGACGATGCCGATGTCGACGGCGGAACCGGTCAGGTCGATCACGGCGAACGCGAGCGCGAGCGGGGCGACGGCGTTGCCGAACTCCCCGAACGTGCGGCCGCCGATCAGCCAGCGGAAGTTGTGCTGGCGCAGCGGTTCGCGCAGGGACGTCACGGTCGCCTCATCTCGAACATCGCGACCGTCGCGCTGACCGGGATCGTGCCCCGGGTGCGGGGCGGTTTCGCGGCCGAGTGCAGCAGATCGCTCAGTTCGCGGGCGTGTTCCAGCGCCTTCTCCCAGGTCTCGCGGTCGACCCACATCTCCGCGTCGCTGATCGACCCGCGTTCGTCCGGCAGGCGGAATTCGCTGCGGCGCTTGAGTTCTTCGACCATCGCCGCGATGAGCAGCTGTTCCTCGTCCGGATTCTTCGAAGTGAACCGCATCCCGGACTCCGGATCGTGGCGGTAGCGTTTCGCCAGCCCGCCCCGGATCCGGACCTCCTCGGCGACGTCGAGCAGCCCGGCCTCGTGCAACCGCCGCAGGTGATAGCTGACATTCGCTTGTGTCTCACCGAGTTCGCGCGCGGCTTCGGCCGCGCTCATCGCGACACCGGTCAAAAGCGACAGAATGCGCAGCCGCACGGGATGGGCCAGGACGCGCAGCCCATCGAGGCTGGGGGAGTCGGACATGCCACGAGTATCGACTGCCGGGACGTCAACCGTCAAACAGTTATTTGGGGGTTTCGTTGGCCGGGAGAACCGGTGCGGTGATCCGATGTCTGTGCTCTGCTGGAGTCATGCGTACGACGACATTGGGCAGGAGCGGTCTCGAGGTGTCGAGGATCGCCTTCGGCACCTGGCAGCTCGGTGGGGACTGGGGTTCGTTCGACGAGGACACGGCGATCGCCGCGATCCACCACGCCCGCGAACTCGGCGTCAACCTCTTCGACACCGCGCAGGCCTACGGTTTCGGGAAATCCGAGGCCATGCTGGGAAAGGCGCTGCGCGAGGAACTCAAGCGCGACCGCGACAACCTCGTCATCGCCACGAAAGGCGGCATCAAACCGCGCTCCGAACGGCCACGCGACTCCCGGCGCGAGTGGCTGACGCAAGGCATCGAGGACAGTCTTCGCTTCCTCGACGTCGACCACATCGACCTCTACCAGATCCACTGGCCCGACTCCGACGCCCCGGCCGAGGAGACGGCGGGAATCCTGCAGGAGTTCGTCGACGCCGGGAAGATCCGGCACGTCGGCGTCTCGAACTACGACGCCGCCGGGCTGGCCGCCTTCGACAAGACCCGGCCGGTGGAAACCCTGCAGCCGCCGTATCACCTGTTCCGCCGCGACATCGAGACCGATCCTCTGCCGTACGCGCGGGAGAACGACATCGGTGTGCTCGTGTACAGCCCGCTCGGCAGCGGACTGTTGACCGGAGCCTTCACTCCCGAGACGACGTTCGAGAAGACCGACTGGCGTTCCCGGTCGTCGGCGTTCACCGGGGAGACCTTCCAGCGCAACCTCGCCGTGGTCGACAGGCTCAAGGAATTCGCCGCGGGCAAGGGGATCTCGGTCAGCCAGCTCGCGATCGCTTGGACGCTCGCCCAGCCGGGCGTGCACGTCGCGATCGTGGGCGCGCGCAAGGCGGCCAACATCGAGGCCAGCCTCGCCGCCGCCGACATCGACCTGTCCGCGGACGAGCTCGCGGAGATCGATCGTCTCGCCGCCGACGCCGTTCCCGTTTCGGGCGCGAGCCCCGAAGGCGTCGCCTAGAGCTTGAATTCCGTACCGTCCAACGGAAGGGAGGCGCCGCCGGCCAGTACGGCGGCGTGCTCCGGCGAGGCCGGGTCGATCACCGGGTTCGTGTTGTTCAGATGCGTGTACGCCCACCGCGGGCCGGTCCGCAGCTTCGCGAGACTGCCGGTGATCGGCAGATGCCCCATCGCCAGCTGGGCGCCGTCGCCGACCTCGGCCGCGGTGGCGCCCGACATCTCGTCCGGCGCGTAGAAGGTGCCGTCCAGCAGCACCAGGCCCGCGTCGCGGGTGAAGTCGTCGAACCCGTCCGGCCAGCTCTTCAGGCAGGGTGCGTATACGAAGACGCCACCGGTCTGGACGTCTTCGATCCGGTACGCCACCACCCACGGTCCGTCCTCAGTGGACGAACGGGCGTACTTCGGCCGCTTGTCGCTCACGGGAAGCATGCTCACGCGGAGACCGTCGATGGAGACATCCGACGACGGCAGCCACTGCCAGCCACCGTAACCGTCGATGATCGACCGCGCGGGAAACTGTTCGGCCAAGGCGCCCAGAACGGCGTCCGGTGCCCACACGGGAAGGCCGCCCGCCTCCCGCAACAGGAGCAGGCCGAGGGAATGGTCGAGTTCGGCGTCGGTCAGCAACACCCCGCGCAGCGGGATTTCCCGCGGCCCCGGCCCAGCGCGCAAGGGCGGCGTGGCGAGGATCTGCGCGCGGATGTCCGGTGACACGTTGAGCAGGTACCAGCCCTCGCCGTCCGCGCTCACCGCGACACAGTCCTGGGTCCGCGGCGGCGCGTCCGAGACGCACAGCGCGCAGGCGCAGTTCCATTGCGGGAAACCGCCGCCCGCCGCGGTACCGAGCAGGATCACCCTCATCGCGGCGACCGCATCACGAGTTCGTCCGTTTTCGGCGGCGTGGCGAGAATGAGGTCGACGACGCCGCGATGCGGCGAGCGCGAGCACACCGGGTCCGTCGCCGCGGCGTCACCGGTGAGCTGGAACGCCTGGCACCGGCAGCCGCCGAAGTCGATCGCGCGCCGATCGCAGGTGCCGCAGGTGTCCGGCATCCAGTCCTCGCCGCGATAGGCGTTGAAGGAAGCGGACTCGTACCAGATCCAGGCCAGCGGCTTGTCCCGCACGTTGTCGAATTCCAATGTCTCGATCGCCGTCGACGCGGGACACGGCAGCACGTTCCCGTCGGGCGCCACCGTCAATTGCCGCGCACCCCAGCCGTACATGCACGGCTTCGGATACTGCTCGTAGTAGTCGGCGACGACGTAGATGATCTCCATCCGGCCGCGCAGCCGTTCGGTGGCCGCGCGTACGACCGGTTCGGCCTCGTCGAGTTGCCGCCGGGTCGGCATCAGGGCGTCGCGGTTGCGCAGGGCCCAGCCGTAGTACTGCGTATTGGCCAGTTCGAGCCGGTCCGCGCCCATTTCCTCGGCGAGGTCGATGATCCCCGCGAGCTGGTCGTGGTTCTGCCGGTGCAGCACGACGTTGACCGAAAGCGGCAGCCCGGCCTTTTTGATCAGTTCGGCGGCGACGAGTTTCCGGTCATGGGCCCGAGCGCCGGCGAGCCGGTCCGCGCGGTCGGCGGTCGCGCCCTGGACGGAGAGCTGGATATGCGCGATGCCGCGTTCGACGAGATCGTCCAATCTGGACTCCGTCAGGCCGAGCCCGGACGTCACCAGGTTGACGTAGCATCCCAGTTTCGTGGCGTGCTCGACCAGAATGGGCAGATCCGGCCTGGCGAGCGGCTCGCCGCCGGACATGTGCACCTGGAGCACGCCGAGTTCCCGCGCCTGCGAGAGTACGGACAGCCATTCCTCTGTGGACAGTTCGCCGTCACGGGCGATCAGCTCCACCGGATTCGAGCAATAGGGGCAATGCAGCGGGCAGCGATGGGTCAACTCGGCCAGCATGCCCAGCGGTGCCGCGGTGTTCAGGTCCATTCGACGATCCGCCGATCTCCGAGCCGGGACAGGACGTCCAGGATTTCTTCCTCGCGGACACCGGCGTAGCGCTTGCTCAACGCCGAGGCGATCCCCGCGACGTCCTCGACGCCGTCGCAAAGGGACAGTACGGCCGCCGCCGTGGCATTCGGGACGAGCACGCCTTCGGGGAACAGGAGGACGTGCGTTTCCCGGATCCGGTCGTAGCTCAGCCGGACCCCGCGCCGCAGCCGCGGCACCGAGCCCCTTTCGAGGGTGGTCATGACTACTCCTTGGCCGCCGCGCGCTCGATGGCGTCGAGCATCGACCACAGCACGTCGGTCTTGAACGACAGCGCGGCGATCGCCTTCTCCTGCTGCTCACGGGTGACGGCGTGCCGCACCACGATGTCGAGCGTTCCCTTGCCCTCGCCGGAGACCTTGTCGATGCGATTGGTGAAGTAGGCGAGGTCTTCCTGGGCGATCCACGAGTAGTTCGCCAGCATGTCGGCGACCCGCCGCTGCATGAGATGGCCGGCGAACATTTCGGTCAGCCCCGAAGCGACCGCTTCGAGCCAAGGTTTCGTACGGGCGAAAGTCACGTAGGCGTCGACAGCGAACCGTACGCCGGGCGCGACGTGCCGCTGATCGAGAACCTCTTCGCGGTCGAGCCCGACCGCGGTGCACAAACGGAGCCATCGCTCGATTCCGCCGTCCCCGGCCCGCGCCCCGTCGTGGTAGACGATGCGGTCGAGCCATTCACGGCGGATCTCCGGCAGCGGGCAGTTGCTGATGATGGCCGCGTCCTTCTGCGGCAGCACGCACTGGTAGTACCAGCGGTTCGCGGCCCAGATCTTCAGCTCGTACTCGGACAGGTCGCCTTCGTGCATCCGCACGTGGAACGGGTGCGTTCCCCAGTAGCGATGCGAAAGCCCGCGCAGAGCCGCGATGAACTCCGACGACGACATGACGGACACCGTGCTGCCTCCAACGGTTCGCTGATCGGGACGGCGGCGCGGTGGTGGGGGACGGCCCCCACCACCGGATGCGGATTCAGTCCTCCATGCGGGCCGCGTAAGCGGTGACCTCCATGGGGGTTTCGTACTCGACGAAGTCGGGCGTGGTCCATACCTCGATGGTTTCGATCATTTCCGCTCCTAACGTCCACATGGGATCGAACCGGGCCGAGCCCCGTCACCCTAGAAGCGCGCCGCCGATTTCCGGAGGCATTTTGTAAAGTTTCCTACCTATGGCGGATCGCGCCGCCCGGTTCGTCACGCTCGGCGCACACAACGGTTAACGGCCCGCGCGCCCGATACCCCGACCAGTGGTGTCCGTTTCGTTATGTTGTGTGTTTCTATCCAACTCACGGGGCTCCAGGGGTAGTTGAAGGAGGCGTCCCATGTCCTTACGTCGTATTCTCGCCGCCACGTTCGCCGCGGCGACGGCCGTGTCGATCGCGGCCATCCCGGCCACGGCGGCCGAAGCACCGTCCGTCCAGGCGATCAGACAGCTCGCGAGCGGTCTGAACCAGGCCTGGTCGATCGACTTCCTGCCCGACGGCACCGGCCTTTTCACACAGAAGGACGCCAAGACGATCAGCAAGATCGACAAGGCGGGCAAGGTCACCACGGTCCAGACCATCCCCGGGGTGAGCGTCACCGCGGAGGCGGGCCTGCTCGGCATCGCCGTCTCGCCGAAATACGCCACCGACGAGACGGTCTTCATCTACTACACGACCAGTTCCGACAACCGCATCGCCAAGCTGAAGCTGGGTCAGCCGCCGACGCCGATCGTCACCGGCATCCCGCGTGGCTCGCAGTACCACCACGGCGGGCGGATCCGGTTCGGGCCGGACGGCTACCTCTACGCGGGGACCGGCGACGGCCAGAACGGCGCCAACGCGCAGAACAAGAACTCCCTCGGCGGCAAGGTCCTGCGCGTCACCACCGATGGCGCGGCCGCGCCCGGCAACCCGTTCAACAGCCGCGTCTACTCCTACGGCCACCGCAACGTCCAGGGGCTGACCTGGGCGAACGGGCAGCTGTACATCTCCGACATCGGCGCGAACAAGCTCGACGAGCTGAACAAGATCGAGCCGGGCAAGAACTACGGCTGGCCGACGTGCGAGGGCCCGTGCAACACGGCGGGGATGACCAACCCGGTCAAGTCCTGGCCGACGTCCTCGGCGACGCCGAGCGGGCTCGCCGCCTACAAGGGTTCGCTGTACATGGCGTCGCTCAAGGGCGGCACGTACAAGCTCGACCTGAACGGCAACGGCGGCAAGCTCTGGACCAACCTCGGCCGCACCCGTGACGCGACCGCCGGCCCGGACGGCCGGCTGTACACGATCACCCCGGGCGGCCTGTACGTCTCCGACGGCAGCTAGCCCCCGGCGCGTTCAGTCCTCTGGATGCGGTGGTCCACCGCATCCAGAGGACTAAACGCGGGGCAGGGAGACCGCGTGTTCCAGTTCGGCGAGCGCGGTGTCCAGATGGGTCAGGATGCGCTGCAGATGCGGGACGCTGCGGCGGCAGCCGGTGACCCCGAAGTCCAGGTTGTCGCCGTTGCTGGTCAGCGTGATGTTCAGCGCCTGCCCGTCCAGCAGTACCGACGCCGGATAGATGCCGTCGAGCGACGCGCCGTTCCAGTACATCTGCTTGCGCGGCCCCGGCACGTTGGAGATCACCAGGTTGAACGGCGGTTTCGTGTTGTT
This sequence comes from Amycolatopsis sp. w19, assembly GCF_051373225.1. Taxonomy (NCBI): domain Bacteria; kingdom Bacillati; phylum Actinomycetota; class Actinomycetes; order Pseudonocardiales; family Pseudonocardiaceae; genus Amycolatopsis; species Amycolatopsis sp. w19. The sequence goes on along the minus strand of NZ_JBPQFM010000008.1, from coordinate 106,437 downwards.
CACGAAACCGGGGATCGGGGACACGCCGAGCTGGGCGACGTTGATCCCGGACAGCAGCAGCGTCTGCAGCGGGGTCAGCTCCGAGAAGAGCTTCTTGCCGTTCCGCATGGACGCGTTGATCGTCGCGAGCCGCGCCGCCGGATCGGTCAGATGGGTGGCGAGGTTGCACAGCAGTGCGCCGATGTTGTTCCCCGCCGCGTCCCCGCTGTCCTTGCGCCGCAAGGAAACCGGGACCATCGCGGTGAGCGGCGCGTCGGGGAGCGCGTTCTGTTCGATCAGGTAGTCCCGCAGCGCGCCCGAGCACATCGCGAGGACGACGTCGTTGCGCGACACCCCGGCGGCGGTCGCCACCTTGCGCACCCGGTCCAGCGACCACGACTGCGCGGCGAACCGCCGGGCCCCGCCGATCGGCACGTTCAGCATCGTCTTCGGCGCCTGCGCCGGCAGCGTGAGCGTGTGTTCCTGGAACGCTTCCCGTGCCACCTTCATCGCGGCGGGCGCGATACCGGCGAGCTGGTTGACGGTCTTGCCGAAGGTGCTGAGCATCGAGGGCGACGCCTTGCCGTTGCGGCCGCCGTCCGGTTTGGCGCGCCGCCCCCACGGCGGCGGGCAGTCGAGGTCGGCCGGATCGTCCGACAGCGTGCCCTGCAGATGCCGCAGCGCCGAGACACCGTCCATCAGCGCGTGGTGGATCTTGCTGTAGATCGCGAACCGGCCGTCCTGCAGCCCTTCGACCAGGTGGATCTCCCACAGCGGGCGGTGCCGGTCGAGCAGGGTGCTGTGCCAGCGTCCGGTCAGTTCCAGCAGTTCGCGAACGCGGCCGGGCTGGGGCAGCGCGGAATGGCGGAAGTGGTAGTCGAGTTCGAGTTCGGTGTCGGTCGACCAGGCGAGGTGGCCGGCGGTGTTGACCGGCCGGGCGGGACGGCGCCGGAACACCGAGCGCATGTTGTCGGACTCGAGCATGCTCTTGCGGATGTCGCGAAGATAGTCGGGACCGGCGCCCTCGGGTTTCTTGAACAGCTGCAGACCGCCGACGTGCATCGGATGTTCGCGAGTCTCCACGAGAAGGAACATCGAATCGGTCACGGGCATGAACGGCATCGTCGGGACCACCTTCCGCGCGGCGGCGTGCGAACACGCCGGGTGCCAGAGTCTACGCACACCGAAACCACCATCTCACGCTTTAGGGTGGCTCACATGACGATCCCGACCGATCCGCAGACGGGTGAGTTCCGTCGGTCCGCCAACCATTTCGACGCGCGTGTCACCGCCGACGGCCGCGACGGCTGGCCGGTGGAGGCGGGGAGGTACCGGCTGGTGGTCAGCCGGGCCTGTCCCTGGGCGAGCCGTGGGCTGGTCGTCCGCCGGTTGCTCGGTCTCGAGTCCGCGCTGAGCGTGGCCGTGGCCGACCCGATCCAGGACGACAAGAGCTGGCGGTTCACCCTCGATCCCGGCGACCGGGATCCGGTACTCGGGATCAAGTACCTCGCGGAGGCGTATCACGCGGCCGATCCGCACTACATGGGCGGGATCAGCGTTCCGGCCATTGTGGACATTCCGAGCAAACGGCTGGTGAGTAACGACTATCCCCAAATCACCCTCGATCTGTCCACCGAATGGACCAGCCTCCACCGGCCCGGCGCGCCCGACCTCTACCCAGAGCGACTGCGCGGCGAGATCGACGACGTCAACGCGGGGGTCTACGCCGACGTCAACGCCGCCGTGTACCAAGCCGGTTTCGCGACCAAGCAGGCCGCGTACGAGGACGCCTACACCCGTCTCTTCACCATGCTGGACGTGCTTTCCGAACGGCTCGAAAAGCAGCGCTACCTCGTCGGTGACACGATCACCGAAGCGGACATCCGGTTGTTCACCACGCTCGTCCGCTTCGACGCCGTCTACCACGGGCACTTCAAATGCAACCGGAGCAAGCTGGCCGAGCTGCCGGTGCTGTGGGCCTACGCCCGCGACCTCTTCCAAACGCCGGGCTTCGGTGACACCGTCGACTTCGACCACATCAAGCGGCACTACTACGCGGTGCACGAGCAGGTGAACCCGACGCGGATCGTCCCCTTGGGACCGGACCTGTCCGGCTGGACGACGCCGCATCACCGGGAGCAGCTGGGCGGGCGCCCGTTCGGTGACGGCACGCCGCCGGGACCGCCGCCCGAGGACGAACGGATCAGGGACACGGATGGAGTCACTGCCTGAACGCACCGACGTCGTCGTGATCGGCGGCGGCATCATCGGGGTCGCCTGCGCGTACCGGCTCGCCGCCGCCGGGGTCTCGGTGCTGCTGCTCGAACGCGACACCCTCGGTGCGGGCTCGACGGCGAAGGCGGCGGGTGGGATCCGGTCCTCGTTCACCACCCGGGTCAACATCGAGATCGGGCTGCGCGGACTGGCCGAGTACGCGTCCTTCGCCGAGACGTACGGGACCGAGATCGACTTCCGCCGCGACGGCTACCTGTACCTGGTCACCGACCCCGCCGACCTGCCCGAATTCGAGCGCTGCGCCGAACTGCAGAACTCCTACGGCGTCCGCAGCCGTCTCGTCGAGCCCGCCGAAGCGCGGCGGTTCTCCGCGCTGATCGACACCGAGGGTGTGGTCGCGGCGCTGTGGTCGCCGGACGACGCCAAGGCGACTCCGGACTCCGCGGTCCAGGGCTACGCGCGGGCGGCCCGCGGGCACGGCGCGGTGCTGCGGACCGGCGTCGAGGTCGTCGGGATCGAACGCGACGGCGACGAGATCACCGGCGTCCGGACCTCGGCCGGTTTCGTGCGGACGGACGCGGTGGTCTGCGCCGCGGGCGCGTGGTCGGGACGGATCGGCGAGCTGGCCGGTGTCGACCTCCCGGTGCGGCCATACCGGCGGCAGGTCGTGTTCACCGGCCCGGTCGCGGATCTGCCCGGGCGAGTGCCGCTGACCATCGAGATGCCCTCGGCGTTCTACTTCCACCGCGAGGGCCCCGGCCTGGCGATGTCCTTCTGCGACGGTGACGGCGACCCCGGCTTCGACACCCGTTATCAGCCGGGCGAGTGGCTGCCGAAACTCGCCGAGATCGCCGCGCGCCGGGTGCCCGCCGTGCTCGGCGCCGGGATCCGCGGTGGCTGGGCCGGGCTGTACGAGGTGACCCCCGACCGCAACCAGATCGTGGGGGAAAGCGTCCACCTGTCACGGTTCTTCTACGCGACGGGGTTTTCGGGACACGGGTTCCAGATGGGCCCGGCCGTGGGGGAGCTGGTGCGGGACCTCTGCCTGGGGCGGGTCCCGGCCATCGACATCACCGGGCTCGATGTCCGCCGGTTCGCCGGCGACCGGGCCGTGACGAGGGAGCACAACATTGTCTGAGTTCGTCGAAGTCACCACCGAGGCCGAGCTGCGCGAGATCCTGCCGCCGCCGCTGGAGCGGACCGCGAACAAGGCGCGCCCGAAGCTGCACGAGATGGACCGGCAATGGCTCGCGGAGTCGCCGTTCGTGCTGATCGCGACCTCGGCGGCCGACGGCACCTGCGACGTTTCGCCGAAGGGCGACCCGGCCGGGTTCACGCTGGTGCTGGACGACACGCGGATCGCCATCCCGGAGCGGCCGGGCAACCGGCGCGCCGACGGGTTCCACAACGTGCTGTCGAATCCGCACGTCGGGCTGATCTATCTCATCCCGGGCCGTGGTGACACGCTGCGGATCAACGGCCGCGCGCGGCTCGTGCGGGAGGCGCCGTTCTTCGACGACATGATCGTGAAGGGCAGCCGGCCGAAGCTCGCGCTGGTCGTCGACATCGACGAGATCTTCCACCACTGCCAGAAGGCGTTCATGCGGTCGAAGCTGTGGTCGCCGGAGAGCTGGACGCCCGACGCGATGCCGTCGCGGGCGGCGATCGCGAAGACCTTCGAGCGGCCGGAGGAGAGCATGGCCGACCTCGAGGCGTACTACGACCCTGCCGCGTACTCGGCCGGTCTGTACTGAGGCGGCGGCTGGTTGCTGGATCGTTGAACGATCTGGCACTATCGGCGGGGTGCCTGCACCCACCGGAGCCCAGCATCTCGTCGACGCGCTGACCGCTCTGGGGACCGAAGTCGTCTTCGGTCTCCCCGGGGTGCACAACCTGCCGTTATGGGAGGCGCTGGCCGATACGGACATCCGGCTCGTCGGGGTCCGGCACGAGCAGACGGCCGGGTACGCGGCCGACGGTTATGCCCGTGCGACGGGGAAGCTCGGGGTCGCGCTGGTGACCACCGGACCGGGCGCGGCGAACACGCTCGCCGCGGTCGGCGAAGCCATGGCGTCGGCGGCGCCGGTGCTGATCATCGCGACCGACATCCCGTCCACGCTGCGGCGGCCGGGCGTGGTCCGCGGCGTGCTGCACGAGACGTCGGACCAGCAGGCGATGTTCGCGCCGGTCACCAAGGCCGGTTTCACCGTCACGAGCGCCGACCAGGTCGCCGCCACCCTCCACCGCGCGGCCCGGCTCGCGCTCCAGCCGCAGAGCGGGCCGGTCTACCTCGGCATCCCCACCGACTTCCTGTCCGAGCGGACGCCCGCGCGCCGTCCGCCGCGTTCGCACGCCCGGCCGTCGGAGATCCCGGATCTCAGCGAGGCCGAGGCCCTGCTCGCCGCCGCCGACCGGCCGCTGATCTGGGCGGGCGGCGGCGCGTTGCGCGCCGAGGCGGGCGAGGCGATCGGGAAACTCGCCGAACGGCTGGCCGCGCCGGTGCTGACCACGTTCGGCGCCCGCGGGCTCCTGTCGGTCGATCATCCTTGTCTCGCCCCGAACCCGGTGCACGCGCCCGAGGTCGGCGCGCTGTGGGACGAGGCCGACGTCGTCCTCGCCATCGGCACCGACTTCGACGGGCTGATGACACAGAACTGGCTGATGCCGAAGCCGAAGAAGCTCATCGCGATCAACGTCGACCCCGACGACGCGGCCAAGAACTACCAGCCGGACATCACGCTGGTCGGCGACGCCCGCGTGCTCGTCGAGGCGTTGAAGGTCGAGGAACGGTCCGGGATCGCGGCACTCGTCGGCAGGCTCGCCAAGGTCTCCGCCCGGGTCCGGCAGCGGATCAAGGAAGAAGAGCCGCAGGCCGCCGACCTTCTGTCCACTTTGGACGAGGTGTTGCCGGCCGACGCGGTCGTGGTCGCGGACATGTGCGTGGCCGGGTATTGGATCGGCGGGTTCCACCGGGTCCGCGCACCGCGCAAGCTCGCGTATCCGATGGGCTGGGGCACGCTCGGCTACGGTTTCCCCGCGGCGCTCGGTGCCGCCGCCGCGGGCGGCGGCCGCGCGATCTGTGTCACCGGTGACGGCGGCTTCCTCTTCGGCTGTGGAGATCTCCACACGTTGGCGCAGGAGCAACTGCCGGTCACGACGATCGTCGTCGACGACGGCGGGTACGGGATGCTCCGCTACGACCAGGATCGTGCCGGGCTGCCGCGGCGCGGCGTCGACTGGGACAGCCCCGATTTCGTCGGCTTGGCGAGGTCTTTCGGCGTGCACGCGGATCGCGTCTCCGGGTTCGGGCGGGCGTTCCGGCGGCTGCTCGGCGAGTTCGTCGAGTCCGACGAGCCGAACGTGCTGGTCGTCCGCGCGAAGATGGCGCCGCCGCTCAACACCTCGCCTCGCTGGTACCGCAAGGAATCCCCGTGACCGGGCTCCGGGTCGGCGTGGACATCGGCGGTACGTTCACCGATCTCTGCGTGCTCGACGAAACCGGGGTCGTCGCCGTCGGCAAGGTGCTGACCACCCACGACGAGCCCGCCCGCGCGGTCGAGGAAGGTCTCAAAAGGACACTCGCCGACGCCGGGTTGGACGCGGGGGACGTCGAGCAGTTCGTGCACGGCACCACGCTGGTCACGAACGCGCTGATCGAACGCAAGGGCGCCCGCACCGCGTTGCTCGCGACCGCCGGTTTCCGTGACGTGCTGGAGATGCGCCGCGAGCACCGCTACGAGTTGTACGACCTGCTCATCGAGCTTCCCGCCCCGTTGGTCCCGCGTCATCTGCGGTTCGACGTTCCCGAGCGGATCCTCGCCGACGGAACCGTCCACACAGGACTGGATGAGGAGTACGTCGCGCGGCTCGGCCGAGAGCTCGACGCCCGTGGCATCGACGCGGTGGCGATCTGCTTTCTGCACGCCTTCACGAATCCCGCGCACGAACTCCGCGCCGCCGAGGTGCTCAAGGAGGTGGCGCCCCGGTTGCGCGTCGCGCTGTCGAGCGAAGTCGTTCCCGAGATCCGTGAGTTCGAACGCGCCTCCACCACGGTCGCGAACGTCTATGTCCAGGACCTCACCGAGCGCTATCTGCGCGACCTGGAACGGCGTCTGCACGAGGCAGGAGTGCGGCCGTCGCCGCACATCATGCTGTCCAACGGCGGGATCGCGACCGTCGACACCGCCGCCCGCTATCCGATCCGCATCCTCGAATCCGGCCCGGCGGGTGGCGCGCTGGCCGCGTCCGCGATCGGCGCCGGGGCCGGTGTCGAGGATCTGCTGGCCTTCGACATGGGTGGCACGACGGCGAAACTGTGCATGATCTCCGGCGGCGCCCCGCTGGTGACGCACGAGTTCGAAGTGGACCGGAAATACCGGCTGCTGCCGGGATCCGGGCTGCCGGTCAAGGTGCCGGTCACCGACATGATCGAGATCGGTGTCGGCGGCGGCTCGATCGCGCGTATCGACGCGCTCGGCCTGCTCACCGTCGGCCCGGATTCGGCGGGGTCCGAGCCCGGCCCGGTCTGCTACGGACGAGGCGGCACCGAGCCGACCGTGACCGACGCCGACCTCGTGCTCGGCTACCTGGACCCGGGGTACTTTCTCGGCGGCGGAATGACTTTGGACGCCGAGGGCGCACACCAGGCGATCCGCTCGAAGATCGCGGAACCGCTCGGCGTCAGCGTCGAGGAGGCCGCTTGGGGCATCCACACCAGCGCCAACGAGGACATGGCCAACGCCGCCCGCGTCCACGCCGTCGAGCGCGGCAAGGATCCGGCGAAGCTGCCGATGTTCACCTTCGGCGGCGCCGGACCGGTGCACGGCGTCGGCGTGGCGCGGGCGCTCGGTGCACCCGAGGTGGTCGCACCGCCCGCCGCCGGGGTGCTGAGCGCGGCGGGATTCCTCACCGCGCCGCTGGCGTTCGACTTCGTCCGTTCGGCGCGTTCGGCGGTGCTCGATCTCTCCTGGGAGCAGGTCGACGCGCTGTTCGCCGAGATGGAGGCCGAGGGCGCGGAACTACTGGAGAAGTCCGGTGTGGACGGTGTGACGCATCGCCGGATCGCCGAGATGCGGTACTCCGGCCAGGGCTACGAGATCCGCGTGCCGGTCGAGCCGGGGAACTGGCCGGAGTCGCTCATCGGCGCGTTCACCGAGACCTATCGGACGTTGTACCGGCGGACCGGGCCGGACGTCGCCATCGAGGTGCTCAACTGGCGGGTCGTCTCCAGCGGGCCGGTGCCCGAGGTCACGCTGAAGCTCGCGGGCACCGAGACCGAGGGCGACGCGCGCAAGGGAAGCCGTCCGGCCTACTTTCCCGCCGAAGGTGGATTTGTCGACACGGCGGTGTTCGACCGGTACCGGCTCAACCCGGGCGACCGTGTCGACGGGCCGGCCATCGTGGAGGAACGAGAGTCCACTGTGGTCGTTCCGCCCGGGGCTCGCTGTGTCGTCGGCGAAGACGCCGGCCTGGTGGTGACGGTATGAGCGTCGACCCGATCCTGGTGGGATTACTGGGAAACCGGCTGCACTCCATCCTGGCCGAACAGCAGAACGCGCTCGTCAACACGGCGTTCTCCTCCGTGGTGCGGGAGTCGCTCGACCTCGCCTGTGCGGTGTTCGACTCGCGCGGCGAGATGATCGGCCAGTCCGTCGGCGGGACCCCCGGCCACATCAACGCGATGGCGACCGGGATGCACCACTTCGTCGCCGCGTACCCGCCGGAGACCTTGGTGCCGGGCGATGTCCTGCTCACCAACGATCCGTGGCAGACCGCCGGGCAGATCAACGACATCACCGTCGCGACGCCGGTGTTCCTGCGGGGCAGGCTGGTCGCCTGGTTCGCTTCCTGTTGCCACGCCCCGGACATCGGCGGGCGGCTGGTCTCCGCCGAGGCGCACGAGGTCTTCGAAGAGGGGCTGCGCCTGCCGATCATGAAATTCCTCCGCGCGGGCGAGGTCAACGCGGATCTCGAACTGCTGATCCGCGCGAACGTCCGCACCCCGGAGGAGACCATCGGCGATCTGTACGCCCAGGTCACCGGGAACGAGGTCGGCGCCGCGAGCCTGGTGCGGCTGCTGGAGGAATTCGGCCTCGATTCGTTGGACGAAGTCGCCGCGGAGATCATGAACCGCTCCGAACGGGCGTTGCGCGACGCGCTGGCGAAACTGCCGGACGGCACGTACACCAGCGAATTGGCGACAGACGGCTTCGATGACGAGGAAGTCGTCCTGAAGGTCGCGGTGAGCATCGACGGTGAGGACATCCACCTCGACTTCGCGGGATCGTCACCGCAGAGCCGTCGCGGGATCAACGTCGTCCTGAACTACACCAGGGCGTATGCGTCTTTCGCGGTCAAGGCGGCCATTTCGCCGGAAGTGCCGCACAACGCGGGCTCGTTCCGGCCGGTGCACGTCACCGCGCCGGAGGGATCGGTGCTCAACTGCACGTCTCCCGCGCCGGTCGCGTCGCGGCATCTGATCGGGCACTTCCTGCCTTCGCTGCTGATGACCGCCTTGCCCGGCAACGCCTTGGCGCACAGCGCGGACGCTTTGTGGATGACGATCTGGCGCGGTACCGACGCCGAGGGCCGCGAGTTCATGCTCAACGTCTTCCAGACCGGCGGGATCGGCGCGCGGTCTGCAAAGGATGGGCTGAACACCACCGGCTTTCCCAGCGGCCTGCGTTCGACGCCGACGGAGGTCATCGAGACGATGGCTCCGCTGATCCAGCGGGAACGGGTGCTGCGCACGGACTCGGGTGGCGCCGGGAAGTGGCGCGGCGGCCTCGGCCAGTGCACGACCATGGCCGCCCGTGGCGAGATCTCGTGGAGTGTCAACGGGAACGTCGACCGGGTGCGTCGTCCGGCGTCCGGTGTGGACTCCGGGCACGACGGGGCGGCCGGCCGGTTCGAGCTGACCCGCGGTGCCCTGCCGTCGAAGAGCCGGGTGAACCTGCGGCCGGACGACGTGGTGAACGTGGACCTGCCGGGCGGCGGCGGTTACGGCGATCCCTTCGAACGGGATCCGGGGGCCGTGCTCGCCGACGTCGTCGACGGCTACATCTCGGTGGAAGCGGCGCGCGAACTGTACGGCGTCGAGGTCACCTATCACGGAGATCCTGAGGCGCTGGTGCGTCTTCCGGAGGATTACACAGCGGTTTCGTCGCGAGGGAGGAAATGAGCATGGGTCGGCTGGCAGGCAAGGTCGCGGTGGTCTTCGGGGGAGCGAGGGGTATCGGGCTCGCCACCGTGAAGGAGTTCGTCGCCGAGGGCGCGACCGTGTTCTCCAGCGACATCCGCGAGCCCGCGGAATCCGTCGAAGGGGCGCGACACTCCCTTGTGGACGCGACCGACGAAGGACAGGTCGACGAGTTCGTGCGCGGCGTGGTCGCCGAAACCGGCCGGGTCGACGTGCTGTTCAACAATGTCGGCATCCACCTTGGGAAGCCGTTGGCAGACACGACGTTGGCGGAATTCGACAACATCTTCGCGCTGAACGTGCGGGCCGCCTTCCTCGGCACGCGGGCGGTGCTGCCGCAGATGATCGCGAACAAGGCGGGCAGCATCGTCACGACGTCGTCCAACGGCGGCGTGATGGGCCGCCCCGGCGACCCGGTGTACAACGCCACCAAGCACGCGCTGGTCGGCATGATGAAGTCGATCGCGGTCGCGCACGCGCATCAGGGGATCCGGGCGAACACGGTCAACCCGGGCGCGATCGACACGGACATGCTGCGCGGCACGCTCGCGTCGCCGGAGGACTTCGAGGCCAGGCAACACCAGCTGGTCGCGAGCACGCCCGCCGGGCGGGTCGGCGAGGCATGGGAGGTCGCGAAGGCCGTGGTCTTCCTGGCGAGCGACGAATCCCGGTTCGTCAACGGGGTCGCGCTCCCGATCGACGGCGCGAAGGCCGCCGGTGCCATGCCGGGCAACCGGTACAGTCTCGACTTCGAACTCGGCGTCAGGTAACGCCGTGTCCACATCTGCCGCCGAGGAGACGCTGGCCCGCGACAGACCCTTGCTCGAACGGAGCGGCACCGCGGAACGGGTCGCCGAGATCCTGCGTCAGCGCATCACCGAAGGTGTCTTCCCGCCGGGGTCGAGGCTTTCCGAACCGTCGATCAGCGCCGCGCTGGGCGTCTCGCGCAACACCCTGCGCGAGTCCTTCCAGCTGCTGGCGCACGAACGGCTCGCGGTGCACGAACTCAACCGTGGCGTGTTCGTCCGCGAGCTGACCGCGCAGGACATCTCGGATCTGTACGTGATGCGGCGGGTCACCGAGTGCGGTGCGCTGCGTCGCGCGTCGGAACTGTCCACTGTGGATCTTTCGGCCGTCGCGGCCGCCGTGCGGGACGGCCGTGCCGCGGCCGACGAAGGCGACTGGCAGGCCGTCGGGACCGCGAGCATCGCGTTCCACCAGGCGGTGGGCGATATGGCGGGCAGCGAGCGGGTCAGCACGACGATGCGCCAGGTGCTGGCGGAGACGCGGCTGTTCTTCGTGCTGGCCGAGAACACGCGCGCGTTCTTCGAGCCGTTCCTGGAGCGGCACGAGCGAATCCTGCGGGACCTGGAGCGAGGACGCTTCGGGCCCGCCGAGACAGCGCTGGAGAAGTACTTGCGGGAGGCGGAAAAGCAGCTTCTGGCCGCTTATGAGCGCCGAGGCTCGTGAGCCGTAGGAACGCCAGGAAAGGACCGTTCCTCGCAAATTTTGCGAGGAACGGTCCTTTCCTAGCACGCGGAGGGGGCCAAGGCTGCCTTCGCGCCTTCCCGAGGTACATGAAGGCCCCCTTCCTTGCGCTAGACGCAAGGAAGGGGGCCTTCATGTACCGCAGGGGGCGAGCTTTAGCACGCGGAGGGGCGTCAGCAGGTGAAAGTGGCGTCCGCCCAGTCCGCGTGGTCGGAGTCGACCCCGTCGCCGCCGTCCGTGACGACCAGATCGAGCACCTGAACCCCGCTCAGCGGCACGGAAAGCTTCTCGGCCGCCTGGCCGCGCTTGAGCACGCCGGTGTTCGCCAGCCGCTTGCCGTCGCCGACGACCTCGAAAGCCACACTGCCGCCGGCCTTCTCGTCGTCGACCCCGACGGACGACGTGAACGACGCGCATCCGCCGCCGAGGTAGACCCGGACCTTCGACGGCGCGTGGACACCCAGCCCGTCGTCGTAGGTCACCCCGCCGATGCTCATCCGATGGCCGTCGCCCGCTTTCGATTCACCGTTGCTGGTCCCGCGTTCCACCGGGCCGTAGCCGTTGTCCGCCGTCATGAACACAGCCTTCGACAGCGCGTTCGTCCCGGCGGCGGGCGGTTTCACGACGGGAGCGCTTCCATCCGCGGACAACGATCGCGCACCCCAGGACGTCCGGTAGCCGAACCGGCCGGAGACCTCGACCCGGTCGCCGCCGGGGGACGACGGCCGCACCGTCCACGTCCGTTCCCACGACTTCCCCGGCGCGACAGCGGGAACGCGTGCTTCGGTGGCACCGTCGGGCTTCCAGCCCGCGCCGACCGCCAGCTTCACCACGCCCGACCGGACCGGTGTCCGGCCGTCGTTGAACACCCGCAGTGTCGTGGTGAACGGCTTGTCGACGGCCGCGTATTCGGGTGAGGCCAAGGAAAGCGTCGTATGCGGCGCGGCGTTCGGCTGGTTCGACGGCCAGACACGGAACACCGAGGAGCCGTGGCTCGGCAGCCCGGCCCGCAAGGTGCCGGCGGATTCGGTCTCCGCGCCGGTCCACAGATCCCGGACCCGGTAGCCCGACGCCGCGGGGGCGCCGATCTCGGCGGCGGTGGCGGACAGGGTCGCCGGGGCGCCGCCACGATTGAACAGCACGACGACGTTCGAGCCGTCGGACATCGGTTTGGCCCAGACCTCGGTGTCACCGTCGTCGCGGATCTTGCGGCCCTGCTTGCCGCCCCAGTCCTGGTCGACCGCGAGAAGATCCTTGTTCATCAAGATCTTCTTGGTCGCCTCGGACATCGAGCGCAGGTCGTTGCCCGCCAGCAGCGGCGCGTTGAGCAACGACCAGAGCGCGAAGTGGGAGCGGTATTCCGTGTCGGTCATGCCGCCGTTGCCCACTTCGAGCATGTCCGGATCGTTCCAACCGCCCGGCCCGGCATAGCCTTCCAGGCCGACCTGCTGGTCGAGGAGGTTGGTCATACTCGACCAGGTGTCGCTGATGTCGCCGGTGGTGCGCCACAACTGCGCGCCCGCGCTCTTGCCCCACTCCCACGGCTTGTTCTCGCCCCATTCGCACAGGGCGTAGACGATCGGGCGGCCGGTCTTCTTCAGTGCCTCGCCCATTTTCGTGTACCGCTCCAGCGCGGGGCGGCCCTGGTTGTGGCAGTTGTCGTATTTGAGGTAGTCGACTCCCCAGTCCGCGAACGTCTGCGCGTCGACCTCTTCGTGGTCGAGCGAACCGGGCATGGTCCGCGCGCAGGTTTCCGTGCCGGCGCTGGTGTAGATGCCGAGTTTCAGGCCCTTCCCGTGCACGTAGTCGGCCAAAGCCTTGATGCCGCTGGGAAAGCGCGTCCGGTGTGGTGCGTACTTCCCGTCGGGGGTGCGGTTCTTCTCGGCCCAGCAGTCGTCGATGTTGACGTACTGGTAGCCCGCCGCCTTCATCCCGGACGAGACCATCGCGTCCGCGGTCTCCCGGATCAGCTCTTCGGTGATGTCGCAGCCGAACTTGTTCCAGCTGTTCCACCCCATCGGCGGGGTCGCGACCGGTGGTGGGCTCTCGGCGGCGGCCGCCGCCGGAACGACGCAGAGGGCGGTGAGCGTGCAGGCGGCGACGAGCGTGCCGGCGAGACGACGCATAAGTTCCTCCCAGAATGCTCAACTTTGAACAAACTCACTCATCAAACAACAGGATCGCTCGACGCCGGTCAAGGGCCGAAGGGATGGTGTTGGAGATTCACCGGCGGCCGCCGCGACAAGCCGGACAGGTCCGGAGCGCGAACTGTGCACGATGGAGTGTTCGCGTCCCGGCCGGATCCGGGTGAGGATGGGGGCACGAGCACGAGGAGGAAGATCATGGTTTCGTCGGCGTCCGCGCGCAATCCGCTGTGGCACCCCTTCGCGGACATGGGAGCGGTCGACGGCGACCGGCTCGTCATCACCCGCGGTGAGGGTTCCTACGTCTGGGACGACGAGGGCAAGCGGTATTTCGACGCGACGGCGTCACTCTGGTACGCGAACTTCGGGCACGGGCGCGAGGAGATCGCGCAGGCCGTCGCAGACCAGTTGCGGACGCTCGATTCGTACAACCTGTTCGGCTACAACGCCAATGAACCCGCGCTGAAGCTCGCCGAGCGCGTGTCCGCGCTCGCGCCCGAACCGGGTTCGAAGGTCTTCTTCGGATCGGGCGGCGGTGACGTCATCGACACCGCGGTCAAGATCGCCCGTTCGTATTTCGCGCACACCGGGCGGCCGGAGAAGGTGCACGTCATCGGCCGGGTGCAGGGCTACCACGGCACACACGGTTTCGGCACGGCCGTCGGCGGCATCGCGGCCAACGCGGCGGGCTTCGGGCCACTGCCCGGCGACATCTCGCACGTGCCCTACGACAGCGCCGAAGCGCTCGAAGCGGAGATCCTGCGGGTCGGCGCGGAGCGGGTCGCGGCCTTCTTCTGCGAACCGGTGATCGGCGCGGGCGGCGTCCTGCTTCCGCCGGACGGGTACATCGAGACGGTCGCCGAGATCTGCCGCAAACACGACGTGCTGTTCGTCGCGGACTGCGTGATCGCCGCGTTCGGGCGGCTCGGCACCTGGTTCGGGATCGACCGGTGGGCGGTGAAACCGGACATGATCACGACCGCGAAGGGCATCACCGGCGGGACGATCCCGCTGGGCGCGCTGATCGTCGCGCCGCGGGTGGCCGAGCCGTTCTTCACCGGCGCGCCGGGTGCGCCGGTGCTGCGGCACGGCGCGACCTACGCCGGGCATCCGGTGGCCTGCGCCGCGGGGAACGCGACGCTGGACATCTACGAGCGCGACGGGCTCATCCCGCGCGGGCGGGAACTGGAGAAGCCGCTGGCGGACGCGCTTTCCGGGCTGGCCTCGCATCCGCTGGTCGAGGAGGTCCGGGCCGGGTTGGGCTTCCTCGGCGCGGTCGAACTGAAAGCGGACGTCGTCGCGGCGAACCCCGGCGCGGCGAACCGGCTGCAGCGGCTGGCGCGGGACGAAGGCGTCCTCGTGCGGAACCTGGCCAAGGGGATCGCGGTGTCGCCGCCGCTGATCGCCGGGGAGACCGAACTCGACCTGCTCGCGACGGCCTTGCCGCGCGCACTGGACAAGCTCGCCTAAGCAAAGCCTCGTGAGTGGTAAGGACGGTTGGAACCCGTCCTTACCACTCACGAGCCGCGCACGAGGGCCGCGCGCTCGGTCATGAAGGGCACAGCCGACGGGACCAGGTCCCTTCATGACACCCCCAGTGGCGGGCCCTCGTGGGCCCGCCTCAGGAGAGGCAGAGTTCGTTGCCTTCCGGGTCGGCGATCGTGATCCACTCGGCGGGACCCTGCTTGCCGCGGTGCAGGAACGTCGCACCGCGCGCGGTCAGCCGCTCGAGCTCCGCCTCGATCTTGTCCGCCCCCATCTGGATGTCGAGGTGCAGGCGGTTCTTGACCGTCTTCCCCTCCGGCACCAGCTGGAAGAGGAACCGCTGCTTCGTCCCGGGATGGACGATCGCCGCGCCGTCCTTCCACACCAGGACGCCGTTGTGCGTGGTCGTCGCCTCCTCCGGGGCATACCCCTTGGCGACCATCTCGCGGATGAACTCCTCGTTGCTCCCCTCGACCTGCCAGCCGAGCATCTCGGCCCACCAGTCGGCGAGGTCGTGCGGTCGAGCGGAGTCCACGGTCACCTGGAAGTCATACGCCATACCGGCACATTAACGACCCGCCCCGACAATTCCGGGCGCTCATGCCCGCTGACCACGGTGAACCGCCATTTGTCGACCCCGCCGCCGATGATCTCGGCGTAGCGACGGGCGCCGTCCGCGTTCGCGAAGCGCACCTGCTGCCCGTTGGTGAGATGGGTGATCTTGACCGCCATCCGTGCCTCCCTGAAGTCCGGTGCCGGCCCGCGGAGCTTCCCCCTCCGGGACCGGCGCGGACAGTAGAACACATGTTCGACGGGCGTCGCCAACCCAACCCCCCGCGCGGGTCAGCGCCGCATGGTCACCCGCGGCCACGCGTCCAGGCCGCGGGCGATTTCGTGCGCACGGACGGCCCGAAGGCCCTCTGTGAGGCTCCCTTCGTCGAGTGTCGTGAAGCCGAGCCGGGCGTAGTACGGCGCGTTCCACGGCACCTCGGCGTACGTCGTCAGCGTCAGTCCGGCGAGGCCTTCTCGCGAGGCCCACTCCGCGGCGTGCTCGATCAGTCGCCGGCCGAGACCCCGGCGCGCGTGATCGGGATGGACGGACACCTGCTCGATGTGACCGTGGCCGTCGACGACCTCGGCGAGCAGGTACGCCACCGGGCCGTCGCCGGCGTCCCAGACCCAGGCCCGGCCGTCGCGCTGGAAGGCCGTGAGGTCCGCGATCGAGGGCGGATCGTCGTCGGCGATCGCGGCCATGCCGAGCGCGCGGAACGGTTCGCCCGCGGCGCGTTCGATGTCCTGGAGCGCGGGCAGGTCTTCGGGAGTGGCGAGTCGGATCACGGATCGAGTTGTACCCGCCGGGGGGAGCGGTCGCCTGCCATTTACAGCGAGAACGACGAAACGGCGCGATGGATCCGGCTCGCGTACGACTGGAGTGCGACGATGGCGGCCCGTTTCGCGTCGTCGCCGATCCTGGTCGCGGGGGCGGCCAAGGTGAGCACCGCGGGCCGGTGCCCGGTACTCGGGATCGGCACCGAACACGACCAGACGCCGTCGTCCAGTTCGCCCCAGCTCACCGAATACCGGTTCGCCCCGGCGCGTTTGACCTCTTCCCGCACGCTCGGGCCGCGGCGCTGGACGATCGACGAAAGCCGTCTTTCACGTTCGCCCTCCGGCAGCATGGCGAGCAGCATCTTGCCCGAGGCGCCGGTGCCGAGCGGGACGGAATGCCCCGGCTGGAAGGTGAACCGCATCGCGCGTTCGCATTCGACCCGGTCCGCGCAGACCGCGGAATCGCCGAAATGCTGGAACAGCAGCACCGTCTCGCCGAGGTCGCGGGCCGCCTCCTCCATCGACGGCCGGGCGAGGCGGGCGAGATCGTTGGCCAGTTGCGCGGCCCGCGCGAGCGGCATCACCTGGCTCGTCACGTGATAGCGCCCCGTCTTTCCCTCCTCCAGGAGCTGGAGTTCCTTCAGCAGCGCCACATAGCGATACGTGGTGGCGACCGGGGTGCCGATCCTCGCGGCCAGTTCGGCGACGCTCGCGTCCCAGCGGCGTTCGGAAAAGGAGAGCAGCAGCTGCAGTACCTTGCGTGAACTGCTGGCGCCGGGGGTGCGTTTCGGCGGGGCGGTGGTGTCCAGGGATCGTGCGGCAGGCGTCATCTCGACCTCTCGCCGGAGAATCACGAAGAGTCAAGAAAGTAGCACATTGTGTGAATTGCGGACCAGGGACTTTGGTCCACGAACAAGCGGACTTCTTGCTAGGTTCGGACCATGGAAAAGCCATTGGCGGGCAAGATCGCGTTGGTCGCCGGGGCGACTCGCGGGGCCGGTCGGGGAATAGCGGTCCAGCTGGGTGCCGCGGGCGCGACCGTTTACGTGACCGGCCGCAGTACCGGTTCCCGGCGATCGGAAATGAATCGCCCGGAGACGATCGAGGAGACGGCGGCGCTCGTCGACGAGGCGGGCGGGCACGGGATCGCGATCGGTGTGGACCATTTGGAGGCGGACCAGGTCCGCGAACTGGTGGAACGGATCGACGCCGAACAGGGCGCGTTGCACGTGCTGGTGAACGACATCTACGGCGCGCCCATCGAATGGGGCAAGACGGTCTGGGAGTCCACTTTGGACGTCGGGCTGCGGACGCTGCGGCTCGCCGTCGACACGCATGCGATCACCAGTCATTTTGCGCTTCCGCTCATGATCGCCGAATCCGGCGCGCTGGTCGTCGAGGTCAACGACGGCACCACCGAGTACAACTCGGAGAACTACCGCGTTTCGTTCTTCTACGATCTCGCCAAGACCGCGGTGAACCGGATGGCGTTCGCACTCGGGCACGAATTGGCACCGCATGGCGGTACCGCGGTGGCCGTCACGCCGGGCTGGTTGCGTTCCGAAGCGATGCTCGACGCTTATCGGGTGACGGAAGAGAATTGGCGTGACGCGACGAAGGTGCAACCGCACTTCGCCATTTCTGAAAGCCCCGCGTTCGTCGGCAGGGCGGTCGCGGCACTGGCCGGTGACGCGGAAGTCGCCCGCTGGAACGGGAAATCGATGTCCAGTGGCGAATTGGCGAAGGAATACGGATTCACCGACCTCGACGGCAGCAGGCCCGACTGCTGGCGCTATCTCGTCGAAGTCCAGGATCCCGGTCTGCCCGCGGACGTCACCGGCTATCGCTGAGCATCACGGCGAAGGAAGGGCGTGAGCAGGCCGGGCGCGGCGCGCTCCGCCATCGCCAGCCCGGCCGATTCGCCGACGTCGATCACCTGGTAGGCGCCCCTGCCCGCCGCGATCGGGGCCGTCACGGTGATCAATCCGGCGCGGCGCTGGAAGAACGAGCGGCTGACGACGATGCCGGTGAGGCCTTCACGCCGGATCGCCACCGTCGCCCGCGCGAGCGAACCGGACCGGCTGACCAGATACCTCCCGACGATCGCGTGGCCGAGGTTGCGGTAGCGGTCCCAGCCCACCAGCGCGGCGAACGGCACCAGGCCGAGCGCGACCTGCCACATCCACGACGGCAGGAAATCGATCCACGCCAGCCCGAACAACGCCGCCGCGAGCAGCAGCACGCCGCCGATCGCGCGGGTGAGCCGCCTCGTCAGCGCCCGTCGCGGATGCCGGTTCAGCGGCACGGTGGCCGGGTCGAAGTTCTCGCGCAGCACCTCGGCGGCGACCTCGTGGACCCGGCCGACGGGCGCGGGCGGCAGCAGGAGGCCACCACCCTTGTCCCCGCCCTTGCCTTCGCGCAGCCCGCCCGCGATCGCGGTGAGCCGCGCGCCGCCCGCGATCCGCAACGGCAGCGGCTCCTTCACCTCGACGCCGCGAAGCCGTTCTTCTTCGATGGACACGGAACGCGTGGTGATCAGCCCGCGCCGGACGTGCAGGGTGCCCTCGGATTCCCTGGTGAGCTTGAAGTTCCAGAACGAGAGCACGTAGCCGCCGACGGACAGCAGCGAGACGACCACGAGCAGGCCGACCGCCGCGACGACCACGATCAGCCACAGCGCCGTGTTCGCCAGATCGTCCAGGAGATCCCGCAGCGGTCCGACGTTCTCCGGGGCGATGTCCAGCTGGTGCGCGAAATGCCAGACCGCGGCGAACACCGCGCCCACCACGGCGAGGCCGGACAGCGTGAACGGCGCGTACCGCACCCACTTCCGGTCGACCTCCGCCACGACCTGCTCCTGGGGTGCCGCCTCGGCTTCCGGAGAGATTTCCTTGCGGTGCAACAGAACCGTGCGCAGCCGGTGCGCCTCGGTCTGGCTGACGGCGTCGAGCACCAGCTGGTCGTCGCCCGAGCCCTGTGCCACGGAATGCCGTCCGGTGCCGATGCGCACGGTGCTGAGGGAGAACAAACGGTGCTTCGGTTCCGACGTGACGTCGACCGTGCGGATCCGGTCCAGCGGGATCGCGCGATGCTTGCGCAGCAGCAGCCCCGTGGTCCATTCCACCTGGCCGTCCGCGACGCGGTACCGCGACGTGAGCACATGCGAGACACCGACGAACACGGTCAGCGCGGTGACGCCCAGCCCGAACCATTCCCAGCCGTTGCCCCGGCCGAGGATCACCGTCCCGATCAGCACCGGCAGCGATTTGACGACGTCGAGGACGGGGCGGATCAGCAGCATCCGCCGGTCGAGCCGATGCCACCGGCCGACCTCGGTGTCCGGTGGTGCCGCCGTGCTCATGTCGCGTCACCCGGAGTGGCCTGCGTGGTCCTGGTGAGTTCCGCGGCCAGCGCGAGCGCCTGGGTGTGGTCGAGACCGGAGATCTTGACCGGGCCCGCGGCCGACGCCGTCGTCACGGTGATCTTCGCCAGCCGGAACAGCTGCTCGACCGGGTCGCGTTCGATGTCGACGGTCTGGATCCGCGAGATCGGCGCGATCCGCCAGTCCTGTTTGAGCCAGCCCTCCTGGGTGTACACGGCCTCGCCGGTGACCTCCCAGCGGTGGATCCGGTACCGCCACTGCGGCATGACCAGCAGATGCAGGGGTGCGAGCACGCACGAGATCGTCAGCGTCACCGTGAGCCACGTCGGCGCGTCGTCGCTCGTGAACACGAACACGGCTTGCGCCGCGACGAGGATCACCCAGCCGACCGCGGCCCACACCGTCCAGTAGCCGATGGCGCGCCTGCTCACCCGATTGGCGGGCGGGCGCAGGCCGAGGATCTCTTCCGTCACCCCTCCACCCTGCACCACCTCGGTGCGGACCGCCCACGACACCTGTCACGGACCGATAGGATTTCGGCCACGGCCGGCGGAATGGATACCCCCTATCGGGGCGTTGCCACCCGTAGACGGTTGCACGCACGAAACCTGGAGGATCTGGTGGCGCTGGACCCGGAAGACCTGTACGAGGTGGACTCGGACGTCCCTGACCTCGGCGGGGCCGTGCTCCTGCACTACTTCGACGGCTTCATGGACGCGGGCTCGGCGGGCAAGCTCGTCGCCGAGCAGCTCCTGAACTCCTCCGAGCACCGCGTGATCGCGCGGTTCGACGTCGACCGGCTCATCGACTACCGCTCGCGGCGCCCGGCGATGACCTACTCCATCGACCACTGGGAGGACTACGACGCCCCCGAGCTGGTCGTCCACCTCCTGCACGATGCCGACGGCGTGCCGTTCCTGCTGCTCACCGGGCCGGAACCGGACCACGACTGGGAGCGGTTCTGCGCGGCCGTGCGCGGACTGGTCGAGCGCTGGGACGTCCGGCTCACCACCGGTTTCCACGGCATCCCGATGGGCGCGCCGCACACCCGTCCGCTCGGTGTGACCGCGCACGCGACGCGGAACGAGCTGGTCGGCGAACACCGCCCGCTGCCCAACCGGATGCAGGTGCCGGGCAGCATCGCCGGGCTGCTGGAGTTCCGCTTCGGCGAGTGGGGGCACGACGCGTCCGGTTTCGCCGCGCACGTGCCGCACTACCTGGCGGACTCGACGTACCCGAGCGCCGCGCTGAACCTGCTGGGCGCCGTCGCCGCGGCGACCGGGCTGAACCTGCCGGACGGGGAGCTGCGGGAGGCCTCGCACGAGGCGGAGGCCGAGATCGCCCGCCAGGTCGCCGGCTCGGAGAAGGTCGCCGACGTCGTGCGGGCGCTGGAGCAGCAGTACGACACGTTCATGGAGGCGTCGGGCAAGGAAAGCCTGCTCGCGGAGTCGGTCGAGCACATGCCGACCGCCGAGGAGCTGGGCAACCAGTTCGAGCGGTTCCTGGCCGAGCAGAACGGCGGGGACTCGCCGGAGCGCTGAGTCACCCTCGTGAAGTACATGAAGGCCCCCTTCCTTGCGCTAGACGCAAGGAAGGGAGCCTTCATATACTTGGGGAAGGCGAGTGGGGCCGGAGCCGGGTCAGTAGTCGACGGCCACCATCGCCCTCGAATGCGCCGGCCGTTCGACCTCGTCGACCAGCGCCACCGCGAGATCCGCGTACGAGAACGGCTTCGCGTCCTCCGCGCGCGGCAGCACCCGGTGGTCTCCACTGCGGTACACGCCCGTGCGCTCGGCGTGTTCGTCGAGGAACACCGGCGGCGGCGCGACGATCACCCAATCGAGCCCGCCGCCGGACGTACGGAAGACCTCCAGTCCCGCCGTGTGCCCGAGCGAGAACTCGCGGTGCTCGGGCGGCACATCCGGCTGATCGTGCAGGGCGACGCCCGGTTCGATCTCCAGCGCCGTTCCGATGCCGACGACGACCGGTCTCGCGACCCCGGCGCGCCCGAGGCCGTCGATCAGCGCGTGCGCGGTGGCCGGGTAGTACTCGCGTGACGGGAGATCCGCGCGGTAGACGGAACTGATCGCGGCGTCGTGTCCGGCGGCGGCCTTCGCGACGTCGTCCGCGACGGTGACGTCGGCGGCGATCAGGGTGACGTTGTCCCCGGCGAGATCCGCGTGGCGGCGGGGATCCCGGACGGCGGCGGTGACCAGGTGCCCGCGGCTTCGGCGACGGCTCGGCGCCCTCCGCGTCCGCCCGCCCCGAAGATGACGATGCTGCTCATCGCGCTCCTTTTCTCGTGCCGGTACCCGAGTACCGGCGGCGAACGCGATGCTAGGAGCGGACTCCTCGGTTACCGCAACGAAACCGGGCCCGGGATGTTCTGGTCCCGTTCACTCGAACGGTGCTGGTGTATCGTCCCGGAATGCGTCACCTGGTACCCCATTCAGCACTGAAGACCTTGGGCCGTTCGGCCCGCGGAACGTTCGGCCGGGGCCTGCACCGGCTCGCCCGGCGATTCCATGATCCTTATACGGCGGAACTGGAACGGGTCGCCGCGGAATTGCGGGCGGAGATCGTCCGGCAGGGGGACCGCTGTTTCGACCGGATCGTCGAGTTCGAAATCCGGAGCCGTCGCGACATCATCTACGCGGGCGATCAGGACGCGGCCCGCGAGAGCAACCGGTTCGCCCGCGAGCATTTGACCGGGACCAAACACTTCGCGCGTCCACAGGAGACTCTCGCGTACGCGCTTTCCCTTGCCCCGTCAGGGGGAATGGCTCTCGAATTCGGCGTCGCGAGCGGGAACACGCTGCGTATGATCGCCAAGGCCCGTGGCGGTGTCGAGACCTACGGGTTCGACTGGTTCCAGGGCCTGCCGGAGAACTGGCTCAATGGCATGCCCGCCGGTTCGTTCGCGCGCGACGATCTGCCGGACGTCCCCGGCGCCGAACTCGTCGTCGGCCTTTTCGCCGACACGCTTCCCGGCTTTCTCGAGCGGCATGAAGGCGTCGTCGATTTCCTGCATGTGGACGGTGATCTGTACAGCTCGGCGAAAACCGTGCTCGACCTGGCGGGACCGCGGCTGCGCTCCGGCAGCATCGTGCACTTCGACGAGTTCTTCAATTACCCCGGCTGGCAGCGGCACGAGCACCAGGCGTGGCTGGAATACGTCGAACGCACCGGTGTCGAATTCGAATACGTGGCCTACACCTATGCCGACAATCAGGTCACCGTGCGGATCACCTAAAGCAGCTCGCGCACTTCGATCGTCCCGATCGCGGCCCACGGGTGGGTCTTCGCCGCCTCGACGGCTTGTTCACGGCTCTCGCATTCGAGGATGGCGATGCCGCCGATCTGCTCCTTCGTCTCGGCGAAGGGGCCGTCGGTGAGCAGTGCCTCGCCGCCCCGGACGCGGACGGTCGTCGCCGACTCGGGCGGGTGCAGGCCCATCCCTTCGACGCGCAGACCGCGCCGCGTCAGCTCCCCGGACCAGGCGCGGCAGGGTTCGGTGATGTCCGTGTCGAGCCCTTCGTCGCCGGCGGTTCCGCCGAGCATGAGCAGGTAGCGCACTGGACCTCCTAGTCCGTGAGTCCGTCTTCGTACGCGCGCAGGGTGTCGATGAACGTCCGGCGCTCGGCCGGGCTCAGCGGCGCGAGCGCCTTCTGCCAGGCGCGGGCACCCTGCGCGAGCCAGCCGTCGATCGCCGGCCGCATCCGTTCGGTGATGGCGACGATCCGGCGACGCCGGTCCGCCTCGTCCTCGCGCCGGTCGAGCACGTCCTTCTTGCTCAGTTCGCCGACCATCAGGCTCACCGTGGTCGGGGCGACCTCGAGCCGTTCGGCCAGCTCGTTCACCGTCATCGGCCCGTCGAAGAGCAGGTACGACAAGAGCGACAGGTGCCGCGGAGCCAGCGACAGGGACTGGAGTTCCTCGGGGATCTTGATCCGCTTCGCCCGCCCGACCATCCGGGGCATGAGCAGCAGCAAGGCCCGCACGGCGTCGTCGACTTCCATGTCCTCGGTTGACACCGGCCACCCTCCTGGATACCTTTGCAAGCAAAGAGACTTTGCTTGCAAAGCAAAATAGCTTTCACGCTGATGCTACCTGGGGAGTTCCGTTGCTGATGACCACCGCGGACGCCGAATCGGGGCGTCCCCGCACCACTCGTGTCGCTTGCCGCCCTTCCGGAAGCCGGTATCTGGTTTACGCGCCCGACGACGCTTCGCCTTGGTATCGCGACCTCCTCGTCAGTCCACAAGCGACACTCGAAATCGACGGGGTGCCGCAGGCCGCGCGTGCCGTGCCGCTCGACGGCGGGGAACGCGGGTTCGCGTTGCACCTGCTGGAAGTCGATGCCGCCCGTGGCCGCGCGATCGCGGATCAGCTGCTCGTCCATCACGGCGAACTCAGGAAGACCTTGGCGGCCGCGCGGGCCGAACTCGACGGCGGACCGGTCGCGGACCGGTCGGGCCTGCGGGGCGAACTGCTCGGCCATTGCGTGACCTTCTGCAACGACCTGCGCATGCATCACCTTCGCGAGGACGGCGCTTTCACAGCCATCGAGAAGGCCCATCCCGGGCTCGCGCCGGCGCTGAAACGGCTGCGCCAGGAGCACGAAACCGTATCCCGCGCGCTGCTCGATCTCGATGCGTTGCTTCAGAGTGGAGGAGACCGCGGCGCCGTGCGCGAGAAGTTCGACCGGGTCGCCGCCGGGATCGAGGAGCATTTCGCCTACGAGGAAGCGAATCTGCTTCCGGCGCTTCGCGGGAAGGACCCGGTTACTCCGATAGGGTGAGGCGGACGAGCCACTTGGCGGGAGACACCGGTAACGAATGTCCGTTCCTGGGCGACTGATCGTTGTCCGCACCGATCGGCGCGACGCCCCCCGACCGGAATAGTGAGAACCGAATGAAGCTTCGAAGAGCCTCACTTCTGTCTCTGGTGGCCGCAGTGGCCACGATCATGCTCGTGGCGCCCACCTCCGCTTTCGCCGCCCCGCCGACCAGCGCGGTGGAAGTCTCGCCGACAACCGTCCAACGTGGACAGACGTTCACCGTGACGCAGACCGTCTACAACGCCGACGCGACGTCGACGATCGAGGGCGGCAAGGCGACGCTCTACGGCA
Organism: Amycolatopsis sp. w19; assembly: GCF_051373225.1. Taxonomy (NCBI): domain Bacteria; kingdom Bacillati; phylum Actinomycetota; class Actinomycetes; order Pseudonocardiales; family Pseudonocardiaceae; genus Amycolatopsis; species Amycolatopsis sp. w19. The sequence goes on along the minus strand of NZ_JBPQFM010000008.1, from coordinate 82,066 downwards.
AGGAAACCTCGCTGCCGGGGATCGTCGACCTGGTGTCCTGCCCCGGCGCGTTCGCCTGCGACATGCTCGGCGGAAGCATCCGCGGCGGTGTCGGCACCGTGACCCCCGGGCAGAGCAAGACCGTGGTGTTCACCTTCCGGGTCAAGGACGACGCCCCGCTGGGCACTGTCACGCTGCAGCACCAGTTCGTCGGTGACAACTACAGCTTCGAGATCCTCGACGGCCCCGTGCTGACCATCACCGACACGCCGAGCGCGGCCGACCTCGGGGTCACGCTGACCGCGTCTCCGCGCGGGATCCTGACCTCGTCGATCGACTACACGGTCAAGGTCACGAACGCGGGCCCGGCCGCGGCGTCCGGGATCCGGGTGGTGTCGACCCTCGGCAACGGGCTGCGCTTCACCGGCTCGTCCGTCTGCTCGAACCCGAGCGGTACGAAGGTCGTCAATTGCGACTTCTCGTCGCTCGCGTCCGGAGCCAGTGCGACGGCGAAGTTCTCGGTGGCAGCGGGTCTGTTGAGCATCGGGCCGGTCAAGACGACCGCGAAGATCACGCAGAGTTCCGTCGCCGACCCGAACGCGGCCAACGACACCGCGTCGGCGACCTGCACGGCGATCACCGGTCTTCTGCTCACCTGCTGAAGTCCCGCCGTTCGGCACCCGCTCACGAGCGGGTGCCGAACGGCGGTCAGCGCAGGCGTTCGGCGCGAGCGTGGAGATAACGCCGGTGCGGCAGGCCGGTCGCCAGCCGTGCCGCGTCCACATAGGACTCTATGGCTTCGGCGATGTCCCCGGCCATCTCGAGCAGATGCGCGCGGGCGGCGTGGAACCGATGGTCGCCGGAGATCCGGTCACCGAGTTCTTCCAACGCCGCCAACCCTTCTCGTGGCCCACGGGCCATCCCGACGGCCACGGCGTGATTCAGCGCCACCACGGGATTGTCGGAGAGCCGCAGCAGAACTTCGTACAGCACCTCGATCTGCGGCCAGTCGGTCTCCTCGGCGCTCGGCGCCTCGTCGTGCAGGGCGGCGATCGCCGCCTGGATCTGGAACTGCCCGGTCGGCCCGTTCGGCAGCGCTTCGGACAGCAGCGCGATGCCCTCGGCGACGTACCCGGCGTTCCACCGGCCCCGGTCCTGTTCGGACATCGGGATCGGCGCGCCGTCCGGCCCCGTCCTCGCCGGACGGCGCGCGTCGGTGAGCAGCATCAGCGCGAGCAGGCCGGTGGCCTCGCCGTCGTCCGGCACCAGCCGGTGGACGATCCTGGCCAGCCGGATGGCTTCGGCGGAAAGGTCGCTCCGCACCAGATCGGGGCCGGACGTGCTGGCGTAACCCTCGTTGAAGATCAGGTACAGCACGTGGAGCACCGCGTCGAGCCGTCCCGGTTCCGCCGGCAGGGCGAACGGGACGCCGCTCGCCTTGATACCCGCCTTCGCGCGGGTGATCCGCCGGGTCATCGTCGCCTCGGGGACCAGGAACGCGCGCGCGATCTCCGCCGTCGTGAGACCGCCGACCGCTCGGAGGGTCAGCGCGATCTGCGACGCGGGCGAAAGAGACGGGTGACAGCACAGGAACAGCAGGACGAGCGTGTCGTCCGCGGACGTGACGTGCTCCTCCGGCAGTCTCCACTGGAAGACGGTGTCCTCGCGACGGCGCCGCGCCTGCTCGGCGCGGAGCAGATCGGTCAATCGCCGTGAGGCGACCGTGACGAGCCACGCGCGTGGATTCTCGGGCCGCCCTTCGGCAGGCCATTGCGTCGTGGCCGAGAGAAGCGCCTCCTGCGTCGCGTCCTCCGCCAGGTCGAAGTGACCGTAGCGACGGACGACGGCGCCGAGGACCTGCGGCGACAGTGTGCGCAGCAGGTCCTCGATGCCGTTTTCCGGCATCTAGAGCTCCAGGTCTTCGAAGCCGTCGGCGCACGGCCGGATGTCGACGTACCACTCGCGGCCGAGGTCGCTGTCCTCCGGATGCGGGGTGTCGGCCAGCCGGGCCGCGATCTCGGTCGCGCGGTCGTAGCTCACGCAGTCGACGGTCGTGTATCCGACCAGGACCTCCTGCGTCTCGGCATACGGCCCGTCCGTCACCACAGGGGCCCCGTCGCGCAGGGAGACGCGGCGGGCGTGCGCCGGCTGGGAGAGGCCCTGCGCGTCGACGAACTCGCCGGACTCGACCAGGTCGTTGTTCCACTCGGTCATGAACTCGTGCAGGGCCTTGACGTCGTCGGCGTTCCAGGCGCCGATGCCGTCGAGGTCCTTCTGCGACCCGAACATCATGATCATGTACTTCACGGTTGTCTCCTCTCGGCGGGCACCGTCGCGGTGCCTTCTGCCGGAGACGTCGAAGCCGCCGGAGGAGGACCGGACATCGTTCGCCGGGAATTCTCCCTCAACCGCGGTCGGCCGCCGTGTTCATCGCGTCGGCCGGTGCCAGGGTTCGCCCGCCGGTGATCTTGGCGTAGAGGTGCGCGCCGCCGAGGACCGGCGGATATTTCGGCGGGTTCCCGGCGGACTGGCAGGTCGGGAGGCATTCGAACCGGGCGTCGTGGTCGCCGTCGAAGAAGAACGCCACGCTGCGCCGCCGCGACGGTCCCGGCCCGGACGGCGGCACGACCCGGTGCAGGGTGGAGCGCCAGCGGTCGTTGGTCCACTGCGCGGTGAGGTCCCCGAGGTTCACGACGAGCGCGTCTTCGGCGGGGATCACGTCGTGCCAGGCGCCGTCGGGGCCGTGGATCTGCAGGCCGGGGACGGGATCGGCGTAGAGCACGGTGACGATGCCGTAGTCGGTGTGCGCGCCGAGCCGCATCTGTCCGGGCAGGGGTTCGGGCGCTCCGGCGCGGCGCTCGAAGTGATTCACCCGCAAGGTGCGGGTCGGGTGCCGGGTGTACGCGCCGAGGTAGCCGTCGGGGAGGTCGAGCGCCGTCTCGAAGATCTCCAGCAGCACCCGCGCGACGCGGTGTGCTTCGTCGGCGTACTCGGTGAGCGCGGGACGCAGGTTCTCGGGCAGCTCAGGCCAGATGTTGGGGACGAAGAAGCCGTACGGGTCTTCGCCGTCGATGTGCTCCGCGCCGATGACGAACGATTCCGACAGGTCGGGCGGCGTCGTCTCACCGAGGCTGTACGCCAGCCCTTCGGTGCCTTCGGCGGCGTACCCGCGATCCGAGGCGCGGTCGGCGGGCGCGGAACGGAGCTTCTCCTCGACGGGGAGCGCGAAAAAGGCCGCGGTGGCTTCGCACATGGCGTCGATCGTCGCTCGCGGGATGCCGTGCCCGACGACCTGCAGGAACCCCACACGCGTCAACGCCTCGTCGACGGTGTGCGCGAGCTTCGCGCGGTCGCCGTCATCCCAGATGCTCAGATCGACCGTCGGTACGAGTGTCATGACGTGACGGTAACCAGGGTGGCGCCGGTGATCACCGGGTCACGGTCATCCGATCGGGCGATCTGTCCTGCCCGATCGGCCCGCGCAGGCTCACCGCGCACACCACGCCGACGAGCAGCGCGCCTACGGGAAGCAGGAAGGCGGCCTTGACGGCGTCCGTGAGCGCGGCGCCAGTGACCTGGGCGAGGAGTTCCCGTGCCTGGACGGGCAGATCCGCGGCGACCTCGGGGACGCCGCCGAACTCGCCCGCCGCGACCGCCGAACCGGCCTCTCCGGCGAATCCGTCCAAGAAACGCTGCCGGATCCCGGCGGGCAGCATGGCCGCGGCCTCGTTCGCCCGGACCGCCATCGAGGCCCTGGTCTGAGCTTCCAGCAGGACTCCGACAGCCGCGCTGCCGAGGACTCCGCCCACTTGGCGCGCGGTGTTGAAGATGCCCGACGCGCTGCCGACCAGCGACCGCTCGACGGAGTTGATGGTCACGTTGTTCATCGGGGAGAAGGTGAACCCGACGCCGAGACCGCAGAGCAGCAGCCCGGGGAGCAGGGCCAACGGCTCACTCACCGGGACGAGGACGAGCGAGACGACGCAGAGGCCGCCGCTCAGGGCGAGCATCCCCGACATCAGCAGGTACTTGGGGTTCACCCGGTCCGACAGCCTGCCCGCGAACGGCGCGACACCGCCGGACACCACGGCGAGCGGCGCGATGAGCAGACCGGCGTCGGCCGGGGACAGGCCGAGCACCGACTGGAGGTAGATGACGAACACCAGGAGCAGGCTGGTCATCGCGAAGCCGACCATCACCGCGGACGCGGTACCGAGGGAGAAGTCGCGATGGCGGAAGATCCGCAACGGCAGCAGCGGTTCGCGACGGTTGGCCCGCTGCCACAGCACGAAACCGCTCAGCAGCAGTACACCGGCCCCGATGATGTCGAAGGCCGTGCCCCAGCCGTACGTCTGTCCATTTTGGATACCGAAGACGACGCAGACGAGACCGGCGCCGAAGAGCAGGATCCCGGGAACGTCGAAGCGGTGCGAGTTCCCCGGCCGCCAGTCGGGGACGAGGACGACGGTGAGCGCCAGCGCGATCAGCCCGACCGGGACGTTCGCGAAGAAGATCCACTCCCAGCCGAGGTGGTCGACGAGCAGACCGCCCAGCACCGGACCGGCGATCATGGCGAGACCCGCGACACCGCCCCAGGCGCCCATCGCCGGGCCTCGTTCGTCCGGCGGGAACAGATGCGTGATGAAGGCCGTCGTCTGCGGGGTCATCAACGCGGCGCCGAAACCCTGCACCGCCCTGGCGACGATCAGTGTTTCCACGTCACCGGAAAGCCCGCACCACAGCGACGCCCCGGTGAACACCAGCAGCCCGGCGACGAAGACGCGCTTCGGCCCGAACCGGTCGCCGAGCCTGCCGGCGGGCAGGATCGGGACGGCGTAGGCGAGCAGGTACACGCTGGTCACCCAGATCACCGCGGTCAGCTCGGTGCCGAGTTCGCGCACCATCGACGGCACCGCGATGTTCACGATGCTGATGTCCAGCATGACCATGAAGAAACCCAGGCACAGCACGAAAAGCGCGGCCCAGGGCCTGGTTCGCTTCGGCATCCGTCCTCCTGTTCCCGGCGCCGGAAGGGTGGGACGACGAGCGCGACCACTCGCCGTCCACCCCGGGGTCATCCTGCTCGCGCGGCCATGGCGACGGCGGGCACGCGGGTTCCGCCCGGACGGCCGATGCCCTGATAGGAGAGTCCCGTCCGGGCCACGGTGAGCGGGTCGAGCAGGTTCCGGGTGTCGATGACGGACCGGCCGTGGAGCCGGTCGGCGATCCGCCCCCAGTCGAGGTCGCGGAACTCCGGCCATTCGGTCAGCAGCACGATCGCCGCCGCGCCCTTCGCCGCGTGATAGGCGGTCCCGGCGATCCGCACGTCGTCGGTCACACCTGGCACCGGCGCGTGGACGCTGGGGTCGTAGCCGGACAGCTCCGCGCCTTCGGCGGCCAGCCGGGCCGCGATCGCCAGCGAGGGGGAATCCCGCAGGTCGTCCGTCCCGGCCTTGAACGTCAGGCCGAGCAGGCCGATCCGGACCCCGGCGAGGTCGCCGCCGACGGCCTTGCGCACCTTGCCGACCACCAGTTCCTGCTGTTTGACGTTGGTGTCGATCGCCGCGCGCAGCAGGGCGAAATCGCTGCCGGCCGATTCCGCGGTGCGCAGCAGCGCGAAAGTGTCCTTAGGCAGGCAGGAACCGCCCCAGCCCGGCCCGGGCCGCAGGAACGACTTGCCGATGCGGTCGTCGTAACCCATCCCGGCCGTCACGTCGTCGATACTCGCGTCGAGGTATTCGCACAGCTCGGCGACCGTGTTCACAAAGGACAGACGTGTCGCGAGATAGCAGTTGGACGCGTACTTGATCAGCTCTGCGCTCGAGGAATCGGTCACCAGGACCGCGGTGTCGAGGTGCTCATACAGCGCCGCGACCCGCCTGGCGGGGACCGGGTCGCGATCCGCCGAGCCGACCACGATCCGGTCGGGATTCAGGAAGTCGTGGACGGCGAACCCTTCGCGCAGGAATTCGGGATTGGACACGACGGCGACGTCGGCCCGGTCGATCAGGTGCGCGACGTGGGCCGCCGTGCCGACGGGGACCGTCGACTTGTTCACCACGACGCAGCCGTGCGGCAGCAGATCCCGCACCTCGGTCACGACGGATTCCAGCGCGGTCAGATCCGCCGCGCCGGTCGCGCCCATCGGCGTCGGCACGCAGAGGATCACGATGTCCGCGCCCGCCACCGCCGCGCTCGCGCCGAGCACGAAGTCCAGCCGCCCGGACGCCAGCCCGTCCACCACGAGTTCGCAGATCCCGGGTTCCCTGATGGTCGCTTCACCGCGCCGCAACGCGTCGAGCTTTTCCTGGTCCACGTCCGCGCAGACGACGCGGTGTCCCAAGGACGAAAGGCACGCGGCCGTGGTCAGCCCCACGTAGCCCGCGCCGATCACGGCGACCTTGACCCCCGATGTTGCACCCATTCTCTTACCCTCCAGTTTCGATGCCGCCGGGCGGCGCGGAGTCGCCCCGCCCGGCGGCATCGCGAGATACGGATTTCGTGTTCAGCCGGAAAAGCCTTGTGTCACTTGGCGTGCGGGATCGCGCGGATCCCCTCGTACGGGGTCTCCTTGCCGAGGTAGTCCACCGTTTCGAACAGGCCGATCGCGTGCATCGGGTACCGCGCGCCCGCTTCCGCCGCGAAGACGCAGGGAAGGATCTGCTTCCGCTCGGAGGCGGCGGCCTGGCCGCCCTTGCGGATGTGCTTGTGGGTGTGGATCAGGATCGGCATGTAGCCGCCGCCGAGGAACGAACCCGACTGCAGGACCGCCCCGCCGACACAGTCGATCACGCAGCCCTTGCCGAGAATCGCGTCGCGGCCCTGGTAGTAATACGAAGGCGTGGCGAGCGTGCCGTGCTCCACATGGAACACACCCGCCGAGAGACCGATGATCGAGCGGCCACAGGTGCGCAGCACCGACCGGTAGAAGTCGACCAGGATCGGCCGGACGGTCGTGTCCGGAAGCGAGAATTCCCCGCACATCAAGGTGATGCGCACCAGTTCCGCGAGCGTGAGGCCGGAGCCGTGCTCCCCGGGGAACTCCTGGTCCCACGGCACCAGGTAGTCCGACGGCGCGACCATCGTGGTCCCGACGTCTTCCAAGATCAGCCGTTCCGCCTCGCCGACCTCCTCCGCCGGTACGACACCGTTCGCCAGGACGCGCACGGCGAGCAGGTTCCTGGTCTCCAGCGTCTTCGCCCTGCTGGCCGCGATCAGCAGGTTGAGCCTGCCGGTCACCGTTTCCGGGATGTCGAAGAGGTGGTCGATACCGTCGGTGGGGACGGCGATCTTCGCCTGCAAGCCGCGTTTGGGCAGCGGCTCGTAGGAATCGACGACCTCCTGGAAGGCGCCGGTGAACTCGCCAGCCCCGACCTGGACGAGCCTTTCCGCGGCCAGCGCGCGGTAATCGAACGGGATCGAGGTCGACGTCGAGAGCACGACGTCGGCGAGCAGGGCGCGATAGCGGTCGTCGTCCAACGAGGACGCGGCCAGTTCCAAGGACAGGTAAGGGGATTCGTCGCCGGGCCCGTGGATCCAGCTCGCGGTGTAGGGCGCCTCGAACCGGCACGCCTTCGCGAACAACGCGCGGGCGTCGTCGTCGTTCTTGACCTGGCCGGTGACCTCGGCCAGCGCCACGTCGCGGTCCGCGACCTCGGGCAGCATGTCCTTGGCCGGCCGCAACAGTGTCGAAAGGTCCTCGATGCTTCGCGTCATGCTTCGCTCCCAATCCGTGCGTACTTCTCGTTTTCCGTTGTCTGCGGGAAGGTTCCGGTGAACATCGCCGAACCCAGCGCGGCGAGGAACCGGTGCTCCGCCGGGCGGACCACCGTGGTGCCCTCGTCGAGGTGCCGCAAAAGGTCCAGCTGCGTCAGAAGTGCCTCCTTGAAATGATTGACGGCGATGAGGAAATGGCCCTCCGGCACCGCGTCCCGGACGTGGACCGCGTGGATGTTCTTGTAATCGGGCTCCGCGCCGAAGAAGGGCTCGAAGACCAAGGTGACGTGCTTCCCGGACAGCAGCTCGACGTCCGCGAAGCGGTACCGGAACTCGGAGCCGTACGGGATGCTCGACGGGACGATGAAGTCCTTCAAGACTTTGTCGGGGAAAGCGAATCCGGCCAGTTCGGGGAAGGCGATGGCACCGGTCGACGACGTGTACAGCTCGACGTCGGGCAGGCCGGGGGCCGCGGTCCGCACCCGCATTTCCGCCGTCACCGAAGAGGGCGCCGTGCGCAGATAGGACCGGTACTGCTCGGCCGGGAGGAGCGCACGCAGGATGCTCAACATGTGGAAGCCCTCGTAGCCGGCTTCGCCGTACTGCGTGTCGACGAACCTGCCGTTCGCGACGTCGAATTCCCGGTTCTTGGTGAATTCGACGGTGATCTTCCGGATCGGATCGGACTCGGCGAACTCCCGCACGGCGGCCGCGAAACGCTGCACGGCTTCGCTGTGCGAATACACGTCGTTGACGATGATCCGGGCGCGGGGATGACGCCGGACCGTGCGGCCGAGGCCGTCGAGGTCCTCCGGGTAGCAGGCCGGTTTCTCCAGCAGGACACGGGCATCGGGCTGCCGCCGCAGGATCTCGTCGACGACCGCGAGATGGGTCGCCGTCGGGGTGGCGACCACCCAGGCGTCGACCGAGGCCGGATCCGGCACCTGGGCTACCCGCTCCCAGTCGGCCCCGTCGCCGATGTCCACCGTACGGATCCGGTGTCCCGCCTGGCCGTAACAAGCGGCGTACAGCGACCCGATCTTCCCGAGCCCGACGATGACGATCGTCTTCTCAACCGGCGACGGTGCCGACACGGGCTTCCCCTCCCCGTGATCGGATGGCGTGGCGGGCGGCGGACGTACCGGCGGCCCGGCCGAGCACGGCACCCGCCATCAGGCCGGTGCCACCCGGATAGCCCTGGTCGTAAAGGCCGCCGACGATCACGCCTGCCGCGTAAAGGCCGCTGATCGGCTCGCCACCGCCGCGCACCTCGGCGTCGGGGGTCACGGAGAGCCCGCCGTAGGTGAACGTCAACCCGCACACCACCGGGACGAACAGGTACGGCGGGGTGTCGAGCCGCTTCTCGTCCTGATCCGCGTGCAGCCGCTCGATTTCGGCGGTCAGGTTCGCGGCGTCGATCCCGAGCCGCCGGGCGCCTTCCTCGATCGAGGAGACGGTCACCGACGCGGGGTCGCCGACATAGCCCTTGGGGAGCGCGCCCGCCGAGACGACCTTGTCGTCGAAGATCTGGAAGGCCGTCCTCCCCGGCTGCTCCTGGATCTTCTGGCCCAGCGTGACGTAGGTGAGGTTGCTGTAGCCGCCGGATTCGTCGAAGAACCGGCGTCCTTCCCGGTTGACCACGACGCCCAGCGGATAGGCGTACCGGGCGAGGCCATGAGACTTGTGCATCTGCCCCGGCAGCATGTGGTCGGGCAGTTCGATGCCCTGCGGTGTGGTGTGGCACTTCTCCCAGTTGCCCGCGGTGTCGGCGCCGAGCTCGACGGCGGCCGTCAGGGGAGCGCCTTCGTTGAACGGGACCCCCCGCAGCTTCACGTCCCGCCACGCCTCGCCGAGATGACGTTCCCGCAGCCGGTCGTTCGCCTCGAAACCGGCCGACGCCAGCACCAGCGCGTCGGCGATCACCGGGAACGCGGGCCCGGAACCGTGGAGCAGGTACCGGCCGTCGGCGGTCCTCTCGAAGCCGGTGACCGCGCTGTCGTAGAAGACCGTTCCGCCGAGCCGTTCGAACCGGTCGAAGTTCCGGTCCTGCAGGCTCTGGCCGCCGCCGTCGAGGACGATCGGCACGTCACCGGGAAGCGGGGTCGGTCTCGGGGCCCAGCGCTGACCGAAGTCGCGCATCCAGGCGATCGTGTCCGTCGAACGGCGGATGATCGACTCGATGAGCGCGACGTCCACCTGATCGCCGGAGACCCGCAACCAGTCTTCGAGGTACTGCTCGTCGCCATAGCCGGAGCGGCCGGCCAGGATCTCGTCGACCCGCTCCTTGTCCGCCTCTCGCAGCAAGGCGGCGATGAAAGGGCTTCCCTGCCAGGAGAAACGCATGGTCCTGGTCAGGGAGCTGTTCCCGCCGCGCAGTTCTTTTGGCGCGGCTTCGAAGACGCTGACGGAGGTCGCGCCCGCCTGCACCGCGGCTATCCCCGCGCAGAGCCCCGCGTTACCCCCGCCGACGATGGCTACCTGCCATTCGGCCGCATCATTTTGCCCGTTATGCATCGACAACGCTCCACAATCCGGTGTTCGCCATTCAGGACGACCGAGTTCGAACAAGACCGAGCCATATCTCCGGAGAACGGTGCGAATGCTTATGTCGACGCACGGTCACCGGACGAATACGGGTCGGATCTGTGAACAAAGTGGTCTGCTACTGGATTCGCAGCCCTATTCCCTCGCGTGTGCTCAGACCGGCGGCGCACGAGGATTATTCTTCGGAATCGGCGGCCGACGCCGCATTCAGGCGACGGCAGACGTCATCCGGTCTTCAGTACGGAGATTTCAGTGGACGCCTTCCGAGATGAACCAGCTGTTTCCGCCGGGTTCACCGTCGCCCTTGACGATGGTCGTACGGATTCCTCTGGTTTGCTCATTTTCTTCGGCTCGGTATTCCCGAGCCTCCCCAGTCGTGGCCGGCGTGGGGGCCGACTGAGGTCAGCCTGACTTCCTGACCAGCGCAGGGGCAACCTTCGGGTAGTTCGGCCTTGTTCGAAATCGTTCGAGTGGTCCGAACAGCAGATTCCGGCGCCGCTGAATGGCGGTATCGCGGCTCAGATCGGCTCAGTCAATCTAGAGCGATGATCGTTGACGAGGGGGACGGCGACGGGGAGTCGCCGACGACGGTTCACCCACCGGACTCCACGGCTTCACCGGCTGAGTTCACGGCGGCACTGCGTGTATTGAGAACGTGGTCCGGATTGACTTATCGGCAGTTGGCAGGAAGAGCCAAAGAACTCGGCGGAACACTTCCGGCGAGTACGGTCGCGACCACCCTCGGCCGCACCACACTGCCGCGCGAATCGTTCGTCGAGACGTTCACGCGCGCGTGCGGGTTGACCGACGAAGAAGTGCGGCGTTGGCTCGACGCCCGGACGCGGATCGCGATGGGGGCTCCGCCGCGGCCCGCCGACGAACCCAAAGCGGAAGCCGTCGCGCCGCCGGAACCGGAACCGCGGCGCCGTCGGCGCTGGCGGACGCCGATGATCGTGGCCGCGTTCATGAGCGTCGTCCTCGTCGGGACGCTCGGTTATCTGACGCGCTCCTTCGGGGCGTCCTCCAAACCCAAGGACACCGTGGCCGTGGTGCCGGGCCTCGACGTGCGCGAGGTGGGCAGCTGGGCGCGGATCCGGCCCGCGCGCTCACCCGAGTTCTGCCTGGCCGAAGGGACGGATCGGACCCGGCTCTACCCCGGCACCATCGTCGCCCAGCAGACCTGCGGCGGTGACGCGTCGCCGCACCTGTTCCTCGATCCCGTCGGGGAAGAGAACGCCGTGCAGATCCAATGGCACCATCCGGAGACCGGGGTCGGCTGTCTCACGGTCGTGAACGAAGGGCTGGGGCACGACCTGCTCGAACCCCGCGACGACTGTGACGACGATGGTATGGACCAGCTGTTCACCATCGGCGCGGCCGACCCGGCGGAACCGGGGCGGTTCGTCATCCGGCCCGTCGGCACCAGTCAGTGCCTCGGCCTGCGCGACCTGGACACCGTGGCGGGGACCGAAGTGGTGCGGGAACGCTGTTCGGGGGCACCGGACCAGACGTTCTTGATCGATCTGATCCCGCCTCCGTGATCACCTGGCCGGGCCTCGTGTGATCCGACGGACGACACGCGGCGGAGCTTGGTCGCGGATGTGTCGTCCAGCTGGTCACGTGTGTCGTCCGCCGGATCACACGTGACGTCCGACCAATCACGGGAGGCCCGTTTCAGGCTAGGTCGAAGGCTCCTTTCGTCGCATCGGACTCGGCGAAGGGAGCCTTCAGCCCACTACCGGCCCCCGCAGCGACAGGTTCCAACCGTCCTTCTCACTCACGAGGATTTGGCGAAGCCGGGAACCGAAGACGACCTTTCGACGACTTGTGGGGCTGAATCGTGCGGCCCGGCGAGCGGAGAGAGATGCACTGGTACGAGGACGACGACCTGTGGGTCGGCTTCGCGGACGTGATGTTCCCGCCCAGCCGGGCCGAGGAGGCCGAACGCCTGACGGCCACGTCACCGCTGCTCGAAGTCGCCGACGGCACGAAGGTGCTCGATCTGGCGTGCGGCCCGGCGATCCATGTCGTCCCGCTGGCCAGGAGGGGCGCCGATGTGACCGGCGTCGACCTCAGCCCGGCGATGCTCGAACGCGCCCGCGAGGCCTGTGAGAACGCGGGAGTCGCCGCGAAGCTGATCCAGGCCGACATGCTCGAGTACACCGAGCCCGGCGCGTACGACCTGATCATCAACATGTACACGTCGTTCGGCTACTTCACCGAGCCCGGCGACAACCTCGCGGTGCTGCGAAACGCCTACGCCAGCCTCGCGCCCGGCGGCAGGCTGCTGGTGGACGTGCTCGGTAAGGAGGTATTGGCCGGCTGGGTCGGGCGGCCGAAGGCGGTCGACGTCGACGGCGGGACGGTGTTCATGCGCGACACCATCCTCGACGACTGGACCCGCCTCGAAACCGAATGGACCCTGGTTCGCGGCGGCGAGGCGAAGCGGGCGTCGATCCTCTCCTTCTTGTACAGCGCCGCGGAACTGAAGGCGCTGTTCGAGACGGCGGGCTTCACCGGCGTCGAATGCTTCGGCGACTTCGACGGCTCGCCATACGACAACCACGCGCGCCGCCTGATCGTGCGTGGTGAACGTGCCTGAGCCGCTCCGCCTCTTCGCGGAACCGGACGACGAGACCTCACGCCCGCTCCGGCTCACCGGCCCGGTGCTCCTGCTCTCGGCAGCGCTCGCGATCTCGCTGATCGCGGGCATCGCGCTCGGCCCGTCCACCGTCGCGCTCGCGGATGTCCTGCGCTACCTGGGAAAGGCGATCACCGGCGGCACCATCACCGGCGACGAGGTCACCGGGTACTCGATCGTCTGGCAGGTCCGCACGCCGCGGGTGCTGCTGGCGGCCGTGGTCGGCGCCGGGCTCGCGGTGGTCGGGGTGGCCGTGCAGGCACTGGTCCGCAACGCCCTCGCCGATCCGTTCGTGCTGGGGATCTCCTCGGGCGCCTCGGTCGGTGCCGCCGCCGTTGTCGTGTTCGGCCTGTTCGCCGGGCTCGGCGTGCTGGCGCTGTCGACGGCCGCGTTCCTCGGCGCGCTCGGTGCGACCGCGCTGGTGTATCTGGCCGCCCGGAGCAAATTCGGGCTGACGCCGCTGCGGCTCGTGCTCACCGGGGTCGCGCTCACGTATGCCTTCCAGGCCGTGATGAGCGTGCTCGTCTACCTCTCGCCGAACGGCCAGGCCGCGCAGACCGTGCTGTTCTGGCTGCTCGGCAGCCTCGGCTCGGCGACGTGGGCGTCACTGCCGCTGGCCGCGCTCGGCGTGGCCGTCGCGGTCGTGGTCCTGCTGCGCTACGGCACCGCGCTCGACGTCCTGTCCATGGGCGACGAGACCGCGATGAGCCTCGGCACCGACGCGGCCGCCTTGCGACGCTGGCTCTTTCTGCTCACCGCGGTCGTCACCGGATTGCTCGTGGCGGTCAGCGGTTCGATCGGGTTCGTCGGGCTGGTCCTGCCGCATGTGGTGCGGATGATCGCCGGTTCGGGGCACCGCCGGGTGCTGGCGCTCGCGCCGCTGGTGGGCGCGGTCTTCCTGGTGTGGGTCGATCTGCTGGCCCGCACGCTCGTCGCCCCCGAGGAACTGCCGCTCGGCGTGATCACCGCGCTGATCGGCGTTCCGGTCTTCCTCGTCGTGATGCGGCGCCGCGGCTACGCGTTCGGAGGCCGCTGATGCTGTCACTGCGCGAACTTTCGGTCGAGGTGGCCGGGACGACGTTGATCCGCGAACTGCGTTTGGACGTCGGCGCGGGCGAGGTCGTCGGCCTCCTCGGCCCCAACGGCAGCGGCAAGTCGACGGCGTTGCGCTGTGTCTACCGCGCGTTGGCCCCGTCCGGGGGCGCGGTCCTGCTCGACGGGACCGACATCGCGGAGCAGGGTCTGCGCGACACCGCCCGCCGGATCGCCGCGCTCACCCAGGACAGCCGGGCGGATCTCGACTTCACCGTCGAGGAGGTCGTCGCGCTCGGCCGTTCGCCGCATCAGCGCGGCAACCTCCGGCTTTCGGCCCGTGAACGCGCGCTGTGCCGGGAAGCGTTGCGGCGCATGGACATCACCCATCTCGCGCAGCGCGGTGTGCTGACGCTTTCGGGCGGCGAACGGCAGCGGGTCCTGGTGGCGAGGGCGCTCGTCCAGGAACCGGAGGTGCTGGTCCTCGACGAGCCGACCAACCATCTCGACGTCCGACACCAGGTGGAACTGCTGAAGTTCCTGCGTGATTGCGGCCTCACCGTGCTCGTCGCGCTGCACGATCTCAACCTCGCCTCCGCCGTCTGCCACCGGATCGCGTTGCTGCGCGCCGGATCGCTCGCCGCCTGCGGCACACCGTCCGAAGTGCTCACGCCGGAAACGATCCACGCCGTCTTCGGCGTCGAGGTCACCCAGGTGACCCATCCCGTGACCGGCGCGCTCCAACTGCTCTACGACCTTCCCGCCGACGAAACCGAGGGGATCTCACGATGAAGCCGTCCAGGGTGACCGCGCTCTTCGCCGCGGCACTGCTCCTGAGCGCCTGCGGTGCCCAGGTCGAGGCAGGGCCGAGCGCGCCGGCACAGGCCACGGTGACCAATTGCGGCGCGCAGGTCACCTTCCCGGCGCCGCAACGTCCGGTGGCGTACGACGTTTCCGGTGCCGAAAAGCTGTTCGCGCTCGGGCTCGCCGGCCGGATGCGCGGCTACGTGATGAATTCGCTCGGCGACCCGTCGATCGCCGGTTCGCCGTGGAAGGACGACTACGCCAAGGTCGAACGGCTCGGCACCTCGCGGGTCACCCGCGAGATCCTGGTGAACGCCAAGGCGGATTGGGTGATCGCGGGCTGGAACTCCGGATTCAGCGAGGAACGCGGCATCACGCCGAAACTGCTGGAGCAGGTCGGCATCCGCAGTTATCTGCACACCGAGACCTGCTGGGAGTATCCCACCGCGAAGTCGGAGGTGACGCCGCTCGAAGCGCTCTACACCGATCTGCGCAACCTCGGTGACATCTTCGGCGTCCGTCAGCGGGCCGACGAACTGGTCGCGGAACTCAAGGGGCGTTTCGACAAGGTCCGTGCCGGAGCACCGAAGTCGCCGCCCGCCAAGGTGTTCGTCTACGATTCCGGCACCGATCAGCCCTTCACCGCCGGGAAACACGCCGCTCCCAACGACATCATCGACGCCGCGGGCGGGACGAACGTCTTCCGCGAGCTGCAGGACGGCTGGGGAAGTGTGGGCTGGGAAGCGGTGGTGAAGGCCGAACCCGAGGTGATCGTCGTCGTGGATTACGCCGACCGGCCCGCGCAGGACAAGATCGCGTTCGTGAAATCCTCGCCACAGCTGAAGAACACGCCCGCCGTGCGCGACAACCGGTTCCACGTCATCTCCTACGGCGATCTCGTGAGCGGTCCGCGTAACGCCGCGGGTGCCGAGTCGCTGGCCGCGTACCTGCGCTCGATCGGCCGGTGACCGCGATGTCCGCGCTGGTCCACGAACACGTCACCGACGCGATCAAGACGCCGTCGTTGATCCGGCTCGAATCGAACGTCGTGCTGATCCGCTTCGAAACCTTGAAGGTCTACGCCGCACTCGGCGCGGTCCGGTCGCTGCTCGCCGACGGGGCAGTCCGAAAAGGACAGACGCTGATCGACAGCTCCAGCGGGATCTACGCGCTCGCCCTGGCGATGGCGTGTCACCGCTACGGCCTGCGCTGCCATATCGTCGCGTCCACCACCGTCGACCTCACGATGCGTTCGCAGCTGGAGATCCTCGGTGCGACGGTGGATCAGATGCCGCCGTCGGACGACCTCCGCCTCGACCAGCGGCGCCGGGTCGCGCGCGTACGCGAACTCCTGGACCGGCATCCGGACATGCATTGGATGCGTCAGTACCACGATCCCGTGCATTACCTGGGGTATGCCGAGGTCGCCGACCTCGTCGCCCGCGCCCTGCCGTCCGGGCCGCTGACCGTCGTCGGCAGCGTGGGCACCGGCGCGTCGACCGGCGGGATCGCGCGCTCGTTGCGAGAACGCGATCCCGACGTCCGGCTGACCGGCGTCCAGCCCTTCGGCAGTGTCACCTTCGGCAGCGAACGGTTCACCGATCCGGACGCGATCATCGCGGGCATCGGCTCGGCCATCCCGTTCGACAACGTCGATCACGAACTGTACGACCGGATCCACTGGCTGGACTTCGTGCACGCCATGGCCGCGACCGTCGGCCTGATGCGCGAGCACGCCGTGTTCGCCGGGTTGTCCACCGGCGCCGCGTACCTCGTCGCGGGCTGGGAGGCGGCGCGGAATCCGGACCGGACGCATGTCGTGATCGGCGCCGACACCGGGCACCGTTACACGGCAAGGGTTTTCTCCCGGCATCGGGAGGCAGTCGACCCGGCTTCGCTCGCGCCGCGCGAGATCGCGTCGCTGGACGACCTCGCCCTGCCATGGGCGGCCATGGACTGGCGGCGCCGCCGCTTCGGGAAACCCTCACTGCCGTTGTACCGGAAGGAGCGGGCGTCGTGACCGTCGTCCTGTTGGAAGCACTCACCTTCGGTCTGGGCAGGCTGGCCGACGCGGCGGCGGATTCCGGGCGGAAGCTGGTGCTGTTCACCGGAAACCGCGAGATCTACCGCTATGAACTCGGCACGCTGGGGCCGGACAGGGTCGAGGTCGTCGACATCGACACCACCGACATCGAGGCCTGCGAAACCGCGTTGCGCGCCATCCCGGACCTCGCCGGGATCATCAATTCGACGGACACCTGGGCGTTGCCGGGCGCGGAACTCACCGCCCGGCTCGGCCTGCCCGGTCCGGACGCGGCCGCCGTCCGGGTGCTGCGGGACAAGGGCGCGGTGCGCGATCTGCTGTACGAACACGGGCTCACCCGCGGCAGGCCGGTGCCCGTCATGGTCGCCGAAGAACTCGGATTTCCGTTGGTGGTCAAGGACTCTTCGGGAACGTCGTCCCGGGGGGTGTGGCTCGTCCGCGATCAGGACGAACTCGACCGGGCGAGGCTGGAGGCGAAGGAGACGCCGCTCAAGGGGCATCTGATCGCCGAGCCGTATTTCGCCGGACCGCTCTACAGCGCGGAAACCGTCACCTGGCAGGGAAGGACCCGGCTGCTCGGGATCCTCTCCCGCCAGCTTTCGCCGGAACCCGTGCGGCGGGAAGAGGCCGCGGCGTTCCCGGTGGCCTTCCCCGAGGCCGAGTACGCCGAGTTGGCCGACTGGATCGGCCGGGTGCTCAAGGCGGCCGGACACGAGCAGGGTTTCGCGCACACCGAATTCGTGCTCACCGCCGACGGCCCGGAGGTCGTCGAGATCAACATCCGGATCGGCGGGGCGATGCTCGGCGAGGCGTTGTGCCGGTCGCTGGACACCAACGTTTATTCGGCGATGATCGCCATGGCGCTGGGCGAGGAACCCGCTCTGCTCACCCAGAAGATCGGGGGAGGGCCGGGGATCGGGTTCGTCCTGGCGTATCCGGCCGCGGCGGGCGTGCTGAAGGGCTGGTCGGGGCTCGAAAGGTTGCCCGGACTGCCCGGTGCGCCGGAGTGGTACCCGACGGCGAGCCCTGGCGACGAGATCCGGCATCTCGCGGATCAGCGGTCGTGCACCGGGATCGTCCTCGCCGAAGGACCGACGGCGGAACTCGCGCTGCATCGCGCGCTCGCGGCGGCGGGCGGGATCACGCCGGAGATCGATGCTTGAGAGTTCCTCAGTGGGTGGCGCGTTGTGAAAGCCACTTTCGCAACGTTGAAGGTTGCGAAAGTGGCTTTCGCAACGCGTGCGGATGCCGGGAGCGGAAGACGCCTTAGCTCGGAGCCGCGCACTTCTTGGCCTCCGCGGCGGCGGCCATCAGTTCCTGCGTGTCGATTTTGAGCGCGGGCATGAGGTCGGGGGTTTCCGAGATCGGTTTCTGGGTGGCGTCCATCGCCTTGATGCCCGCGTCCATCGCGGCGCTGTTCCCGGACATCTCCAGCCGCTGCTTGCCCGCGTTCGCCGCGTCCCTCGCGGCGGTGTACTGGTCCACAAGGGACTTCCGCACCGTGTCGCCGCCGGGAATCGGCGACGGGGGCAGCGCGGTCAGTTCGTCGACCGCCTTGCCCGCGAATCCCGCGCGGATCCCGAGTTCTTCCTTCAGCGCGTTGCGGGTCACTTCGGTCCCCGATCGCTGCTTGCTCGCGTAATCGTTGGAAGCCTTCATGTAGCCGTATATCGCGCCGCACATCCCGTCGAGCCAGGCGACGGTTTTGGCGTCCGGCCCGGCGGGCGCTTTCGGCGCCGAGGACGACGGGGTGGCGGTGACCGTCGCGGGGGCCGCCGGTGGCTCCCCGGAGCAGGCCGTCGTCACGAACAGGGCCAGGGCGATGAGCAGAATTTTCGTCTTCATGGAATCCCCTCCGGGGTGAACACGCGCCGGAGGGGCGGAGGGTTGCCTTCAGCCGCAGCCGCCCATGATGCGGGCCAGTTCGGCGGGCTCCAGCGGTGGCTCCGGCAACGGGTTCGCGGCGGGTGCCCGCATCCCGTCGAACAGCAGCGCGAGATGACGTCGCCAGACCTCCGGCCGGACGGTCGCGGTCGCTTCCACGGTGCGCGCGATCCCCCAGGTCACGAAGGCCATGTCCTCGAGGGTGAAGTCTTCGCGCAGGGCGCCGCTCTCCTGGGCGCGTTCGACGATCCGGGTCATGAGTTCGTAGCCGCGTTCGAGGTCTCCGGCCTGCGGTGGCCGCGTCGAGGCGAGTTCGTTGTAGCCGCGGTCGGCGGCCTGCAGTTCGCAGACCCGTTCGACGAACGACGTCAACCCGGTCCACGCGTCGTCGAGGGAGAGCGCGTGTTCGGCCAGCTTCGCGACGGTCTCGGTCCGGTCGGCGAACACGGCGTTCACCAGATCCGCGCGCTGCGGGAAGTGGTTGTACAGCGTGCCGATGCTGACGCCGGCGGTCTTGGCGATCTCTTCGAGCGCGACGTCGAGGCCGCGTGCCGCGTAGAGCCCCCTGGCCGCCTCGATCAGCAGGTCGCGGTTGCGCCGGGCGTCCTTCCGCAGGGGTTTGGTCATGACCGCATCGTAGTCAAGTTGAAGGTGGCCTCAAGTTGTGTGTACCTTCGAACAAGTTGAGTGTACCCTCAACTTAACCTGGGAGGACAGATGACCAAGACGCTCGCGATCTTCGGCGCCGGGCCGGTGCTGGGACTTTCGCTCGCCCGCCGGTTCGGCCGCGAGGGCTTCAGGATCGCCCTCGTCGCGCGTACCACTGAGAACCTCGACGCGCTCGTCGCCGAACTCGCCCGCGACGGCATCGAGGCGAGCGGGTTCGTCGCCGATGTCTACGAGCCGGCTCGGATCGCCGCCGCCGTCACCGCCATCGGCCGGATCGACGCGGTCGCGTTCAATCCCGGCGGCGGGACCATGGGGGAGGGCATCGTGCCGGTGCTCGACGTGGATCCGGAGAACCTGCGGCTCATCCTGGACCGGTTCCTGGTGTCCGCGGTGGCGCTGGTGCGGGCCGTGCTGCCCGCCATGACCGAGCGCGGCGACGGCGCGATCCTGTTCACCGCCGGGCAATCCAGCCTGTACCCGGCGCCCTTCCTCGGCAACGTGGGCATGGCGCAGGCCGGGCTGCGGAACTACTTCCTCAACCTGAACGCGGTGCTCGCGGAGAAGGGGGTCTACGCCGGGGCAGTCAACGTCGGCGCGCTGATCGAGGGCAGCGTGCCGCATCGGGCGATCACCTCGAGCCCGTTGGACTTCGAGCCCGAGGTGATCCATCCGGACGTCTTCGCCGACGCCTTCTGGAAGCTTTACGAGACGCGCGAAGCTCCCGAAGCGCTCGTCGGGTCTTTCGGGAGGTGACTTACTTCTCGACGGCGTAAGCCTCGATCTCGACCTTCATCTTCGGGTCGAGCAACGCCGAGACTTCGACCATGGTGGCCGCGGGCAGCACGTCGGCGAAGGCTTCGCGGTGCGCCCGCGCGACCAGGTCGGCGTCCTTGATGTCGGTGACGTAGGTGACCGTGCGCACCACCGCGGCGAGGCTCGAACCGGCCTCTTTCAACGCGGTCTCGATGAGCGACAGCACGGCCGAGGCCTGCTCGTACGCGTCGCCCGAGCGTTCCGGCTCGCGCGCCGTCGTCCCGGAAACGTGGATGTGCTCGCCGACGCGCACCGCCCGGCTGTAGCCGAAGACCGGCTCGTAGTCCCCGCCGGAGGAGATGTTCACCCGTTCGGTCATGACCGAACGAAAGCACAGGCGGTCCCGCGCCGGAACACCGGGACGGGACCGCCTGCTTTCACTTCTCTTCCTTGTCCTCCGGCGGCTTCTCGTTCGCGGCGGGCGGGATGGCCTTCGTCAGCTCGACGACGGTCTTCCCCGCCATGCCCGACGCGCCGTAGGTCGGGTCGCTGAGGATCTTGAGCCCCTTTTCGAGCTTGTCGAGCGCGTCCGCGGCCTTGGGGAACCTCGTTTTCAGGTCGCCGATCGGGAAGCTGTTCCAGTAGTCGTACCGCTCCAAGATCTTCTTGGCGTCGGGATGCCCCTCCAGCTCCTTCGCCAGCTTCTCGCGCACCACCCTCGGGGGGATGTCGCCGAGCTTCTCCGGTTTGGGCTTCGGAGCGTCGGGCGTCGCGTCCGGAGTGCTGTCGCCCGGCTTCGGGGGCGGGCCTTCGATCGGCTTCTTGCCACCGGGCATCGGGGTACCGCCGGCGGGTTTCGGCTTGGGCAGCTTGATCTTGCCGCCGCCGAGCGTCAACTTGACGACGTCGTCGGCCGCGCCGCGGGTCTTCGCCAGGATCTTGAGCATCTCGGCGAGCTTCTTGGCGACGTCGGCGATCTGCTTGGCGATCTTGGCGATCGCCACCCCGACCGTGGTCATGATGGAGGTGATCGCCGCGATGATCGAACCGCCGAAGGTGACCGGCGCCAGTGCCACCGCCACGATCGCGGCCTTGAGGATGCCCGCGAGCGTCATGGCGATGATGTCGCGGACGATGCCGCGGACCGCGCCGATGACGGCACCGGCGATCCCCATCTGCTTGCCCGCGAATTCGATGTATCCGGCGAGCGCGTCGATCTGGGCGGCGACGCCCTCCATGTCGGCGCGAAAGGTGTCGGCGGCCTCGCCGTCCCACTTCTCCATGAACTTGGTGGTGGCGGCCCCGTGTTCCTTCGACCACTCCCGCACTTCGGCGGCCTCTTTGTAGATCGCCGTCTTGGCCGCCTCGATGCCCTTCGGGTCTCCCAGCAGGAAGTCCAACGGCCAGCGGAAGATGACGATGTGCTCGATCAGCCAGCCGATCCCGGCGGTGAGCAGCGATCCGATCGGATCGGCGACCATGCCGAGGATCTCGATCGCCATCCCCGCCGAGGCCAGTCCGATGCTGAGGCTGTCCCCTTCGTCGACGGCCTTCTTCAGCGAGAACGCGGAATCGAAGAAGCCCGCGCCCGTGGTGTCGCCACTGCCCGCGAGGAAGTTGTTCTTCTCGTCCTTGAAGTCGCTGGCCTTGGTGCCGGTGTTGTTCCCGAAATCGCCGCGGTGGTACTCGTCGCTCACTTGACCTTCACCTCGTCGATCCCCTTGCCGGCTTCGGTGATCAGCCTCTCGGTCTCCTGCTCGTTGGCGTTGTACTGCTTCGCCGCCTCACGCACCCTGTCCGAGAACTCCTGCACGTTCTCCGAGTACTTGTTCAGCTGGTCCCGCGCCTTTCCGCAGTGCATGCTCGCGCCGGCGCCGTAGATCTGGCCGCCGAAGATGCCGAAGATGCCGGGATCCGCCACGCAACTGCCCACCATGTCGGCGCTCTTGCGCAGCTCGTCCTCGAGTCTGTCGAGGTGACCGGCGAACTCGGTCATGGTCTCCGTCTTGACACCGAATCCGGTCACCACGGGCTCATTTCGTCGTCGTCGGGGGAGGCCGGTCGCCGGGTTCGCGGTGCCGGGGGGTTCGGGGGCCGCACGGGACGGCCGGGCTGCGGCGGCATCGGGGGACCCGCCTGCGGAGGCGGCGGCGGCCGGTACCCCGCCTGAGGACGCGGCGGCTCGTTGTGCGCCTCGGGGGCCCACTTGTCCTGCTCCGGGTTCTCCGGGGCGCCTTCCTCGTCCTCCACCTTCGGCAGGAACGTGCGGACCAACTGGGCGGCTTCGTCTTCGCCGTTGATCTCGGTGTAGGACTCCGTGACCTTCTCGACGGTCTTGCGCTGGGCCTGGCGCACCGTCTGCATGACCAGGGAGGAGAGCCTGGCCGGTCCCAGTGAAGTGGCCCGATTGCCGAACTCGATGGCGCTCAGCGAGCCGTTGGCCTCGACCGTCACCGTCACCGAGCCGTCGGGAGAGGTCACCGTGGACGCCGAGGCGGTGAACGCGGCCGTCAGGGCTTGGGCTTTCTCCTCGAGTTTCCTGGCCTCTCGCTCCAGAAGGAGTGCGAAGTCCTCACCTGCGTCGAAATTGGGTTGCATGCGTCGCCTTGGCTCGAGGGGATGGGCACGAAAATGCGAGAGGTCGCGAGGTGGATCGCCCGTATCGTTACCACCGGGCGGACGGTCGGACAAGCCCGATGATCGGAGAGTGCCCGAAAGTGCCTCAGGTGTGGCGGATCGGGGCAGGCCATGGAAAGCGGACCGGTCGTGCGGGACGCGGATCGCGACGACGTCATGGCCGTCTGCCGTTTCGGCGAAGAGCACGTCCGGGTCCACTACGCGCCGTTGATCGGCGACGAAGAGGCTGCCCGGCAAGTGCGGATGTGGTGGAACCCGGCGAACATCGCCGGGGCCGTCGCCCTCGGCGAGGTCGTGATCGCCGAGGACGGCGGGCGGCCGGCCGGCGTCGGGCAGCGCGGTCTCGACGGCGGCGAGCACGTGATCCGCAAGCTGTACACGCTTCCTCGGTATCGCGGATTGGGCTCGCGGTTGCTCGAAGTCCTCATCGGACGGTTGCCCGCGGACGCCGGGCGGGTGTACGCCGAGCATCTGGTGGCGGACGAACGCGCGGGCGCCTTCTTCGAGCGCGAAGGTTTCACGGTGGAGCGGGTGGAGCCGAGCGGCGTCGTCCGGCGGGTCCGGAGCAGGTGAGCCCGGCCCCGCCCGGACGTCCCCGCTACCGGTGTTCGGCGGCCTTCTTGAGGTCCTTCAGCCAGATTTCGAGGCCCTGCCCGAGCATCGCGGTGGAGCCGGGCACGTCCTTGTCGACCTGCGGGCCCGTGTGGCTCTCTTCGGTGCGGACGATGACCCCGCCGGGCACCTTGACGAAGTTCCAGACGTGGACGCCGTCGATGTGCATACCGCCGGGACCGTCGAGCGGGCCGGTCCAGCGGAGGCATTTGCCGGGCTGGAGTTGGCGGACGGTCGAAACGATGGTCACGTCGCCGGGCGGGTACGGCATGCCGGGCGGGACGGGGATGGTCCACTGGAAGCGGGAATGCCTGCGCAGCGGGCCGTCGTCCAGCCGCTTCATGGTGACGGGGATGGCCGGGTTCTGCCAGGACGGCCAGGCCTCCACGTCGGTCTGCAGGTTCCAGATGGTGCGCAGCGGCGCCTTGACGAAGGTCTCGGTCCGGTAGTGCACCTTGGCCGACCGGTCGATGCCTTTTCCTTGGCAGGTAGGCGAAGCCGGTTTGGTGTGGTGGGTGGGGGCGGCCTGGGCCGGTGCCGTGACGCCGAGGACGCCGGCGATGGCCAGTGGGATCGTGAGCAGGGCCGCGCGCTTGCCGGACATGGGCTCCTCCTTCACTCCCTTGTTATCGCTTGTTGCGATAGTTAGAAGCTATAGCGAAGCCGCTGTGAACGTCAAGAGCGAAAGTGAGAAGGTCTATTGAGGGGTAAGTCGAAGGTGGCGTGGGGTGCGGCGCTCCGCCGGTCTGTGAAGACCTCCTGCCTGGTCTTTGCTGGCTTTCCGCGTGTCGAACGTGCCTCGAAAGCCACTTTCGAGACATCTAGCGTCGCGGAAGTGGCTTTCGCGACACAGGCGCCGGCGGCGAAGTGGCCGCGGCGGGTGAGTGACCGAGGTGAAAGCTCCCTTCATCGCGGTAGACGCGGTGAAGGGAGCCTTCACCCCATCATCGACCCGTCCGCCACCACGACACGTTTGCCTTACCCCTCAATAACTCGCGTGGGCGGAAGTCCGTGAAGGGCCCTTGAGGGAACCCTGGGTCCCCTCAAGGGGCCCTTCACGGACCACACGCGGTGATACCCACCTGCCCATCGGCCACGCCGGGTGGCAGCGGTGGGCTCTTCGCTACTTCAACGAGAAGTCACAGCCATTCCGCCTCGGTCGCGATGCGGATCGCGTGCACCCGGTTGCGCGCGTTGAGCTTCGTGACGATCGCGGCCAGATAGTTCCGGACCGTGCCGGGCGACAGGAACAGTTCGGCCGCGATGTCGGCGACGGTGCGCCCGCGCGCGGTCACCCGCAGGATCTCGACCTCGCGTGTGGTCAGCGGGCAGTCGTCGGTTTCCCAAGCGGCGAGCGCCAATTCGCTGTCGATCACCCGTCGTCCGATCGCGACCGACCGCACCGCGTTGGCCAGCCTGTCCGACGGCGCGTCTTTGAGCATGAAGCCGTTGACCTTCGCGTCCAGCGCGCGCCGGACCGTGCCGGGACGGCCGAGACTGGTGAGGATCAGCGTATGGCAGCCGGGCAGGCTTTCGCGGAGCTCCATGGCCGCGGTCAGACCGTCCTTGCCCGGCAGATCGATGTCGATGACCGCGACGTCGGGCCGGACGGATTTCGCCGTCGGAAGGATCTGGTCACCCGCGGCGACTTGGGCGACCACTTCTATATCGGATTCCATGTTCAGCAGGGCGACGAGCGCCCCGCGAACCATGTGCATATCTTCGGCAAGCAGCACTTTGATCACCACGAAGCACCTCGCACCCCAGTTCAGTGGCTCCGCCGTCATCCTACGGGATTCTCACCCCATGCGGTGATATCGAAGAATACGCTTTCCGATCATGCGAACGGCATAGGCCGGTCGCGCCAACGTCCGCGGCCGGATGCCGCAAGGGAAAGCGCTTCAGAGCACGTCCAGCTCTCGCGGCCACTCGACGGGTTCCCTGCTGAGCCCCAGCAACTCGAACTCCGAACGCACCCAATCGATCCGCACCCGGATCGCCAGCGCGGGCGCGACGGTCAGCAGGAATCGGCCTGGACCGCCGCCGAGTTTGAAAACCCCGTAGGTCAGGAACGCGGATCCGTCGCAGACGGCGAACAACGCGGTGAAAACCGTCGCGCGTTCGCTTTCCGGAATCGAATCCAGCCATTCCAGCCCGCCGGTCAGCACCAGCCGCACCGTCATCCGCGCCTCCTCGCCGCACCGGCTTACAGTATGGCCGCCACCGAGGGGCTGGGGCGTCTCGTCTCCTGCGCCGAACGCGGTGCGGGGGACTGCTCAGCCCGCCTGCCGGTAGCGCTTGAGGTACTCGCCGGTCACCGAGCTTTCCGCGGTCAGGAGCTTCTCGGGCGGGCCGGTGAAGACGATCTCGCCGCCGTTCCTGCCGCCACCGGGCCCGAGGTCGATGACCCAGTCCGCCTGTTCGATCACCGCCAGGTCGTGCTCGATCACCACCACCGTGTTGCCCGCGTCGACCATGCCGTTGAGCAGGCCCAGCAACAGGTCGATGTCGGTCAGGTGCAGACCGGTGGTCGGCTCGTCGAGGATGTAGACGTTGCCGCCGCCGCCCGAAAGCCGGTCCGCCAGCTTGATCCGCTGACGTTCACCGCCGGACAGCGTGCTCAGCGCCTGACCCAGCCCGAGATACCCGAGCCCGGTCTCGATCAGCGCGTTCACCTTCGCCAGCACCGGGGCCTCGGTGAAGTACTCCGCCGCCTGTTCCGCGGACAGGTCCAGCACGTCGGCGATCGACTTGCCCCGCAGCTTGTGCGCGAGCACCTCGCCGGAGAACCGGCGCCCGTCGCAGCTCTCGCAGCGCTTCGTGATCGGGTCCATATAGGACACTTCGGTGATCAGCACGCCGCGGCCCTGGCATTCCTCGCAGGCGCCCTGGGAGTTGAAGCTGAACAACGCCGCGTTCGCGCCGCTCGCCTTCGCGAAGAGCTTGCGCACCGGGTCCATCAGGCCGAGATACGTCGCCGGAGTCGAGCGGGACGACGCCGCGATCGGCGTCTGGTCCACGAAGATCGCGTCCGGATGCGCCTCGCGGAAGACACCGGAGATCAACGAGCTCTTGCCCGAACCCGCGACACCGGTGACGGCGGTGAGCACGCCGGCCGGGATGTCGACCGACACGTTCTTCAGGTTGTGCAGCGAGGCCCGCTTGATCGAAAGCTTTCCCGTGGCCTGACGCGGATCCTCCTTGACGGCACCCGAGCGTGCCAGCCCGGCCCCGGTCAGCGTCTTGCCGGCGCGCAGCTGCCGGTACGTCCCCTGGAAGACGACCTCGCCGCCGTGCACGCCCGCACGCGGCCCGATCTCGACGACATGGTCGGCGATCTCGATGACGTCCGGGTCGTGTTCGACCACGAGGATCGTGTTTCCCTTGTCCCGCAACGCCCGCAGCAGCTCGTTGAGCCGTCCGACGTCGCGGGGGTGCAGGCCGACGCTGGGCTCGTCGAAGAAGTAGGTCAGCCCGGTCAGGTCGCTGCCCAGGTGCTTGACCAGCTTGAGCCGCTGTCCCTCACCGCCGGACAGCGAAGTCGTCGCCCGGTCCAGTGAAAGGTAGCCGAGGCCGATCGCTTCGATGCGTTCGAGCGCGGCCAGCACGCCCTGCGCCATCGCGGCGGTCTGCTCGTCCTTGACGGACTTGATCAGCTCGATCAGATCGGTGATCTGCAGTTCGCACCACTGCGCGATGTTCTTGCCCGCCAGTTTGGTCGCCAGCGCGGCCTCGCTCAGCCGTCCGCCGCGGCAGGCCGGGCATGGTCCCTCGGTGATGAACTTCTCCGCCTGGGCGCGGGTCTTCTCGCTCATCGATCCGGTGTCGCGTTTGAGGTGGCGGCGGGTGAAGTTCGCGACCAGGCCTTCGAACGTCAGCGTCTGCGTCTTGCCGTTCTTGAAGGTGAGCTGGACCTTGCCCTCCTTGCCGTGCAAAAGGGTGTCCATCTCCTTCGCGGTGTACTTGCCGAGCTTCTTGGCCGGGTCGATGGCGTCATGGTTGGCGTAGAACTGCCAGCCGGGGCTGCCGACCGGGTAGCCCGGCACCAGGATCGCGCCCTCGTCGAGCGACTTCGTCCTGTCGAGCATCAGCTCGGGATCCGGGCGCAGCGCGCGGCCGATGCCCTCGCAGTCGGGGCACATCCCGTTGGGGTCGTTGAACGAGTACAGCGATGGATTGCCCGCACTGGGCTTTCCCCGCCGGGAGAACAACACTCGCAGCAGCGGATGGATGTCGGCGACCGTGCCGACCGTCGAGCGCGCGTTCCCGCCGAGCGGGCGCTGGTCGACGACGACCGGGGTGGTCAGGTTCTCGATGCCGTCCACGTGCGGGCGTTCGTGCTTGGGCAGCTGGTTGCGGATGAACCAGGGGAAGGTGGCGTTCAGCTGGCGTTGCGCCTCGACGGCGATCGTGTCGAACACCACGGAGGACTTCCCGGAACCCGAAACCCCGACGAAAACCGTGATCTGGTTCTTCGGGAGCTCGAGCGAGACGTCCTTCAGGTTGTTCTCGTGAGCGCCGGTGACGCGGATTCCCTCACCCGTGGATTTCTTGGTTTTACTGGCGGGAGTCAAAGAAGTCCCCTGTTCCGGTAGACCGCGCCGTCCAGGGACATGAACAATCCGGCGGCGATTTCGCGCATGACGCACCTTCCCACCGCCGCGCGCGACGCTCCAAAGGATCGAGCACTTCGGAAGAGGTCCAGCGGACAGGCAGGGCGGAACCCGGGCCCTGAGGAGGGAAGGCCCGGGTTCCGATGTGGAGGGTTCAGGCGGCCGTGCCCGGCTTCGGCAGCTGCTGCTTGGCGGGCGTGTTCTGATAGGACGCCAGCTGCCAGGCGCCGTCCCGTTTGACGACCGTCCACGACGCACGGATCGACTGCGAGTCCGCGACCTCGGTCTCGCCGGGGCCGAGCACCCCGCCCTGGGTGATCAGGACACCGGAGTCCGGGGTGAAGAAGCGGATCTCGAGCGGACGGCCGGTGACCTGGGTTCCCTTGTAGTTGCCCGCGAACGATTCCACGAGGAACGCCCGGATGTCGTCGCGGCCCTTCTTGAACACACCGGGGAGGATCATCGTGCCGTCCTCGGTGAAGACACCGGCGAAGGCGTCGGCGTCGTGGTACGCCCACGCGGCGATCACCTTCTGGGTCAGCGCCGCGATCGCCGCCTGGTCGGCGGCCGTGCCGGTTTCGGTCGTGGTCATCGGAGGATCCTCCTAGATGTAGAGGGTGTTGGGCTCGAGCCCGCAGAGCACGCGGCCGTACAGCTCGGTGTTGGTGTTGGGGTGCATCAGCGCGTGGAGGTTGACCGCGGCGACGTCGCGGGCGATGCGCTGGATCGGGATGCCGTGGTAGATCGACGAGCCACCGGAGGCGGCCGCGAGGATGTCGATGCCTTCCTTGGCCCGGCGGACCACGGCGCCGAGGTCGGCCCGCGCGATCGCGCGTTCCTCGAGTTTCCAGGGGCTGCCGTCCGCGGTCTTCGTGTCGACCAAAGTGGACAGGCGGTGCGCGTGGAACCCGGCCTCGTCGATCTTCAGCGCCGCTTCGGCCACCTGGTGGTGCGTGATCGGGGCCTCGCGCTGGGATTCGTAGGCGGTGTAAGTGATCTTGCGGTCCGGCAGGCGCTTGAGGAAGGTGTCCTGCGCGCCGCGCGCCATCCCGACCAGCGTGCCCACCGACGACGCCGAGGCGACCGGCAGCAGCGGCGCCCGGTAGATCGAGGCCGAAGCCCCGCCCTGGCCTTCCAGTACCGCCGGCAGCGGGAGCACACGCTCCGCCGGGATGAAGACGTCCTGGGCCACCGTCGACACGCTGCCGGTGCCGCGCAGACCCGAGGTGTCCCAGTCGTCCACGACCAGCAGATCCGAGATCGGCACCAGCGCCATGATCGGGTACGGCTCGCCCTCCGGCGGCACGAGGATCGCGATGATCTCCTGCCACTGCGCGTGCAGGGCCCCGCTGATGAAGCCCCATTTGCCGTTCACCACGACCCCGCCGTCGACCGGCGCGGCCATCGCGGACGGGCTCAGCGTGCCGCAGACGCGCACGTCCGGGGTGGCGAACACCTCGTCCTGCACCGCCTCCGGGAACTGGCAGGCCATCCAGGTCGGGATCCAGTACACCGAGGCCACCCAGGAGGTCGAGCCGTCGGCACGGCCGATCTCGGTGGCGACGTCGACCAGGGTGCGGGTGTCGGCCTCGTAGCCGCCGTAACGCTTGGGGCGGCGCAGCTTGAAGACGCCGGCCTCGGCCAGTGCTTCGATGGACTCCTCGTGCACCCGCCGGTTCTGTTCCTGCCAGGCCGAGTGCTTCTTCAGTGCGGGTGCCAGTTCGGCCACGCGGCGAACCAGTTCCTCCCGCGTCGGAACATCGGTGCTCGACACCTTGACCTCCTAGATCGTCGACTGGTCCAGCTTCGCAGCGGACGGACGCCGAGACGTCTTCCCGCTTGCCGGTGCGTCAAGCTGCCGCACGTTCGGAGGTGCGGCCGAGGAAATCCACCACGTTCTGGCCGTCGCGGCGGGCGAACCAGGTCGCCATCGGCGCCGCCATCGCGGTCGAGACCAGCGCCATGATCACCAGCATGGTGAACAGCGTCGGGGAGAGCACGCCGAGATCGAGCCCGATGTTGAGCACCACCAGTTCGGTCAGGCCGCGGCAGTTCATCAGCGCGCCCACCTGCAGCGACCGATTCCAGTTCTCGCCGACCGCCCGCGCGGCCAGTGCCGAGCCGCCGAACTTGCCCGCGACGGCCACGAGCAGGATGGCGCCGCACCAGAGCCACGCGCCGCCGCCGGAAAGCAGGCCGAGGTCGGTGCGCAATCCGCTGTAGGCGAAGAACAACGGCAGCATCAACGCCGTCGTCAGCCCGCCGGCCTTGTCGTGCAGCCAGGTCGCCACCGGGTTGTCGCGGGGGAACACCACCCCGAACACGAACGCGCCGAACATCGCGTGCACGCCGATCCACTCGGTCGCCATGGCGCATATCAGCACCCCGACCACCGAGAGCGGCGCGACCCGGTGCAGCCGTGCCGCCGGAGCGCCGGCCACGAACTTCCGCAGCAGAGGCCGCACCACCAGGCCGAGCAGCGCCACGAAGGCCGCGGTGAGTACGACCGTCAGCACCACTCCGAACAGCGAGGACGCAGTGGTCAGCGCGATCACGAGCGCCAGCAGGCTCCACGCGGTCACGTCGTCGACCACCGCGCAGGTCAGCGCCACCACGCCGATCTCGCTGCGGAAGAGCCCGATCTCGTGCAGGATCCGCACCAGCACCGGCAACGCCGTGATACTCATCGACACCCCGAAGAACAGCGCGAACGGCAGGAATCCGCCGCCCGCCCCGAACCGGGTGTAGGCGACCATGGCGAGCCCGACGCCGAGCAGGAACGGCAGCGCGATGCTGACGTGACTGACGACCAGCGCGAGCCGTCCGCGCCCGCGCAACAGCTTCGTGTCCAGTTCCAGCCCGGCGAGGAACACGAAGAAGATCACGCCGAGCTGCGCCACGACGTTCAGTTGCGGCACCGCCGCCTTCGGGATCAGCACGGCCGCGCCGGAAGGCCACAACGCACCGAGCACCGACGGGCCGAGCAGGATGCCCGCGGTGACCTCGCCGATCACCGCGGGCTGCCCGATCCGCTGGGCCAGCCACCCCACCATCTTGCAGGCGCCGACCACCACGGTGATCGCCAGCAGGAGCTGGGCCAGTGAAGGTCCGGTCGCCTCCTTCGCGGCGGCCACACCGGCACCGCCTTCGCCCTGCCCCAGCAGGATGATCGCGGCCACCACGGGGACCACGACCAGTCCTATGTAGACGAACAATGCCCGGCGACCGGGTCGGGGTTCGATCTCCACCATGTCCCTTCCGCTCAAGGTTCGGTGACGTTCGCGACCAGGCCGTCGAGGGTGATCGAACCGCGCCGACAGCCGGAATTGCTTGACCTAAGCTAACAATCCCGAATGGAGATCCAGTCAAGAACTGGTTGTCCCGTAACGCTTTTCGGAACAGCAGTCGAAGAGACGCTCCCAGTGCCTCCCACGCCGCCGGACGACCACGGAGTGCCACAGGCCATGCGTCGATCGGATGCACGCTTACTTCACCCGATGCTGTGCCGGCCTCGTGGCCCGGCGGCGCGGTGACGACTCGGACACGGAGGCGTGACAGGTCGTCACGTCGGATTGGTCGGCGTTCGCCGCTCTGGTTTTCACGGTCGTGTGGCGAGATTCCGGATATCGCGCGCCGATCGGCGCGCGAAAACACGCCGGAAAGGGAGAAGCCCGTGACCGAGGTACCCGTCGGAACGCCCACGTCCCAGAACGAAGCGATTCTCGGCACCGATCGCGACTGCCCGACGTTCCTGACCAACTACACCGGGAAAACGATCACGGTGAACGAAATAAGACATATGTTCAAAGGGAAGCCGACCAGTACGAAGACCGACTTCTCCCTGGACAACCACGAGCGGATCCCGGTGTTCACCTCGTACTACGAGACCGGGGCGGGCACGTCGTTCGACTACTGGTACATCGACTTCACCGACGGCGAAGACACCTACACGGTACCGAGCAACTTCTACTGCTCCCTCACCAAGTTCGACGAAGGCATGAACGTCGAACTGAGCTTCGACCTGGAGCTCTTCTACGTGAACCCGCCGCAGTCCAGTAGTTGCCGTAAGACGCTCGACAAGTCGTGACGTCCGGGCACTGCCCGACCTACCTGGCGAATCACACCGATCGCGAAGTCGTGGTCGCCGTCGTGCGACATTCCTCTGCGAGGGCAGAACATATCGGCCGCGCGACAATTTCCATTGCGACTTGTCCGTCGAGAACGACGGAACAGCTGTCGGCGCTGATGGTTTGACGACCAAGGGGAAATCATGAAGAACCTTTTCACGTCCACTTCGCGCGCCGCCGGGACACTGGGGTCGTCGTGCTGGTCGCGGCCGGGATCGCGCCCGCGGCCGAAGCGTCCGTGTTCTCGACTTCGCCCGGTACGATCGCCGCCGGACCGGACGAAGTCGAGAACAGACCGTCGCCGGTCTCGGCGAGAGGCCCCGGGGACGCGCTGATCACCTGCACACCCAAGGTGCATCACCCGCACCATTCCACCCACCGGCCCGGCAGGGTCAACGTCGTCGTCGAAGTCCGCTGTACGGCGCAGGTGGCGAGGATCAGGATCTGGGCACGGCTGTACCGCGACCGGACCAGGGTGTCCGTTTCCGACGAGCGGAACGTGCACAACACCTGGGGAGCGCAGAACAACGCGGCCACGGACTGCAGGGACGGTAGATACAAGGGCTGGATGCGCTACATCGTCGACTTCCCGGTCCGCTTCAGGCCGGATTCCGGCGAGAGCAGCGGCATGGGCAGGTTGGTGCGGATCGTCTGCCCGTGATCACCGGTAGCCGCCTGCGGCCGGACTCGGTAGAAATATCGAGTCCGCTTCAGGAAGCTGGGTGATCTGACGGTGAACGACTTGAGCCCTGCTCATCGGGCTGTCGAGATGTGCGACCTTCCGCTGCTTCGTGAACTCCTCGATGGCGGCGCCGACATCAACGAAGAGCATGGCGGGCTCACGTTGCTGCACCACGCCATCGACGTCGAGATCGACGGTCACGTGCAGACGGGCGAGCCGCTGCGCGTGGACGTCACGGCTTACTTGCTGGCGCGAGGAGCGGACCCGAAGCGTCGTTCTGATGGCGGTTGTGGCGTCAGCGCTGAGCACATGGCCTTCGAAAGCTGCCACTGGCTGGCGTCGGCCCTCTTCGAGGCATGGGCGTCCAGGCCCTGATGATGCCTTGACTATGACGTGCGGCCATCCGGCTGACTCCCTGTCTGGTGGCGACTATCGGTCACGCGCTCTCATGTCGATGTCGATAGGTGGACGATGCCTCGGTGCGAACGGCGCTCTTGGTGGACTACGCGGTATCGCAGGTGTGTGACGTCGCGGCCTTCGAGCCGCCGGACGGGCTCCAGTTCGATGTTGCCGAGTTCGGTCGCCTCGAACAGCCGCCGTCCGTCGCCGAGCAACACGGGGACGAGGTGCAGTTCGAGTTCGTCGAGCTGGCCTGCCGCCAGCAGAGCCCGCGCCGCACCCGCGCCGTGGACCAGCACGGCTCGATCTCCCGCCGCTTCCCGGGCCTCGTCGGCACACGCGTTGACGTCGGTGTAGAACTTCGCGCTGCCCGGTGGCTTGTCGGCCGGGTCGATGGTGTGGGTGAGCACATGGATCGGCACGCCGTCGTGGTGATCGCCGTTCCAGCGGCCGGCCAGCTCGAACGTGCGGCGTCCGGATATCACGGCGCCGGTCGAACCGGCCTCGGCGTACACCTGCCCGTTGATCCCCTCGGAAATCCGGTCGTCGAGCCAGTTGAACAGCCGCCCTCCGCCGCGGCCGAGTTCCTGGCCCGGCCGGTCGTCCGCCCGGTGATGTACCCGTCGACCGACATGGACATGTACAGCCGCAGCGGTGTCCTAGGCATCCTGAATACCCTTCTCTGGTCAGTCGGCGGGGCTGTCGGTGTGACATGCGATCCACTGGCACGTTCGATCCGTCGACCGTCCGCCGCTCTCACCCGTACGTCGATCGCGCGGCGCCGGGTTCGACAACAGGTCCGAGATTTCCTCCCCACAGATGGCCGGCTCTCCGGCCGCATGAAGCACGGCGACCTGCCCAGGGCTATGGCCCGATCATCGGGGTGGACTGCGCCACGTCGACATCCGCTCATGCCGCCTAGCGTGCGTTCGTGGGGCAGACCCGATAGGGCCGGGGGAGCGGTTGTGCAGCCTTCCGCCGCCTGCCTCGGCACAGGTTCCCGCCGTCGGTCTTGGTGCCGACCTGTGGGTTGCTGGCCCCGTGCAGCGAATGGCGAGACACAGGATTGAGGCTCGACTACGCTGGCCACTCGGCCGGTTACGCTCGTGTAGTAGTCGCGGGCGTCGCGGTCAAGCCGTGGGGGCGGCTGTAAGGGGTATGTCGGGCGACGGGGAGGGCGAGCCGGCGTGTCGTTGAATGTGGCCAAGCTGCGGCAGCAGGCTGGTGAGCTTGATGCTGAGCTGGAGCAGGCCCGGTTTACCGGGCGATCGGCTGACGGTATCGCCTCGGCGGTGGTGACCGGCCGAGGCGAACTGGTGGATCTGACGATCGCGGATCATGTGATCCGGAGTACGCATCCACAGCGGCTGGGGCCCGCGGTGCTGGAGGCGGTGTCGGCGGCCCGGCGGGCGGCCGCAGAGGTCGGTGTCGCCAAGGTCCGCGCGGTGGTGGATAAGGACCAGGAGTGGATGCCCGAACCCGCCCCTAATCCTGTGGCACCTCAGAGGAACAACGTCACGGCGTCATCTGCTCCCCGTGCCGCGGCGGCGGCCGAGCCACGTGGAGCGCGTCCCGATACCGGGGAGGTCGAGGAGGAGAGTTTCGATCAGCTCGACTTCCTGGACGCTGATCTCGAAGACGAGGGGCGGGACCGCTGGTGAGCTACCAGGACGAGCTGTATCACCTGGCGC
Organism: Amycolatopsis sp. w19; assembly: GCF_051373225.1. Lineage (NCBI taxonomy): Bacteria > Bacillati > Actinomycetota > Actinomycetes > Pseudonocardiales > Pseudonocardiaceae > Amycolatopsis > Amycolatopsis sp. w19. The sequence goes on along the minus strand of NZ_JBPQFM010000008.1, from coordinate 47,239 downwards.
GAGAAATCGACGCGACGGTGGCCGCGGTCGAGCAGGCCGCGATGAGCGCGGCGCGGGATCGCGTCACGTGGACGTTGCCCGGGGAGCTGGGGTCGGTGACGGTGACCGGGGCTGGTGAGCTGGTCGATGTGTCGGTGGACGTGGCCGCGATGAAGGACTACAGCGCGCCGAGTCTGTCGCGTCAGTTGCTGCTGGGGATCCAGCGGGCGGAGGAGACCGCGGCCCAGCGGTACGAGACGGCCATCGCTGTGGTTCGGGATGAGGAGCGGCTGGTATGAGCTTTCCGGATCCGTTCGACCCCGGTCCCGGTCAGGGCTATCACGTCTACCCCGAGAAGTTGCGGGCCGCGGCCGACGCGATCGCGGAGGCGGCGGGACTGCTGCAGAACTTCGCGATCGTGGACTTGGCAGACGTTGCGCTCGGCCCCCATGACTTGGGTTTGCCGGGGACGGCGACGAACCTGATGCCCGGGCTCAACGGCCTGGGGACGGTGGACCGGTACAACGCGGCCATCGACACGATTCAACGGATCACGGCCGAGAATTCGGCCCAGCTCGCCGTGCTGAGCGCGGCGTTGGGCAAGGCCGCGAACCACTATGAACAGCTGGATCAGGAAGCGTACGACCGGATGAAGAAGCTGGAGGGTGAGATCAAGTGACCACCTCCGACCCGGGCCAGGCCGCCGCGGAACTCGCCACCATGACCTATCCGGAGGCCGCGGACGCGAAGATCCGGGAGTACGCGGACCTGATCGGCGCGCACGGGATCATCGGGCTGCTCGACAAGCTCCGCGTGTTCGTCGCTGGCAACCTGGAAAAGGCGTTGAGGCTGGCTGAGGCGTTCGCCAAGCAGAGCAAGCTGAAGGACGCGGCCGATATCGTCAATGACACGAAGCTGTCATTGACGGCCGCGTGGCATGGGGACGCGTTCGACCAGTACTCCATGTATTCAGGGATGGCCGTCGACAGCCTGACCAAGGGGCAGGCCTCCGTCACGAGCCTGACCAAAACGGTGAGCACGGTCGCGATCACGGTGATCGACACGTACAAGAACCTGTTGCTCGCGCTCGGGAACTGTGCGGCGAACCTCGCGCAGCTGAGCGGGAAGTTCGCGATCGTTCTCGGGTCGTTGGTCGTCCCGCCACTGGCGGTGTTGTCGGCCAAGGACTTCGTGGACGCGATCAACTCGGCGTTCGAGAAGTTCTGGCGTGACTGCAACACCCTCCTCGCCGGCATGATCACCAACATCGGAGCGCTGGTCGGGAGCGGTCTCGAGCTGACGGCCATCGAGACTACGTTCCCCAAGATCCCGGATGTCGGCACGAGTGCCGAGGTGGTCGGGGAACCCCGTCGCTGGCGGATCAAACCGGGGGCCGATCCTTCGTGACACGTCGTCTCGCCCGAGGGCTCGCCCTGCTGATGGCCGGTGGCCTGGCGGTGTTGGCCGGCTGCGGAACGAGCCCGCCGCCTCCGCCGCCGGAACCGTCGGTGTCGGTCCCGCCTATCCCCGCACAACTGAACGGCAACAAGTTCATTGCCGATCCGTGCTCGGCGATCACTGTGGAGCAGCTGCGGAGCATCGGTTTCGGCGAGGGCAAGCACGAACAGACCCGGCAAGGCCAATGCCTGATCGTGCTCGGCCGCTCGGTCGACGTGACCACATCCTGGTTCCCGCCGCTGCGGGAGAGCATCAGCACCTTGTACAGCGACCGCGCCCGAGGCCGCGATACCGGCAACCACTGGGAAGAGCTGACGATCAACGGCTACCCCGCGGTGATCGTGGACGTCGAGGAGAACATCTCGACAAAGCGAGACGAAGGGCCTCTGGCGTGCAGGCTCGTTCTCGGCGTCGATGACAACACATTGGTACACATCAAGACCAACACACGGGGAAAGCCGGAAGCGGGTCCCTGGCAGAACGATCCTTGTGGTGCGGTCACGAAGATCGCCGAGTTCGTCATCGACAACCTTCGCGGCTAGACGCGACGGCCCGGCCCTGATCCAGGAAACGAAGTCGGCTGGGGCGTGACGCTAGACGGCGAAGCCGCTCGTAGCCTCCGCGTCGTGACGGAGTGATGTCTGTGCGCTGGAGGGCCAGGCCTGGAGCAGCCATCGCTCGTGTCGATAGTCGAGATCCGGGAAGTCGGCGTTCGTGGTGGGGGCGCTGCTGCGGAACGCGCGTAGCTGGAAAGGGCCGGGGACGGGAAGGTCGATGACGACATCCGCTGGCGAGCCGGTGACGGAGCCGAGGACGACGCGACCCATGTCCACGGTGAAAGCCCCGTCGAACCGATCTTCGAACGGTGACGTGGGCGGCGCGGGATCTGCTGTCCAGAGTTCGAAGTCCACCACGACATCCGTCATCTCACCCAAGGTGAAGAACCTGCCTCCTCCATGGCCGCTGACAGCGATAGCCCCGTCCCCTGCCGGGGCAAGGTTTGCCGGCCGGGCCTCGGTGGACTCGACGTCGAACAGCATGAACTGGTGGTAGCCGATCCAGGGGCCTTCCGGTCTCGCGGAGCAGGAGAGCGGCGTCGGTCATCGTGGCCCTTGCTGCGCGTGGGTGAAGGTGAGGATATCCACCATCATCCACGCGCAGCAAAGCTACTTCTAGGCCATGGTCTCTTGTTTGCGTTCCCGCGCGGAAGGTGGATGTGCTGGTCTGGATCGGTCAGGTCCAGAGCCGACGTCGCTGCTGGGCCTGAGCGATCTCAGGCCGCTGCGTCTGGCCCATCACAGTCGGAAGCGAGCTGTCTCATTGCCATTCAACTGGGTTCTTCCGCGTAGCCACCCGGTGTGGTGGTCCACCGCTGAAGCAGCGCTTCGGGGATGTGCTATTCCCCCGAAGCGCTGCAGACAGCGATCTGGTTGTCGGTGGTGAGCAGCCAGTCATCGGCCCCGTCGAAAGCCGGGAAAGTCGGCGGGTCGATGTTTTCGTCTTCGATGAGGAAGTGCCCTTCGACGATCCTGACCCGGATGGTGGCCTGAGCGATCGGCTGGCTCATGGGGCTCAATCTATGATTTCGCCATGCCTGACTCGTCGATCGAATCGCGGGGACTGCCGAACGACTTCGAGAGGCAATACGCAATCGGGGGAAGCTGGCTAAAGGCGCGAGACCAGCTCTTTGGAGAGTCCATGTCACGAATCATGGTTTGATCGATGTGGGTGAACAGCCGAAAGTGCTGATCACCAGTGTGCCCTCGGCAGGATTCGAACCTGCGACACCTGCCTCCGGAGGGCAGTGCTCTATCCCCTGAGCTACGAGGGCGTTGCCGCCTGAGCGACGTTGGAAGCTTAGCGCATGTCCCCGCGGGCTCTCGCGAGTGGTGGTCGTTAACCGGCGCGGCGCTCGACGAGGCGGCCCTGAATGGCTCTGACCAGGTCTTTCAGCTGGTTCAGGCGCAAGAGTGAGCCGGTGGGCAGCCGAAATGCGTAGCGTTGGTGGTACCGACGAACTGGGAGGACCTGGTGATCGAACCGTTCGAGGTGAGGATCCCCGAATCCGACATCGAAGACCTGCGCATCCGGCTACGCGCGACGCGCTGGCCCGAGCCTGCCACCGTCGACGATGGGGAACAGGGGGTCCCGCTGGAGTTCGCGCGGGAGTTGTGCCGGTATTGGGCGGAGGACTACGACTTCGGATTGGCCGCCCGGGTCAACGCTTTCCCGGGCTTCAAGACCACTGTGGACGGTCTCGGCATCCACTTCCTGCACGTTCGCTCGCCGGAGCCGGACGCGACACCGCTCGTGCTCACGCACGGCTGGCCGGGTTCGGTCGTGGAGTTCCTCGACGTGCTCGGTCCGCTGACCGATCCCGCCGCGCACGGGGGCGATCCCGCGGACGCGTTCCACGTCGTGGCGCCGTCATTGCCGGGGTTCGGCTGGAGTGACAAACCATCGTCGACCGGGTGGAACGTCGAGCGCATCGCCCGGGCTTGGGACGAGCTGATGGGGCGGCTCGGTTACGAGCGGTACGCCGCGCAGGGCGGCGACTGGGGTGCGGGGGTGACGAACATGCTCGCCAAGGTGGCCCCGGAGCGGCTGATCGGGGTCCACGTGAACATGGCGGGCGTCGCGTACGACGAGTCCGTTCTCGGCGAGCCGACGGCGGAGGAGAAGGCGGCGATCGGCGACCTCGCGCGGTTCCGCGCCGTCGGGTCCGCGTACGCGCAGCAGCAGGCCACGCGTCCGCAGACGGTGGGCTACGGGCTCACCGACTCGCCGGCGGCGCAGGCCGCGTGGATCGCCGAGAAGTTCTGGGAGTGGACCGACAACGACGGCTCGCCGGAGACCGCGTTGTCCTGGCAGCAGATGCTCGACGCGATCTCCGTCTACTGGTTCACCGCGACGGCGGCCTCGTCGGCGCGGATCTACTGGGAGAACAAGGAGCGCGACGTCAGCGCCGTTGAAGTTCCTTCGGGTATCTCCATCTTCCCTCGCGAGATCATCCGGCCGTCCCGACGCTGGGCGGAGCTGCGCTACACCGATCTTCGCTGGTACGAGGTGCTGGCCGAGGGCGGCCACTTCGCCGCGTTCGAGCAGCCCGAGGCCTTCGTCGGCCAGTTGCGGGGGTTCTTCCGGTCGCTTCGGTAGCGGTGCGTGGCGGTTTCAGGTTTCGGGAAGGCCCTCCTGGGGGATGGCTTCCTTGTGTGGCTTAAGACATGGTGAACTTAGGCTCACCTGTATTGCACATATGCGCATGTGACAATATATTCGGCCTGTCGACTTCACGAGAGGCGGAGCAATGGGTCACGGGCACGGGCATGGGACGGCCGCGCCGTCGAGCGCGTCAGGCCGCTACCTCAAGAGCCTGACGATCGCGCTGGTCATCGGTGCCGGCTTCATGGTCATGGAGTTCATCGTCGGGTTCGCCACCGGCTCGCTCGCGCTCATCTCCGACGCCGCGCACATGTTCACCGACGTCCTCGGCGTCGGCATGGCGCTGGCGGCCATCCTGCTCGCCCGGCGCAGCGGCCCGACGCTCACCAGGACCTTCGGCTTCTACCGCGCCGAAGTGCTCGCGGCGCTGGGCAACGCCATCCTGCTGTTCGGCGTCGCGGGCTATGTCCTGGTCGAGGCCATCGGCCGGATCAGCGACCCGCCCGCCGTGCCCGGCCTGCCCGTCCTGCTGGCCGCGGCCGCGGGCCTTGTCGCCAACATCGTTTCCTTCATGATCCTGCGGAAGGGCGCGGAAGAGAGCATCAATGTCCGTGGCGCGTACCTCGAAGTCCTCGCCGACCTGATCGGCTCCGTCGGTGTCCTGCTGAGCGGCGCGATCACGCTGCTGACCGGCTGGCGCTACGCCGACCCGATCATCGGTGTCGCGATCGGCCTGTTCGTCCTGCCCCGCACCTACGCCCTCGCCCGGCGCGCGCTGCGGATCCTGTTCCAGCACGCGCCCAAGGGCGTCGACGTCGCCGGGATCCAGGCCGAACTCGGCGGGCTGAAGGGCGTCGAGGACGTTCACGATCTACACGTCTGGACACTGACTTCGGGTATGGAGGTCGCTTCGGCGCACCTCACCATCGCGCCGACCGTCGAGCAGGCCGAAGTGCTCACCGAGGCGCAGAACCTCCTGGCGAACCGCTACTCGATCGAGCACGCGACCTTGCAGATAGAAGTGCCCCAGTGCGCGCAACGCTGCCGGGAACTCTCCTGGTAACCACGCATTTCGTCCTCTGAATGCGGTAGTCGGCAAAGCGAACTACCGCATTCAGAGGACGAAATGCGTCAGGCGGGGAGGGGAGCGGCGCCGCGCTCCTGGAGCAGGCCCTTCATCAGGGTCATCTCCGCACCCTGCGAAACGAGCATGCTCTGCGTCAGCGACTTCACGTCGGCGATCGACGTGTGGTCGTAGCCGTACTGAGCCATCTCCGTCCCGCCCATGTGGTGCCGGAGCATCAGCTGCAGGAAGAAGACGTCCATCTCCTTGCCGGTCAGCGACCGCAGTTTGGCGAGTTCGGCCGACGTCGCCATCCCCGGCATCGGGGCGCCGTTCGACGGCTTCATGTCGGCGCCACCGTGCCCGCCGTGGCCGGCCATGGGCTCGGTCATCCAGGTCATATAGGCGCCGGTCGTCTGCTCGGGCTGGCCCCACAGGCCGAGCCAGCCCTTCATCCGGCCGACCTGGCCGGTCTGCGTGCGCTCGATGTCGAACGCGAGGGTCTTGATCGCCGGATCGGTCGTGTGGTCCCGCGCCCAGCCCGCCATGGTGACGGCCTGGAGGTGGTGCACCGACATGTCCTGCGCGAAGCCGACCTCGACCGAGCCCGTGCCCGGGGTCTTCTGCTCCGGCTCGGAATCGATCAGCCTGGTCGTCAGCGCGCCGAGGCCGAAGCCGAGGATCAGCATGACGACCAGGGCGGCCCCGATCACCAGCCATCGGCTCTTGGCCGACCGTGAGACGTCTTCCTGGAGATCGGGGTCCACTTGGCTCACTACTTGCTCGCGGGCGCCGAGGGCTGGGTGGCGGGCGCGGACGGCTGACCGGCGCCGGGCTGGTCCGGCTGGGTGCCCGCGCTGCCCTTGTAGTCCATCGGCTTCGCGTCCGGCCCCGGCGGGGTCGGGTCGAAGTCGCCCGGCTCGATCTGCGCGTCGCAGGTGGCGTCACGCTCGGGGTACGCGCCGTACGGGTTGGTGCGCAGGGCGGCGATGAACTGGTCGATCCGCTCGTCGGAGGCGGAGTCCAGCTTCAGCTGGTGGCCCCAGGACTGCACGGAGATCGGCTTGTCCAGGTTCGGGTACGGCGACATCACCGTGTACGGCTTGCCCTCGACGCGGACCCGCAGCAGCTCCAGCGCGTCGCCGGAGATCTGCGCCGGGTTGTAGGCGATCCAGACCGCGCCGTGCTCGAGACCGTGGACCATGTTCTCGTTGCGGACGGCCTTCTCGTAGACGACGCCGTTGCACGCGGCCCAGGCCTGGTCGTGCGGGCCACCGAAGGGCGGGGTCTTGTCGTAGGCGACGCGCTCGGCGGCGCTGACGTGCACGGAGCCCTCGTAGGTGGCCGTGGTCACGCCGGCGATCCGCTTCGACGGGTCCGGGTCCTGCTGAGAGGGGGCGAAGGCGGCCGCGGCCTCTTCGCGGGTCTTCTGCTCACGCTTGGGCGCCGAAGCGACCATGTAATAGGTGACCACCGAGGCAGCCAGGACGACGATCGCGACGACGGCGATGATCGTGCCCCAGGGCGTGCCCTTCTTGGACACGACGGAACTACGGGCGGCCTTCATCGCGTTCTTCGACGACGCGCCCTTTTTTCTGGTTGTCCCGTTAGCCATGGCTCCTGCGTTCTCCGAAGGGGGTGGTCCCTGCGCGGGCCAGTGTAGAGACCGCGCGTCTGATCACCGTGAACAGTTCGAAGATCACCGGCTTGGCTCACACCTTCCGGCGGTCGCTGCGAAGCCCGGACCAGGTCACACCTAGAATTCCGCGAGTGACTCCCGCAGCTCTCGCCGACCTGGTCCGTAACTCCGCCGTGCAGGTTCTCACCGCGCGCGGCCTCGACGATTCCGTGCTGCCGGAGAAGGTGACGATCGAGCGTCCCCGCAATCCCGAGCACGGTGATTACGCGACCAACCTGGCGTTGCAGGTGGCCAAGAAGGCGGGCATGAAGCCCCGTGACTTCGCCGACGCGCTGGCCGAGGCGCTCTCGGCCACCGACGGCATCGACTCGGCCGAGGTCGCCGGGCCGGGCTTCCTCAACCTGCGGCTCGCCGCCGACGCGCAGGGCCAGATCGTCCAGCAGGTGCTCGACGCCGGGGAGAAGTACGGCCTCGGCGACGCTCTGGCGGGCGTCAAGATCAACCTCGAGTTCGTTTCGGCGAATCCGACCGGCCCGATCCACCTCGGCGGCACCCGCTGGGCCGCGGTCGGCGACGCGCTGGGCCGCGTGCTGTCCGCGCAGGGCGGCCTGGTCACCCGGGAGTACTACTTCAACGACCACGGCGCGCAGATCGACCGCTTCGTCCGCTCGCTGATCGCCGCCGCCAAGGGCGAGCCCGCCCCCGAGGACGGCTACGCGGGCGGCTACATCAACGACATCGCCGCCGAGGTCATCCGCCAGGAGCCGAGCGCGCTGTCGCTGCCCGACGACGAGCGGGCCGAGACCTTCCGCCGGGTCGGCATCGAGCTGATGTTCACCGAGATCAAACAGAGCCTGCACGATTTCGGCACCGATTTCGACGTCTACTTCCACGAGAACTCGCTGCACGAGTCCGGCGCCGTGGCGACCTCGGTCCAGCAGTTGAAGGACTCCGGGAACCTGTACTTCGAAGACGGCGCCTGGTGGCTCAAGTCCAAGGAGCACGGCGACGACAAGGACCGCGTCGTCATCAAGAAGGACGGCAACCCGGCCTACATCGCCGGTGACCTCGCCTACTTCCAGGACAAGCGCAAGCGCGGTTTCGACCTGTGCATCTACATGCTCGGCGCGGACCACCACGGCTACATCGCCCGGCTCAAGGCCGCGGCGGCCGCCTTCGGTGACGACCCGGCCGTCGTCGAGGTGCTGATCGGCCAGATGGTCAACCTGGTCTCCGAGGGCAAACCGGTCCGGATGAGCAAGCGCGCCGGCACCGTGATCACCATGGAGGACCTCGTCGGCACCGTCGGCGTGGACGCCGCCCGCTACGAGCTGATCCGCTACTCCGTCGATTCCACTTTGGACATCGACCTGGACCTGCTGCGCAAGCACTCCAACGACAACCCGGTCTACTACGTCCAGTATGCCCACGCGCGGCTGGCCTCGTTGCAGCGCAACGCTTCCGACCTCGGACTGAAATCCGATGGCGAAGTCGACTTCGGCCTGCTTACGCTGCCCGCCGAGGGCGATCTGATCCGCACGATCGGCGAATTCCCGACCGTCCTCCGCCGGGCCGCACAGCTGCGCGAACCGCACCGCGTCGCCCGGTACCTCGAAGAGCTCGCCGGCGCGTACCACAAGTTCTACACGGTCGGCCGTGTTCTTCCCCAGGGCGACGAGGAGGCCACCCCCCTCACGTTCGCCCGGCTCGCGCTGTGCCAGGCCGCCCGCCAGGTGCTGGCGAACGGCCTCAACGTGCTCGGTGTCTCTGCTCCGGAACGGATGTAAAAGCAAATGGCTCACCCCGCGGGCCCCCGCCACGCCGACGTCTACCCCCACGCCGACGCCTCCGGTTTCCCGCCGTCGAGTCCGGAAGAACTCGACAGGCTGTACCCGAAAGTCTGGCCCCGCAACACTTTCCGGGGCGGTGACGGCGTCGTCCGCATCGCGGGTGTCGACGTCCGCGAACTCGCCGAGAAGTACGGCACGCCGCTGTTCGTCGTCGACGAGGCCGACTTCAAGTCCCGGTGCGCCGACTACGCCGAGGCGTTCGACGACCCGGCGCTCGTGCACTACGCGTCCAAGGCGTTCCTGTCCATCGAGATCGCCCGCTGGGTGGCCGAACAGGGGCTGAGCCTGGACGTCTGCAGCGGCGGCGAACTCGCCGTGGCGCAGCGCGCGAACTTCCCGGCCGAGCGGATCACCTTCCACGGCAACAACAAGGCGCTGTCGGAACTGGAAGCCGCGGTCGAAGCCGGCGTCGGCACGGTCGTGGTCGACTCCTACTACGAGATCGCGCGGCTGGCCGACGTCGCCGCCCGGCACGACATCGTGCAGAACGTCCTCATCCGGGTCACCGTCGGCGTCGAGGCGCATACGCACGAATTCATCGCGACCGCCCACGAGGACCAGAAGTTCGGTTTCTCGCTGGCCTCCGGTGACGCGGCCGAGGCCGTGCGCCGCGTGCTCAACGCGCCGTCGCTCAAGCTGATCGGCCTGCACAGCCACATCGGTTCGCAGATCTTCGACGCCGACGGTTTCGAGGTCGCGGCCCGCCGCGTGGTCGGCCTGCTGGCCGAACTCGGCAAGGAACACGGCCCCGAACTGCTCGACCAGCTGTCGATCGTCGACCTCGGCGGTGGTTTCGGTATCGCCTACACCGACAAGGACAACCCGCCGCCGCCCGCGCAGATGATCACGCAGATCCGCGAGATCGTCCGCAAGGAATGCGAGTACGCGGGCCTTCCGGTGCCGAAGATCGCCGGCGAGCCCGGCCGCGCCATCGCCGGTCCCGGCACGATCACGCTGTACGAGGTCGGCACCATCAAGGACGTCTCGCTCGGCGACAAGGCCGCCCGGCGTTACGTCAGCGTCGACGGCGGGATGAGCGACAACATCCGCACCGCCCTCTACGACGCGGTGTACGACTGCCGTCTCGTATCCCGGTCGGCCGACGACGACGGGGACGGCCAGGTGGGTGCCGCGCTGTCCCGGGTCGTGGGAAAACACTGTGAGTCCGGCGACATCGTCGTCCGTGACTGCTGGCTCCCCGACACCCTTGCTCCCGGCGACCTGCTCGCCGTGGCGGCCACCGGGGCGTACTGCTACTCGATGGCCAGCGGGTACAACCGGCAGCCGCGGCCCGCGGTGGTGGCCGTGCGCAACGGCAGCGCCCGCGTGCTGCTGCGGCGGGAGACGACGGACGACATGCTGCGCCTGGAGGTCTAGCAAGTGTCTACTGTGGACGGACGCGTGATCAGGGTCGCCCTGCTGGGCTGCGGGACGGTCGGCGGCGAGGTGGTCCGGCTGCTCACCGAGCAGGCCGGGGAGCTCGCCGCCAGGGCGGGCGCCAGGGTGGAGCTGGCGGGTATCGCGGTGCGGCGCCCCGACAAGCACCCCGAGCTGCCGCCGGAGCTGGTGACCTCCGACGTGACGAAGCTCGTGACCTCGCCGGACGTCGACGTCGTCGTCGAACTGGTCGGCGGCATCGAACCGGTGCGGCAGTGGCTGCTCGACGCGCTCAAGGCCGGGAAATCCGTTGTCACGGCGAACAAAGCGCTCCTGGCCGAGCATTCCGCGGAGCTGTTCGAGGCCGCCGATGCGGCAGGCGTCGACCTCTATTTCGAAGCGGCCGTGGCCGGGGCGATCCCGCTGCTGCGCCCGCTGCGCGAATCGATGGCCGGTGACCGCATCACCCGCGTGATGGGCATCGTCAACGGCACCACCAACTACATCCTCTCCGCGATGGACTCCACCGGCGCCGGCTACGCGGAAACGCTCGAAGAGGCCAGCAGGCTCGGATACGCCGAGGCGGATCCGACGGCCGACGTCGACGGCTACGACGCGGCGTCCAAGGCCGCGATCCTCGCCTCGCTCGCGTTCCACACCCGGGTGACCGCGTCCGACGTGCACCGCGAGGGCATCGCCGACGTCACCGCCTCGGATCTCGCCGCGGCGAACGTGCTGGGCCGCACGGTGAAACTGCTCGCCATCTGCGAGCGCGTCACTGCCGACGACGGCACCGAATCCGTTTCGGCACGCGTGCATCCGGTGATGATCCCGCGCGGCCACCAGCTCGCCGGGGTCGGCGGCGCGTACAACGCCGTCTACGTCGAGGCCGACGCCGCCGGTGAGCTCATGTTCTACGGTCAGGGCGCCGGTGGCGCGCCGACCGCGAGTGCCGTGCTCGGCGACCTCGTCGCGGTGGCTCGAAACCGGGTCGTCGGCGGCCGTGGCCCGCGCGAATCCGCGCATGCCGCGCTCCCGGTCAGGCCGATGGGCCAGACGCCGACGCGGTACCACGTCAGTCTCGACGTGGCCGATCGAGCGGGCGTCCTCGCCCAGGTGGCCCAGGCGTTCGCCGGGCACGGTGTCAGCATCGCCGCCGTGCGCCAGCGCGACGCGAACGACACGGCCAGCCTGGTCGTGGTCACCCACCTGGCGCCGGACGCGGCATTGCGGTCCACTGTGGACGACATTGCCGAACTCGATGTGGTGAACCAGGTCGTCAGTGTGATGCGTGTGGAAGGCGAAGACCAGTGATTCCCCAACCATGGCCAGGAATCATCCAGGCTTATCCCGACCGGATCCCGGTCCCGTCCGGCGCGAAGGTGATCACGCTCGGCGAAGGCAACACCCCGCTGCTGCCCGCGCCGCACCTCTCGGAACTGACCGGCTGCGAGGTCCACCTCAAGGTCGAAGGCGCGAACCCGACCGGGTCGTTCAAGGACCGCGGGATGACCGTGGCCATCACGCACGCGCTCGCCAGCGGGCTCAAGGCGGTCATCTGCGCCTCCACCGGCAACACGTCGGCCTCGGCCGCGGCGTACGCGGCCCGCGCCGGGCTCACCTGCGCGGTGCTCGTCCCGCAGGGCAAGATCGCGATGGGCAAACTCGCCCAGGCCGTCCTGCACGGCGCGCGGATCCTGCAGGTGGACGGCAACTTCGACGACTGCCTCGAACTGGCGCAGAAGACCGCGATCGACTACCCGGTGACCTTGGTCAACTCGGTCAACCCGGTGCGTATCGCCGGCCAGAAATCGGCCGCGTTCGAGATCTGCGACGTGCTCGGCCGGGCACCGGACATCCACTGCCTGCCGGTCGGCAACGCGGGCAACATCACCGCCTACTGGGCCGGATATTCCGAGTACGCGGGCGACGGTGTGGTGAAGAACACCCCGCGCATGTTCGGTTTCCAGGCGGCGGGTGCCGCGCCGCTCGTGCACGGCGAGCCGGTGGCCGATCCGGACACGATCGCGACCGCGATCCGCATCGGCAGCCCCGCGTCCTGGGACGGCGCGATGAAGGCGAAGAACGCCTCCGCCGGGCTGTTCGAGGCGATCACCGACGAGAAGATCCTCGAGGCGTACCGGCTGCTGGCCCGCAAGGAAGGCGTGTTCGTCGAGCCCGCCTCGGCGACCAGCGTCGCGGGCCTGCTCGCCACGGCCGCCGACGGCCGCCTGCCCAAGGGCTCGACCGTTGTGTGCACCGTCACGGGACACGGCCTGAAGGATCCGGCCACGGCGCTGGAGGGCAACGTCGAGGTCGAGCCGCTCGCCGTCGACCCGACCGCCGTCGCCGCCGCGCTGGACCTGCGATGACCCTGCTCAAGATCAAGGTCCCGGCGTCTTCGGCGAACCTCGGCCCGGGGTTCGACGCGCTCGGCCTGGCGCTCGCGCTGTACGACCGCGTCGAACTCCAGATCACCGACGCCGGGCTCAAGATCGAGGTGACCGACGTCGGCGCGGGCGGCGTGGACGACGTCCCGACCGACGAATCGCACCTGGTCGTGCGGGCCTTCCGGCGCGGTTGCGAGCACCTCGGTCTCCGGCCGCCCGGCGTGCACCTGCGCTGTTTCAACGCCATCCCGCACGCCCGCGGCCTCGGCTCGTCCGCGTCCGCCGTGGTGACGGGGGTCGCGGCGGCGTACGCACTGGCTGAGAAGCCGCTGGACGACGACGCCCTGCAGCTGGCGGCCGAGTTCGAGGGGCACGCCGACAACGCCGCGGCGAGCCTGCTGGGCGGCTTCGTGGTGGCGTGGAACGAGGGCGAGCGGTTCCGCGCCGAACGGCTCCAGCCGCATCACGACATCCGGCCCGTGGTCGCCGTCCCGGCGCTGCGGTCCTCGACCGACGCCACCCGCGGGCTGCTTCCCGACCAGGTTCCACACGCCGACGCGGCGTTCACGGCCGGTCGCGCGGCGCTCGCGGTGCACGCGCTGACCGCGCGCCCCGACCTGTTGCTCTCCGCGACCGAAGATCGGCTCCATCAGCATTACCGGGCGTCCGCGTACCCGGCGAGCAGCGAATTGGTGCGCGCGCTGCGCGCCGAAGGGGTGGCCGCGGCCATCTCCGGGGCCGGTCCGACGGTGCTCGCGCTGACGACCGAGGGAATACTCCCGGCGGGCGTCGACGTTACGTCTTTCGACGTCACCGAGCTGCCGATCGATCCGGGCGGCGTTCAGGTTGCGGCTCAGTAAAGCCTCGGTCACATGCCGGAGCCCCGCCCCGCCACGCGGGGGGTGGTTGTTGCACCGGACCGTGGCGCGGTCTACCCTCGGGGGCGTTCGATCACCGTGCGTTTCCGCACCCGGTGCCGGCCCAGGTGACCAGTGTCATCCTTGGCCCGCATCCTTCGTTGATCCGCCAGTTCCGTACACCGCCTGGCAAGCGGGGAGTAGCGGATGGACGCAGGCGGGTTCCCGGTTCCGGCGGTGCCGAATTCCGCTTCCTCCGTTTGGAGGACGCAAATCCCTGTGCTGGAGGCCTTCTAGCTGTGTTCAACACGGCCGAGGAGCTGATCGCCCGTATCGGGGGCCAATTACGCCGTTTCGCAATCGGACGCGAGCGGCGGTCCGCTGATCCACCTGGAGGCGTGGATCGGTCAGGAAGGACATTTGTGAGCAACACCGATCTTTTGAGCGACGTCGAAGGTGGCGCCGCCGAGTCGAACGGCGTCGTCGCTCCCAAGCGCACGGTCGGCGGATTGACCGGCAAGACCGTCGCCGAACTGCGCTCGATCGCTGGGGACCTTGGCATCGGCGAGACGACGGGCATGCGCAAGGGCGATCTGATCGCGGCCATCCGCGAGCGCCAGGGCAAGACCAAGCGCAAGACCCCCGCCGCGGCGAGCGAAACGCTTCCGCTCGAGGGGATCGACGCACCGCGCAAGGCCCCGAAGGCCGAAGCGCCCAAGACCGAGGCCCCGAAGCAGGAGGCCCCGAAGGCGGAAGCCGCTCCGGCCGAGGCTCCTCGTGCGGAGAAGGCCGAGAAGGTTTCGGAGAACGGCTCCGCGCCCGCCGCCGAGCGGCCCGCGCAGCAGGACAACGGGGCGTCGCAGGACGGCCAGCCGCAGCAGGAAGAGGGCGGCCGCAGCCGTCGTCGTCGCGGCTCCAACCGTGCCGCGGGTTCGCCCGAGCAGGGCGGCCAGCAGCGTGACCGGGGTGACCGCAACGAGCGCGGCGACCGGGGTGACCGGGGTGACCGCAACGAGCGGGGAGACCGCGGCGACCAGGGCGGCAACCGTCAGGGCAACCGCGACGGCCGTGGCCAGGACAACCGCCAGCGCAACCAGCAGGGCGGCGGCCAGGACAACAGCCAGCGCCAGGGCCAGGGCCCGCAGGGTGACGACGACGAGGAAGGCGGCCGTCGCGGCCGTCGCTTCCGCGACCGTCGCCGCCGGGGTTCCGGCGGTGGCCGCGAACAGGGCGGTTCGCCCGACACCGAGATCCGCGAGGACGACGTCCTGCTGCCCGTCGCGGGCATCCTGGACGTGCTCGACAACTACGCGTTCGTGCGTACCTCGGGCTACCTCGCCGGGCCGAACGACGTGTACGTCTCGCTTTCGCTGGTCCGCAAGTACGGCCTGCGCCGCGGTGACGCCATCACCGGTGTCGTGCGCCAGCCGCGTGACGGCGAGCAGCAGCGGCAGAAGTTCAACCCGCTGGTGCGCGTCGACTCGATCAACGGTCTGGAGCCGGACGAGTCCAAGCGTCGTCCGGAGTTCACCAAGCTGACCCCGCTGTACCCGAACGAGCGGCTGCGCCTCGAGACCGAGCCGCACAAGCTCACGACCCGCGTCATCGACCTGGTGATGCCGGTCGGCAAGGGGCAGCGTGCCCTGATCGTGTCGCCGCCGAAGGCCGGCAAGACGACGATCATGCAGGACATCGCGAACGCGATCTCGACGAACAACCCCGAGTGCCACCTGATGGTCGTGCTCGTGGACGAACGTCCCGAAGAGGTCACCGACATGCAGCGGTCGGTGAAGGGTGAGGTCATCGCCTCGACCTTCGACCGCCCGCCGTCCGACCACACCTCGGTCGCGGAGCTGGCCATCGAGCGGGCGAAGCGCCTGGTCGAGATGGGCCACGACGTCGTCGTGCTGCTCGACTCGATCACCCGCCTCGGCCGTGCGTACAACCTGGCGGCCCCGGCGTCCGGCCGGATCCTCTCCGGTGGTGTCGACTCGACGGCGCTGTTCCCGCCGAAGCGGTTCCTCGGCGCGGCGCGCAACATCGAGAACGGCGGCTCGCTGACGATCTTCGCCACGACGATGGTCGAGACCGGTTCCACCGGTGACACGGTCATCTTCGAAGAGTTCAAGGGCACCGCGAACGCGGACCTCAAGCTCGACCGGAAGATCGCCGAGCGGCGCGTGTTCCCCGCGGTGGACATCAACCCGTCCGGTACCCGCAAGGAAGACCTGCTGCTTTCGCCGGACGAGCTCGCGGTCACCCACAAGCTGCACCGGGTGCTGCACGCGCTGGACTCGCAGCAGGCCATCGACCTGCTGATCTCGCGTCTGCGCAAGACGAAGACCAACATCGAGTTCCTCATGCAGGTCTCGAAGACGGCCCTCGGCTCGAACGACGACGACTGAGCTTCGGCCTAGTACATGAAGGCCCCCTTCCTTGCGCCAGGCGCAAGGAAGGGGGCCTTCATGTACTTCCGGCGAAGTCGTTTCGCCCTGTTCAGAGGCGCAACCGAACGCTGGCTGGCCCTCGTGAGTGGTGATCGGGGTGAGATGGGCGATCACTCGTGATCAGGCGGCGATCACTCGTGATCAGAGACGGATCTCGCGTGATCAGACGGCGTTCACGCGCTGTCGGGGCGCCTTAGCTCACGAGAGCCGAGGGCTCAGCGGTGCGGAACGGCCGCGGGGGTCCAGCCGCGGTAGTTGTTGAAGTAGTGCACGCTCGACGCGTGGCCGATCTTGCCGCCGATGCTGGAGGCGTAGATCCCGCCGGAGCCGTCGGCGATGCCGACGTGACCCCACTGGCTGATGTTCCAGTAGACGAACGAGCCCTTCGGCGGCGTCCCGGTCGTGTGCTTCGGGCTCGCGCCGTTCCAGTGCGCGTTGGCCGAGGCCCAGACACCGGTCGTCCCGTACGCGTTCTCGACGGCCTTCTCGCAGAGGCCCTGGTACGCGGTCGAGCCGGCGTGGTTCTTGAACCACTGGACGGCGCCGGCGGGCGTGCCGTCGCCGGCGCCCTGGATGGCCAGGTCGCCCTCGGGCACGGTGGTGAACGTCCCCGCGGCCGGGTTGATGTCGGCGGCGGTGATGGTGGCGCCCGCTTCGGGGGCGGCCGGAGCGGCCCCGGCGACCGGAGCCACGGCGAGGGCCGCGATGGCCAGCGCGGCGACGGACGCCGGCTTCGCCACCTTGGCGAGGATGGTGCGCATGATCAGTACCTCCTGTTGAGGAATTACCAACAACGAGGACGGTCTCGTGATCAAGTACAAATTTCGTACAACTCAACGTCGATAGTTGATAACTCAACGTGGTGGAATATGCCGGAGGTGGGGTGCGTTGACGCCACTGCCAGCACATCTGGCAAAATCACCCGCTGAAGTCCGGCACCGGTTCACCCCGCTCGGGGACCCGGGGCCAACGAGAGAGGACACCATGAAAAGCGGTATTCACCCCGAGTACGTCGTCACGCACGTGAACTGTGACTGTGGCAACGAATTCACCACGCGCAGCACCAAGACCTCCGGCAACCTCCACGTCGAGATCTGCTCGAACTGCCACCCGTTCTACACCGGCAAGCAGAAGCTCATGGACACCGGCGGCCGCGTCGCGCGCTTCGAGGCTCGCTACGGCAAGCGCAAGAAGGCCGAAGACGCCAAGTAGCTTGAACGACGGCGCCCACCCGCATGTCCGGGTGGGCGCCGTTTTCTTTGGTGTTACAGCCTTGGTTTTGTCAGGGTTCGTTGAGAGGTGGAGTGGTGGATTCGAGTTCGCTGAAGGGTCTGCTCGAAGAGCACGCCCAGCTGGAAGAGCAGCTGGCCGACCCGTCCGTGCACGCCGACCAGGCGCGCGCCCGCAAGCTCGGCCGCCGGTACGCGGAGCTGAGCCCGGTCGTCAAGACGGTCCGTGAGCTCGACACCGCCCGCGACGACCTCGAGACGGCGAAGGAACTGGCCGCGGAAGACGCCGCTTTCGCGGCCGAGGCCGAGGAGATCTCCGCCAAGATCCCCGTGCTCGAGGCCAAGCTCACCGAACTGCTCCTGCCGCGCGACCCGTACGACGGCTCCGACGTGGTCATGGAGATCAAATCGGGTGAAGGCGGCGAGGAGTCGGCGCTGTTCGCCGGCGACCTGCTGCGCATGTACCTGCGCTACGCCGAGCGTCACGGCTGGAAGGCCGAGGTCCTCGACTCGGTCGACTCGGATCTCGGCGGCTTCAAGGACGTCACCGTGTCCATCAAGAGCCGTTCGGCCGAGGCCGACGGCGTCTGGGCGCGGCTGAAGTTCGAGGGCGGGGTGCACCGCGTGCAGCGCGTGCCCGCCACCGAATCGCAGGGCCGCATCCACACCTCCGCCTCGGGCGTGCTCATCTACCCCGAACCCGAGGACGTCGAGGTCGAGATCGACCCCAACGACCTGCGGATCGACGTCTACCGTTCGTCCGGCCCCGGCGGCCAGAGCGTGAACACGACCGACTCGGCCGTGCGGATCACGCATATCCCCACCGGCGTGGTCGTCTCGTGCCAGAACGAGAAGTCGCAGATCCAGAACCGCGCCCGCGCCCTGCAGGTGCTCCAGGCCCGCCTCCAGGCGATCGCCGAGGAGGAGGCCGCCGCGAAGGCGTCGGACGCGCGCCGTTCGCAGGTCCGCACCGTCGACCGCTCCGAGCGGGTCCGCACGTACAACTTCGCCGAGAACCGCATCGCCGACCACCGGGTGAACTACAAGGCGTACAACCTGGACCAGGTCCTCGACGGCGACCTCGACGGCGTGCTGGACGCGCTCATCACCGCGGACCGCGAGGAGCGGCTCGCCGCCCACGCGGGCTGATCCGCGCCGTCCTAAGGAATCTCGAAGTTCTTGGAAACCGACAGTAAATAGTCGCCTGGCCGTACTCCCAGGTTCTTTTCGTCGAATCTGCTGAACAGCGCCGTCACCGCTGTGCCGGCGACACGAATCACGGACTGGCGATCGATGAGGTACGGCTCTTCGATCGAGTACCCGACATGGGCATCGTCGAGGGCGGCCCGGAACTCGTGTTTGGTCACGGTCGACTCGTGCGGCCCGCCCTTGGGTGTCAAAGGTGACGGCACGGAAAAGGTGTGCCCTGGCCATGTTTCGAGTTTGATGGACGAAACCCGGTCGCGGATGACGTCCAAATACAGGCTGTCCCAGCGGTAGGGATATCCATCGGCTTTGCCGCCGAGCAGACGGATCGCCGGATGGGGATGACCCGGACCCAGCACGGCGGAGGCCGCTGCCAACGTCATACCGCCGTGGATCGGCCCGACGCGGCCGGTGCCGGCGAACTCGATCAGCAGGTCCATCATGCCGCGATATTAGCCAGCCGGGGCCGAGCTCTCGGGGTATCAGCCCGGCTCGGTGTAGAACGGATCGTCCTCCAGCGCGGTGTGGATCGCCCGGACGGACATGCTCACGTGCGAAAGCCTGTCGGTCACCTCGTGCGTCACCCGGCTGAGCGCCTCCTCGCCGCTTTCCCCGGCGAGAGCGGGAAAAGCCGATAACAGCACCGCTTCGCAAGGGCCCGCGTCC
Source organism: Amycolatopsis sp. w19 (assembly GCF_051373225.1). Classification (NCBI taxonomy): domain Bacteria; kingdom Bacillati; phylum Actinomycetota; class Actinomycetes; order Pseudonocardiales; family Pseudonocardiaceae; genus Amycolatopsis; species Amycolatopsis sp. w19. The sequence goes on along the minus strand of NZ_JBPQFM010000008.1, from coordinate 27,916 downwards.
GTGCTGATCCGGACCAGCGACGCCGAAAGGTCGGTCGCGGTGCGGCCGCACAGGTCCACGGCCAGCCGCAGGTCGCCGGTGGGGACGTAGAGATGCACTCGTGAAATGACATCGGTTTCCGCGCGCGGGGTGAAATCGTGCCTGGTGACGTACGCGGGTTCGCGGGGATCGGTGCCGCCGACGGACGCCATCAGCGAATAGAGTGTGAATCCGTCGGCCGGAGTGTCATAGGCGTCGTAGCTTCCGTATTGGCCGGTCTCCGGCGTGCCGTGGATTTCGAATAATTCCGCATTCAGACCGAAGTGAAAAAGCGCGGGTACCGCGGCCCGATGCAGTGTTTCGGCGGGATCTTCGCCGTCGGCCGGAGGCGTGCGATAGCCGACGGAGACCAGGTATCCCGTCCAGCCGCCTTCCGGGTCCGCCCGGCAGATCTCCAGTTCGGTGGCCTCGAACTCGCCGATGAGACGTTCGCCCAGCGCGGCGGCCGCGGCGAAATCCTCGGTTTCGATATTCGCCGATATCCGCGTGACGACCGTCGTTTCCCGGAGATCCATGACTGTTTCTTGAGCCCTTCGGCGCGTACAGGTTCGTTCAGCCTACGGGTGGCGGGGAGCGGCGTCCGATCGGGCCTGTCGTCGATTCCCCGCTTCCGCTACGGTCCCTGGTCGATAAGGGGAACCCGTCCCGGGAGAACACGAATGGAAAGATCGTTTCCGGCGGCCCGGAAACGTGTTCCGCGAGCTCTCGTTCTCGTCGCCGGAACGGGACTGCTGAGCGCGGCCGTCGTCGCGAGGATCGGCCGGTTCGGGTTCAACCCGACCGACCAGGGCTTCGTGCTCGTCCAGGTGTGGCGCGTCCTGCACGGCGAGATCCCGCAGGTCGATTTCCTCGGGCCGAGGCCGTTCGGTTCGGCCTATCTGCATCTGCTCGATCATCTCGTCCCCGCGCCGCTGATGATCGGCTCGGGTTTCGTGATGATGGTGCAGCTGACCGTCGCCACCGTCGCCCTCGCCGCGTTCCTGACCGGGACCTCGCCGCTGGACTGGGGCCCGACGCGGCTCGGGCTGGTCTTCACCGCCGTTCTGGTCGGCCTGAACACGTATCCGGTGATGGCCTGGCACACCGTCGACGGTGTCTTCCTGGTCGCGGTCGGCTGGTGGCTGCTCGACGGCGGGCTGCGTTCGGGCTCGCGATGGCGGCGTCTGTCCGGCCTGTTCTGCCTCGGGTTCGCGGTGATCGTCAAGCAGAGTTTCCTGTTCGCGGTCCCGATCGGGGTGCTGATCCTGCTGTTCCACCCCGCCGCGCCGCCGAGAAAGGTGCCGCGTCTGCTGGGTGACCTTCTGATGCTCGGCGCGGCGCCGTCGCTGTACTTCGGCATGGTCACCGCCGCCGGAGGACTGCGGTCGGCGATCGCGCAGCTCTCCAGCGGCACTCAGACCTGGGGTGAAGGCCTTTTCCGGTTCTGGACGGCGGAATTCGCTGGCCGGGCGGACCCGCGGACGTATTTCGTCCCAGTGCTGCTCGGGATATGCGTGCTGGCCGTGGCGTGGTCGGCCCGCGACCAGTTCGGCGAGCCGGGCCGATGGCTCCGTGGCGCGACGGGATCGTGGCGGTCGTGGTGTTCGTCGTGGTCGACGGCGGATTCGAGCACGCGGGCGGCTGGCCGGTCACCCTGCTGTGGCTCTTCCTGGCCGCCGCCGTGCTCGACACCGTCGTCCGAAGACGGTTGCCCTGGCGGTACCTGGCGATCGCCGCGCTCGGCTGGATGGCCAGCCTGTCCTGGGGCTACCCGCTTCCCGGCCTGCTGGCCGGGATCTTCGCGCTGGGAGTGCTGGAAGCGGTGCCGCCGCCGCGTCCGTCCGAGTCCGCGGGCGGGGTCTTCGCCGCGGCCGCGTTCGTGCTCGCCGGGCTGCTGCTGATGTCCGCGCACGACAAGGCGCCGTACGCGGACCGGCCGCAGGGCGAACTGACGAAGGATCTGGGGGACATCGCCCCGGCGCTGCGCGGCGTCCGCACGAATCCCAGCGTGTACACCTACGTCGCCCAGATCCGGGGCTGCCTCGACCGTTATCCGGCGTCGAAGGTCGCGGTCCTGCCGGACAATCCGTTCGTCGCCCCGGTTTTCGGGGTCCGCAACCCGTTCCCGCTGGACTGGCCGTTGCCGATGGAACTGACCGGAGACAGTCCGGAAAGGATGGTCGCTGCGGCGGAAAACCTTGACCGCGAAGGGGATTACCTCGTGCTCTTCCAGACGGTGAAAGCCGTTTCGCTGACCGCGGGCGCCCCCGTCCCTGAAGCCGTCGGCCCGGACACGCGGACGATCGCTTACACCGGCGTGGAAAAGCGGATCCAGGACGAGCTCGCGGGAGCCAGGGTCGCGTGCGGCAGCTTCGCCGGATTCTGGGAACCGGCGCGTTGATGCCTCAGGCGGAGAGGGAGGCCGTCTCCGGCTCGCGTTCCTCGGCCGCGGGCCGTTCTTCCTTGCGCTTCGGCAGGAACGAGAGCGCGGCGAAGGCGGCGGCGAGCAGGGTCGGGTAGATCGTCAGCTGCTGGTGCTTGACGTTCTCGATGCCTTCCGCGAGGCCGGACACCAGGATCTGGCCCATCGCGAAGAGCAGGAACATGAGCACCACGACGCCGACGTCGCGGCGTCCGGTGCGGTTCCGGAAGGCGCGGAGGCCCGCCCACCCGATGAGCAGCCAGATCGGCAGCAGGGCGAACAACCCCAGCGGCGCGAGCCAGCCGGTGATCCCGGACAGGACCGGGATCCGGTACTCCTTGGCGAGCGGCGGCTGCCCGGCGTGCTCACCGAAGCTGCCGAGGTTCGGCACCCGCGCGGTCAACGTCTCCTGCGCGGACCGGTGCAGCATCTCGACCACGCGCACCGGGTGGTCCAGGTAGTACTGGGCGACGTTGCGGCGGCTGATCTTGTCGCGGTACTTCGCGTACTCGGGGTCGCGCCAGGCCGCGTTCGCGCTCCACCAGCCCGTGCCGACGTACTTCGCGAACTCGGGCGGGAGGCCCAGCGCGGCGAGGTCGCCGGTGGTGTCGTGTTTCCCGTCCACGATCCCGTTGAACACGACGTGGTACATGTTGGCCTCGCGGTACTCCGCGTTGGCCGAGTCGCCCGCCCCCTGCACCAGCGCGGTACCGGTGCCGACGACGGCGAGCACGGCCAGCGGTAGCGCCCACCGGGCCAGGCCGCGGCTGCCCTGCGGCCGGACGAACAGCAGCGCGAGCGCGAACAGCGGGATCAGCAGCAGCGTCTGCGACTTCGCGTTGATCCCGATCATCGCGCCGAGCACGGTGACCGCGGCGCCGGTGTAACGCCACGGCCCGGTGCGGTGCATGAGCAGGAGCCCGCCGGCGAGCAGGAGCATCCCGACGAAGGCGGCGCCCTCGCTCAGCACGGAGGCGAAGTACCCGAAGAAGGCCGAGTCCGCCGCGACCAGCAGCAGCGCGGCCGTGGCGATGACGCTGTTCCGGACCGAAAGGCGCAGGCCGACGACGATCGCGGCGATCCCGCCGGCGACCAGCAGACAGCCCAGCACACCCAGTACCAGCAGGTTCAGGATCGCGGACGAGCCGAGCAGCTGCCCGATCTCGCTGGCGATCTTGTCGATCCAGCTCTGGCTGGAGATGTACTCGCTGTTGCAGGCCGGGGCGGGGCCGTAGGAGAAGCGGACGAAGTATTCCGAAGGCCGGTCGAGCTCGCGGGCGCCGAGCCGGCACAGAATGCGCCAGCCGTCGCCGTTGTCCGCCATGCCGATCGGACGTGGCACCAGGAAACGGACGAGGAGCACCCCGAGCGCGGCGAAAAACACGCCCAGGGTCAGTCGGATTTCCCGGATCTTCACCCGCGTCACCTTAGAAGATTCCGCAGGGTGATCAGTTCGTACCCTCTCCAACACTTGCGGAGAGGAACTTCTGGATCACGCCGAGCCATTCGTCGCGGGCCTCGACGCCGATACCGTGCCCGGACTCGATCTCGACCAGTTCGGCGCCGGGGATCCCGGCCGCGAGTTCGCGGGAGTGGGCGGGCGGGGCGAGCCCGTCGAGCGTCGTGGCGATGACGAGGGTGGGGACCGAGATCCCGGCCAGTTCGGCCCGGGTGTCGACGCTCGCGACGAGGCCGACGTGTTCGGGGCTGCCCTCCGGGATGAATCCGGCGAGGCCTTCGATGGCGGCTTCGAGTTCCGAAGGTGAGAGCGCGTTCAGGTGCTTTTCGCCGGTGGCGGCGAAGGTGAGGAACTTCGCCAGCAGCTTCCGGTCGCCGCCCAGCAGTTCGCGCCAGATGTCGACGGCCAGCAGGAGCCGGTTGTCCGGTTTCGTGAACCCGGCGGTCAGGATGAGCCCGGTGACCCGATCGGGGTGCCGGGTGGCCGCGCGGACGGCGACTCCGGTGCCGAGCGAGTAGCCGAGGATCGCGAAGCGTTCGAGACCGGCGTCGACGGCGATGGAGACCAGTTCGTCCGCGACGGTGTCGAGGTCCAGCGGCTCGCTGCTGCGCGGCGTGGCCCCGGAGCCGGGGTAGTCGGGGCCGACGACGGTGTGGGTGCGGGCGAGGTCGTCGAGGATGCTCCCGAAGTTGCCCTCGACGCTGCCGCCACCACCGTGGGCGAGCAGCAGGCCGGGACCGGAACCGCGGACGACGTGCGCGAAATGATTCGTCATGCCGGCGACGTTAGGTACTGACATCGATGTGAAGGTCAAACTCGGATGACGGGGGTCACATGCTGATCGGCGAGCTGTCCCGGCGGACCGGCGTGAGCCAGCGGCTGCTGCGCTACTACGAGGAGCAGGGGCTGCTGGTTTCGCGGCGCGATTCCAACTGCTACCGCACCTTCGACGACGACGCGGTCACCACGGTGCGGCAGATCCGCGCGCTCCTCGCGGCCGGGCTGAGCACGCACGTCATCGCGAAAATGCTGCCGTGCGCGAACGGTGAACTGCCGGAACTGGACATGTGCCCCACGGTCGTGGCGGAGATCCGGCGCGAACTGGCCGAAATGGACGACCGCATCGACACGCTCAGGCAGCGGCGCGGGACACTGGCCGGATATCTCACCGTCGACGCGTAGGAGAACTGTGGAAGCCCTGGCCAGATTCGGATTCGAACTGGGTGTGCTCAAGCGGATCCGGCGGGCCGGATGGTGGCAGGCGGGCGTCCGCGATCCCGAATCGGTGGCCGAGCACACCACGCGGGTCGCGCAGCTGGCCGGCCTCCTCGCGGCCGAGGGCGGCGCGGACCCGGCGAGGGCGGCGTACCTCGCGCTCTGGCACGACACGCAGGAGACGCGGACCGGCGATCTCCCGCACACGATCAAGGGTTTCGTCGAGAAGCCGGATCCGCGGGCGATCACCGCCGCGCAGACGTCGGCCCTGCCCGGCGCCGCGCGTGACTCGGTGCGTGACGCCGTCGACGAGTACGAGTCCGCCGAAAGCCCTGAAGCGCTCTACGCACGCGACGCGGACAAGCTCGAAATGCTGCTTCAGGCCGTCGAGTACCGCGACATCGGTGTACGGAACGTGGACGAATGGATCGCTTCGGCGACGAAGAGCCTTCAGACCGACCTCGCGCGGCGGGTGGCGGAAGCGGCGCTGACGTTGTCTTCGCTCTCGTGGCGGGCGCGCTGAAAGGAATCGATACCCTGAGCCCGCGTGTATCGACCCCGGCACGCGTGCCTCGTGTGTCAGGCTTGACTCTGTGAAGGAACACCAGTGAACCGGCAGCCGTTGCGCCTCGCCATCATGGAAGCGACCCGCATCCTCACCGAGGCCGGAGTGGCGTCACCGCGTTCGGACGCGGAACTGATCGCCTCCCACGTCCTCGGCGTCGAACGCGGCCGCCTGCCGATGGTGCCGCTGGTGGACCCCCCGGTCATCGACGCGATCGGCCAGCTCGTGAACCAGCGGGCCAAACGGATCCCGCTGCAGTACCTCACCGGCTGGGCGGCGCTCGGCGACGTCACGGTCAATGTCGGCGCCGGCGTCTTCGTCCCGCGCCCGGAGACCGAACTGCTCCTGGAATGGGGCCTCAAACTGCTGCACGGGCGCGAGTACCCGGTGGTGGTCGACCTGTGCACCGGCTCCGGCGCGCTGGCGCTGGCCGTGCAGCACGCGCGGCCGGACGCGGTCGTCTACGCCGTCGACATCGACGCGCAGGCGCTCGCGTGGGCGCGGCACAACGCCGACGTCCACGCCGACGCGGGGGACACGCCCATCCGGCTGTACTCCGGCGACGTGGCGGACAGCACGATGTTCGCCGAACTCGACGGGCTCGTCGACCTGGTCCTGTGCAACCCGCCGTACGTACCGGAAGGCACACCGGTGCCGGCGGAGGTCGCCGAGCACGACCCGCCGCGGGCGGTGTTCGCGGAGGAGAGCGGGCTGGCGGTGATCCGGCACGCGATCGCGGCCGCCGCGCGCCTGCTGCGGCCCACCGGCGGGATGGCGATCGAGCACGACGACACGCACGGTTCCGCCGTCCCGGCGCTCGTGCGGGCGCGGCGGGTGCTCACGGACGTGCAAGGTCACCTCGACCTCGCCGGACGCCCGCGTTTCGTGACCGCCCTGCGCGTCTCCTGACTCCCCGCGTTTCGTCCTCTGGATGCGGTAGTTCGTGGTGCGAACCACCGCATCCAGAGGACGAAACGCGGGACGGAGCAGGGCGTTGGGCCGGATAGTTAGCGAGACTCACGACTTCCGGCGGTGCCAAGGACAAAGCCCACCTCCTAACGTCGATCACGGCCGCCTCATCGGCGGTCCGACTGGGAGGTGTACCCCGATGCGATCGTCTCTCCGACGAGCCCCACTCAGAACACTCGCCGTCCTCGCCACCGTCGCGCTACTGCCGGGTCTGGTCGCCCAGCCCGCGTCCGCCGCGGCGCCGGTCCGAGGCTGGCCCGCCGCGATCGACGGGTCGACCTGGGAGAACCAGGACCACATGACGTGGGACGACTACCGCAAACCGCCCGGCACCAACTGGGCCGATCCGGCGCTGAAGCCGACCAAGCGGATGTTCAAGGGTGCCGTGGTGCTCGCGGACTACCCGGATCAGGAATTCGCCGTCACGCAGCCCCCGCGTTCGACGGTGTTCGGCAACCCCGGCCCCGCCGCGAGCGACATCCCCCGCGCGGAGGTCGCGAAGTTCTACCAGGACTTCCTCAACAAGCCCCAGGCGCTCAACCAGGGCCACACGATCAACGAGTACTGGATGGAGGACTCCGGCGGCAGGCTGGGCGTCGAACTGACCGCGTTCGGCCCGTACCGCCTGCCCGGCAAGTCCTTCGAATACGGCATGGAGTTCCAGCCCGACGCGTGTCCGCCGGGCGCGAACTGCAAACGTGACCTGCGCGCCGACGCGGGCGCCGCCTGGCGGGCCGACGTGGGCGACGTGTCCAAGCAGTTCGACTTCGTCTTCTATCTTTCCGCCGGTCAGGACGAGAGCTCGACCTGGCAGGAATTCGGCGTGATGAAGTTCGGCGAAAAGGAGAACGTCCCCGACGCGTTCGGCCCCGGCGTCGCCGGGATGCCGAACGCCGCGTCCACCCGCTACGTCCCGTGGACGTCGTGGAAATCCGCGGCGAGCATCTGGCCGAACGCGGTCACCGGCTCCTCGACCCAGGCGGAAAGCTCGGGCCAGGGCGTCTACGCGCACGAGTTCAGCCACATCCTCGGCATCGGGGACAATTACAACAATCCCTTCGGAAACCCGCCGTCCCGTACCTACACCGGGCCGTGGGAAATGATGTCGCGCGGCAGTTTCAACGGCCCCGGCGGACCGCACACCCGCTGGCAGATCCCGGCGACACAGGGCGGCTCGATGGGCTCGCACCACATGCTGCGCACCAAGATGAAGCTGGACATCATCGACCCCGAAGACGTCCTGAAGCTCGACCGGAACCAGCTCGCCAAGACCGGCCCGGTTTCGGCAAGGATCACGGCGCGTTCGGTCCTGCCGGGACAGGGCGCCTACAGCGGTATCAACATCGCGCTCACCGGCGGGGACCTTTCGCCGAAATGCGATCGCTCGAAGGATCCGTTCTGCGACGGCGGCGGCTACAACAATTACACCGTCGAGGTCGTCGACCGGATGGGCAGCGATTCCTTCGCCCCCGATTCCGGAGTCCTCATCGCGAAGACGAAGAACCAGGACAACGCGCCGTTCGAATGGATCGTGGACGCGAACCCGGCCGACATCGGCATGACCGACTACAAGAAGCCGGACGGCACCCCGGTGCCGATCCCGATCGGCGACTACCGCCAGCTCAACGACGCCGCGTTCAAGGCGGGCACCGGCTCCGCGAGCAAGTACGAGTACACCGACGAGGCGAACAGGCTGAAGTTCCTCGTCTCCGACGTCGAGCGCGACCGCAAGGGCGTGCTGTCCTACGTCATCACGGTGGCTTCGCTCGACGGCTCCGGCTCGCAGGCCAGGGGCGTTTCGCTGTGGCCGTCCGCCCCGGCGTTCGCCAAGCAGGGGCTCGCGAGCTGCTCGTTCCCGGTGATCAACACGGGCAACGCGAAGGGCGCGGCGGCGCCGTTCAACACCGACACCTACCGCCTGAGCGCGTCCACCAGCGCGAAGGGCTGGGAAGTGCGGCTGCCGAACGAGCTGTCCACCGTCCCGTTCGGCGGGCGGTCTTCGGCGACCGCGCACGCCAAGCGGGCCGCGGGCGGTGACCACGTCGCGCACATCAAGCTGACGGCGACGTCGATCGCGGACCCGGCGAAGACGGCGACGTCGGTCTGTACCGCTTTCGCCTTCTGACGGTCGCTCCGCATGCCATGAAAGGTCCTTTCCTTGCAAAATTTGCAAGGAAAGGACCTTTCATGGCGCGGGCGTGGCTCATGAGTGACGATTCGGGTTCTGGCGGCGAGTGGGGAGGATTGGGGACGTCCAGCGTCCGAAATCCTCCCCACTCGGTTGCGTACCGAGTCGTACGAGCTTGATCAACGGAGGATTTGGGACACCTGACGTCCCAAATCCTCCACACACGACCATGCCGCGGCGAGCGTCCGACGTCATCGAACTCCGACCGCTGACCCGTCACATTCGTCCTGCTCAGGTCTGACTGGACAGATAACCGGTCCGCTCCACCCCGGATCGCCACCCCGGCCGACGCGGCGCACGGAGGCGGGCACCTTGGCGAGACCCGCGACACCGCAGCGCTACGCTCACTGGCCATGAGCGCGGTGTACGACTGCAGCAAGCACGAATCCCGGGCCGACGGGCTCGCCGCGGCGGCGAGCGCGGTGCGCTCCAGCCGCCTGGTCGTCCTCCCGACCGACACGGTCTACGGAATCGGCGCGGACGCCTTCGACGGCGGCGCCGTCCAGTCCCTCCTGCGGGCCAAGCAGCGCGGCCCGGACATGCCGGTCGGTGTCCTGGTCGGTTCCTGGTCCACTGTGGACGGACTCGTGCTCGGCACGCCCCCGCAGGCCCGCGCGCTCATCGAGGCGTTCTGGCCCGGAGACCTGTCCATCGTCCTGCCGCACGCCCCGAGCCTGCAGTGGGATCTGGGCCAGTCACGCGGAACGGTGATGCTGCGGATGCCGCTTCACCCGGTCGCGCTGGAACTGCTGCGCGACGTCGGCCCGATGGCGGTCTCGAGCGCCAACGTCTCCGGCCGCCCGCCCGCCTCCACCGCGCAGGAGGCCGTCGACCAGCTCGGCGACAGCGTCGCGGTGTACCTCGACGGCGGATCCACCGGAGAGCCCGTTCCGTCCACGATGGTCGATCTCACCGGCGACGACCCGGTCATCCTGCGGGAGGGCGCGGTCAGCCGTGCCGCCGTCGCGGAAGTACTGGGTGTGCCCGCGGAGTCACTGGCCTAGGACCGTCGGCCGCCGTATCCCCCTGACGCGGTAGCGTGTTCGAGTGACTTGGACCTCGGCGGCGTAACGCACCATGCCTCCTACGCAAGGCCTCCCGATCCGGGAGTACATCCTCGTCGCCCTCACCGCGGCGGCCGTGACCTTCCTGCTCACCGGTGTCGTGCGCCGGGTCGCCATCCGGATCGGCGCGATCGCCAACCCGCGGGCCCGCGACGTCCACGTCACCCCGATCCCGCGGATGGGCGGCATCGGCATCTTCCTCGGTGTCGCCGCCGCGATGGGGCTGGCGCATCAGCTGCCCGCGCTGAGCCGCGGCTTCGACTTCTCCTTCGATTCGCTGGGCGTCCTGCTCGCCGCGGGCGTGATCTCCCTGATCGGCGCGCTCGACGACCGGTTCGAGCTGGACGCCTGGACGAAACTGGCCGGCCAGGTCATGTGCGCCGGGATCCTCGTGATCTTCGGGGTGCAGTGGGTGTCGTTCTGGGTGCCGTGGGGCGGCGGTGGCGAGTCCTTCGGCCAGGTGCTGGTGCTGGACAAGAACCAGGGCGCGCTGCTGACCGTCGTGCTGGTGGTCGTCATGGTCAACGCGATGAACTTCGTCGACGGTCTCGACGGGCTCGCCGGCGGCCTCGGCTTCATCGCCGCCGCCGCGACTTGCTCCTTCTCCCTCGGCCTGCTCGACTCCTCGGGCGGCGACGTCGGCGCGTACCCGCCCGCCCTCATCGCCGCCACGCTCGCGGGGGCCTGTCTCGGCTTCCTGCCGTACAACTTCCAGCCCGCGAAGATCTTCATGGGCGATTCCGGCTCGATGATGATCGGGCTGATGCTGGCCGGCGCGACGACGTCCGCGTCGGGCCGCGTGCCGTATCCGCAGTTCAGCGGCAAGGACGCGCTCGCGCTGCTCTCGCCGCTCGTCGTGGTCGCCGCGGTGCTGTTCGTGCCGCTGCTCGACCTGATCATGGCGGTCATCCGCCGCACCCGCCGCGGCGAGAGCCCGTTCGCGGCGGACAAGATGCACCTGCACCACCGCCTGCTGGAGATCGGCCACTCCCAACGCCGCGCGGTGCTGCTCATCTACTTGTGGGCGGGGCTGCTCGCGTTCGGCGCCGTTTCGGTGACGCTCTTCGACAGTGTCGCGGTTTTCTGGATTGTCGGATTCGGTTTCCTGCTGGCGACCCTGGTGTCGATCGTGCCCAGGCTCCGGTCCCGGAACCGGACCGCCTGAACCGCGCGCATCGGCACGGGCCTACACTGGCGGGCTGAGACGACCAGGGAGTTTTCTGTGAGCGAGACCGAGAAGACCGTCGAGGCGGAGGAGAACCCCCACGCCAAGGTGGTTCTGCAGGCGGCCAACTCGATGATGAAGGCTTCCCTGAAGCTGGTTCCGCCCGCGGTCCTGATCTGCGTCGTGCTCTTCACCATCCTCAATGGACTCCCGGGCCTGCTCGGCTCGGTCATCGGTGGCGTGCTCGCCATCGTGTCCGCCCTCGCGACGCTGGGCCTGATGCGCTTCAGCGCGGGCATGGACCCGATGTTCGTGATGGTGATCGCGCTCGGTGGTTACGTGCTCAAGATCGTCTTGCTGTTCGGGGCGCTGAGCCTGCTTCGCGGAGTGTCCTCGATCCACCCGATGGCCTTGGGTGTCACCATGATCGTCGCGATCCTCGTGGCCGCCGCGGTGGAGTTCGCGGCCTTCCGCAAGACCAAGATCCCGACGATCATCCCTGCCTCCCGCTGAGGTCGGGACCGAGGTCCTGACCTGGGACGGGACCTAGGTCCTCGGCCGATCGGGGGCAATGTAGTACGCCTGTACGGCCCGTCCGAACCTGCTGATATGGTCCGCGTATGGGCGGCGGCCTCGGCTGCCGGCTCCTGATGACGAACCCCGAACAGCAGTGTGGCGGCGGCGTTGAATCGTCCCTCATTACCCGCTGGTAGGCGTCTGTCTCCCGGGAGCACTGCATCGAGAATCCTCGTGTGCGGAACGTGAAACCGTGTTCAGCACATCGTGGGGTGGCCGCCTCCGACGGCCCGATACGTGTCGGGTACGTTAAGTCCAGATCGTGACGATTCCCCCGGCGGAGTGAACGCCGGCCGGGAGAACCGGAAGGAGCCCAGTGGGCGCGCTGGTACTAGCCGAGGGTGCGGAGTTCGCGCCGCCTGGTGTCAAAGACTTCAACCTGCCGCCGTTGTTCGGTTCCGGCTGGTTTGCTTTCACCAAGCCGATGCTGCTGGTGGTCATCTCCCTGATCATCATCATCACCTACTTCATGGTGACGTCTCGCCGGTTGAAGGTCGTCCCGGGCAAGGGACAGTTCATCGCCGAAAGCATCTACAACTTCGGCCGCAACAACATCGCGCGTGAGCAGATCGGTTCGGCCGACTTCAAGCCGTTCATTCCGCTGATCCTGGGTCTGTTCAGCTTCGTGCTGGTGAACAACCTGTTCGGGATCATCCCGTTCTTCCAGTTCCCGACGATGGCGCGAATCGGCTTCCCGGTCGCCCTCGCGTTCCTTGTCGTTTACCCGGTGTACCACTACGTCGGGTTCAAACGCCACGGCTTCAAGGGTTACCTGAAGAAGGAACTGGCGCCGGCGGGTATTCCCGGGTTCGTGCTGCCGCTGTACTCCACCATCGAGTTCGCGCAGAAGTTCTTCATCGCGCCGGCGACCCTGGCCATCCGGGTTTTCGCCGCGATGTTCGCCGGCCACCTCATCATCATGGTCTTCACACTCGGTGGCAGCTTCCTGCTGACCGAGGGCGAAGGTCTCGTGAAGGTCGCGTCGCCGGTGGCATTCCTCTTCGCCATCGCGATGACCTTCCTGGAGGCATTCATCCAGGTCCTGCAGGCATTCATTTTCGCACTGCTGTCCGCAGGCTACATCGGCGCCGCGCTGGCGTCGGAGCACTGAGAACACCAAAAGACCCCCGATCCGCGTGAGTCGCGCGGACCGAGTTTGAAGGGAAACGCACGTGAGCAACATCGTTCTTGCGCAGGCCGCCACCGAGGCCGTCAGCATCAACAAGGGTCTCGCCGCCATCGGTTACGGCCTCGGCGCGATCGGCCCCGGTATCGGTGTGGGTCTCATCTTCGCCGCCGTCATCAACGGCACCGCCCGTCAGCCGGAGGCCCAGGGCAAGCTGCAGAGCATCGCCTTCTCGACCTTCGTGCTGACCGAGGTGCTGGCGCTGATCGGTATCGTCATCTACTTCCTCGCCTCCGCCTAAGGCTGAGTTTCGCTCATCGCTTAAGGAGACGTTGTGCTGAAGACCGAATTGGTGTTGGCCGCCGAAGAGGTGCCCAACCCGATCGTGCCGCACGTTCCCGAGCTCATCCTCGGGTTCATCGCCTTCCTTCTGCTGCTGTTCGTTCTGAAGAAGTACGTCGTCCCGCGTTTCGAGGCGACCTACGAAGAGCGGACGAAGCTGATCGAGGGTGGCATCGAGCGGGCCGAGAAGGCGCAGGCCGAAGCCGAAGAAAACCTTGCGCAGTACAAGGCGCAGCTGGCGGAAGCCCGTTCCGAGGCCGCGAAGATCCGCGACGACGCCCGGCTCGAAGCCGAGCAGATCAAGGCGGAACTGCGGACCGAGGCCGAAGCCGAGTCCCAGCGCATCGTCGCCCAGGGTCAGGCTCAGCTGCAGGCCCAGAAGGCGCAGATCATCGCCGAGCTGCGCGCCGAACTCGGCCGTAACTCCGTCGAGCTGGCCAGCCGCATCGTCGGCGAGTCGCTCGCGGACGACGCGCGCCGTCACGGCACCGTGGACCGGTTCCTGGCCGAATTGGAGACCGCGGGCGCCAACGGTGCCGGTCTCGGAGCGGGGAAGTAGACCAGAATGACGCTGCATGCTGCGAGCCGTGAAGCGCTCGACCTCGCCGAGAAGCGTCTCGGCGAGGTTCTGGCCGCCGCGGGTACGGACCCGGCGACGGTCGGCGACGAGCTGCTTTCGGTCGTCGCCCTGCTGGACCGGGAGATCGGCCTGCGCCGGGCCGTCGCCGACGGTTCGGCCTCGTCCGAAGCCCGGATCGGCCTCGCCCGCGGGATCCTCGCGGGCAAGGTTTCCGAACCGGCCCTGCAGGTGCTCGACTCCGTGGCGGGCAGCCGCTGGTCGAGCCCGCGCGAACTGACCGACGGGCTCGAGGCCCTCGGCCGCTCGGCGCTGCTCACCAGTGCGGAGAAGTCCGGGAACATCGACGCTGTCGAAGACCAGCTGTTCCGGGTCAGTCGTATCGTCGCGGGTGAGCCGGAGCTCGAACGGGCACTTTCCGACCTGACCGCCCCCGCGGAGGCGAAGCGGACCCTGGTCCGCACCTTGTTCGCCGACAAGGTGGACGTGGTCACCAAGACCCTCGTCGAGCAGGTCGTCCTGCGCGCCAAGGGCCGCGGGGTCGGCAACGCCCTCGAAGAGCTGGTCCAGCTGGCCGCGGAACGCCGTGAGCGCTCGGTCGCCCGGGTGACCAGCGCGAGCGCGCTTTCCGACGAACAGCAGGCTCGGCTGAGCGAGAAGCTCAACGCCCTTTACGGGCGGCAGCTCGCGCTGCACGTCGAGGTCGACCCGTCACTCGGCGGCGGACTCGTGGTCCGCGTCGGCGACGAGGTCATCGACGGCAGCACCGCGGGGCGGATCGACGCCCTGCGTCGCCGGTTGGCCGGCTGACCCACAACAACGACTTTGCACACTGGCACGAACGAAGCGAGAGCGGGAACGAAATGGCGGAGCTGACGATCTCCTCGGATGAGATCCGTAGCGCGATCGAGAACTACGTCTCGAGTTACGCCCCGGACGTGAGCCGGGAAGAGGTTGGCGTCGTCGTCGACGCCGGTGACGGTATCGCCCACATCGAGGGTCTTCCCTCGGCGATGGCCAACGAGCTGCTCGAGTTCCCCGGCGGGGTCCTCGGCGTGGCGCTGAACCTGGACGCGCGCTCCATCGGTGCCGCGATCCTCGGTGACTTCGAGACCGTCGTCGAAGGTCAGGAAGTCAAGCGGACCGGTCAGGTCCTCTCGGTTCCGGTCGGCGAGGGCTACCTCGGCCGCGTCGTGAACCCGCTGGGCGCCCCGATCGACGGCCTCGGCGAGATCGAGACCACCGAGCGCCGCCCGCTGGAGGTCAAGGCCGCTTCGGTGGTCGAGCGCCAGCCGGTGGCCGAGCCGCTGCAGACCGGTATCACCGCGATCGACGCGATGACCCCGATCGGCCGTGGCCAGCGCCAGCTGATCATCGGTGACCGCAAGACCGGTAAGACGGCCGTCGCGGTGGACACGATCATCAACCAGAAGGCCAACTGGGAGACCGGCGACCCGAAGAAGCAGGTTCGCTGCATCTACGTCGCGGTCGGCCAGAAGGGCTCCACGATCGCCGCGGTCAAGAAGTCCCTCGAGGACGCCGGCGCGATGGAGTACACCACCATCGTCGCGGCCCCCGCGTCGGACTCCGCCGGCTTCAAGTGGATCGCGCCGTACACCGGCTCGGCCATCGGCCAGCACTGGATGTACGAGGGCAAGCACGTCCTCATCGTGTTCGACGACCTGACCAAGCAGGCCGACGCCTACCGCGCGATCTCGCTGCTGCTGCGTCGCCCGCCGGGCCGTGAAGCCTTCCCCGGCGACGTCTTCTACTTGCACTCCCGCCTCCTCGAGCGTTGCGCGAAGCTCTCGGACGAGCTGGGCGCGGGCTCGCTGACCGGTCTCCCGATCATCGAGACCAAGGCGAACGACGTGTCGGCCTACATCCCGACGAACGTCATCTCGATCACCGACGGTCAGTGCTTCTTCCAGTCGGACCTGTTCAACGCCGGTCAGCGCCCGGCCATCGACGTGGGTATCTCGGTTTCCCGCGTGGGTGGTGCCGCGCAGGTCAAGGCGATGAAGGACGTTTCGGGTTCGCTCCGTATCGACCTGTCGCAGTACCGCGAGCTGGAGGCCTTCGCGGCCTTCGCTTCGGACCTCGACGACGCGTCGAAGGCGCAGCTTGAGCGCGGTGCCCGCCTGTACGAGGTGCTCAAGCAGCCGCAGTACTCGCCGATCCCGGTCGAGGAGCAGGTCGTCACGGTGTACCTCGGCACGAACGGTCACTTCGACACCGTTCCGACCGAGGACGTGCGCCGCTTCCGCGACGAGTTCGTCGACTCCGCGCGTCGCAAGCACGGAGAGCTCCTCAAGGACATCCGCGAGTCGGGCAAGTTCTCCAAGGAGACCGCTTCCGGGCTGGTCGACGCGGTGAACGAGTTCAAGAAGGAGTTCACCACCTCCGAGGGCAAGAGCCTGGTCGAGGTCTCCGACGCGATGGACGCCGAGAAGGTCGGGCAGGAGACCGTCAAGGTCAACAAGCCCGCCCCGAAGAAGTGAGCTGATAGCTCATGGCCGCACAACTCCGAGAACTCCGGTCGCGTATCAAGGCGACCAAGTCCATCGGCAAGATCACCAAGGCGATGGAGCTCATCGCCACCGCGCGCATCACCAAGGCGCGGGCGAAGGTCGCGGCTTCCCGGCCGTACTCGGACGAGATCACGAACGTGCTCTCGGCCCTGGCCGGAGCCTCGGCGAACCTCGACCACCCGCTTCTGGTCGAGCGTCCGAACCCGAAGCGCGCGGCGGTCCTCGTGATCACCAGCGACAAGGGCCAGTGCGGTGGGTACAACTCCAACGTGCTGAAGGCGACCGAGGAGCTCCTCACGCTGCTGCGTGAGCAGGGCAAGGAGCCGGTGCTGTACGTGACCGGCAACAAGGGCCTGAGCTTCTACCGCTTCCGTGGCCGCGAGGTGGCCGAAAGCTGGACGGGCTTCTCCGACCAGCCCGGTTACGTCAACGCCGCGGAGGCCGGTGAACTCATCGTCGAGTCGTTCCTGAACGGCGCCGACGACGAGGCGGGCAACGCCGACGGCATCCTGGGTGTCGACGAGATCCACGTCGTCTACACCGAGTTCGTCTCGATGCTCACCCAGCGTCCCGTCGCCAAGCGCGTCGCGCCGCTCGAGGTCGAGTACACCGAGGGCGAAGAGGAGAAGCCCGAAAGCCTGCTCCCGAGCTACGAGTTCGAGCCCAGCGCCGAGAAGCTGCTCGCCGCGTTGCTGCCGAAGTACATCAACACGCGGATCTTCGCGGCGATGCTCGAGTCGGCGGCGTCCGAACTCGCGGCCCGCCGTACCGCGATGAAGGCGGCGTCGGACAACGCGAACGAACTGGTGAACACGCTGACGCGGGAGGCGAACCAGGCCCGCCAGGCGCAGATCACCCAGGAGATCTCCGAAATCGTCGGTGGGGCGAACGCTCTCACCGCAGCAGGAAGTGATGACTGATGACCAGTACTGAAGCCCGTGCCAAGGGGCGCATCGTCTCGGTGACCGGCCCGGTCGTCGACGTCGAATTCCCGCGCGGTTCCGTTCCCGACCAGTTCAACGCGCTCAAGGTCGAAATCGAGTTCGAGCAGCTGCGCAAGACGGTGACGCTCGAGGTCGCCAGCCACCTCGGTGACAACCTCGTCCGCACCATTTCGCTCCAGCCGCAGGACGGCCTCGTCCGTGGCGCCGAGGTCACCGACACCGGCGGCCCCATCACGGTCCCGGTCGGCGACAAGGTCAAGGGCCACGTCTACAACGCGCTCGGCGAGTGCCTGGACGAGCCCGGCTACGGCGACGACCTCGAGCGCTGGGGCATCCACCGCAACCCGCCTTCCTTCGACCAGCTCGAAGGCAAGACGAAGATGCTGGAGACCGGCCTCAAGGTCGTCGACCTGCTGACCCCGTACGTCGAGGGTGGCAAGATCGGCCTGTTCGGCGGTGCCGGCGTCGGCAAGACGGTGCTCATCAAGGAGATGATCACCCGTGTCGCCCGGAACTTCGGTGGTACCTCGGTGTTCGCCGGTGTCGGCGAGCGCACCCGTGAGGGCAACGACCTCTTCCTGGAGATGTCCGAGGACGGCGTCATCAACGACACCGCCCTCGTCTTCGGCCAGATGGACGAGCCGCCGGGCACCCGTATGCGGGTCGCGCTGTCCGCGCTGACCATGGCGGAGTACTTCCGCGATGTGCAGAACCAGGACGTGCTGCTCTTCATCGACAACATCTTCCGGTTCACTCAGGCCGGTTCCGAGGTGTCGACCCTGCTGGGCCGCATGCCTTCGGCCGTGGGTTACCAGCCGACGCTGGCCGACGAGATGGGTCAGCTCCAGGAGCGGATCACCTCGACCCGTGGTCGTTCGATCACCTCGATGCAGGCGATCTACGTCCCCGCGGACGACTACACCGACCCGGCCCCGGCGACGACGTTCGCCCACCTGGACGCCACCACGGAGCTTTCGCGTGGCGTGTTCCAGAAGGGCATCTTCCCGGCGGTGGACCCGCTGGCGTCGACGTCGACCATTCTCGACCCGGCCATCGTCGGTGAGGACCACTACCGCGTGGCCTCCGAGGTCATCCGGATCCTGCAGAAGTACAAGGAGCTGCAGGACATCATCGCGATCCTCGGTATGGACGAGCTGTCGGAAGAGGACAAGCTCACCGTTCAGCGCGCGCGCCGCATCGAGCGGTTCCTGTCGCAGAACATGCTGGTCGCCGAGGCGTTCACGCAGATCCCGGGCTCGACCGTGCCGCTGGCGGAGACCATCGAGTCGTTCGACCGCATCACCAAGGGCGACTTCGACCACTACCCGGAGCAGGCGTTCCTGGGTATCGGTGGTCTCGAAGACCTCGAGAAGAAGTACAAGGAAATCACCAAGAAGTGATGTTCCGATGAGCGGCGGGATCAGTGTCTACTGTGGACGCTGGTCCCGCCGTTCGCTTACTGGGAACTTCGACTACTACACTCGGTGCCAGCACCTGAGGTGAAGGGAAGCTACGTGGCTGAGATTTCTGTCGAGCTGGTAGCCGTCGAGCGCCGTCTCTGGTCCGGTACCGCCACGTTCGTGGTGGCGCAGACCACCGAGGGCGAGATCGGCATCATGGCCGGTCACGAGCCGGTTCTGGGCCAGCTCGTCGAGGGTGGCGTCGTGAAGGTGACGACCACGGACGGCGAGACCGTGACCGCCGCGGTGCACGGCGGTTTCCTGTCGGTCACCGCGACCGGCGTGAGCATCCTCGCCGAGAGCGCGGAGCTCTCGGACGAGATCGACGTCGACGCGGCCAAGAAGGCGCTGACCGGCGAAGACGAGCAAGAGCGGGCTAGGGCGACTGCCCAGCTTCGCGCGGCCGGTCAGTCAGTCTGACCGGGCGAGAGGCAGGGGCCGGGCCGTGGAAATCGCCGTGGGTGTTCTCGGGGCCCTGACCGTCCTGGCCGTGCTCGCGGCCTGGTATTCGTTGCGGTGGGTCCGGATGCGCCGCGGTGGCGGCGTGAGCGTCGCCCTGCGGTGGCGTCCGGACGAGGCGCGGTCCAGCTGGCATCTGGGGCTGGGCCGCTACGAGGGCGACGAGTTCGTCTGGTTCCGGGTGTGGAGCCTGCGGACCGGCCCGGACCGGGTCTTCCAGCGGGCGAGCATGGAGATCGCGGACCGTCGCGATCCCTCCGGCACGGAGGCGTACGCCGTCCCCGAAGGTTCGATCGTCCTGCGGTGTGAGTCCGCCACGCAGGAGGCGATCGAGATCGCGATGGGCCCCGGTGCCCTCACCGGCTTCCTTTCCTGGCTTGAGTCGGCCCCGCCGGGCCGCCGCCTGCCGCGCGCTTCCTGATCACGCGTGTCGTCCGTCTGATCACGCGTGTCCCGCGTCTGATCACGCGAGTTCGCCGTTCGGGCACGCCGTATGCTCACGCCGTGACCATCGTCGACATCCCCGGTTCGAAGTCGATCACCGCCCGAGGCCTGTTCCTCGCGGCCGCCGCCCACGGGACGACCGTGCTGAGCAGGCCGCTGCGTTCGGACGACTCCGAGGGCTTCGCCGAGGGCCTCCTCAAGCTCGGCTATCAGGTCTCACGCGCTCCCGGCGAGTGGACGATCGAGGGCAGGCCCGAGGGGCCCGCCGTCGACAGCGCCGACGTCTTCTGCCGTGACGGCGCCACCACCGCGCGGTTCCTGCCGGCACTGGCCGCCGCCGGTCACGGCACCTTCCGGTTCGATGCCTCCGAGCAGATGCGCGCCCGGCCGCTGGGCCCGCTCACCGACGCGTTGCTGGAACTGGGCGTCGACCTGACCTTCGAAGGCTCGCCGGGCCACCATCCGCTGGTGGTGCGGGCCGCCGGGATCAAGGGCGGCGAGCTGACGCTGGACGCGGGGCTGTCGTCGCAGTTCCTGACCGCGTTGCTGCTGGTCGGTCCCTTGACCGCCGAGGGCCTGCGGATCACCGTCACGGACCTCGTTTCGGTGCCCTACGTCGAGATCACCATCGCGATGATGCGGCGCTTCGGCGTCGAGGTCGTCCGTGACGGCGACACGTTCGTCGTGCCGCCCACGCCGTATCAGGGCTGTCGCTACGAGATCGAGCCCGACGCTTCGACGTCCAGCTACTTCTTCGCGGCGGCGGCCTTGGCCGATCGCTCGGTGACCGTGCCGGGGCTCGGCGAGGGCGCTCTGCAAGGGGATCTGGCCTTCGTCGAGGTCCTGCGGCGGATGGGCGCGGACGTCGAAGTCGGCCCGGACGCCGTGACCGTGACCGGAACGGGTGGCCTGCGCGGGGTCACGGTGAACATGCGCGACATCTCCGACACCGTGCCGACGCTCGCGGCCATCGCGCCGTTCGCGGACGGGCCGGTGCGGATCGAGGACGTCTACAACACGCGCATCAAGGAATGCGACCGGCTGGCGGCGTGCGAGGAGAACCTGCGCGCGATGGGTGTTCCGGTCGAGACGGGGCGGGACTGGATCGAGATCCGGCCCGGCGTGCCGACGGGGGCCTTGGTGAAATGCCGCCGGGACCACCGGATCGCGATGGCGTTCAGTGTCACCGGGCTGCGGACGCCGGGGATCACGCTGGACGACCCCGGTTGCGTGAAGAAGACCTTCCCCGGTTTCCATGATGCTCTCGCTTCGCTCCGAACCTCCTGGGGCATTTAGTCCTCTGAATGCGGCATTTCTACCGGGCTGCGGACGTGATCCACGTCTATTCTCGGTCCATGACTCAGAGCGAGGACACGAACCGCTGGAGCCACCTTCCCGAGTCCGTGTCCCTGGAGGACACGATCACGATGAAGGCGATCGACCCGGGCAAGGACGGCACGCCCGACGTCGACCTCGAGCGCTATTGGGCAGCACGCGAACAGGGCTGAAGGTGAGCTGAAGGGCGCGATGAAAGCGTCCTTCAGCTCGCCCCGCCCGGCTGCCACAGGATGTCGCCGTCCGGATTCGCCAGCCGCGACAGGATGAACAGCAGGTCCGAAAGCCGGTTCAGGTATTTGATCGCCAGCTGATTCGTCGTGGCCTGCTCGGCCTCGAACAGCGCCCAGCCGGACCGCTCGGCGCGCCGCGCGACGGTGCGGGCCTGATGCAGGAAAGCCGCCCCCGGGGTGCCACCCGGCAGGATGAACGACGTCAGCTTCGGCACGCGCTCGTTGAACTCGTCGCACCAGCCTTCCAGCCGTTCGATGTACCGCTCGGTGATGCGCAGCGGCTCGTACGGCGGGTTCTCCACGATCGGCGCGCACAGATCCGCGCCGACGTCGAAGAGATCGTTCTGCACCGCACGCAGCACCTGCGTGATCTCCTCGGGGAGCGCGCCCATCGCGAGCGCGAGCCCGATGACGGAGTTGGCTTCGTCGACGTCGGCGTACGCGCCAAGGCGGGGCGAGGTCTTCGGCACGCGGGAGCCGTCGCCGAGCGCCGTGGTGCCGTTGTCGCCGACCTTCGTGTACACGCGGTTGATGCGAACGACCATGAAGCCGACTCTACCGGCCCGGCGTAAGGCAAATCCGGGCGAGAGGGCATGATTGGCGCCCATGAGCGAGCACTTCGACGTGCACGGCGGAGCACGGCTGGTCGGCGAGGTCGACGTGGTCGGGGCCAAGAACAGCGTCCTGAAACTGATGGCCGCGGCCCTGCTGGCCGAGGGTACGACGACCATCACGAACTGCCCCCAGATCCTGGACGTTCCCCTGATGGGCGACGTCTTGCGCAGTGTCGGCTGCGAGGTCGTCATCGACGGCGACACCGCCACGATCACCACCCCGGCCGAGCTGTCGCACCGGGCCGATTCGGCCGCGATGGGCAAGCTGCGGGCGTCGGTATGCGTGCTGGGGCCGCTGGTCGGACGGCTCAAGCAGGCCGTCGTGGCGCTGCCGGGCGGGGACGCCATCGGCTCGCGGCCGCTGGACATGCACCAGAACGGCCTGCGCAAGCTGGGCGCCACCAGCACGATCGAGCACGGCTGCGTCGTGGCGAAGGCCGACGGGCTGCGTGGCGCGCAGATCTGGCTGGACTTCCCGAGCGTCGGCGCCACCGAGAACATCCTGATGGCCGCCGTGCTCGCCGAGGGCACCACGGTCATCGACAACGCCGCGCGCGAACCCGAGATCGTCGACATCTGCACGATGCTGACCGAGATGGGCGCGAAGGTCGAAGGCGCGGGCACGTCGACCCTCACCGTCGAGGGCGTCGAGAAGCTGCACCCCACCGAGCACCGCGTGATCGGCGACCGGATCGTCGGCGCGACCTGGGCGTTCGCCGCCGCGATGACCCGGGGCGACCTGACCGTCCGCGGCGTCAACCCGCACTACCTCGACCTGGTCCTCGACAAGCTCCGCCTGGCGGGTGCCGAAGTCGAGACGTTCGACGACAAGGGCTTCCGCATCGTCCAGAACGAGCGCCCGAAGGCCGTCGACTGGGTGACGCTGCCGTACCCCGGTTTCGCGACCGACCTGCAGCCGTTCGCGGTGGCGCTGTCCGCGGTCTCCGAGGGCACCTCGATGATCACGGAGAACATCTACGAAGCCCGGTTCCGGTTCATCGAAGAGATGATGCGGCTTTCCGGCGACGCGCGCACCGACGGGCACCACGCCGTCGTCCGCGGCGTGGAGAAGCTTTCGAGCGCCCCGGTGTGGGCCGCGGACATCCGCGCCGGCGCCGGGCTGGTGCTGGCCGGGCTGTGCGCGGACGGCGTCACCGAGGTCTGGGACGTCTTCCACATCGACCGCGGTTACCCGCATTTCGTGGAGAACCTGAACCGGCTCGGTGCCCGCATCGAGCGCGTCGCGGGCGAACCCGAGCGGGCTTGATCAGGGCAGGGCGACGAACGGCGCGAGGAAGTCACGCGACGTCGGCGAGTCCAGCCGGTAGGTGACATTGGTGGCGTAGCAGGGGCCGTCACCGGTGATGGTCGTCGACACGAGGACACGCTTGCCGTCGATCGTGGCGAAGTTCGGCCCGCCGGAGTCGCCGTAGCAGGCGCCGCCGTTGCCCTGCGGCGCCGTCATCGCGAGCCGGACCCAGGTCTTGTTGAGCGCGTCGAAGGTGACGGGCGCCTTCATCCGGACGCCGCCGCCGGGATGCGTGTGCCCGCCCGGCCCGTTCACGGCTTCCTGCGTGCCGTAGCCGGCGACCACGAACGGCGTCGAGTTCAGCCCCTGCGGGCCGAGCTTGTCGAGCTGACCGGCACTGGGCAGCTTCGCGGGGGTGAAGCTCCAACGTGCGGCGACCTGCTTCGCGGGCAGCTGGACGACGGCGATGTCGTGCGAGTCGGCGGAGTTGCCGGGGTAGCCGGGCTCGCTGTGCGCGACGCCCTCGACGGCGACGGCCTTGGCGACCGCCGCCGGGTCGCCGGGGTACTTCTTCGCGGCCGCGTCGAGACCCGCTTGCACGTCCTGGTCGAGCGAGACGAAGAACCGCACGTTGGCGGGCCAGTCGGTGGTGCAGTGCGCGGCGGTGAGGAACGTGTCGGCGTCGACCATGGTGCCGGAGCACACCCAGTCGACCCGGTCGGGTGTGGCGGGGTCGCCGTCGTTGTCCCAGGTGGCGACGAGGGCGCCGACCTCGGTGCGCTCGGGCGCGGGGGTCGCGTTGTAGGAGTTGATCGCGGTCGCGGCGGTGGCGCCGCCCAGCAGCAGGGCGGCGGCCATCGCCGTGACGGTGGCGGCGGGGGTGAACCTCACGAACGGCCTCCTCGGCTAGGTGCTTCTGGAGACGGGATTCAACGTGGTGGACGCCGGAAAGTCACCCGCCGAAAGTAGTCATGCGTCCCGGCGCCGCCGCGTTCCCGCGTAGACCGCGGCACCGCCCGCGGCCAGCGAACCCAGCCCGGTCAGCAGTACGGGTTCGAGAGCGAAACCGGTCTTGGCCAGTGACGGCGAGCTCGCGACCGCGACGTCGGCGCGGGGTGCGGCGGCCGCGGCGACAGCCGCCACTGGCACGACCGAAGGTGGGACGGCTTCGGCGCGTGGTCCCCCGGGCGGGGGAGTCTCGACCGGCGGCTTCGTGGCGGGCGGCGTCCGGTCCGGCACGCAGGCGGTGTGCGCGGGATTACCGCGTCCGACGCCGTGGTTGCGGTCGCATTCGTAGCCCGCGTTCGCGTCGGAACCGCCCGGCAGCTGCCCGCGCGGGTTCTTGTTGTCGGCCTTGCCGACGCAACCGGCGCAGGGCTTGCCGACGGCTTCGCCACCGCCGTTGCCGTTGGCCGACGGCGAACCGTCCCGGGTGGAGTCGTACGGCCCGTGCTTGTTCGCGCCGTGCCCGGAGAAGTCCGCTTTGGACGGTGGCTGCGGTTTGGTGGTGTCCTGCGCGTGTCCGGGCGGGGCTCCGGAGTTACCGCGCTCGCCGGCATCGGCGGGACCCGCGCCGAGGAGAATGAGGGAGAAGGCGGCTCCGGCGAGAACGCCGTAGGTCTTCATGTTCATCGAAGCCTCCTGAGGTCGCGCCATTGCGACATCCGGAGTATCGCGTGAACGACCGAAGGGGTTACTCCAGTACGAGCGCGGCGCCGAAGCCGACCAGCGCCGTCCCGGTGACGCCGTCGAGCGCGCGGCGCACCTTGCGGCGTTCCAGCCAGGTCCGCACGCGGTGCACGAAGAACAGCAGTAGTAGCTGGGCGAGGGTGCCCGCCGCGGCGATCGTGTACGCCAGCAGCAGCGCGTCCCCGGTGTCTGTGACGCCAGGGGTCAGGAACTGCGGCAGCACCGACAGGTACAGCACGAGGACCTTCGGGTTGGTGACGTTGGAGAGGAAGCCCTCCCGCCAGCGGCGGAATCCGCTCCGCCGGGCGGCGGCGGTCTCGGCGAGCCCGTCGTAATCGCCGCGGAAGGCGCCGATCAGAGCCCGGACGCCGAGGTAGCAGAGGTACGCCGCGCCCGCCCATTTCACGGCTTCGAACACCGGCCGCGAGTTCATGATGACCGCGCCGAGACCGAGCGCGGCCGCGGTCGCCTGCGCGAGATTCGCGACGCCGACGCCGAAGCAGGCCCAGCCTCCGCCGCGGACACCACCGGACAGCGCGTTCTTCAGCACCACCATGTTGTCCGGGCCGGGGACGAGCGCGAGCGCCAGCATCATCAGCGCGAAACCGCTGTACACACCCCAGGTCATGACTCGAACACCAAAGCCGCGCCGAAGCCGACCAACGCGGTGCCGGTGATGCCGTCGAGCGCGCGGCGCACCTTGCGGCGTTCGAGCCAGGACCGCACGCGGTGCACGAAGAACAGCAGCGTCAGCAGCCAGATCGCGCCCAGCACGGCGACCGTGTACGCGAGCAGCAGCGCGTGCCATGCCGACGTCGTCACCGGGTCGAGGAACTGCGGCAGCACCGAGAGGTACAGCACGAGCACCTTCGGGTTGGTGATGTTGGAAAGGAAGCCCTCGCGGAAGCGGCGGAACCCGGTCGACCGTTGCTGCTTCACCGCCGTGACACCGGAGTAGTCGCCCCGCCACGCGCCGCGCAACGCCTGGAAACCGAGGAAGACCAGGTATGCGGCGCCGACCCATTTGAGCGTCACGAACACCGGCTGCGACTGCGCGATCACGACACCGAGGCCGAGGGCGGCGGCGGTGCCCTGGACGGCGTTGGCCACGAAGATCCCGGCCGTGGTGAGGAAACCGCCGCGGGTGCCGCCGGACAGCGAGTTCTTGAGCATCACCATCGTGTCCGGCCCCGGCGCGAGGACGATCAGGACGACGATGACCAGATAGCTGCTGTACGAACTCCACGTCACGGTCACCCACGCTAGACGCCGGTGGCGGGGGAGTCTCGCGGATTTCGGTCACAGTCCCACGGCATGGTCGGGCAGCCGCTGTGACTGCTGGTGTACCTGGGTCGAGTGTGGCGAGCCGCGTGTCCGTGAAGGCCTCCTTCCCTACCCTGAAGGTAGTGAAGGAGGCCTTCACGGACCTAGCTACTGCCAGCCTTCCCAGAGGCTCGCTCAGTCGGTGCGCCCAATGTGGCATTGGAGACGCTCAGCGTCCCCAATGCCACATTGGGCGCACTTGTCCGCCAAACTCACTGGTGGGTAAACAAAGATCAATCAGTGAAGGAGGCCTTCACGGACCTAGGTGTATTGACCTGGGAGGTTGGGGACGCGGCTGGCGGGTGGTTTGCCGGCGAGTGCGGTGTGGCCGCGGTGGTGATTGTAGGTGTGGAGCCAGCCTGGGTAGGCGTCGCGGCGCTCGGTTTCGGAGCGGTAGGTGCGGGCGTAGGCCCATTCCTCGAGCAGGGTGCGGTTGAACCGCTCGACTTTGCCGTTGGTCTGGGGCCGGTAGGGTCGGGTGCGTTTGTGGCTGATCCCGGCGTTGGTCAGTGTGTCGCGCCAGAGGCGGGACTTGTAGCAGGAGCCGTTGTCGGTCAGGACCCGTGCGACGGTGATTCCATAGCTGGTGAAGAAGTTCTGGGCTCGCTGCCAGAACGCGGCCGCGGTTTCTTTCTTCTGGTCGGGCAGGATCTCGCTGTAGGCCAGGCGGGAGTGGTCGTCGACGGCGTTGTGGACGTAGCTGGACCCGATCCTGGGTTTGCCGTGCCGGTAGCGGGCGGTGGTGGTGGCTTTCTTGTGTCGCAGGCCGGTGGCGCGGTCGAGGACACGGTGCCCGCCGCCGTCGGGGATGTTGCCCAGCTTCTTGATGTCGACGTGGATCAGGTCGCCGGGTGCGGCGTGTTCGTAGCGGCGGACCGACCGGCCGGTGACCCGGTCCAGGTGCGTGAGCCTGGCCATGCCATAACGGCGCAGGACAGCATGCACCGTGGACGGATTCAGTCCGAGCAGGTAGGCGATCCGGGCCGGCCCCCACCTGCGCAGGACCCGGACCTTGATGATCCGCCGTTCGGTCCGGGCCGGGGTCCGCGACGGACTGCGGCGGGGACGGGACGAGCGATCGACCATGCCTGCTTCGCCGTCTTTGCGGTAGCGGTCGGCCCAGCGTTTCGCCGTGGACACCGCGACCTGGAACCGTTCCGCCGCCCGCCGCAACGGCCATTCATCGTCCACGACACACCGGGCCAGACGCAGCCTCCCAGCAGGGGTCAACGGTGCGTTAGCGTGAGTCACGAGGGCCTCCAGGTATCCGGTGCAGATGTCGCAATCCACACCGAACCCGGAGGCCCTCCCTCATTCCAAGATCATCTGACTACGTGTCTCCCCGTTCACAACCTCCCGGGGCAGTACACCTAGGCCGTGTCCTGTAAGTCATTGGAGCCAGAGCACGATCGCGGCGATGGTGAGTTCGGCCTGGTAGTAGGCGGCGCGTTTGGCGTAGCGGGTGGCCAGGTCGCGGAACTGTTTGAGCCGGTTGAAGCACCGTTCGACCACGTTGCGCTGTTTATAGGCCTCGGCGTCGAACGCTGGTGGTCGCCCGCCGCTGCGGCCTTTGGCTGTGCGGCGGGCGATCTGGTCATCCCGTTCCGGACTGACGAACCTAATCCGCCGGTCTCGCATCGCCCGGCGGGTTGACGGATGCGAATACGCCTTGTCCGCGATCACCGTCTCCGGTCGGCAGCGTGGCCGGCCGGGACCGATCCGGGCGACGGTGATGCCGTCCAGCAGCGGAACCAGCTGCGGGTTGTCGCCAGCCTGGCCCGGGGTGAGCAGGAACCGCATCGGCAGGCCCCGCCCGTCCACAACCAAGTGGATCTTGGTGCTCAGCCCGCCACGGGACCGCCCGAGTCCTTCCCCGTCGAGGGCGAGAGCTTCGATTCCGTCGCTGCATCCCCCTTTTTCCGGGCACCGGCGGCATGCTGGTGCGCCCG